>DATCKN010000129.1:0-134085 GCA_036562185.1 Thermoclostridium sp.
CTTTATATGCTTTTAAAGGGATTTACAATAGTTTAGGGGAGCGATTCAGTCATGAAACTAAGGCGGGCAAATGAAAAAGATATTCCGCAGCTGATTAATATGAGGTTGGCATATTTAATTGAGGATCATGGGGAACTTCCAGAAGAACAAAACAACATAATCAATGAACAGCTTCCGGAATACTTCAGGAAGCATTTAAATCATGACTTATTGGCCTATGTATGTGAAGACAATGAAACAATAGTATCGGCAGTATTCCTGATGATTACTGAAAGACCTGCGAATCCGAATTTTATAACCGGATTGACCGGTACATTGTTAAATGTTTATACATTACCCCAATATCGCAGACGGGGGATTGCCGGAGAATTGATAAAGATGGCAATGCAGGATGCAAAAAGCATGAACCTCTCCTATATTGACTTAAATGCTACACAATTAGGTTATTCTTTATACCGCAAACTTGGTTTTGCTCCTGTTGAATCAAAATATGTTTACATGAAATATAAAATCAATTAGGATTGACTGATCCTATACAGAACAAGCACCGGATGGCCGTGCATGAGCGGATAAAACCTTACGGGTTATCCGCTTCCGTTTCAACTGTTGCTTCAGGAAAAGTAATATTGAAAGGTTCAACTTCAATTGAAACCAGTGGCCTGAAACCACTTATATTCAGGAAAGAACCGGTGATCTATCCGCACATCCTTTAATCTGGTGTGTTTATCCGTTCCTGTGTCATGAAAAGTGGTATAATATATGTTTCCTTCATAATGTTATACCGGCGGAAAGGGTAAGAGTTTGGTGCTGACCGGAAAGGAACTTTTTAACCTTTATGAACGCCCGGTCATTTTACTTAGTTAACAGGTTATTTTTTTAACCCTGTATTGTGATTCCGGGTTAACCACAGGTTTGCTGATTGTACCCATGATCAGGTATATTTGCACTTGCCGGATTGTTTCAAAGCTGTGGAACAGCATAACAGCAACAGCTAATTATTGCAGAAAAAAGAAAAAAGTTATGGGGAAATGAACATGTGCAAATCGGGTAAAACTTGCCGGTAGAACATGAAAAACTCTTTTTGCTCCTGATGATTTAATTATGTATATATGGGATTATAAATGAAAAACTTGGTAAAAGGTTTTTCATTTGGGTATACAATTACTAAAGTGAAATTTTATAGAAATACGATAATTAAGTTGAAAAAATATTTTTGCGGCAGAGGTGGAAGAAGAACGCTAAGAAAATTTTCATATATGAAGTTTGAAACAGCCCAAGTTGGCAAAAACAAGGGTATTCGAGACAACTATGCGAAAGTTCATTACCAATTGATAACCGGAGTATATTATTCTTTTTAGCCTTATACAGCATGAGCATAACAGCAGATTGCTGCAACAGAAGCGTGATAAAAGAGGTATGGTTATGAATTTTCCTGTCACGAAGAAAGAACAATGCAAAAAACAGAATTCCCGGAAAGATGAACCAAAAAACAGGCATATTGCAGTAAGCTCAATAATTCTCACGGTAATAATCCTTACGACCCTGATATATCCATGCTTTTCGTCAGACGACAGCATAATCTGGACAGAGGACGAAATTTCCTTTATGGAAGAACACCCTGTCATCCGGCTTGGTGTTGATCCTGAGTTTGTGCCTTTTGAGTTCGTGGATGAAGATGGTGAATATAAAGGTATTGCGGCAGATTACCTCGCATTAATCAGTGAAAAAACCGGCTTGCAGTTTGAAGTTGTAAGAGGGGTGACCTGGCCTGAAGCATATGATATGGCACAGGCAAAGGAAATTGATATGATGCCTGCAATTGGCAAAACAGATGAAAGAGAAAAATTCTTTCTGTTTTCCGAACCATATTATTATTACAAAAGGGTGATTGTAACCCGTGATACCGATACCGAGATATCCGGCATAAATGATCTGGAAGGACATGTTGCAGCCGTACAGCGCAACAGTTCGCATCACAGTTACCTGTTATCTTATCCTCATATAGACTTAAGCCTTTATGATTCTGTGGAAGCTGCTCTTACTGCTGTTGCAACCGGAACTGAGAAAGCTTATATTGGAAACCTTGCCACGGCAAATTACCTGATACGTCTTAACGGGCTGACTAATCTCAGATTAGTGTCTTTTGAGGCTGAAAAACAGCAGTCCCTGCACTTTGCCGTACGGAAAGACTGGCCCGAACTTGTAAGCATTATTGATAAAGCAATGGATACAATTACCGAGAGTGAAAAACTTGCCATAAACAACAAGTGGGTACAAGTTGATACGGATACAGACTTTAGGCCAGTTATCCGATTTTTGTCTATAGCAGCTTCTTTAATTGCCGTTATTTTGATTGTATCTTTCTTCTGGATTGCACGACTTAGTAAAGAAATACGTCAAAGAAAACAAATCCAGCATGATTTGGAAATTGCAAAATATGAAGCCGATAAAGCCAATGATTTTAAGTCAGGTTTCATTGCAAGAATGTCCCACGAGATCAGGACTTCGCTTAACGCCATAATCGGCATGTCATACCTGTTGAATAAGACTGAGTTATCTTTAGCACAGAGTATGTACGTTGAAAAGATTTCACATGCGGCAAACAACATGCTGAGTATTATTAATGACATCCTGGATTTTTCCAAAATCGAAGCAGGCAAAGTTGAGCTTGAGGCTGCCTCTTTCAGCATGGATCAGGTTATTCAGAATGTTGTAAATATTGTTACATATAAAATAGACGAGCAGGGGATTGGTTTCAGGCTGACAAAGGATCCTATGATTCCCGACTGGTTTATAGGTGATTCCAGGCGGATTGAACAGGTTTTGCTTAATGTCCTGAACAATGCCGTTAAGTTTACCAGTATTGGTGAAGTGACATTGGATGTACGTTTGCTGGCGAAAGAGAATGATAAATATCATATTGCATTTACCGTTAAGGATACCGGAATAGGCATGTCGGAAGAACAGGTGAAGAAGCTGTTTAAACCCTTTGAACAAGGTGACAGCAGCATCAACCGCAGGTTTGGCGGTTCCGGCCTTGGCTTGTCCATAGTAAAAAGCCTGCTGGATATGATGGGTGGGGAAATAGAGGTTTTCAGCACACCACGGGAAGGCTCGACATTTATTATCAGGTTGCCGCTTGTTGCTGATAAGGCAAAAGAAACAGCATATATTAAATCCATATCGGTTAACAGGCTGAAAGATATAAGAACCCTGGTTCTGGAAAAGTCGGGTGAAAGTATCAGCCTGATTGAAAGCTATTTGGGCGGTTTCGGAATGCACTGTGAGATTACCAATTCAGAGGTGAGTGCCCTGAGTATGCTGGAAGCAGCCAATAAATGCGGCAGGCCGTTCAATCTCTTAATTATTGATTATGATACGCCGGCAGCGGGTGGGTTCAGTTTTATTGAAGCAATCCGAAAAAACGGCAAGTCTGTTCAGCTCCCTAAAATTTTAATGCTTTTGCCTATGATGCGGGAAGACTTGTTTGATGAACTGGATGAACATGGAATAGATATGGGTATTGAAAAGCCAATTATACCTTCTGTATTGCTAAATGGTATTATTGATATTTTCAATTTAAAGGAAGTCTCCATTTCAAGGCATATATCCGAAGAAGAATCGGCTTTTGCAAAACCTGGTAAACAGTACTGTGTATTGCTGGCCGAAGATAATAAAACCAACCGGTTGATTGCTGAAACACTTTTAAAGCAGGCAGGAATTAAACTTATCATTGCAAATGATGGTAAAGAAGCTGTAGAATTATACCAGGAACACATGGACAGCATCAATCTGATATTGATGGATTTGCACATGCCTGTCATGAATGGGTATGAAGCTGCTGAAAAAATCCGGGAACTGTCAGCAAATGTACCCATAGTAGCATTGACTGCCGATGTTGTTTCAGGCATCAGGGAAAAGTGTGAAATGTGCGGTATACGTTATTATATCAGCAAGCCGTTTAACCCTGACCGCTTTATTCAGACCATCAAAGATATTTTATCCGATGCAGAACATCAGACTGTTACAGGGCAGGAGGTTCTTGACAGGCAGTTGGGTTTGAAAAACATGGGCAATAATCCTGAATTGTATCAGCTGGTACTGAAAGAGTATTGCCGTGAGAATCAGGAGACTTTGGACAGGCTTGAAGGGGCAATCAGCGAAAAGAGATATGATGATGCTGCACAAATAGTACATAAGGTTAAGAGCAGTTCTGGAAGTATAGGTGCAAAATTACTGTATGACACGGCTATATCTTTACAGGAAGCACTTTATAGAGAAAAAGAAAATGATATAACACGATTGTATGCCAGGTTTTCAGAAATGCTTAGAAAATTGCTGGAGGAGTTAAAGTAATATTTATGGATTAATTGCGGGTTAATCAGGGGGGATTTATAATGCAAGTTAAAATTTTGGTTGCAGAAGACTCTGCATCCGACAGGCTAATCATTCAAAACATGCTGAGTGACCATTGCATACTGACGGCCTGTGACGGAATGGAAGCTATGCGCGTGCTTGAAGAGCATAATGACATCAACATACTGATACTTGATCTGAACATGCCTAATATGGATGGATTTCAAGTCCTAGAAGCTATAAAAGACGACGAGCGTTTTCGAAAAATGCGTACAATCATCTTAACAAATTACGATGAACTGGAAAATGAAATCAAAGGACTGAAGCTTGGTGCTGTAGACTATATCCGCAAACCAATCCACATGTATTCACTCAGGGCAAGGATTGATGTTCATATTGAATTGCTGCGTGCGCAGAAGGCTCTTGAACAAAAACTGGGCGAACATATGCTTACATTTGACATGATTTTTAACCAGGCTCCTATTGGAATTTCAATTACTCATGTGCACAAAAACTCTGATATGCCTGTAATAAGGATAAACTCAATGTTCGAGCAAATCATCGGAAGAACAAAAGAAGAACTGATCAGCCTGGGTTGGGAAAAGATAACTCATCCTGATGACCTGGAAGAAGATATGGAAAAATTCAAAAAACTCAAATCAGGAGAAATCAATATGTATTCAATGGACAAGCGGTATATCAAACCCGACGGGTCGATCGTCTGGGTACATATGATAGTTGCTCCGCTGACCATACCGAATGATCAGTACTTCGGCCATATCTGCCTGGTTCAGGATATTTCCGAGCGAAAAGCATTTGAAAAAGCACTGTATGAAAGCGAGCGCAGCAAATCGGTTTTTCTTTCCCACTTACCGGGACTTGCTTACAGGTGTAATTACGATCGCGACTGGACAATGCAGTTTGTTTCAGATGGCTGCCTAAGCCTTACCGGTTATCCCGCCGAAAGCCTCTTGCATAACAGGGAACTGTCCTATAATGATATCATTTCCCCGGAATACCGGGAAGAACTATGGAATAAATGGCAGCAAGTTCTTCCGAAAGGACTGCCGTTTAAACACGAGTATGAGATTATAACTGCAACTGGCGAAAAGAAATGGGTCCTGGAAATGGGCCAGGGAACCTATAACGAGCAGGGTGAAGTTGAGGCTCTTGAAGGAATTGTTCTTGATATATCAGACAAAAAGGCGATGGAAGATGCCCTGATATACAACAATGAGCACAACAGATTGACAGGGTTGTATAATCGCGAATATTTAATGTCGTTATTGGAGAATGATCTTAAAATAAGGAAAAATATAAAAAAAGCACTAATTGGTATTAATCTGACGGCAATTCAGTTACTGACAATCAAATATGGGTTCCAGTATACTCAGAATTTGATTAAAATGGCAGCGGAGGCTTTGAGCAGGTATTGTACCGACAATCGCCTTTTGTTCCATGTCCGTGAGAATCGTTTTGTTTTCTATATCCTTGATTATACGGACAGGAGCGAGCTTGTTGATTTCAGCGGTCTAATTGCAAAAACTTTGGAATCGCTGTTTGTAACAGACAGAATAAGTGGTGGAATTGGCGTTGTTGAAGCTGAAGAAGAACAGAATGAATTAGATGCCGATTTGCTGATGAGAAGGCTCCTGATTGCTTCAGAAAGATCGGTCAGCCTGTATAATAATGATTATGTTGTATGTTTTTACGATGAAGAGCTGGAAAACATGATTAATCGTGAAATACTTATTGAGAATGCTCTTAACGCCATAGCAACCAATCAGTATGGCAAAGATGAATTGTTTCTGCAGTACCAGCCTATTTTGGATTTAAAAACAGGAACGGTCTGCGCTTTTGAAGCATTAACAAGGATCAGGACAGAAAAACTGGGACTTGTGTCCCCGCTGGAATTCATTCCAATAGCCGAGAAATCAAAGCTGATACTTCCGATCGGTGAAAAGGTGATTGTCAACGCATTCGGTTTTTTAAACAAACTCAACAGGTACGGATATGATAATATTTCAGTTTCAATAAACATCTCTGTTATTCAGCTTTTAAATCCTGATTTCACAGGCAGATTATTTGAATTAATGAATAAAATGCATGTTAACCCGAGGAATGTCTGCCTTGAGATTACCGAATCAATTTTTACTTCAGACTTTGGATACATTAACAGCACTATTGGCAAATTGAGGGATGTGGGGATTCAGATAGCCATAGATGATTTTGGGACGGGTTATTCCTCTTTGGCCAGGGAAAAGGAATTAAATGTTGATTGCCTGAAAATTGACAAGTATTTTATCGATAACTTGCTGAATACAGACCCGGATCAAGTAATAACAAGCGATATCATTTCCATGTCACATAAGCTGGGGCATTATATAGTTGCCGAAGGGGTTGAGCATAGCATACAACTGCATTACTTAATGGAAAACGAGTGCGATAGAGTACAGGGATACCTTATCAGCAGGCCGCTTAATGAAGAAGATGCAATTGAGTTTTTGAAAGAGCAGGAGAAAATATGGCAGCCTGATTAGTGCTATTTACAATACGTCAGATGAAGGAAATGCCCGGTTATGCTGTTTATGTTCCGGTAAAGCATATTCACGCATTAAACCATATCCAACTTTATGAATGAAATGTGCCTGGCAGTTTTTGTATGGCGGGAATTGAGTTTTATCAAGAACTGTTCTATAATTATGTATCAAACACAGAAAGAGGGCTTTTGAATATGAAGTTTCTTCATATGAAATATGCGCTGGCGGTTGCTGAAGCAAAGTCCATCAACAAAGCTGCTGAAGAGCTGCTTATTGGCGCACCGGCATTAAGCCGCGCAATTAAAGAACTGGAAAAAAGTCTTGGTGTGACACTGTTTGAACGAAGTGCCAAAGGGATGTTTTTAACACCCGAAGGGGAACTCTTTATAAGTTATGCAAAGAAAGTTCTGAAACAGATTGACGATATTGAAACCATATTTCAAGAGGGCATACCGACAAAAAAGCAGTTTTCTATCTCGGTTCCGCGTGCCAGCTATATTGCCGCTGCTTTTGCCGAGTTTTCAAAAAGGATAGATCCAAAGTCGGAGACCGAGATTTTTTACAAAGAAACCAATACCTACCGAGTAATTAACAACATATTGAAAGAAGATTACAAATTGGGCATTCTCCGGTACAACGAACATTATGATGGTTATTATAAAGCCATGTTGAACGAAAAGGAACTTTCAAGCGAGCTAATTATCGAATTCAGCTATGTTTTGCTCATGAGCAGGGATTGCCCGCTATGTAAATTGGACAGGATAACTTTTGATGATTTGAAATGGTATATTGAGATAGCACATGGTGACCCGTATGTGCCCTCTCTTCCTTTGTCAGTAGTTAAAAGGGACGAACTGCCAGATCACGAAGGCTGCAGAATCTTTGTGTTTGAGCGTTGCAGCCAGTTTGAACTGTTATCGAAAAACCCCAGCACTTATATGTGGGTCTCCCCGACACCACAGGATTTGCTTGAACGGTACGGGCTTGTGGAACGTATATGTGTGGACAATAAACGAAAATATAAGGATGTGCTGATACAACGAAAAGATTATAAGCTTTCTGACTTGGACAAGATGTTTATTGAAGAATTGGTAAAAGCAAAGCGAAAAGTTTTTAAGCAGAACTGAAATCAGACCGTAAGACAGCGGTCTTTTTTTATGCATTATAAATTTAAATCTTTTTTCTTGTATTAGTTAAGCTTTCCGGTCATGGAGCGAACTCAAAAATATGAAAAAAAATGCAATATTGAATTGAAAAATAGGCAATACCCACATAAAAATAAGTTTGTTAAAATTATAACATAATAAGTTTGTTAAATTTATAACATTCTAATAAAACATTTATGGAGGTAACAATATGGAAAACGGCCAAAGAAGAATTGTTGACAGTATAGAAACATTGGAGGAAGCTCTTGCCAGGGTAAAAGAGACTCAAAAGAAATTCTCAACCTATTCACAGGAGCAGGTGGATGCAATATTCAAGGCTGCTGCTACTGCTGCAAACCAGGCAAGGATTCCCCTGGCAAAAATGGCAGTAGAAGAAACCGGGATGGGAGTGGTGGAAGATAAAATTATAAAGAACCACTATGCTGCCGAATATATATACAATGCTTATAAGGACATCAAAACATGCGGTGTTTTGGAAGAAGATAAGGCTTACGGAATTAAAAAGATTGCTGAACCCGTAGGTGTCATTGCTGCTGTTATTCCTACCACCAATCCTACTTCTACAGCTATTTTCAAAACCCTGATTGCACTGAAAACCCGTAATGCCATTATCATCAGCCCTCATCCGAGAGCAAAGAACTGCACTATTGCCGCGGCAAAGATTGTTTTGGATGCAGCAGTAGCTGCCGGTGCTCCGGAAGGCATTATTGATTGGATTGATGTGCCGAGTATTGAATTAACCAACCTTCTTATGAAAGAGGCCGATATAATTCTTGCCACCGGCGGCCCTGGTATGGTAAAAGCAGCTTATTCTTCCGGCAAGCCGGCTCTGGGCGTTGGTGCAGGCAATACACCGGCCATCATTGACGAAACTGCCGATATCATTCTTGCCGTTAACTCAATTATTCATTCCAAGACTTTTGATAACGGTATGATTTGTGCATCCGAACAGGCTGTAATAGTCCATAAAAACGTTTATCAGGCGGTGAAAACCGAGTTCGCATCCCGCGGTTGTTACTTCCTGAAAGATGATGAAATTGAAAAAGTACGCAAGACAATTATTGTTAACGGTGCATTAAACGCAAAAATTGTTGGTCAGCCGGCATATAAAGTAGCCGAACTTGCAGGTGTGAAAGTTCCCGTTGGCACTAAAATTCTCATCGGCGAAGTTGATAGCGTGGATCCGTCGGAAGAATTTGCACATGAAAAGCTGTCACCTGTACTTGCCATGTACAAGGCAGAAGATATCCATGATGCTTTTGACAAAGCAGCGCATTTAATTGCCAACGGAGGTTATGGCCATACTTCTTCTATTTATCTGAATGCAGTTACCGAACAGGCTAAACTTGATGAATTTGCATCCCGTATGAAAACTTGCCGCATTCTTGTGAATACTCCGTCCTCTCAAGGCGGTATCGGTGATCTTTACAATTTTAAGCTCGCTCCGTCATTAACTCTTGGTTGCGGTTCATGGGGCGGAAATTCGGTCAGCGAAAATGTCGGGGTAAAGCATTTGCTTAATATAAAAACAGTTGCTGAAAGAAGGGAAAATATGTTGTGGTTCCGTGCACCCGAGAAAGTATATATCAAGAAAGGATGTTTGCCTGTGGCACTGGATGAATTGAAAAACGTCATGGGTAAAAAACGTGCCTTTATAGTTACCGACAGTTTCCTTTACCATAATGGTTATACCAAGCCTATTACCGACAAGCTTGACGAGATGGGTATTGCACATGCCACATTCTTTGATGTTTCCCCTGATCCAACACTTGCCTGTGCAAAGGCAGGAGCTGAACAGATGCGCGCTTTCCAGCCCGACACCATTATCGCTGTCGGCGGCGGTTCTGCTATGGATGCCGGAAAGATTATGTGGGTAATGTACGAACATCCCGAAGTTGATTTTATGGATATGGCAATGCGTTTTATGGATATCAGGAAGAGAGTTTATACTTTCCCGAAGATGGGTGAGAAGGCCTACTTTATTGCAATCCCGACTTCTGCAGGTACGGGTTCTGAAGTAACTCCCTTCGCAGTTATTACCGATGAAAAGAGCGGTGTTAAGTATCCGCTTGCCGACTATCAGCTGCTTCCTAATATGGCAATCATCGACGTGGATTTCCATATGAGTGCACCAAAAAGCCTTACTGCAGCATCGGGTATAGATGCCCTTACTCATGCGCTTGAAGCATATGCTTCCGTTATGGCAACCGATTTTACCGACGGCCTTGCAAAGCAGGCTCTGAAGATGATTTTTGAATATCTGCCCCGTGCTTACGATAATGGTCAAACTGATGTGGAGGCTCGTGAAAAAATGGCTAATGCTGCTACTATAGCAGGTATGGCATTCGCAAACGCCTTCCTGGGGGTTTGCCACTCCATGGCGCATAAGCTGGGCGCTTTTTATCATTTGCCTCATGGCATTGCCAATGCACTTATGATTGAAGAGGTAATCCGTTTCAATGCTTCGGAAATACCGGTAAAAATGGGAACTTTCCCGCAGTATGCTTATCCACATGCCTTGAAACGCTATGCAGAAATTGCTGATGTACTTAATATTGGCGGCAAGAGCGACAGTGAAAAACTGGAAAATCTCATTAAAGCCATCAAGGATCTGAAGTCAAGAGTAGGAATCAAGCCTTCAATTAAAGATTACGGCATTGATGAAAAAGAATTCCTTGAACGCCTTGATGATATGGTTGAACAGGCCTTCGATGACCAGTGTACAAGTGCAAACCCGCGTTATCCCCTGATGAGCGAGATCAGGCAAATGTACCTGAATGCTTATTACGGTGAAAAACATTTTACCGAAGAAAAGAAGCCTACCGAATTGGATATAAGCGAAGCAGACGATGAACATAACGTTAAAAAAGCTTACCTCAGAGCCAAAAGTGGATTAAAGAGAGTATGAGGCAGGGGGTTATATCAATGAATATAGATCGTATCATTGCGGTAAGAAACAATAAAACCGTATACCGTGACGGGGAACGTGTCCTGAAGGTGTTTGACGAAACTTACTCAAAAGCCGATGTGCTGAACGAAGCATTAAATCAGGCGCGTGCTGAAGAAACCGGTCTTAACGTTCCGAAAATTCTTGAGGTTACCATGGCCGACGGTAATGGACCATTGTTTCAGAATATGTTAGAGGCAAAACGTTAGCACAGTTAATGGAGGAGAATCCTGGGAAGAAAGATGAGTATCTGAATTTATTTGTTGATTTGCAACTTGAAATGCACAGCAAGACCTGCCCTGGCTTGAACAAGCTTAAGGATAAAATGAGCGGTAAAATCAACGAAACCGATCTCTCAGCTACTGTGCGATTTGATCTGCAAACCCGGCTGGAATCAATGCCTAAGCACAACAATGTCTGCCATGGTGACTTTTGCCCGTCCAATATTATAATTACGGAGAATGATACGCCATATATTCTTGACTGGTCCCATGCAACACAGGGCAATGCCTCTGCCGACGCTGCGGGAACTTATCTTTTGTTCAGGCTGAACGGCGATATTGACGGTGCAAATAAATATCTTGACCTGTTTTGCGAAAAGAGCAACACTGCAAAAGAGTATGTACAAAAGTGGATGCCTATAGTAGCCGCATCCCGGATGGCAAGAGGAAATGCCAAAGAACGGGAATTCCTTCGTTCGTGGATTAATGTTGTAGATTGCAAATAAGGAGAAAGATATATGAAAATTACAGTATGTATCGGTTCTTCCTGCCATATTAAAGGCTCTCGCCAGGTGGTTGAAGGATTCCAGCATTTAATTCGCAAGTATAATCTAGGTGATAAAGTGGAACTCACCGGAACATTTTGCATGAGTAAATGCCAGCAGGGTGTTTGTGTCACAGTCGATGACAAATTCTTTTCGGTGTTTCCTGATACGGTAGAAGAGTTCTTTGAGAAAATAATTTTAGAACAGGTGGAATAACATGACTATTCGGATTTGTGTGGGGTCTTCCTGCCATTTGAAAGGGGCTGAACGAATCGTTGAACTGTTTCAGGCTGCCATAACCGATTACAAATTGGAAAATGAAATAACACTTGCCGGTAGCTTTTGCACCGGCAAGTGCAACCGTATCGGTGTGACGGTTACAGTGGATGACGATGTTTATACAGGCATTACAACCGAAAATTTTAAGGACTTCTTTACAGAAAAAGTATTAAAGGTTGTAGAAGCCGGGAGAAAGAGTGTTAGGGAATGGACTGTCTGACCTTTAAAAAATCCAACTGTAAAAATTGCTATAAGTGTATTCGCCACTGCCCTGTTAAATCTATCCGCTTCTCGGGAAATCAGGCATATATTATCGGAAATGAGTGCATCATGTGCGGGCAGTGTTTTGTTGTATGCCCGCAGAATGCAAAGCAAATTGCAGATGAAACTGAAAAAGTTAAGGTACTGCTCCAGAGCGGAGCCCCGGTTGTGGTGAGCCTTGCCCCGTCCTTTATTGCCAATTACGAAGGAGTCGGCATCGAAGCCATGCGTGAAGCCATTAAAAAGCTCGGTTTTTATGATGTGGAGGAAACGGCTGTTGGCGCCACTATTGTGAAAAGGGAATATGATCGATTAGTAAATGAAGAAGAGCGTGATATAATCATAACTTCTTGCTGTCATTCAATAAACTTGCTGATCCAGAAGCATTTTCCCCGTTGCTTGCCTTACCTTGCGGATATAATGTCGCCTATGCAAGTACACTGTAAAGATATTAAGAAGCGTATTCCAGGAGCCAGAACCGTATTTATCGGTCCATGTGTTGCGAAAAAAGATGAGGCGCAGCACTATCAGGGCATTGTGGATGCTGTGCTGACATTTGACGAATTGACGGCATGGCTCAAAGCAGAACATATTACGCTTGAGCAGAAAATTGATTCAAATGAAAACAGCCGTACCAGGTTTTTTCCTACAACCGGCGGTATACTTAAAACCATGGACAAGGGCAACCCAAACTTTATTTATATGGCCATTGATGGAACCGAAAACTGTATTGCTGCTCTTAGGGATATTGAAAGAGGCAACCTTCACCATTGTTTTATCGAGATGTCTGCCTGTGCCGGCAGCTGTATCGGTGGTCCGGTTATGGAAAAGCATCAGCGTTCGCCTGTTAGGGATTTTGCCATTATATCAAGGTTTGCAGGACCGAATGATTTTCCGGTAGAACAGCCCGATCGCCTGGAAATCCATAAGAATTTTGAGATCATTGAGCAAAGGCTTGCAGAACCCACCGAAGCGGAGATTTTGGATACCCTGCATCAAATGGGAAAAATGAAGCCTTCGGACGAACTGAATTGTGGTTCTTGCGGCTATAGCACGTGCAGGGAAAAAGCAATTGCTATCTGTAAGGGGAAGGCCGAGTTTTCCATGTGCCTGCCCTTCTTAAAAGAGAAGGCGGAAAATTTTTCGGATACAATTGCAAGAAATATTCCGAACGGTCTTATTGTGCTGAATGAAAAACTTGAAGTCCAGCAGGTGAACAAGGCAGCGCTTAAAATATTAAACCTACACAATGCTTCGGATATTCTGGGTGAGCAGATTGTCCGTGTATTGGACCCTGATGACTTTTTGACGGTGCTTTCAGAAGGAACCGGTATTCGTGATAAGCGTGAATATTTGGCAGAATACAGAAAATATGTAGAAAAAACGGTGGTCTATGATAAAGAATACCGGCAGATCCTTTGCATTCTTCGTGATGTAACGGAAGAAGAAAATCAACGGGAAAGGAAAGAGAACATAACCCGTAAAACAATAGAAATCGCTGATAAAGTGGTTGACAAGCAAATGTGGATTGTGCAGGAAATTGCATCTTTGCTGGGTGAAACGGTAGCAGAGACAAAAATTGCGCTTACCAAACTAAAGGAGTCGATCAGCAATGAATAACTTGTGTGCTGATATTGGTTACAAAAGTATCAACCACGAGGGTGAACAGCTTTGTGGCGATCATGTGGACGTCATTGAACAGGGTGAAAACTCAACGGTTATTGTACTTGCTGACGGGCTTGGCAGCGGAGTGAAAGCCTGCATCCTTTCTACACTTACCTCCAAAATAATATCCACCATGCTGGCAGAAGGGCTTAGTCTTGAGGAGTGTGTTTCCACCATTGCAGCCACTTTACCGATTTGCTCGGTCAGAGGGGTTGCCTATTCCACCTTTACCATATTGCATCTTATTGAAAATGAAACGGTGGAAATCATTCAGTATGATAATCCTGATGTTATTTTTCTCCGGGATGGCGAGATATTCCACTATCCTAAACAGGAACTGAATATTGACGGTAAAAAGGTCTTAAAATCTACTGTTAAACTGAAGGAAAACGACTGCATTATTGCCATGAGTGACGGTTGTCCTCATGCCGGAATCGGTCGTGCCTTCAATTTCGGCTGGAAATGGGAAGAGATAGCAAAGTTTATGAAAAACATTTGCCTTGCAGGCCATACTGCGAAATATCTTGCCAACATGCTCGTGGATGAGTGTGACAGGAAATATGGTCACCGCCCCGGTGATGATGCTACAGCATGCGTGGTAAAAGTGCGTAAGCGCGAACCGATGAATATCCTGTTTGGCCCCCCTCGCAACAGGGATGATTGTGATCGGATGATGTCCCTGTTCTTCTCCAAGGAAGGTAAACATATTATCTGCGGCGGTACTACGGCTTCTATAGCAGCAAAATATCTCGGTAAAGAAATAAAAACAAGTCTTAACTTTGAAAGTGAAGATATTCCGCCAATTTCGGAGATAGAAGGGGTGGATTTGGTTACCGAAGGGGTTATAACCATGAGCAGGGTAATTGAATATGCAAAGGATGCGTTAGGAAAAAACGAACTGTATGAACATTGGGCCTTTAAGAATGACGGGGCTTCTTTGATTTGCCGCCTTTTGTTTGAAGAGGCAACGGATATAAATTTTTTCGTCGGAAGGGCAGTCAACCCGGCGCACCAGAATCCGGATCTGCCGATTACATTTAACATCAAGATGAATCTTGTGGAAGAATTGTCTGCATGCTTGAAACAGATGGGAAAACGTATAAAAGTCAGTTATTTTTAAGAAGGTGAAAAAATGCACAAATTTGATACCAAAGTTCAGCATTTAAAATATAAAGTCCTGAGGGAAGTGGCAAGGCTTGCATGGAATGATACACTGCTTGAAAGCCTGATGGATATTCCGCAGATTATTGTACCGGGAAAAACACCTACCATGCGTTGTTGTGTTTATAAGGAGCGAGCCATCGTAAGTGAACGTGTGAAAATTGCCATGGGCGGCAACAAAGATAACCCCAATGTAATAGAGGTTATTGAAATTGCCTGCGATGAATGTCCCATGGGCGGTTATGAAGTCACAAATGCCTGCAGGGGATGTCTTGCTCACCGTTGTGAGACTGCCTGCAAGTTTGGCGCCATTTCTTTTGACAGAAATCATGTGGCACATATTGATAAAAGCAAATGTAAAGAATGCGGTGCGTGCTCCAGGGTTTGTCCCTACTCAGCAATTATCAGCCGCAGGCGTCCCTGCGAAAATGCCTGCAAAATAAAGGCAATACATATGAGCGAGGAAAAAACGGCGGCCATTGACAACAAAAAGTGTATTGCCTGCGGGGCCTGCGTGTATCAATGCCCGTTCGGAGCAATTATGGATAAATCCTATATTTTGGATGCAATTGATATCATCAAAAAAAGTGATCATAACCGGAAATACAAAGTCTATGCGGTTGTAGCTCCGTCCATTTCAAGCCAGTTTACATATGCAAAACTTGGCCAGGTCATTACCGGACTTAAGAAACTTGGCTTTTATACTGTTATCGAGGCAGCGTTGGGAGCTGATATGGTAGCCTACGCCGAGAGTAATGAAATTGTGGAAAAGGGATTTTTAATAAGCTCCTGCTGTCCGGCCTTTGTCAGCTACATCGAAAAAAGTTTTCCCAATCTTGTGCCGTTTATTTCCGGCAACCTGTCGCCGATGGCAACAATCGCAAAGTATTTAAAAGAACACGAGAAAGGCTGCAAAGTCATTTTCATAGGTCCCTGTACTGCCAAAAAAGCAGAGGTGCAAAAAGACAGCGTCAAGCCCTATGTGGACGTTGTAATGACTTTCGAGGAATTGCAGGCATTATTCGATTCCAAGGATATTGACATTAGCACGCTTCCTGAAGATGTGCTGGATAATGCATCCTACTATGGCAGAATTTTTGCCCGCAGCGGAGGCCTTTCGGATGCAATAGCAGAAGGACTGAAAGAGCACGGCTATACTGACTTCGAATTGAAAGCATGTCCCTGCGACGGCATTGAACAGTGCAAAGTGGCTTTAATGAAAAAAAGTAAAAATCTGATCGATGTGAACTTCATTGAAGGGATGGCCTGTGTTGGAGGTTGTATTGGCGGTGCCGGTTGCCTGACACATGGCGAAAAAGATAAAGCCGAAGTGGATAAATACGGTATGGAAGCTTTTGAAAAAACTATTTCCGATGCAATATCGATATTAAGGTAGTGGGATCTTGGAAATGACAGGCTTTTGAACCTGCCTGGATCGCTTAAGAGGAACATGGAATGATAATAGCGTATTTTCTGCGAAAACGGTTATGGCCGCTGATTGAAGAAAGTATGGTTAGAAAACTGATATTGATGAAACCCGTTGAGGAGGTGTCAATATCAGTTTTTATAATATAAATTGCATTATTATTGAATCACCGCTCAAGAAGCGGTGATTTTGTTTCCTCAAAAGCTTTATAGTATCAGCATCTACCCTTTAATTAATTCTGTCATATAGATTCGCCATGGTGTTTTTGTTGATTCGGTTTAGACCCGCACCGATAATTTTAGTTCTTCTGCCGAGCATCCTGAAACAGCCGGACGGATCAGGATACTACATAACACATAAGATGCCGGGCAGAACCTGAAATTCACTTCGAATGATGCGAAAAATGTTGATCCATGAAAGCAAAAAAAATGTATAATAATATAGGAATTTTTGACTTTAAAGAAAGACAGGGATAATAATAATGAATTTATACGGTAAGTATTTCAGAAAGTACAAGTTTCCGTTCCTTACAGCTGTTTTTTGTGTTGCATCAGAGGCAATATGCGATTTGCTTGCTCCCACGCTCATGTCAAATATCATTAATAAAGGAATTGCCCAGCAACAGATTTCCCATGTCTATTATTGGGGAGCCCGGATGCTGATAGTTACCGTTCTTGGAGCGTGCTTCGCCGTTACAAGAAACATACTGGCCAGCAAAGTATCCCAGCGTATGGGAGCGGATTTGAGATATGATTTGTTTGAGAAAATCATATATTTTTCAGAGCAAAGTGTTGATAAAATTGAGAGCGGCTCACTTATAACACGAATGACCAACGATACATCTCAGATAACGCAGTTTGTGAATGGCATCATGCGGATTTTTCTGAAAGCTCCGATTACATGTGTTGGAAGCATTGTTCTTGCCAGTCTGCTCAATTTTAGGCTTTCCCTCATTATTTACTGTATTGTTGCGATAGTTGCCACCCTTATTATAATCAGTATGAAATTAAGCTATCCCCGGTATTCGATATTTCAAAAAGCCATGGACAAGGTAAACTCTGTTGTGCAGGAATACCTCATAGGAGTGCGCCTTGTCAAGGCCTTTGGAACCTATGACCAGGAAAGCGATAAGTTTGAAAATGCCAATTCAAACCTGATGAAAAATGGAATATCGGCTCAAATGATTATTACCCTGATATCGCCAATTATCAGCCTTACCGTCGGCATTGGCACAGTTATTGTAATTTATGCCGGTAGTATACTGTTTCCTTTAAATCTTGCAAACCCCGGCGATATTACAGCCTTTACGGTTTATATGGCACAAATGCTTACTTCCTTGATAATGATTACGAATATATTTAATACGTTTGTCCGGACAAAAGCTTCAACGGCCCGTATCAAGGAAGTATTTGAATGCGGAGGGGATTTCACCGGAAGCGGTGAATTAAAAGATCTGGACGGGGATATTGAATTTGAAAACGTAACTTTTGCATACCCAAACGGCAGTGGCGTACCTGCGCTGAAAAACCTGTCCTTTTCTGTTAAAAGCGGAGAAAGCCTTGCAATAATCGGGCCGACAGGAAGCGGCAAGTCTACTGTAGCGTGGCTTCTTTTGAGGTTCTATGATGCAGACGGTGGAAGAATTTTACTTGATGGTTGTGATATCAGGGATCTGAGTATTGACTCGGTGCGCAGAAATATTGCCATTGCGCCACAGAAACCAATGTTATTCTCAGGTTCGGTTGCTGAAAACATAAGATGGGGAAACAAGGAAGCTACGGACGAAATGCTGCATCAGGCTGTTAAGAAGGCTCAGGCGGATTTTATCAGCAGGATGCAGGATGGCTATGAAAGCCTTTTGGGAAGTGCCGGGGTAAATATTTCAGGTGGTCAGAAGCAGCGCATATCAATAGCCCGTGCAATACTTAAAGATTCTCCCGTGCTTATACTGGATGATGCCACCAGTGCGCTGGATGCAGTTACAGAAGCCAAGGTCCGTGAAAATTTAATCAATAAAAACAGGAAGCAGACGGTAATAATCATAACCCAACGTTGCGGGACAGCCATGTTTGCCGACCGGATCCTTGTTCTGGATAACGGTGAAAAAGTGGGATTTGGTACTCATGAGCAACTGATGAGGGATTGTGAGGTATATCAGGATATATACAGGACGCAAATAGAAAGCAGCAAGGAGGCTTAACTAATGGGACAGAATATTTCCAGGCCCGAAGCAAAGATGCCGACGATTGGCAACAGGCCGGCAGGCGGCGGTCCCAACCGTTTTGCGCCGGGTGCAAAACCTAAAAATGCAAAGAGTACCCTGATTAGTATAGTAAAAATATACATGCGCTGGGGCAAAGCAATATTTTTAGCTATGTTTCTTACAGCCGTTTCGTCGTTAATTTCGGTTTTACTCCCTTATTTTACCGGGAAAACCTTTAACACTTTTGATCTTGCAACAAGAACAGTGGACACAGGAATGCTTGTGAGGTATCTGCTGATAATTGCTGTTTTATATGCGGCCAATTGGCTCATTTCAACCCTCAGCGGGACAATTATACTCAGGGTTTCGCATAAGCTTGTATACACATTGCGTAAAGATGTTTTTGAAAAGATGCAAAAGCTTCCCCTGGGATTTTACGATACACGTTCCCATGGAGATACGATGAGCAGAATTACCAATGATGTGGATAATATCAGTTCTACAATTGCACAGACAACGACGCAGTTGATATCAAGTATTTTAACGCTGGCAGGCTCTTTTGCTGTAATGATAAGACTGAATCTGCCACTTACGCTGGTTGTTTTATTATGCATTCCTCTTGTGACTGTTTTGACCCGTATTATTGCGTCGCGAAGCCGTGCACACTTTCTGGCCCAGCAGCGGAATCTCGGTTCACTGAATGGAATCATTGAGGAAAACATCCTCGGGCTGAAAATGGTAAAAGCCTTTGGAAAGCAGGAAGATGTTCTAAAGCAGTTCAGGGAGGTTAATGAAAAGCTTAATGAAAGCAGCACAAAGGCTCAAATATGGGCAGGATATATGATGCCCCTTCTTAATGTTATTAATAACCTTATTTTCACGGTTACTGCCATCACGGGAGGAATACTTTCGGTAGGATATGGACTTCCTGTCGGCACGGTGGTAAGCTTCCTGAGCTATTCAAAACAGTTTGCGCATCCTCTTAATTCCATTGCAGGCATGTTTAATACAATACAGTCTGCTTTGGCCGGAGCGGAGCGTGTTTTTGAAATTCTGGACAGCGAAGAGGAGCCGGCAGATTCGGGAAATGCTGTTGATGCAGGCCAGCCAAGGGGAGAGGTTGTATTTGATAATGTATGCTTTTCATACAATAAAACCATCCCCATATTAAAGAATGTGAGCTTTAGCGTTAAGGCAGGGGAAGTAGTAGCTTTAGTGGGTGAAACAGGAGCGGGGAAAACAACGATAGTAAATCTTCTTATGCGCTTTTATGATGCCGACAGCGGCAGGATACTGATTGACAATACGCCCATTACCGAGTTGAAACGAAACAGCCTTCGAAAGTGTTTTTCGGTAGTTCTGCAGGATACTTGCCTTTTTACGGGTACAATCATGGATAACATCCGCTATTCAAAAAAGGATGCGACCGATGAGGAGGTAATCAGGGCAGCCAAAATAGCCCGTGCCCACGACTTCATAGACAAGCTGCCGAACGGGTATCAGACAATGGTATCGGGAGCCACAGATAATTTAAGCCAGGGACAACGGCAGCTCATAGCCATCGCCCGTGCTGTATTGTGTGGCAGCCCTATTTTGATCCTCGATGAAGCAACCAGCAGTGTTGACACTAAAACCGAAAAGGATATTCAGCGTGCTCTGGTGAACTTGATGAAGAACCGTACAAGCTTTCTGATAGCCCACCGCCTGTCCACGATAAGGGATGCAGATCATATTATTGTTATAAGTGGCGGAAGAATAATCGAGAGCGGAAATCATGAAAGCCTTATGAACCAAAAAGGCCAATATTATAAAATGGTTATCAGCCAGATGGGTAATGTGGTACAATAAAACCGTTAAGCCGGGAGTACCACTTTGCTTTCCTTTAGTGCTTCCTTTTACGTTCACACACTTTTCAAATCAGTTTTAATGATACCTGGATTTTCACCCTTCAGCTTGGTACTGATTTTTTCACTGAGGGTGAAAATCCGTTGATAAAATCATTAGGGCATTAAAGATTTTTTATATTCTTCAAAATCAACAACAATATTTTCGAGTCGTGACTTTTCGGCAGCAAAAACAATAAGGTGGTTGTCATTTGACACATTAATTTCTGCAATTGACTTACCATTGTATGTACCACTTAGAAATTCATATAAATCATTCATAATTCCAGTGTCGCCGCCTCCGTGACCACCTGATATGGTACCGTCAACATTTTTTTCATAGACATTAATGATATTGGTGTTTTGTGTCTTAAAATCATAAATTTTAATATAGTCTTCTGTTAAATCAGCCCAAATTTCACCCTTGGTTCCCATTATGCGCATATTTCTTCCGCCTTTGTTAAAAGCCGACATTGTAAAAGATACTGTGCAGTTATCTTCAAACTGCATATTTACAACCTGATGGTCAACAACATTATTATCACTTTTATAAACGCACTTACCATAGCTGGTTGTTCTTAGTGCTTCCAAAATTTGCTCATCTGTTGGATTTTTAATTTTTGTAGCAGCATAATCAAACCAGCCTTTATGTTTTTCCAGATAAAGTTTTGGCGCATAATAGTAACATGAGTCGCTATACCTGCATCCGTCTGTACACCTGTCCGGTGCACCCTCAGGCTGATTTTCGGGTGTGAAGTGAGTGAGCGCACCGAAAGACTGGACTTTCGTGCATTTCTTTCCTATAAGCCATTGCAGAAGATCTATATCATGGCATGATTTAGCCAGCAGCATTGGCGCACCAACCGTTGTATTTCGCCAGTTTCCTCTGACATAGCTATGACTGTAATGTATATTACCGACGGCTTCGCAATGGATAATGTTAATTATTTCACCGATTATTCCGTCATCAAGTATATCTTTTAGTTTCCTGTAGAATGGGGTATATCTGAGAACGTGACAGACTAATACATTTACACCCTTTTCATTCGCTGCTTTTGTTATGGCAATGCATTCTTCAGGGGTTGGCGCAATTGGCTTTTCAAGCAAAATATCATAACCTTTATCAATTGCCTTCATTGCCGGGTCATAATGAAGGTCGTCCAGCGTGCAAATCATCACAACATCAGCGCATTTTGGCATTTTAAAAAATTCATTATAATCCTTAAAGCACATTTCATCAGGAATATTATATCTGGTTTTGGCAGAATTGCGTCTTACGTCATGAGGTTCTGCAACTGCAACAATTTCAAATTTATCGGGGTTTTTAACGGTATAATTTGCATAAGCTGTACCTCTGCTTCCGGCACCGATTAAAGCTAATTTATATTTTTTCAAATCAGGTCCTCCTTTGGCTTGTCAAAATTCTATTGATACAATTATAAAATATTAAACTTGAAATATATATACTTATTATCATAATTAATATTCAAAATGTGATGCTTGCCGGATTCGGATTACCACATCCCGGGATTGATGCAAAGGCAGAAGGGAAGGGGACAGAGTTTAAAAAATAATAATTAAAATTTATAAATTAACCACCTTGAATTGTAATTTGATATAGGATAAACTTATTAATGTAAACTTATTAAGGTAAGTTTAAAAAGTGTCGGAGGTGAATGAAAAATGGCATATCTATTAGGTGTGGATATTGGCACATCAGGTACCAAGACAGTATTATTTGACGAATCAGGCAATTCAGTGGCAAGTGACCTGCAGGAATATCCATTATATCAGCCGAAAAACGGCTGGGCCGAGCAGGACCCGGAAGACTGGTGGAGGGCTACTTACATTTCAATCAGAAACGTTATCGCCAAAAGTGGTGTTTCACCTGACGAAATAAAAGGCTTAGGATTGTCCGGGCAAATGCATGGTGCGGTTTTGCTTGATAAGGATAACCAGGTTTTGAGAAAAGCTATTATCTGGTGTGATCAGAGAAGCAGTGCTGAATGCGAGCAAATCACAGAGCTGGTGGGAGCAAAAAGGCTCATTGAAATTACCGCAAATCCTGCTTTAACAGGTTTCACAGCTTCAAAAGTCATGTGGGTTAAGAACAATGAACCCGAAATCTTTGATAAAGTAAGAAAAATCCTCTTGCCGAAGGATTACGTGCGCTATCGTTTAACAGGAGAATTTGCAACCGAAGTATCCGATGCAAGCGGAATGCAGTTCCTGGATGTTCCGAACAGGTGCTGGAGTGATGAAGTAATCAGCAAACTGGGTCTGGAAAAGTCAATGCTGGGAAGGGTTTATGAATCCCAGGAAGTTACAGGTACTGTTCACAGTACGGCAGCCGAACTGACAGGCCTCAATATAGGAACTCCTGTGGTTGGTGGTGCCGGTGACCAGGCAGCCGGTGCTGTTGGTAACGGTATTGTTAAAAAAGGTATTATTTCTTCTACAATTGGTACCTCCGGCGTAGTTTTCGCATACAGCGATGATGTCAGCATAGATCCTTTGGGACGGGTACATACGTTCTGCCATGCCGTACCGAATAAATGGCATATCATGGGTGTTACCCAGGGTGCCGGTCTGTCGCTTCAATGGTTCAGAAATAATTTCTGCAAGGATGAAATCGCAACTGCAGAGCTTATGGGTGTGGATCCATACTATTTGATGGATCAGGCAGCAGAGAAAGTTGAGCCGGGAAGCAACGGACTAATATATCTGCCGTATTTAATGGGAGAACGTACCCCGCATTTGGATCCCGACTGCCGCGGCGTTTTCTTTGGTCTTTCTGCCAAGCATACAAAGCGGGAAATGCTTCGCGCGGTAATGGAGGGAGTAGTATACAGCCTGAGGGATTGCCTTGAAATAATTGAAGAGCTTGGTGTTGACATTAACCAGGTAAGAGCATCGGGTGGCGGAGGAAAGAGCCCGTTATGGCGGCAAATGCAGGCAGATGTGTTTAATCATGATATATGCACTATTAATGCCAGCGAAGGGCCTGCCTTTGGCGTGGCAATTCTTGCGGGTGTTGGCTCGGGTGTATACAGCAGTGTCACCGAGGCCTGCGAAGCTACCATAAAGGTTAAATCAACACAACGGGCGAACAGGGAGGCACATGAAAAGTATAACGGATATTACAAACTGTATAAGAATCTGTACAAGTCATTAAAGGATGATTTTAAGTACCTGACGAAGTTGGTATGAATAAATTATGGCTAAAAAAATAACGGGTAACAACCAGTATCTTAAAGAACTAAATAAAGCCACGGTTCTGAACTTGATCCGTGAGAATAAAAAGCTGTCGCGCAAGGAATTGTCAGATTTGACAGGGCTTTCTCCGACGGCATGCGGCAGCATCACACGCGAGCTGATAAAGGATGGTTTTCTGCACGAAACAGGGCAGGGAGAATCCACCGGGGGGAGAAAGCCGGTAATGCTTGAGCTGAAACCAAATTCGTACTATGCAGTTGGCTTCGATATAGGCATGAGCGAGCTGAAAATGGTAATAGCCGATATTACCGCCAATATTCTGTTGCAGAGGCAGTTTAAATACAGCCCCGGAATTCCGGCTGGTAAAGTCATTGAATTAATCCGTGAAAAATTTTTTGAAACCATTGACAGCGAAAAACTAAGTGCGGATAAGTTTATAGGCTGCGGTCTGTCCATTCCGGGTATTCTGGACAGGAAAACGAACAAAATCATAATAGCCCCCAACCTGTCATGGAATGAAGTGGATTTGGGCACCGGAGTCAGTGAAGTTTTGGGTATGCCGGCTTTTATGGAAAACGAAGCAATGTGCTCGGCAATCTGTGAGCAATGGATAGGAAAATGCTCAAGCATTGAAAACTTTATCTGCATTAATATTGAATCGGGTATCGGAGCAGGAATATATATCGGTGATGCGATATACCGCGGGTTCAGCGGAAGTGCCGGTGAAATCGGGCATTTAATTGTAAAGGAAAACGGCAGGCTTTGCGGATGCGGAAACAGGGGATGCCTCGAGACATATGCATCTGTCCGCCACATGCTTTCCGAAATAAATGAAAAAGTTCAAAACGGGTATTCGTCCGATATAATTGACCCCGGTATGGGAGCACTATCATGGGATCAAATAGTGGATGCTGCATATAAAGGCGATGAGCTATGTATTGAAGTCCTTAAAAAAGGGGCTGAATATATCGGGTTTGCAGTTGCTTATCTCATTAATACATTGAATCCCGAAGCCATCGTTCTTGGGAAATGCTTTACCGATTATGCACCTTTGGTTATGGACGTGTTAATGGCAACCGTTAATGAGAAAGCTTTAAAATATCCGGTATCGAAAGTTAAAATCCTTACTTCGGAGTTTGGCATGAATTCTTCAGCATTAGGTGCAGCAATGATTCCAATACGTAAAATTTTCGGAAAATAATAAAGCCGTTATGGCTGATAAAAAATTTAAGCAGGAGGTTAGAATTATGAGCGAATTTTTTAAAAATGTGTCAAAGATTCAATACGAAGGGGCGAAATCCGACAACCCTCTGGCATTTAAGTTTTACAATCCTGATGAAGTAATTGGCGGCAAAACGATGAAGGAACATTTGCGCTTTGCAGTTGCATACTGGCATACATTCCAGGGAAGAGGCAGCGATCCGTTCGGAGCGACAGGCGCAGCTGTAAGGCCATGGGATCACATTACCGATCCGATGGACCTGGCAAAGGCAAAAGTAGAAGCTAATTTTGAGTTTTGTGAAAAACTTGGCGTTCCGTTCTTCTGTTTCCATGACAGGGACATAGCACCCGAAGCCGACACCCTTAGGGAAACCAATAAGCGCCTTGATGAGATAGTAGCCTGCATTAAGGACAGAATGAAAAACAGTGATGTAAAACTGCTTTGGGGTACAACAAATGCTTTTGGTCACAGACGTTTTACCAACGGTGCCGCAACCTCAAACAGTGCTGCTGTTTTTGCCTATGCAGCCGCCCAGGTTAAGAAAGCAATGGAAATTACAAAGGAACTTGGCGGGCAGAACTATGTATTCTGGGGCGGCCGTGAAGGTTACGAAACACTCCTGAATACCGATATGAAACTTGAACTTGACAATCTTGCCCGTTTCCTGCACATGGCAGTAGAATACAAGAAAGAAATAGGGTTTGACGGGCAGCTCTTAATTGAACCGAAACCGAAGGAACCTACAAAACATCAGTATGATTTTGATACCGCTACAGTTCTAGGCTTCTTAAAAGCCAACGGCCTTGATAAAGACTTCAAACTGAATATTGAAGCCAACCATGCAACTCTTGCAGGTCATACCTTCCAGCATGAATTACAGCTCGCAAGAATAAACAATGCTCTCGGCAGCATAGATGCAAACCAGGGAGATCTGCTCCTGGGCTGGGATACCGACCAGTTCCCGACCAACATTTATGAAACAACCCTGGCCATGCTCGAAGTTGTTAAAATGGGCGGATTTACAAAAGGCGGCCTGAACTTCGACTCTAAGGTCAGAAGGGCATCCTTTGAGCCTGTTGATTTGTTCTACGGCCATATAGCCGGAATGGACGCATTTGCACAGGGCTTCAAGATTGCATACAGAATTGTTCAGGACGGAATTTTCGATAAATTCATCGAAGAGCGCTATGCAAGCTACAGAACAGGTATAGGAAAAGATATTGTGGAAGGAAAAGCAGGATTCAAGGAACTGGAAGCATATATTCTTGAAACCGGTGAACCTGAAATTACTTCAGGAAGACAGGAAATGCTGGAATCAATACTGAACCAGTATATTCTTGGTGCAAGATAATTAAAAAAGCCGCGCAAGCGGCTTTTTTAATACCTGTTTTCATTTGGCATTCCGCTGTAATCCGTGGACAAACGATTTCAATATTGTCAAAAAACGTGCTATAATTAAAGCAATTAATATAAAGGGTGAAATACAGAGAAAAATCGGATTTTAATATTGTTAGTGGGTAAACTGATTTTGTAAGTCTGTATATGGTGGGATGAATGCTGGAAATAATTAGAGCGGTTGCAAGGCAACTGGTATTTTCAATATTCCTGGATTATAAGTATATTGCCATATACTTGTTTATTTATATTATTGTCAGGGCGAGACTTGAAATAATATATGGCTTTGAACAGTGCATCAATGATTGCAGAACCAGAAGCCTTCGTCAGACTATGGAGGAAATTCTGCTGACAGGGCTTATAACAGGCTTTTTTGGAGGCATAATAACCGTAAGCCTGGGTATTTATATAGAACCTGAAGGGCTGCAGTCGTTTCTTATTATAATGTGCATTCTGGCTCTTTTTAATCACCGTTTTGTAAACCCTTCATATGCAGGAGGAATTATCTGCCTTTATACGTTAATATTCGGCTATGATAAAATTCATATACCTTCAATGCTTGTTTTCATAGCTACGGTGCAGGTAATTGAATCCGTTCTGTTGTATCTGACAAGAAAGCAGGACAACATTCCAATATTTATCCAGCATAACGGGCAAATAACGGGCGCATTCATAAAACAAAGGTACTATGCCGTTCCTTTTATTTTCTTATCCTTTTCAATAGCACCGTATTCACTGTTGGTTAACGAAGTTACTGTAAAATGGGGAACAATGTTTAAAAACGACATTGGGCAGATAAGTACCGGTATTACATTTTTCCTTGTCGGAGCAATCAGTGTTACCAATTATTCGTCGGTGGCTATATCCACCCCGCCCGAAGAAAAGTGCAGAAATGACGCGGTCAGGTGCATCATAGGAGGGCTGGCCCTTTTCGTGCTTGCCTTCTTTTCTTCAAAAGTCGAAGCATTAAAGTGGGCAGGAACCATATTTGCATTGCTGTACCGCGAAGTAATATACAGGTATGGGCTTTATACCGAGATGAAAAAACAACCTTTATATACGGCGGTTCAGCGAGGGGTAAGAATTTTAGAGATAATTCCCGGGGGCCCCGCAGACAAAATGAAAATGAAACGGGGAGAAATAATACTGAATGTTAACGGCAAACCTGTTCAGACAGAAGACGGAATAAGGCATATTTTATCAAGCAGTCCTACTTTTATATGGATGCATACCGAAGATCCTTCAGGGCAGATAAAAATATATGAGCACAAATGCTATCCCGACGGGGTAAATGATCTGGGCATAATAGTTGTTCCCAGGGAATGGGAAGTGACTTACCAGGTTGATGAGTATGAGAATTATACCATAATTAAAAATATTGTGGACAGGTTCAGGTTTATAAAATAATTTTGAATTAACTGAATCTTTCAGGTTTATTTAATGTATGAAAGGGTAAAAATTAATAAGCAGCAGAATGAGGTAAATAATACTATGATTGACTTTTAAAAATCATAGTGTTACTCTTTTTAATGCGGAATATTAAATGCATTGGATAAAAACGTAGTAAAATGCATTTTATTATCAATAATAAACTATATCTACACTATATGTTACAAAAAGAAGGTGTTTGGATGGATAAAAATATTATATATGTTGATCATGCGGCTACAACTTATGTCAAGCCCGAAGTATTTGAAGAGATGAAACCTTATTTTACAGATCTTTTCGGGAATCCTTCATCCATATATTCTCTTGGCAGAGAAAGCAGGAAAGCTGTAGAAAACGCAAGGTCTCAGATAGCCTATTGCCTGGGCGCGCATCCTACCGAGATTTACTTTACAGGCTCGGGTACCGAAGCTGATAACTGGGCAATTAAAGGTGTTGCCTATGCAAACAGGAAAAAGGGCAAGCATTTGATTACTTCAGCAATTGAGCATCATGCCGTGCTTCACGCCTTTGATTATTTAAAGAAGGAAGGCTTTGATGTTACTTATCTTCCGGTTGATGAAAGGGGATTTGTAAACCCGAAGGATCTTGCTGAGGCAATAAGGCCCGATACTACCCTGGTCAGCATAATGTTTGCAAATAACGAAATCGGGACAATACAGCCAATTAAAGAGCTTGCAGCAATAGCAAAGGAAAAGGGTGTAGTATTCCATACAGATGCTGTACAGGCAATGGGTAATATAGACGTTAAAGTTAATGACCTGGGTGTTGATCTTCTGTCTATGTCAGCCCATAAATTCTACGGGCCGAAAGGTGTAGGAGCCCTGTATATCAGGAAAGGCGTCCGCGTTGATAATTTTATTCACGGCGGAGCCCAGGAGAGAAATAAGAGAGCGGGTACCGAGAATGTCGCCGGTGTCGTTGGTATGGCAGCTGCCCTGAAACTGGCTTATGAGAACCTTGATGAATACAACAGCCACTTGCGTAAACTCAGCGACAGGCTTATAGACAGTGTTATGGAGAGGATTCCGCATGTACGCCTGAACGGTGACAGGGAGAAGAGGCTTCCCGGAAATGTTAATTTATCCTTCCAGTTTATTGAAGGAGAATCATTGCTGCTGATGCTTGACATGAAGGGAATTCAGGCTTCGAGCGGTTCTGCATGTACATCGGGTTCGTTGGATCCTTCCCATGTGCTGCTGGCCATCGGGCTGCCCCATGAAATAGCCCATGGATCGTTAAGAATCACTTTCGGTGAGAAAAACACCGAACAGGATGTGGATTATATAGTCGATAACCTTGTGGAGATAGTGGGAAAACTAAGACAAATGTCTCCGTTATATGAGGATTTTATAAAAAAAGGAAATAATAAATGATTGAAAATTTTAACGGAAAGGTAGCAGCGTAATATGCTGGGGGTGATTTATATATGATGTATAGCGAAAAAGTGATGGATCATTTTATGAACCCAAGAAATATGGGTGAAATAGAAGATGCTGATGGCGTTGGCCAGGTTGGAAACGCTAAATGCGGGGATATAATGAAAATGTATTTGAAAATAGAGAATGATGTTATTGTGGATGCCAAGTTCAAAACATTTGGCTGTGGTGCTGCTGTTGCAACAAGCAGTATAGCTACCGAACTGATAAAAGGCAAAACCATTGAAGAAGCCTTGAAAGTCACTAACAAAGCGGTTGTAGAAGCTTTGGACGGGCTTCCTCCTGCTAAATTACACTGTTCTGTACTGGCAGAAGAAGCAGTAGCCGCTGCTATTGAAGACTACAGGAGAAGACACGGTTACGATGTTGAAAACAGCCAACAGTGCCCGGGTTGTTGCAGAAAATGTGAATCAGATCTGGACGAATAAGTTATGTTTTTAACATTTTCAATGGAGGCTGCTTGCTGAGTCTCTGTAAATTATAGACTTTTAAAACTGTTAAAAGGCGGCTTATCAGCCGTCTTTTTGATTAAGAGGTATTTTTATGAGACTTTTTTATGCCGTTGAATTTGATGAAAAGACAAAGGATGCCCTGATTGCAAAGCAAAGTATATTAAAGTCCGGCGCTGTTAAAGCTAATTTTACAGCCAGGGAGAACCTGCATTTGACACTGCGGTTTATGGGTGAAATGTCCGGCCCGGATTTTACAGTGTTGAAAAAGGTACAGGATTTGGTGTCAAAAAGGCACGATCCTTTCGAACTTGAAATCTCAGAGATCGGAACCTTTGAAAGAGGGCGAAGCAGTATTGTATGGGCAGGAATAAAAGAGAATAATAAGCTCTTGCAGCTTCAAAAGGATTTGGAAAAAGAAATAGCAGCTAATGGTTTTATACCCGAAAACAGACCCTACAAGCCCCATATTACACTGGCAAGGGAGTTTGTAACCAGGGGTGACATTAATAAAATTATTAGGGATGTTGGGGCTTTGCAGCATAAGTTTTCAGTAGAAAGTATTTCACTTATGGAAAGCACGCGCGTGAACGGGAAACTGGTATACCTATGCAGGTATAAGACTGACATCTGTAAGGAAAATTGAAAGGTTGTGACCAATGAGCAAAAAGGTTATGGTAGGTATGAGCGGCGGCGTGGACAGCTCGGTTGCCGCGGCTATATTAAAGAAAGAAGGTTATGAAGTTATCGGGGTAACACTCCAGATTTGGCCCGATGATTTGCCCGGGCCACAGCCCGAAGGCGGATGTTGTTCGCTTTCAGCTGTAGAAGATGCCCGGATGGTTGCATTTCAACTGGATATCCCATATTATGTCCTCAATTTCCAGGACATTTTCGAAAAAAGTGTTATAAATTATTTTGTAGATGAGTACACAAAGGGGAGAACACCAAACCCCTGCATAGCATGCAACCGCTATGTGAAGTTTGATGCGATGCTGAAAAAAGCCATTTCCATGGGCATAGATTATATAGCAACAGGCCATTATGCAAGAATTGAACACGATCCATCAACCGGCCGTTATTTATTGAAAAGATCGGTTACAGACAAAAAGGATCAGACATATGTATTGTACAATATGAATCAATATCAACTGGAAAGGACTTTATTCCCAATTGGGAACTATAACAAGGAAACCGTGCGAAAAATAGCTGAAGAGCTTGGTTTTGTCGTTGCAGACAAACCCGACAGTCAGGAAATCTGTTTTGTTACCGATAATGATTATACAGCGTTTATCAGTTCAAAACTGAAAGAACCGATGGAACCCGGGTATTTTGTTGATACTGAAGGAAACATACTTGGAAAGCACAAAGGCATCTACAATTACACTATAGGTCAGAGAAAGGGTTTGGGCATATCTTTAGGCAAGCCTATGTATGTGGTAAAAATTGATATAAAAAACAACACCGTGGTGCTTGGAGAGTCGGGGCAGGAATATTCCCAGGGGCTTGTTGCTGCAGATATTAACTGGATAGCTTTTGAAAAACTTGAAAGCCCAAGAAAAGCCATGGCAAAGATACGCTATTCGGCGAAGGAAAGTGAAGCTGTAATAAGCCCGTTGGAAGACGGTAAAGTAAAGGTTCGGTTCACTTATCCACAAAGGGCTGTAACACCCGGTCAGGCAGTTGTATTTTATGACGGTGATATTGTTCTTGGCGGTGGAATTATTGAAGATCAAATAAATGAGTAGTTTATACCTTTAATTTTTGGAGGTGAAATTGTGAAACTTACGTTTTTGGGTGCGGCCAGAACGGTAACCGGATCATGCTGCATGATTGAAGCGGGAAACACAAAAATCCTTATTGACTGCGGCATGTTTCAGGGACGTGCGAAGGAAGAGGCAATGAATGAGCAACCACTGCCGGTTTCCCCGTCAGAAATTGACTATGTGTTATTAACCCACGCACATATTGATCACAGTGGACGAATACCATGGCTTTTTGTAAATGGTTTCAGGGGTGAAGTAATAGCACAGAAGGCGGCTGTTGATTTATGCGGTTTGTTGCTTCCCGACAGCGGGTACATACAGGAATTTGAAACAGAATGGAAGAACCGGAAACGGATGAGGGCAGGGCGTGAGCCCATTGAACCGCTTTATACACATATGCAGGCCCAGGAATGTTTAAAACTTTTTAGAAGTGTTGCATATGATGAGATTATCCAGTTGAACGATGATATAAAAGTGCGTTTTAAAAACTCGGGGCATATGCTTGGTTCGGCATTTATTGAAATGTGGATTCGTGAAAACGGCAAGGAAACAAAAATAGTATTTACCGGGGACATAGGAAACACAGACATACCAATTTTAAAAGACCCTGAGCCAATAGAAGAAGCAGATTATGTCGTAATGGAATCAACCTATGGCGACAGGCTTCACAGTGACAAAAAGAACAAGGCTGAGAAATTTCTGGAGATTGTACTTGACACATTGGACCGGGGAGGTAATGTAGTTATACCGTCCTTCGCAGTAGGAAGAACACAGGAGATTATATATGAAATAAACAGAAATCTGACCCTTCCTGCCGAAAAGGTAGTAAGGCTCCTGAATGCACCTGTATACATAGACAGTCCGTTAGCCATAAGCGCTACCGAAGTTTACAGGCAGAATCTTGACTGCTATGATGAAGAGGCAAGATGGTATATAGAAAACGGGGACAATCCGTTGGATTTTCCAAACCTTCATTTCACAAGAACTGCTGATGAGTCAAGGTCGCTTAATGAAATCGCCGGAGGGTGCATTATCATATCAGCAAGCGGAATGTGCGAGGCGGGCAGAATTAAGCACCACCTTAAGCATAACCTGTGGCGTGAAAAATCGACAATTCTTTTTGTAGGTTATCAGGCTGAAGGAACGCTGGGGCGCAGGCTGTTAAACGGAGAAAAGAAAGTTAACATTTTTGGTGAGGAAATAAGCGTTAATGCGCGTATAGAATCAATAGACGGATATTCGGGTCATGCCGATTATTTGGGGCTTATCAGCTGGCTGAAAAATTTCAGGCGTATGCCGAAAGGCATTTTCCTGGTTCACGGTGAAGAGAATGCTTTAAGCTCGCTCTCAGAAAAAATCAGGAATGAATTTGGCATTGAACCTTTTATTCCGTCCAGGGAAGAGTCATTTGTAATTGAAGCCGGACGTGAAGTAAGATGCGGCATTGAAAGAGAAGCAGCCGGCCGCTTCCGCTACCTGCCGGTAATAAGCCTTATTGAAGATGTTAAGGAAGGTATTGCCGATATGGCTGCAATGCTTATGGATGAAATGATACAGGGGGTGGATGACAGTAGGCTTGAGGAAATAACCCGTAAATTATTATTACTGCAAAAAGATATGGTTAATGTTCTGGAAACAGACAAAAAATGATTTATATCGTATCATATATTGTAACACTATAAACTGGCCCCCCAATCCGCCTTTAAAGGCGGGTGGTACTGTTACACACGAACGAGGCAGGTGATTTACTGCCTCGTAAAAACAGTGTGTTTGGGTTGTAAAGCGCTTTTTGGATTGCATTAAGATGTTTGCTTAATGATACGCAAGTTTATTGACTGGAAATATGTTTTTTATTAATATGTTACTATAAAGGGCTTAAAATGGCAGTTACGGCTTAAACTGCTGCTTTTAACGGCTAAACTGGTTATAAAGGGGTTTATTGATGGCTGGGCTAAACAGGAGAACAATAAAGGTAATTATAATAATACTGATAATCATTGGTATTCTTCTTCTTTTGCGGTTAAGTGTTTATTGCATTCCTTTTATAATAGCGTTTATTCTTTCTAGCCTTATAGAACCGCTGGTAAATTTTCTCGAGAAAAAAGTCAGAATTCCTCGGAAGATCGGCTCTGTTTTTTCTATCCTTTTAGTATTGTCAATCCTCGGAACTATCCTTGGACTGATAATTACAAGGCTTGTAAAGGAGATTGTAAATGTTTACGAGCAGATTAACGTAATATTCGGCGGTATGCAGATGTTTTTTGAGGCTATGATAGAAAAGGTCAACAATTTATATATATCATTGCCGAAGACCATCAGTGATACTGTGGATCAGTATTTTGCCGAAGCAGCAAGCAGCGCAAAAGCAATATTGACGCCGTTAATTGAAAAAATAACAAGCTTTACCCTCAGTTTGCCGCAGGTTTTTGTTTTCCTTGTGGTAACGATATTGGCCACCTATTTTATGACCAGCGACAGGAATAAAATAAATAATTTCATAGACAGGCAATTTCCTGTTCAATGGCTGGAGAAAACCCGCCTGGTGGTTAATAAATTGTTCTTCGCATTGTTTGGCTGGCTGAGGGCGCAACTCATACTGATGACGGTAACATTTTCCGAACTGACCATAGCTTTTATAATACTTAATATTCAAAACGGTCTTTTACTTGCGTTAATAATAGCAATTGTCGATGCACTGCCGGTTTTTGGTGTGGGTACGGTTTTAATTCCGTGGGGAATAATAGATCTGATATCGGGCAACTATCAACGTGGTGTCTCTTTGCTGCTCTTATATATAATTGTACTTGTAGTAAGGCAGTTGATTGAACCGAAAATTGTAGGCCAGCAGATTGGAGTCCATCCCCTTGCAACTCTGTTTTCGATGTATCTGGGACTGCAATTGCTAGGCATTATCGGTATGATAGTCGGTCCGGTGCTTATGGTTATTATAAAAACCGTCTTTGGCACCATATTGAATACCGATGATATTAAAAAATGGCTTCAGAACACATTTAATTATTATATGAAACCCGTTCCGAAAAAAGAAACAAAAGAAGTTATAGTTACGAAAAAAGAAATGTAATGAAATCCCCTGATGTTAATCAGGGGATTAAATTCTGAAGTTCCTTATTTAGTTTATTGATTGCCTTCTTTTCTATTCTAGAGACATATGAACGTGATATTCCAAGCATTTTGGCAATTTCCCGCTGTGTCTTGTTTGAACCGCTGGCAAGGCCGTATCTTAGCTCAATAATAGTCTTTTCTCTGCCTCTGAGAACCTCTGAAATTTTTCTGTACAGCTTTTTAACCTGAAATTTCAAAGCTACTTTATCGTCGATACTTTCTTCGTTTCCAATAATATCCATAAGCGAAATTTCATTGCCTTCTTTATCCGTTCCGATTGGTTCATGCAATGAAACCTCATTCTGGAATTTTTTCGTTGCTCTTAAGTACATCAGTATTTCATTTTCTATGCATCTTGCCGCATAAGTTGCGAGCCTGATTCCCTTGTCGGGATCGAAGCTTGTTATGGCTTTTATAAGACCAATAGTACCAATTGATATCATGTCATCGCTATCCACGTTACCGGTGTTATATTTTTTTGCGATATGGGCAACTAACCTTAAATTTCTTTCCACAAGAATGTTTCTGGCTTCTTCATCTCCGTTTCTGAAGAGCTCCAGATACTTTTTTTCTTCTTCAACAGTCAGGGGATGGGGAAAGGATTGAGAGTTAGCTATATACCCGGTGAAAAATACAGCAGTAAAAATTTCATTCAATAATTGAAGAAAGCTGTTTAAAAACATGCCATTTCACCATCCTGCGAAAATATTCAGGTTATATATTTTATGCGGGAAAGTTTTATTTAGTGACTGTCCTTTTTTATGAAAAATTTCTCCTACCTTAAAAAATATGTATCAGGAAGCGTATTATGTATATGGGCAGAATATAAACTTTTGAAAAAAACAGCGTATATGTTAAACTTATGATAGAAATTAAAAAATTATGCAGCTTGCTGCTATACAGGATAGAATTCGATGAAAAAGAAACAACTGGAACAAATGGTCCTGGAAAGCAAAGTCGACAAGCAAAAAATGAATGACTTAATTGAAGCCTACAAGCCATTCATAGTTTCTTGCGCCCAAAAATTATCAGGGAAATACCTTACATATGGTTCAGATGACGAGCTTTCCGTTGCAATGATGGCTTTTATGCAGGCAGTGTACGGTTACCGCACCGAGAATGGGGAGTTTTTGAGTTATGCATCAACTGTAATAAGAAACAGTGTTATTGACTATTATAGGAAACAGAAAAGCCAGACAGGCAAATTTGTATATATAATCAATAATGAGGACAGTGATACAGAAGATTTACTTGAAACAGAGGTTTCCCTGGCTGCTTATGACGAGGAAAAACTAAGGAATGAAAGGCTTTCTGAAATACAGCAGTTGAAAGATACCCTTGCCAAATATGATATTAATTTTTTTGAATTGGAAAAAGTTTGTCCCAAAAACAAGAATACTAAAAAAATCTGTAAAGAAGTAATATCTTATATTAAAAGCAATCCCGATCTTATTAATCAAACCCTGGTTAATAAAAGCCTTCCGCTGGCCGAAATTGAGGAAGGGCTTGGCATAAAGAGGAAAAAATTTGAAAGACACCGGAAATATATTCTTGCCGTACTGATTATTCTGGCCGGGGATTACCCCTGCCTTGAAGAGTACGTTAAATAGAAAGAAGGTGATGGTATGAAAGGCGTTGTAATAGAGAAAGGACGTGACTATTCGGTTCTTCTTTTATCCGACGGTACATTTAAAAATATAAGAAGTTGCCAGTCCTACGAAGTAGGGGATGTCATATATACCGAAAACATTATAAAAGAGAACTCTGTTCCTTTGAAAAAAGTTATATCGATGGTTGCTGCGGCTTTTATTTTTGTATTCCTGGGAACGGCAGCCTATATATGGGCTACACCGGTGCAGTATATTAATATTGATATAAACCCGTCGGTAGAATTAATGGTTAACCGTTTTGACAGGATTATTAAAGTGAAGCCACTGAATGATGATGGAAAAAAACTTATCGAGAATATTTCGGTAAATGCCCGGCATTATGAAACAGGTATTATTGAGGTGATAAATGCTGCCAGGGATTTGGGGTATCTCGAGGATGAAGGTGATTTATTAATAAGTATTTCATCATCGGATGCCGAACTGAGTGAAAAAACCCAGGCGAGAATTAAGGAAAAAGTGGATGATAAAATAGCGATTCTTACCTTTGATACCGAGGCATACATGGTATCGATTGAAGAAGGCCTGTCACCCGGCAAAAGCGATATTATCAATAAAGTTATTGAAACAGACACCTCATTAAGCAAGGAAGAGCTGGTGAACGTACAGGTTAAGGATCTGATGGCAAGGATTAACAGGAACATCGTGGAAGAATATGAGCAAAGCAACTTGGGTTTAATGAATACGGAGGGCAGCAGTTTCGAGGAACATAACACTGATGCTGAAAGCCATGATGCGTCCGGCAATAATGGGAACAAGAACGATAAAACAGATGTAACGGATATTGCAGGTAAGACAGATAAGCCTGATAAAACAGAACATGCCCTGAAAAATAATAATGACACTGATAATAAAAAGAATAATTCAAACTTAACCAACAGCAAGAAAGATAATAGCGATAAGAAGACTGAAAAAAGCAATCAGGCAGGTGAAAACAGTGAAAAAGAAAGCTATGCTGGAAGCAACGGAAACGTTAAGACCGGTAAAAAATCTGAAACCTGTGCGGATAGCGAATCAGGAAAAAATGATGAAACCGGTATGAAAAAATCAAACAGGGAGAAGAAAGGACAAAATAAAGAGAATAAGGACAAGAGTGAAAACAGTGAAGACAAAGATAATAATGGTATAAAAAGGCGGGATGTAAATTGTGGCAGGGACAGAAGCGGTTATAAAAATAAAAATGAAGGAAAAAGCAGTAACAGAAAAGATAAAACAGGAAGGGATAATAATGATTCAGTCCAATCAGGAAAGGAACTGAAAAACAGTGGCAAATTAAATAAAAAAAGCCCGGAAAAAGCTAATGACGGTAAAATAGATAATGATAAGAATAAAAATTCAAGGGAAAAACCAGGAAATGATAAAATACGCAAGTAAAGGGATGCTGCTTTTTCCAAAAAGTGCTGCTGAAAGTTTACTTGAGACTTCCCATCTTTCCGGCGAAGAAATGACAAAAGCAACCGAGTGTGCGATTAAAGCAGGCGCTGATTGCCTTTGCACAATTCAAAACATATTGGTTTACCTAATCTGGCACTGGATTTTCACGGTAAAGACCACACTTTGAATAAAACTTGCGTGTGGTCTTTCCATTTCTACCTGCTGCAGTATTTTCAGATAAAAAATTGCATTACATTCCGTAATGCAATAAAAATAATCAAAATCAAATCAGTAGTAGAACCTGATAAATTTGATTGAATAAATGTCGCAAAGCAGGTAGTCGTCTGTTTCGGATTCCTGGATTATTATGTAGTCTGTTCCTACCTTAATCAGGGTTCCTTCACGGTCTACAAACATGTTCACACCAATCAGAAATTCTACTTTGACATACCTGCCAATTTGGGTTTGCAAAAAACCCTGAGTGAAATTAGTATCGCTCAGCACGCTGTCACGCACACCACGTCCGCTGGACATTATGCTTGTTCGCTGTGGGGCCGGGCCTAATGGCAGCGCCTGCTGCATTTGTGGTTGCTGGAATATACTTGTCGGCGGTGTTGTTGCCTGCTGCTGTTGCTGTTGCTGCTGGATCTGCTGCTGAAACATTCCTTCCTGCGGGGAATAGGTCTGGAAAAAACCTCTTTGCTGCATTGCAGGCTGGAACATTTCTGTTTGGTCATTTCTCTGAAGCGGCTGTTTCACATCTTTGTCGGTGGGCTTAGGGTTTACCGGTTTGGGGATATTGGTTGCATTTTCACCATTCATTTTTATAACCTCCAAAATAATTCATTATATTCTCCATTAAGTTTGTGCATAGCTGGGGGTGGGTGAATAGAAACAGTGCTGAGCGATACGGTTAAAGTACACACCGGTTCTGGTTGCAGGAAAGTATGTACTGCAGTTTTCTGCAAACGGGTTATAATACCATAAGCATTCCCCGGCTCCCCGGTGCTTGTTTCCCGAAAGTGCCCAGTCGGCCACATCGTAATCCTCCTGCCGCGGGGGAATATTGAATATATTCTGTGGATTGTACTGGCCGTATACAGTTTCCATGGCACAAGTAAACTGGTATGGCTGCAGCAAAACTTTCCTTAAATCTCCCTGGCAAACCCGCATGTATTCGCCATACGGAACATGAACCCTGTTCATTATGACAGTGGCTACTGCCTTCATTCCACTGTCTCCTTCACCTTCGGCCTCGCACCTTATCATACGGGCAAACATCTCTCTTGCTGAAAGTGGCATATCATCACCTACTGTTTTTATAATATGGAAAAAAGTTACTGCTAAGGTTTCAGAACATCAGTTGCTAATATTATCCTATGCAAAATTGGGTGGTTGGTTCAAAAAAATTATGTTATTATATAACAAATATCCGCCTGAAAACCGCACAACAGGTTATCCGGTCCGGGTATCATTCCGGACTTAAGGGAAGAAGGGAACGGTGTAATGAAAATTATCGATATAACTCGTCCTATATTTTCAAACATGACTGTATGGCCGGGAGATGAAAATGTTGTAGTTGAACGGGTAATAAGTATTTCCGGCGGGTACAAGGCCAATATATCAAGAATACAGGCCTGTGTTCATACCGGCACCCATGTGGATGCCCCGTTACATTTTATAGCTGACGGGAAAAGCGTTGATCAACTGGACATTGGCTTGTTTACAGGAATAGTCACCGTCATTGATGCAGGGAATGAAAAATACATTACTCGCAAAATGTTCTCGGATACCGATATAAAAGGCAGCAAAGCGGTTTTTTTTAAAACGCCTTACAGCAATCTGTCGCTAAATGAGCCGTTTGATATAAATTATGCCGGCCTTGAGCTTGACGCTGCCGAATATTTAATTGAATCAGGTGTTAAAGTTGTTGGTACTGACGCTTTATCGGTTGATAAATATTCCGGCGGCGATTTTATTGTGCATAAGGCATTACTAAGTAAAGAAATCCTGATTATCGAAGGTTTATGCCTTAAAAATGTACTGCCAGGCAAATATGATTATATTTGCATGCCAATGCTTATAAAAGGCTCTGACGGTGCACCTGCGCGGGTAGTATTAGTGCAGCGGGAACCCGTATAGAAATAGGAACCTTATTTTATAGTATGATTTGCCACCTGTTGTGAGAAACAGGTATAGTTGCTAAAATACATGGTGTTTCTTATAAGCTTTTTATTTTACAAAAACAGGTTAAACGGTTAGGGTGAGGTATTTTGATTACTGTTAAAAGGGTGGAAAACAGATCTGAATTTGAGCAGGCATATAAAATCCGGAAGGAAGTGTTCGTCAAGGAGCAAAATGTTCCGGAAGAGATAGAACTGGATGAGTTTGATGAAATTGCAGATCATGTTGTCGCTTATCGTGATTGCGAGCCAGTAGGCTGCGGAAGAGTATTTTTTCAGGATGATTATGCAAGAATTGGTCGTGTTGCGGTGCTGCGGGAAGAAAGAAAGAATGGCACCGGAAAGCTGATTTGTGAAGAGCTTATCAGGATTGCAAAAGAAAAAGGTGCAAAAAAGTTTGTCCTTGATGCTCAGGTCAGAGCAATAGGCTTTTATCAGAAGCTGGGTTTTTCAGTGACGAGTGATGTTTTCATGGAAGCGGGAATAGAGCACGTAAGGATGGAAGCAATATTTGAATGATTTAAACGGTTTGACAATTGATATTTTTTCTGGTAGTCTTAATAACAAAATAATGGAAAGACGATGACGGGGAAAAAGCTGCTTTCCATTGCTTCAGAGAGCTGTTGGCAAGTGAAAAACAGTGCATGGAGCAGTAATAGCTCGCCCCTGAGTATTCCGGCTGAACATTGCTTGTATAAGTAAGCCGGGACGGTTGTTCGCCGTTATCTGAAAGTGCATTAATTATGATGCGTAAAGTGGGTAAATTCTTACCAATAAGAGTGGTACCGCGGAAGTTAAGCTTTCGTCTCTTGCATTTTGCTTGAGATGGAGGCTTTTTTTATTGTATATAACTATCCATAAGAAATTTGAGTTTGGAGGGGAATTATGAAATTAGCTTTTTCAACTTTGGGATGTCCAGATTTTAGTTGGCAGGACATATACTCAATGGCAAAGGATCTCGGCTTTGACGGTATTGAGATCCGCGGACTTGGGGATGATATTTTCGCTGTAAAAGCAAAACCTTTTACAGAAGAGCAATTGCCGCAAACAATAAAGAAGCTAAAATCCCTTAATATTGAAATTCCATGCCTTTCATCAGGCTGCTGCCTCAAGCATGCTGAAAAGGAAGAGGAAAACATCACCGAAATCGCCCAGTACATAATGCTTGCAGCCAAATTAGGTACACCGTTTGTAAGAATTCTGGCAGACCAAAATCCCGAACCCGACGGTGAAGTCGATGATGACGTAATTCTGCGGGTATTAAGACGTTTAATACCGGTTGCTGAAAGAAATAACGTCACACTTCTGATAGAAACAAACGGGGTATACTCGGATACTTCACGGCTGTACAACCTGTTAAACCTTGCTGCAAGCGATTATGTCGCTGCATTGTGGGATATTCACCACCCATACAGGTTCGCAGGGGAAAGCCCTGGAAAAACGGTTCAAAATCTTGGAGCTTACATACGCTATGTGCATGTAAAGGATTCTGTGGTTGAAAACGGGAAAATCCGCTATAAGTTGATGGGAGAAGGAGATCTTCCCATTAATGAAGTAATGATGGCTTTAAACTCAATTAATTATGAAGGTTATATATCACTGGAATGGGTTAAACGATGGGCATCGGATTTGAGTGATGCAGGTATTGTTTTTCCTCACTTTGAAAATTTCATGAGGAGATATATCAAAAGGAAAAGGATAAGCAGCAGCCTCTTTTATAACAGGTCAAAAACCGGAAGGTATATTTTCCAGAAAGATGCCCTTATTGATTTAACGTTCCCCCAACTGCTGGATCGAGTTGTTGAAGAATTCCCTGATCAATATGCATTTAGATATACCGAAATGGATTATACCAGGACTTACTCGGAATTTAGAGATGATGTAGACAGGTTTGCACGTTCACTTATAGCACTGGGTGTAAAACCCCGTGATCATGTAGCGATTTGGGCAACAAACGTTCCACAATGGTTTATAACTTTTTGGGCTACGACGAAAATAGGTGCGGTTTTGGTAACCGTAAATACGGCATATAAGAAGCATGAAGTGGAATACCTGCTGCGCCAGTCGGATACGCACACTCTTGTTATGACCGATGGTTACAAGGACTCAAATTATCTGGAAATTATGAGTGAACTTTGCCCCGAGCTTGAAGATGCGATACCCGGTGAACCTCTTCATACAAAACGGTTGCCGTTCTTAAGAAATATCATAACTGTCGGTTCGAAGCTCAAGGGTTGTTTAACCTGGGAGGAAGCGGTGAAACTCGCAGAAAAGGTGCCGGTTGAAGAGGTGTATCGGAGAGCGGCAGCCATTGACAAGCATGATGTGTGCAATATGCAATATACATCGGGTACTACAGGTTTCCCGAAAGGCGTTATGCTGACCCATTATAACGTTATTAATAATGGTAAAACAATTGGTGATTGCATGGATTTGTCCACCGCTGACCGTATGCTTATACATGTCCCGATGTTCCACTGCTTTGGGATGGTATTGGGCATGACTGCGGCGGTTACCCATGGCACAACGATGTGCCCGTTGTTTTACTTTTCACCAAAACGCTCTCTTGAATGTATTAACAGAGAAAAAATAACCTGCTGTCACGGTGTTCCGACAATGTTTATTGCCATGCTTGCACATGAAGATTTTAATAAAACCGATTTCTCGCATATGAGAACCGGAATTATGGCAGGAAGCCCCTGCCCGATTACTGTGATGCGTGAAGTGATGGAGAAAATGAACATGAAGGAAATAACCATCGTATATGGCCAGACCGAGGCATCACCGGGCTGCACGCAAAGCCGGATAGATGATCCGATAGAGGTGCGGGCAAGTACCGTTGGAAGGCCTTTGCCGGGAATGGAATGCAAAATTGTTGATCCGGTAACCGGAGAGGATTTGCCCGATGATGTGGACGGAGAATTTGTTGTCAGGGGATATAACGTTATGAAGGGTTACTATAAAATGCCCGAAGCAACTTTGGCCGCTATAGATGAAGACGGCTGGCTTCACACCGGAGATCTCGCGCGCAGGTGCCCCGATGGCAATTTCAAGATTACAGGAAGAATTAAGGACATGATTATCCGCGGCGGTGAAAACATTTATCCGAAAGAAATTGAAGAGTTTATTTACACCCACCCGAAAGTAAAAGACGTTCAGGTGGTAGGCGTACCCGATAAGCAATATGGTGAGGAAGTACTGGCGTGCGTGATATTGAAAGAAGGAGAAAAGCTTACCGAAGAAGAACTGAGGGACTATATACGTTCCAATATTGCAAAGCATAAAACTCCCCGTTATATTATGTTTGTAAACGAGTTTCCGATGAATGCGGCAGGGAAAATTCTAAAATATAAGATTAGGGAAGAAGCCATTGAAAAACTCAGTCTTAAATCAGAGATACTGGAATGAAAAAATTTAAATGCAGGGGGCGGTCTAATTAGTTCCGCCCCTGATACTTCAAAGCCGTCAGGTATCAGCCCATTTAATAAACGGTATGTCGTGTTTATTAAACAGTCCGTTGTGTTTTGGGGTTACCCTGAAGGTATAACCATACTCTCCGCCTTCTGTGATGTTAAGATTTACAGAATAATGACAGGTAGAAGAATCCGACTGTTTCATGAAATCCATCTCAACGGCTTTGCCATACCGGATCTGGTTATTGATTATCGGACCGTAATACACTTCAACAGCGACGTCATTCGGAGATAAATTTCCTAGAAAAACCGCTGCTTTCAGCGTAATGCTTTCACCTGTTTTCAAATTATATTCAAAGTGTGATTTGGCGGATGTATCGGCCATAATTCTTATATCCGGCCAAAATCTTCTGATCCTGTGCTTATATGATGATAAGCTTCTTGCCATTTCCAAATTTGACTGCTGTATCATCCTCACCCTGTCAATACATGGGGCATAATATTCACGGGTATAGTCAAGAAGCATGCGGTGGGTACTGAATAATGGAGTTACCGACTTAATAGATTCTTTCATAATTTTCACCCATTCGGCCGGAACACCGTTTGCGTCCCTTTTATAATAAAGAGGGATTATCTGATTCTCAAGAAGACAGTATAAAGACTTACTGTCTGCATCATCCTGCTGTTCTTCGCTTTCATATGGCGTATCATCACCTATAACCCAACCGTTTTTGCCGTTATAACCTTCACACCACCAACCATCCAGAATGCTGCAATTTGGTATCCCGTTAATACTGACCTTCTGGCCGCTTGTTCCGCTGGCTTCCAGGGGACGCCTGGGATTATTCAGCCACAGATCCACTCCCTGTACCAGATGCTTGGCAAGAGCCATGTTATAATTCTCTATAATAAAAATTTTTCCTTTAAAACCTTCGCGCCGGGCTATATCATGGATATGTTTAATAACTTCATGAGCAGGCCTGTCTGCAGGATGAGCCTTCCCTGCGAAGATGATCTGTACAGGCATTTCACTGTTATTAAGGATTCTTTCGATCCTTGCCATGTCCCTGAAAATAAGGGATGCTCTCTTATATGTTGCGAAACGCCTTGCAAACCCGACAGTAAAAGCATTTGCATCCATTCTTGATACATATTCGTCAGCTTCAAAGTAAGGCAGCCCGTTCAGCCTTAACTGGTTTGTCAGCTGGTGCCTTAAGTAATTAATCATCTTTTCTTTCAGGCGGCAATGCGCATCCCAGATTTCCTCGTCGGGTATTTGATCCACCGCTTCCCACATTTTAGTGTCGTAAATTTTGTCATGCCAGCCTTCGGGCAGGTATTTATCGAAGAGCTGCTTAAATTCGGGAGACAGCCAGGTCATTGTATGAATGCCGTTCGTTACATGGAAAATGGGGATTTCATTTTCGGGAATATTAGGCCATAAACTGCTGTATATGTTTCTCGATACAGCCCCGTGAAGCTCACTTACACCGTTTCTTTTTCCCGACATGTTTAAAGCCAGTACGGTCATGTTGAAATTGTACGGATCACCGGGCTTTAAACCAAGCGCTATAAATTCATCACGGCTCAAGCGCAGTTGGCCGTAATAGTTGCCAAAATACCTGTCGATCATGTCAATTGGAAAGACATCATTCCCGGCGGGGACAGGGGTATGTGTCGTGAAAATCGATGATGAGGAAATTATTTCCCGTGCTTCGTCAAAGGAAAGGTTGGATTCATTTATAAGTTTTCTGCAAAGTTCCAGCCCTATGAATGCAGAATGCCCTTCATTCATGTGATAAATGGTCCCTTTGATGTTCAATGCGTCCAGCATCCTGATGCCGCCAATACCCAGAAGTATTTCCTGTTGTATCCGCGTTTCCTTGTCGCCGCCATAAAGCTGGTATGTTATGGTTCTGTCATATTCGTTGTTTTCAGGTATGTCGGTATCCATTAAATATAAGCTGACCCTTCCGACAGCAATTTTCCATACTTTTGCATATACTGTCCTGTTGGGTATTTCCACACGGATCAGCAATGGCCTGCCATCCTGCGTCAATACAGGCTGTACAGGAAGCTGTGATATATTCAGATTTGTAAAACTGGTTTCCTGCCAGCCGTCGCGGTTGATACGCTGGTTGAAATAGCCCTGTTTATATAACAGGCCTACTGCTGTAAAAGGAAGGCCGAGGTCGCTGGCGGTTTTGCAGTGGTCCCCCGACAGTATGCCAAGTCCGCCTGAATATATCGGAAGTATTTCACTAAGGCCGTATTCAGCCGAGAAATATATGATGTTTTCAGATGCTTTATCGGGGTAATTCCGGGAGAACCATGTATCTTTCTGCGACATATACCTTTCAAACCTGGTTATGACGGAAGTATATCTCTCCATAAATGATGGATCTGATATTTTTTCCTTTAATTTATTTTGGCTTATCACCTGCAGAAAATGGACCGGGTTTTTATTGGTTTTCGTCCAGAGTTCAGGATCGATTGCGTTAAAAAGTTCAGCTGCTTCATAATTCCATGTCCACCACAGGTTATATGCCAAATCTTTTAGTTTCAAGACCTCTTCAGGCAATTCCGCGGTAACTTTTATACGTCCAAGTATGTGCATAAAATTCCACCTTTCCATAAAAAATGAACACGCTCAATATGCCATTGTTATGCATAACATACTTAGTATTCGTAAAACGCGGCAATTTAAACAACAGTATACAGAACTATATTGAAAAAAGGCGTTTTTTGCTTTATACTAATAACAATTTACAACAGGTTATTTATTCCACTTATTTATTGAGTGTTTTTCTTATATGAGATAAAATTAATACTGGTATTTATGATAATCTGAGCGATGCATGTTTTAATATCATGAACAGGACTGAGGATTAAAGGAGGTATTGAAGTGGCAGGGTCAAGCGCTAAGAAGTTTGGAACTTCGATGTTTGGTTTTAAGAAAGCTGATGTTAATGCTTATCTGGAACGAGTTATCAGAGAGTTTGATCAAAGACTTAAGGAAAGAGATGAGGAAAATTCGGCACTCAAGTCCGAACTCAATGAGCTGAAGTCAAAATATGATCAGCTGTCCAGGGAGACAGAATCCCTGATGAAGGAAAAGGAAAGGATCGCCGGGGTGCTGCTGCAGGCGCAGGAAAAGGCCGAAATGATGATGAAAGAGGCACAGGATAAGGCCTTAAAAGAAAAAATGCGGCTTGATCAACTGCTTGAATCTGAAAAAGAAAGAATAGTTGACATAAGGAAAGAGTTAAAGGAACTAAGAAGCCACATAGCAGATATACTTTCGAGATATGAAAAGCAAATTGATGATGTAATTACAAACATTGAAAATCATGAAATTTACAGCATGCAGGATCATGATGAACACATGAGCGAAGATGAAAACCATGATGAAAGCGAAAGTACATATGAATATGAAGATGTTGCAGAGGATCGTGCAGGATAATTAATTTTGGAGGTTATTTATGGACAACGAAATCTTACACATTCTTTCAAAAAACAGCAGGCTGACTAATGAGCAAATAGCGGTGATGATTGGAAAAAAGGAAGAAGAAGTCGCAAAAGCCATCAAGGAGATGGAGGATAAGAACATAATATTAGGCTATCCTGCTCTAATTGATTGGGAAAAAACCGATAATGATATTGTTTCGGCATATATTGAAGTTAAAGTGACACCACAACGGGACAAAGGATTTGACGATGTCGCTGAAAGAATTTACCAGTTTCCTCAGGTAAAATCCTGCAGCTTAATGTCGGGAAGCTTCGACCTTTTTGTGGTTGTAGAAGGAAAATCCATGAAGGATGTGGCCTTGTTTGTGGCAGAAAAACTGGCAACCATTGATTCGGTCCTCAGTACATCCACCCACTTCGTTTTGAAAAAATACAAGGATAAGGGCGTCATATTCAACCAAAATGGTAAAGATACCAGAGAGGCAGTGGTTTTATGAATGTACAGAAGATGATAGCCCCTCATATTGCTGCGGTTCCTCCTTCGGGCATAAGGAAATATTTTGATCTGATTAATGAAATGAAGGATGCAATTTCTTTAGGGATAGGGGAACCCGATTTTGTTACGCCCTATTCTATCCGTGAAGAAGGAGTTTACTCCCTTGAAAAAGGATACACACACTATTCCTCAAATGCAGGTTTCATTGAGCTTAGACAGGAAATATGCAACTACATGAAAAGGCGGTTTAACCTTATATATATGCCTGAATCGGAAGTACTTGTGACCGTAGGCGGGAGCGAGGCCATTGATTTGGCTATACGTACTCTGGTTTCGCCGGGTGACGAAGTTATCATCCCTGAACCGTCATTTGTTGCATATAAAGGATGTACGCTTTTTGCCGGAGCTGTACCCGTGCCTGTTAAACTGAAAGCAGAGAACAATTTCCGCTTAAAGCGCGAGGATTTGGAAAAAGCAGTTACAGATAAAACCAAGATCCTCATTATAGCCTATCCGAACAACCCAACAGGAGCAATTATGGAATATGAGGATTATGCGGAAATTGTAGACTTTCTTGCTGATAAGGATATAATGATAATATCCGATGAACTTTATGCAGAACTCACATATTCAGGGAAGCATGTATCAATTGCAAATTTTGAGGAAATGAAGGACAGGACCATTGTTGTCAACGGTATGTCGAAGGCGTTTGCGATGACAGGCTGGAGGATTGGGTTTGCCTGCGGAAACAGGTATATTATAGAGCAAATGAAAAAAGTGCACCAGTATGCAATAATGTGCGCTCCCACCACAGCCCAGTACGCTGCAATTGAAGCCTTGAAGAACGGGGATGATGAAGTTTCTGCAATGGTTGGTGAATACAACCGGCGAAGGAGACTGGTCCTGGAAGGGTTCAGAAAAATAGGGTTTGATTGCTTCGAGCCGCTTGGAGCTTTCTATGTTTTTCCTGATATCAGAATAACAGGACTTTCTTCCGATGAATTTTGCGAACGGCTCCTGATGGAAGAAAAGGTTTTAATGGTTCCGGGCACGGCATTCGGTGAATGTGGTGAGGGGTTTGTAAGGGCGACATATGCCACTTCAACCGAAAAACTCATTGAAGCGATAAAACGCACAGAGAGGTTTGTGTCAAGGTGCAAAAAATAAAAGTGCGAGTTTAATTCGCACTTTTACTTCCTAAAAATCTCATCTGTTTTTTGTTTTCATAAATGTTTTTTGCCAATTTGGCTATACATATGCATTAGAATAATTTTATCCAGTTCCTGGCTTACCTCTATGATTTGTTCCCATGACCCCGTTTCAATGACCTTATAAAGTTCCTTCCGTGCTTTTTCCAACTCTGACATCTTTTGTGCTCCTCTCTAAAACATGTGTAAAATCCTGGCGGTTGTTGTTTATTGCTGTTACTATCATAAAATATATGGGTATATATGTCAATTTTCCGAACATATTGCTTTGGTGTTGGAAATCTGGCTGGAATAATGATGCAGGCTTTGTTATAAAGACCGGCAATGCAGGAAATATTTCCATATATTATTATTTGTATTTCCTGTATACCCTTTTGTGTCCTTATACGGGTTTCCCTGAAAAAATGAAAATTGGATAATTTATGAGTTGATATTATAAACTAATCATATTATCATTATATAGTAACGGGAATTTTATAGTTGAAAATATTTTAAACAGGAGTTGAAATGGGTATGTTAGCAGGTAAAAATATTATGATTATGGGAGTACGGAACAAGTGGAGCATAGCCTGGGGAATTGCCCTGTCGTGTCTTGAGCAGAATGCCAATATTATACTGACATACCGGGGTGAAAGAGAAAAGGAAGCCATTGAAAAGCTTATCCAGGAAGATTATTCATCAAAAATCAAAATCTATCCTTGTGATGTTACATCTGACGATGAAATACAGGAACTTTTCAGCAGGGTGGGCAAAGATTGCGGCATTCTTCACGGGCTTGTGCATGCGATAGCTTTTGCCAATACTGAGGATTTAAGGAATTCATTTATCAATACTTCGAGGAACGGGTTCCTGAATGCACTGGATGTCAGCGCATACTCCTTGATTGCAGTGTCAAAATATGCAAAAGACCTGATGATAAATGGAGGAAGCATTGTTACATTAACGTACCAGGGTTCAAACAGGGTTGTTTCGGGATATAATGTTATGGGAGTGGCAAAGGCGGCTTTGGAGTCGTCTGTAAGATATCTTGCCCATGATTTGGGGCCGCAGAATATACGGATTAACGCAATTTCGGCAGGTCCTGTAAAAACCGTGTCGGCGATGGGAATTCAAAACTTCGGCGATGTTCTGGATGTTGTTGAGCAAAAATCTCCTCTTAAGAGAAATGTAACACTGAAGGAAATCGGCGATACTGCTGTTTGCCTGCTGAGTGATTTTACAGCAGGTACAACAGGTCAAATTATTTACGTGGATTCAGGTTTCAGTATATTAGGAATGTAAGGAAGCGGCAGCTTCCTTTTTTATTGTCTCTATTTTTACAATTTGTTCATATTTTGTTCAAATGAATATTTCATAATTAAATAGGTCATGTCTTTGATCAAAAGATTATTTTACCGGCACAGAAAATCTTTGAAAGATTGGAGGAGCACTATGATAGAAATTCAAAATCTGACCAAGCATTATGGTGAGATAAAAGCCGTGCAAGATGTAAGTTTCAAAGTAACAAAAGGAGAAATTCTTGGTTTCCTTGGACCCAACGGAGCGGGAAAATCAACTACGATGAACATTATTACAGGGTATATACCTTCAACATCAGGCACTGTAACGGTTGACGGGTATGATATCATGGAAAACCCCAGGGAAGTTAAGAAAAGGATTGGATATATGCCTGAATTGCCACCGCTATATCTGGATATGACTGTAACCGATTATCTAGATTTCTGTGCTCGCTTGAAAGAAGTGGACAAAAAGGCATGGAAAAGTCAGAAAGACGATATAATGGAGCTGGTAAAAATAACACATGTACAACACAGATTGATCAGAAATCTTTCCAAGGGATACAGGCAAAGAGTAGGCCTGGCCCAAGCACTTGTCGGTACACCTGAGGTGCTTATACTGGACGAGCCTACAGTTGGACTTGATCCCAAGCAAATTATAGAAATTCGTAAGCTCATAAAAGCTCTTGGAAAAAATCATACCATTATTTTAAGTTCTCATATTCTGCCTGAAGTCAGTGCAGTCTGCGAAAGGGTTGTTATAATAAACAAGGGAAAAATAGTAGCAGAGGATACCCCTGAAAATCTGTCCAAAAATCTTACTGACTTCACAAAATTCAAAATGACTATTGCAGGCCCTGACAAGAAAGTCAAGGAGCTTATACAGCAGGTATATGGAGTAAAATACCTTGAAGTTCAGTCTGCGGGAAAAGATGACGAATTCAGTTATATAATTGAAGCTGACAAGGACATAGATGTAAGAAAACCCATTTTCCATAAACTGGCACAGGACGGATACCCTATTCTTGAGCTGAGATCATTGGGATTGTCACTTGAAGAAATATTCCTGCAGCTAACAACTGAGGAAAAGGAGGTTAATTAATTATGCTGGCTATATGGAAACGTGAAGTTCAAGCATACTTTTATCAGCCTATTGCTTATATATTAATTGGATTATTCTTCCTGATTTCATCCATATATTTCACCTTTGGAACGGTAGCATCCTATTATGCACAACTGAACAGTCTTCTTTCCAGTATAATTTTCATTCTTACCTTTGTATGTCCTATTCTTACAATGCGTATTCTTACAGAGGACAGAAAAAACGGAACAGAAGTATTACTTGTTACATCACCTGTGGATGTTTACCAGATTGTCTTAGGAAAGTTTTTAGCAGCTTTCACCGTATTCATGGTAATGTTTGCATCAACATTTATCTACCTTATAATAATATATATTCTCGGCGGAAGACCTGAAATACCCGTGCTTGTAGGCGGATATATAGGATTTTTGCTCGTTGGGGCATGCTATGTAGCGATTGGCGTTTTTGCATCTTCCCTGACTGAAAACCAGATCGTTGCAGCCATAATCAGTTTTGCAATTCTTTTGCTGATTAACATAATAGATGCCATTGCATCATTTATTGGAGGTTTTACAGCCAAAATTCTGGATATGTTTTCACTGCTGTCAAGATACGAGGATCTCAATTCAGGTATACTTGATATTACATCCATTATTTACTACCTGAGCTTTATAGCAGTTTTTCTGTTCTTAACAACAAGAGTAATTGATAAGAGACGTTGGAGTCAGGGGTGATTGACATGAAAGAGAAGAAATTTGTTATAAATAAAAGAAGTTTGCGTTTTGGCTCATATTCCTTTGTGCTGACTGTAATTGTGATTGCATCTGCAATAATTCTTAATGCTATTGTCGGTGCAACGCAAATAAGAGAAAGGCTAAAGATAGATCTGACCAGCAATAAATTATACAGTATCGGTGAAAAAACAGATGAAGTATTAAAGTCATTAAATGAAAAAGTTGAGATTATCGGTCTTTTTGATGAAAGCAAAATGGGTGATTCATCATACAGCCAGGTAATTGAATTTGTTAAACAATATGAAACAAAAAGCAATTTAATCGATGTTAAATACGTTGATCCTGACAAGAATCCTGCATATATTCAGAATGAACTTGATCCCGACGGGTTGCTTGGCGTTAAAAAGTACGATTTTGTTGTAAGAAGTGAAAAACGTTCGAAAGTATTATCTACCTATGACATTTTTGATATAAGTTACAGTTCATCAACTTATATGCCCCAGGTTACAGGGCTGAATGCTGAGTATGCATTCACCGGTGCAATAAGATACGTAACTTCTGAGAATATTCCGGTAATTTACTATACCGAAGGCCATGGAGAAGGCGATTTGTCGGAAGAATACTCTGAATTGGTATCTAACCTTGAGCTAAATGGGTATAAGGTGGAAAAAATAAACCTGGCAACTATTGAGAAAATTCCTGACGATGCCTCGGTTATTCTTTTTGCCAAACCCCAACGTGACTTGTCGTCAGCAGAACTTGACAAGCTTATGTATTTTATGGAAAACGGAGGGAATACCGTATTCCTCTTTGATCCTATCCAAAGCAGCACTAAACTGGCTAACTTCGAGGAGTTCTTATCAGAGTTTAATCTTGCTTTGGGATATGACGTGGTTTTTGAGATGGCATCAAATAAAGCTGCGTTCGGGCAACCATATTATTTCATGCCGACAGTTGTAAATAATTCGATAAACTCGGTTTTGGATCCTGATAAATTCAATCTGTCATTGATTTATGCCCAGAGCATTGAAATCCTTAAAAACGAAAAGGAATGGATAACTACAACACCGTTGCTGACCACCTCTTCTGAAGCAGTAGGAAAGTCTTTGTTTGAAGGCGTTGAAGACAAATCAGGCCCTCTGAATATTGCCGTTGCCGTTCAAAATAACGGAAATCTGAAATCAAGTAAGACAGTTGTTATTGGAAACTCATATTTTGTTTCTGACGATGGAATGAGTATTTCCGATACCGGTAAAAAATTCCTTGTGAACGCCATTAACTGGATGCAGGATAATGAAGCCGATATTTATATTCCTGTTAAGCAATATACAACACCACGGCTTCAGAGTGTTACCCAGCAGACATTGACATTGCTGTTCATTGGGCTGATTATTGTAGTTCCGTTAATTATCATGGGCGCAGGCGTATTTGTCTGGTTAAGGAGGAGACATCTATGAGAAATTTCAAAAAACTTATTATCCCGGCAGTTGTGTTGGTGCTGCTGGCAGGAGTATACTTTATTGTTACAAACCTGCCTGAGAAGAATGAAGATGAAGGAAACACCGGCAGCAACAGCCAGGATAAAGTCCAGATTTTTGAATTTGTCAAAAATGATCTCTCCGAAATAATAATGGAAAACAAAGGCGAGGTGCTGCATTTTAAGTACACCACCATCCAGGTTGAGCAGGAAACCACAAAAGAAGATGGAACCGTTGAGAAAACAACGACAGACAAAAACGTATGGGTGGCTGTTCAGCCCGAAGGTATGAAGCTTCGATCCAGTTCTGTTGACAGTATTGCATGGAATGCAAACTCTTTAAAAGCCTACAAGGTTATCGATGAAAATCCTTCGGACCTGTCTGTATATGGCCTGGACAATCCTGCCAGGATTACTTTTATAATGAATGACGGCACGAAGTATGTTCTGCTCGTTGGAAACGAAACTCCTACAGGCGGATCATATTACGCGAAAAAAGAAGAGGAGCCTACGGTTTATACCATCGGGGACTATGAAGCTGAAAAATTCATACAGACCAAGTTTGATTTGCTTGAAACCAATATCTACGACGAAGATTATACCTCGCAGGATTTTACCGCTTTAAAGTTTACTAGGAATGGAAGCCTCTTGTTTGATGCAAAATCCGACGAATCTAAAACGAAATGGTGGCTTTCATACCCGGTTGAAGCCGAGGCACGCTATGAAAATATATATACAATAACCGAGGCACTCGTTGGCATTTCGGTTTCAAAATACGTTGATGAAAATACAGCAGACTTAAGCAAATATGGCCTTGCATCACCTGCCTATGTTTTTGAATACACTCTGGGCGGCAAGGATTACAAATTGTCCCTCGGAAAGTTGAATAATGATGAAAAAGCATATTATGCGATGCTGAATGATGAAAATCTTGTTTTCACTGTTTCATCAGCTTCGTTTACATTCCTTGACAAACCTATAGAAGAAATAATAAGCTCATTCGTGCACCTTCAAAATATAAATGAAGTCAGCGAACTGAAAGTAACAATGGACGGAAGGGTTGACATTTCAAAGATCAATGTTGACACCGAGGACGACGAAAAGAGCACTTATGAGTTTAACGGAACATTGCTCACAGGCGAAAAGGATGAAGAGTATATAAGAACATTCAAAAAATACTACCAGGGCGCTATCGGGATTACCATGGACAAACTGAATCTAGAGGCAAATCCCGTACTTGAAAACCCTGAGGTAACAATAGAATATACATTGAAAACAGGGGAAAGGATTGTAGTAGATCTGGTGCCCGAGCCTGAAGGCGTATACTTTTATGCTTTTAAAAATGGAAAGTACACCGGTATGATGGTGCGCAGGAGACAGCTGGAAGATGAAAGCAAAAACGGACTCAGGGTATCATATCCGAAACTGGTTGAAGCATTAAAAGAAAGAGAATCATCACAATAATTCTGAATTATTATAAAAAGAGCCATATTTTTAATAAAACCGGTAATAAATATGGCTCTTTCTTTATGTTATAATCTTAATATTTTTTGTATACAAAATACTAAAAACTGTTTTATAAAAATTTCATCAAACCAACTTAAATCAAAGCTTTTCGGGTTTTAAAAAATTTCCGGTTTTGAGTTGATTTATGTGATAATAGTTGTTATAATATTAACAAAGTGTCTTGTTAATATTGTAACAATTCAATTTTACTGAGACTGGGGGTTGTATTATGAGCTGCAAATGCTCAAACACCTGCGTGGATCCTAAGGCGCAGGAGCTTGAAAACATCATAAAAAAGTATAAGGATGTGAAAGGTGCTCTTATTCCTGTTCTGCATGAAGCTCAGGAACTGTACGGGTATCTTCCCATAGAAGTTCAGAAAGCAATTGCAGAAGGATTGGGAGTTCCTCTTGCAGAAGTGTATGGAGTTGTCACATTTTACAGTCAGTTTTCTCTTTATCCGAAAGGAAAATATCAAATCCAGTTATGCCTTGGTACAGCCTGTTATGTTAAAGGTGCAGGCCTGATTTATGAAAGATTTAAACAGGAATTAGGTTTAAAAGAAGACGGAGTCACAGAGGACGGTCTGTTTTCACTTCAGGCATGCCGCTGCATAGGTGCGTGTGGTCTGGCTCCTGTAATAATGATAAACGGTGAAGTATACGGAAGGCTAGTGCCGGATGATGTTCCCAAGCTTATCCAAAAATACCGTGATATGGGATGAAAGACATATCACTGCATTTAATGGATATTGCCCAGAATTCTATTACAGCAGGCGCAACCGTTATAAAAATCTCACTGATCTATAAGGACGGCTTACTTATTTTCAGGCTGTCAGACAACGGGTGTGGAATGAATGAGGAAATGCTGAGTAAAGTAACAGATCCGTTTACCACAACCAGAACAACACGGGAAGTCGGAATGGGGATTCCGTTGTTGAAACTCTCTGCTGAAATGACAGGCGGAAGTTTTGAAATAAAATCCAGAGAGGGATCAGGTACAACCGTAGAGGCGCGTTTTATTGCTGACAGTATTGACAGAATTCCTGTGGGAAGTGTTGACGAAACATTAGGGGCATTAATCCTGGCAAATCCTGAAATAGATTACGAAGTGAACTTTCAATGTGATCATTTAAATTTTGAACTGAGAACATCAGATATAAAAGAATATCTTAACGGTGTTTCCATAAGTAATTTTGAAGTTATTGGCTGGATAGCGGAAAGAGTTCGTGAAGGATTGAAAGAAGTTTTTGGAGGTGTTCTGAATGAAATCTCTGGCTGAATTAGAGGCTATTAGAGAAAAAGCTTTAAAGGAAATAAACCTTCGTGACAATACAGGCAAGACAAGAGTTGTAGTTGGAATGGCAACCTGTGGTATTGCAGCAGGAGCAAGACCTGTTATGAATGCGTTTGTAGATGAATTGAACAAAAGGAATGTACAGAATGTTAACGTGACAATGACTGGATGCATAGGTGTATGCCGGTTGGAACCTATTGCTGAAGTCATTACGGCAGATGGAGTAAAGACGACCTATGTAAAACTAGATCCTGAGAAGGCAAGAAAGATAGTTGTAGAGCACTTGATTAATGGTCGTCCCGTGAAAGAATACACTATTAGTGAGGCTGAATAATATTGGTTTTAACCGGTATCCAAAGGCAATTAGGGATTGGAGGGTCTAAAATGATATACAGGTCACACGTGCTGGTTTGTGGCGGAACTGGATGTACATCATCCAAAAGCATGGAAATTATAAAGCTGATGAATGAACTGCTTCGTGAAAATAACATAGAAAATGAGGTTAAAGTTATACACACAGGATGTTTCGGATTATGCGAAAAAGGTCCTATCGTTGTAGTTTATCCCGAGGGGGCAACCTATTCCAGGGTTACTCTTGAAGATGTAAAGGAAATAGTAGAAGAACACCTCGTAAAGGGAAGAATTGTAAAGAGACTGTTGCTGGGAGATAAGGATGCCGAAGATGTATCCAAGGCTCTTGAAGAAGTTGGTTTCTTTAAGCATCAGGTTCGTATTGCACTTAGAAACTGTGGAGTTATTAATCCCGAGAATATTGAAGAGTATATAGCAAGAGACGGTTATCGCGCACTGGGTAAGGTATTGACTGAAATGACACCTGAACAGGTTATTGATGTAATGAAGAGATCAGGACTTCGCGGAAGAGGAGGAGCTGGATTCCCGACCGGTTTGAAGTGGGAATTTGCTGCAAAGGCAAAAGGAGATCAAAAATATGTATGCTGTAATGCAGACGAAGGCGACCCCGGTGCATTTATGGACAGAAGTATCCTTGAAGGTGATCCTCACACTGTGCTGGAAGCTATGGCCATTGCAGGGTATGCAATAGGTGCAAACCAAGGATATATTTATGTCCGTGCAGAGTACCCGATAGCTGTTAACCGTCTGAGAGTTGCCATTGATCAGGCCAGGGAATATGGCTTGCTTGGAAAGAATATATTTGGAACCGATTTCTCGTTTGATATAGATCTCCGTCTTGGAGCAGGTGCGTTTGTATGCGGTGAGGAAACTGCATTAATGACTTCTATTGAGGGTAAACGCGGTGAGCCAAGGCCACGTCCTCCGTTCCCTGCAAACAAGGGATTATGGCAAAAACCCACAATATTGAACAACGTTGAAACTTATGCCAATATTCCTGAAATCATTCTGAAAGGTCCCGAATGGTTTGCAAGTATTGGTACTGAAAAGAGTAAAGGTACAAAGGTATTTGCCGTAGGCGGAAAAATCATGAATACAGGTCTGGTTGAAATACCAATGGGAACCACAATCCGCCAGATGATTTATGATATAGGCGGCGGCATACCGAACGGCAAGAAATTTAAAGCTGTTCAAACCGGTGGTCCTTCCGGTGGTTGTATACCTGCCCATCTGATAGATACTCCGATTGATTATGACAACCTGATAGCACTTGGTTCAATGATGGGTTCGGGCGGATTTATCGTTATGGATGAAGACACCTGTATGGTGGACATTGCAAAGTTCTTCCTTGGATTTACAGTGGACGAGTCCTGTGGAAAATGCCCACCATGCCGTATAGGAACGAAGAGAATGTATGAAATCCTAGACAGGATAACAAAAGGCCAGGGTGAAGACGGCGATATTGAAAAGCTTGAGTTGCTTGCCAAGAATATTAGTTCTTCAGCACTGTGCGGTCTTGGTCAGACAGCTCCGAATCCTATACTAAGTACACTCAGGTATTTCCGTGATGAATATGAAGCTCATATTTATGAAAAGAGATGTCCTGCCGGTGTATGTAAGGAATTGCTAAGATACGTTATTGATGAGAACAAGTGTAAAGGCTGTAGCTTGTGCGCCAGAAAATGTCCTGTTAATGCTATATCCGGAGAGGTTAAGAAGCCTTACCACATTGACGCAGGCAAATGTATTAAATGTGGTGCTTGTATTGAATCATGTAAGTTTGGCGCAATAAGCAAGATGGCTTGATGGAAAGGAGCGAGGGGCAATGAGTGAAATGGTAACATTAACAATAGATGGAAGAGAAGTTAAAGCACCTGTAGGATCTACTGTTCTTGAAGCTGCAAGAATAGCAGGGATAAAAATACCGACCCTTTGCTATTTAAAGGATATTAATGAAATTGGTGCTTGCCGTATGTGTGTTGTCGATGTAGGGGCCAGAAGCCTTCAGGCAGCGTGCGTTTATCCGGTTTCAGAGGGTCTTAAGGTTGTAACAAATTCACCAAAAGTAAGAGAGGCAAGAAAAGTTACACTCGAATTAATTCTTTCAAATCATGACAGAAAATGTCTTACATGTGTACGCAGCGAAAATTGCGAATTACAGAAGCTGGCTAAAGAATTAAATGTTGGGGATATACGTTTTGAAGGGCAAAACAATCATCTGCCGATAGATGATTTGTCACCGTCAATTGTCAGGGATCCGAACAAATGTGTATTGTGCCGCAGATGTGTAAGCGTATGTAAAAATATACAGACAGTTGCTGCCATAGATGCAAATGAAAGAGGATTTGATACCGTTATTGCGTCTCCGTTCAATATGGCACTTAATGACACACCTTGTGTCAACTGTGGACAGTGTATAAATGTTTGCCCTGTAGGAGCACTTCGTGAAAAAGACAACATTGATGTAGTGTGGGATGCATTATCAAACCCTGATCTTCATGTTGTTGTTCAGACAGCTCCAGCAGTACGCGTAGCGATAGGTGAAGAATTCGGACTTCCAATTGGAACACGCTGCACCGGTAAAATGGTTGCTGCACTGAAAAAGCTTGGTTTTGACAAAGTGTTTGATACCGACACAGCAGCAGATTTAACCATTATGGAAGAAGGCACAGAACTGATTGAGAGAATAAAGAACGGCGGCAAGCTTCCGTTAATAACCTCATGCAGCCCTGGCTGGATCAAGTTCTGTGAACATAATTATCCCGACTTGCTCGATAACCTGTCTTCCTGTAAGTCACCGCAGAATATGTTCGGAGCAGTGCTGAAATCCTATTATGCAAAGAAAATGGGAATTGATCCTTCAAAGATCTTTGTTGTTTCAGTAATGCCATGTACAGCAAAGAAGTTTGAAATTCAACGTCCTGAGCTTGCTGCAACAGGATATCCCGATGTTGACGCATGTATTACCACCCGTGAACTTGCCCGCATGATTAAAGAAGCAGGAATAGACTTCAACAGCTTACCCGATGAGAATTTTGATGATCCGATGGGTGAGGCATCCGGTGCAGGTGTTATATTCGGCGCTACAGGCGGCGTTATGGAAGCAGCATTGAGAACTGTTGTTGATATCCTTTCAGGCAAGGATAATGATAATATTGAATATAAAGAAGTTCGTGGCGTTGAAGGTATTAAAGTTGCAGAGGTACAAGTACCTGGCGGAATGACCATACGCGCGGCAGTTGCCCATGGCCTTGGTAATGCCAGAAAACTGCTGGAGCAGGTACGTAATGGCGAAGAGCAATATCACTTTATTGAAATAATGGCTTGCCCGGGTGGATGTGTAAACGGCGGCGGACAGCCCATTCAGCCTGCAAGTGTAAGAAATACCGTTGATATTCGCGCTGAGAGAGCAAAAGCAATCTACAGCGAGGATGAAGCGTTGACAATACGCAAGTCCCATAAAAATCCAAGAGTGATGAAGATATACGAAGAGTATCTTGAAAAGCCGGGAAGCCATAAGGCACATGAACTGCTGCACACCCATTACCATTCCCGTGAAAATTATCCGGATGAATGCAGCAGAATATAAAGTTATTACCGGTAAAAAACCCGGAGACTGCATTGCAGTCTCCGGTTTTTTTATGTCGCTTTGGTTTCTCTTTCGTCATTCCCTGTTATTGGTACTGCATTCGCAGGTGTGTCATCCTTTAAGTTCAAATCATCGGTAATGGGTTGCGACGGGGTTAAAGAGCCTATCACTTCGTCTGGACTATTTACTAACTGAAGATTATCGGGCATTACTATATCGCCTGCCTTCAGGCATTCACCGACCTTCATGTCTGAAATGTTTACCTGGATATATTCAGGTATATCCTGTGGTAAACCTTTTACCGTTATTTCATCAATTTGCTGGGTGAAAACAGCCCCTAAACGCTCGTGCTTAGACTTTCCGACAATTTTAACCGGTACCTGGGCTTCCCGTTCTTCATTCAGAGAAACACGGTGCAAATCTACATGCAAAAACTCCCTTTTCAGGGGATCGACCTGAATATCCTGAATAACAGCCGGAATATTTTGATTGTTCAGCGTTATGTTGTACACTGTGTTTTGCCCGTAGTTCCGTATATTATGAAACAGAACCGAGCTCTCGATCTGAATTGGAGTGGCTTCCATATCCTTGCCATAAACCACTCCGGGAATATATCCGTTATTCCTGAGCCTGCTTGCACTTCCGTTTCCTACTGTATTCCTCAGCTGTACATCCATACTGATATTGTTCATAAGAACCCTCCTTATAGATTTATTTTAAAAGCTCGAAAACCTACAACATAGATGTACTTTATTAATCAGGGCGGCATCTTTGGTATCAGAAAGTATATCCAATTATTATGGTTTTTAATCGGTTTGGGCAAATTGAACCTGATTTACAATTTATTAAAAATGGCAGACTCTTTTTTTGTTGCTATAAAACATTGAATTGTTCCTGCTGTTGTGTTATGTATATAATAGGTAAAATTTTTGCTTAACAGAAAAGGGCAGGAGGTGTAATAATGATAGGCATTCGCGCTCATGATGTCGGAAAAATGCCGGTAAGGGAGCTGGCAAGGGAAATTGCCCAAAAAGGGTTTGATTGTACCCATTTAGCGCTGCAGAAAGCATTAACCGACTACGACTTTTCTCTTGGTAAATTGAATCCGGGTATGGCTAAGGAGATAAGGGAAGCATTTTCCAGGGAAAATGTTCTTATTTCGGTTTTGGGCTGTTATATTAATCCTGTGCATCCCGATGAAACAGAAAGAAAAGCACAGCTTGACCGGTTTAAGGAACATATCCGGTTCGCGCGTGACTTTGGATGCAGTATTGTTGCAACAGAAACCGGATCATTAAACAGGGACTGGTCATACACACCCGAAAACAGTTCGCCCAAGGCTTTTGAAATGATTGTTGAAAGCGTGGCCGAGCTTGTAAGAGAAGCCGAGAAATTCGGTGTCATAGTCTGTATTGAAGGTGTTACAACTCATACCGTATCAACTCCTCAAATAATGAAGAGGGTATTGGACGAAATAAAATCAAATAACCTGCAAGTTCTTTTTGATCCTGTCAATTTGCTGGATGCAAATAATGCAAGCAGGCAGAGGGAGATGATCAGTGAAGCCTTTGAACTGTTCGGTGACAGGATTGTCATTATCCATGCAAAGGATTTCATAATAGAAAACGGAGTAAAAAAGAATGTACCAATAGGGAAAGGCATTCTGGACTACCCGTTCCTGATTAAACATATAAAAGAGCGTAAACCGGGCATAGAAATCCTCATTGAGGATGCAAAACCCGAAGTAATGGAAGAAAGCAGGAAATATATTGAACATTTACTGAAAGTAACTGAATAAAGCGGGGGAAAAATAATTTAATATTCGGAGGATATAATAATGACAATCAATTTTTCGGAAAATGTCTGGCAGGCAGATCTTGAAAATGGCTATTACAAAAATCCAATTCTGTTTGGAGATTATTCTGATCCCGATGTTATAAGAGTGGATGATGATTTTTACCTGGTAGCTTCAAGTTTTAACTTTATGCCGGGTTTACCCGTTCTTCATTCGAAGGATTTGGTAAACTGGAAGGTTATAAGTTATGTGGTTGACAGGCTTCCATTCCCGGATTACGACAAACCCGAGTACGGTAAAGGAGTATGGGCTCCAAGCATCCGCTTTCATGACAACAAGTTCTGGGTATTTTTCGCAACTCCCGATGAAGGAATTTTCATGTCCACAACAACTGACCCGCATAAAGGCTGGGGACCGTTAACACATGTTAAAAAGACCAAAGGCTGGATAGATCCGTGCCCTTTCTGGGATGACGATGGCAATGCATATCTTGTAAGCGCTTTCGCAAGAAGCAGGATAGGATTTAAGAGCATATTGCATTTGTCGCGCATGAAGCCTGACGGGACAGGGCTTCTTGATGAAGGAGTGCACATTTTTGACGGAAACCTGAATCATCCGACAATAGAAGGTCCGAAAATGTACAAGCGAAATGGCTATTACTATATCTTTGCTCCTGCCGGCGGGGTAAAAACCGGCTGGCAGACCGTATTGCGATCCAGGAATATATACGGACCGTATGAAGACAGAATAGTAATGCATCAGGGCAAGACCGATATTAATGGCCCTCACCAGGGCGGATGGGTTGATACAAAGTCGGGCGAGCACTGGTTTATTCATTTCCAGGACAGATATGCCTACGGCAGGATTGTCCACCTGCAACCAATGGTTTGGGTTGATGATTGGCCGGTTATCGGAAAAGACACAGAAAACAGCGGTACCGGCGAGCCGGTTGATATGTTCAGAAAGCCCGATGTAGGCGGTGTATTTCCCGTTCAGACACCGGAGACTTCCGATAACTTTGATAAAAGTTCACTTGGGCTTCAATGGCAATGGAATGCAAATCCACAGGAAAAATGGTATTCATTGAATGAAAGGCAGGGTTTCATCCGCCTATACAGCCTTAATAATTCAAATGAAACCGGGCTTTTGTATCATGCTCCTAATATTTTGACCCAGTTGTTCCAGGCACCGGAGTTCAGTGCATCAGCAAAACTCGAGTTTTCTCCTGGGGAAGTTGGCGATAAAGCAGGCATAGTGGTTCTCGGGGATGAATATGTGTACCTGGCAATAGAAAAAACATCGGAAGGAAATAAAATAGTATGTTACCATGGCTCATCCACTGGTGACAGGTATACCGAGAAACTGCTCGAATCGCACGATGCTGAGTCCGAAACCGTAATATTCAGAGTTGATGTAAAGAAGGAAGCAGTATGTTCATTTAGTTTTAGTTACGACGGGGAAAACTTTAAGGAAACAGGGGATGTATTTACTGCAACTGCAGGCAAGTGGGTTGGTGCGAAACTTGGAATTTTTGCAATGAACAAAAACATGGACAGTTCGGGATACGCTGATTTTGACTGGGTTACAGTTAATAAGCCGGCCCGATAAAGCAGTAAAATAATGCCGTTATTGAAAAATTAATAATATAACCAGAGGTGACATTATGAAAAAATATGAGAATAACTATGGTGTAAGAATGTGCGATTCGGTTATTAAGAGAGACAGCCTGCTCCCAATCAGATGGTCATACGATTATGGGGTAGTATTTGAGGGAATGGAAAGGATCTGGCTGAAAACCCATGATGACAAATATTTTAAATACATTAAAGCCAATATGGACATATATGTTGATTCTCACGGATATATAGGACATTATCAACCCCATGAATACAACATAGACCATGTAAAGAACGGCAGGACCATTCTGATGCTATACAGAAATACGGGCGAGAGGAAATACAAGCTTGCTGCAAGCCTGATTCGTGAGCAGTTAAGGCGCCATCCCAGGACAAAAGAGGGCGGATTCTGGCACAAGTTTATATATCCGCATCAGATGTGGCTGGATGGTATTTATATGGGTTCACCGTTCTATTGCGAATATGCTAAATTATTTAATGAACCCGACGCTTTTGACGATGTGGCACATCAAATAATTCTGATGTATGAAAAAGCGAAGGATCCAAAAACAGGGCTGTTATATCATGGATATGATGAGTCAAGAGGTATGAAATGGGCCGATGATAAAACAGGGTGTTCGCCTCACTTCTGGGGAAGAGCCATGGGCTGGTATGCAATGGCAATAGTAGATGTTCTGGATAATTTCCCCGAAAATCATGTAAAACGTGAACGATTATACGAAATATTCAAAAATGTGATAGACGCTGTTATAAAAGTACAGGATGAAGAAACCGGGCTGTGGTGGCAGGTTCTTGACATGGCAGGAAGGGAAGGAAACTACCTTGAATCGTCCTGCTCTTCAATGTTTGTATACTCAATAGCGAAAGGAATACGCCTTGGAATACTGGGTGAAGATTACTCCAAGTATTGTGAAAAAGGGTATGAAGGCATTATCAAGCATTTCATTGAAGAAGATGAAAATGGCCTGTTGAATCTGAAAGACACATGCCAGGTAGCGGGACTCGGAAATAACCCGTACCGCGACGGTTCATACGAATACTATATCAGCGAACCAAGAGTCACGAATGATTTCAAGGGAATAGGTGCTTTCATACTTGCTTGTTCAGAGATGGAAAAATAAATATGTTTGGGAGTGAAAATTATGAGCTATTCAACTGTTTTCAACATAACCGATTTTGGTGCGGTTCCTGATGGAAAAACCCTTTGTACCGAAGCTTTCAGAACTGCGGTGAAAAAATGCGAAGAAGCCGGCGGAGGTACGGTATATGTTCCGGCCGGCAAGTTTCTGACCGGCGCAATACATTTGGCCAGCAATGTAAACCTCCATATAGATGCAGGCGCAGTGCTGCTTTTCAGCCAGAATCCGGAAGATTATCCATTGGTATATTCCCGCTGGGAAGGGGAAGAGTCTGAAGTATATTCTCCCCTGATTTATGGTGATAAGGTTGAAAATGTTTCAATAACCGGTTATGGCACATTGGACGGGCAGGGAGAAACGTGGTGGAAGCTGCACAGGGAGAAAAAGCTTAAATATCCGCGTCCAAGGTTTATATGCTTCCAGGAAAGCGAAAGAGTGCTGATCCAGGGAGTGAAAATCGTAAATTCCCCGGCGTGGACGGTAAATCCGGTCCGCTGCAATAATGTTATAATTGAAGGAATTATGATCAAAAATCCTGCGGACTCGCCTAATACCGACGGGATAAATCCCGACTCATGCAGAAACGTCCGTATTGCAAATTGCTATGTCAGTGTCGGCGATGACTGTGTAACTTTAAAATCCGGAGTGGAATACAGTAAATACAGGGTTCCGTGCGAAAATATCACCATTACGAACTGCACAATGCTCGACGGACACGGCGGAGTGGTAATCGGCAGTGAAATGAGCGGAAGTGTAAGGAATGTTACAATCTCAAACTGCGTTTTCGAAGGGACCGACAGGGGAATTCGCATTAAAAGCAGGCGTGGCCGCGGTGGCGTTGTTGAGGATATCCGCGTTAACAATATAATTATGAAGAAGGTAATGTGCCCGCTGGTAATGAACCTGTATTACTTCTGCGGAAAGGGCGGCAAGGACGCCATTGTCAAGGATAAAAATCCCCATCCTGTAAATGAAGGAACACCTGCTTTCAGAAGAGTGCACCTGAGCAATATAACAGCCCGCGAAGCAGGAGCATGTGCCGGCTTCTTCTATGGCCTTCCCGAAATGCCAATAGAAGATATCAGTTTTCATAACGTTTATGTTCATATGGCTGATGATGCGAAGCCTGACAAACCTGCCATGATGGATGATCTTGAGCCGATGAAAAAACGGGGTATATACCTGAACAACGTAAAAGATGCAGTTTTCGATAATGTGAAGATTACAAACCATGAGGGAAAGGCATTTACAATAGAAAACTGCGAGGGGATAAGAATAACAGATTGCACCGAATAAATGAGTAATTTTTACGAAAGCCGGCAGTTCTCTGCCGGTTTTTTGCTTGCAATGCATTCAGTTGTTATAATCTGTTTACTAAAATAACAATTAAGTGCGTTTATTTGTTACAATAATTAATAAAAACTAACATGCATATATGTGTTTGCCGCTTTGAATTATTAAACTTTTGGTACAGATATTAAAAACAGGGGTAATCTATAATTAATTATAAACACTCCGACATGATTTGTAAATATTTGTAACCTGATAGATATCTTTTACCATATTAATACCGAGGTGATACTTTGAAAAAAGAAACATTAGTTGTTACGGGAATGACATGCGCGGCCTGTGCAAAAGCAGTGGAGAGACATGTGGGCAAAGTAGCAGGTGTTATATCGGCCAATGTCAATCTTGCCACCGGGAAACTTACCGTGGAATATGATGAATTCTCAACTGATATTTCAAATATATATGAAGCTGTTAAGAAAGCCGGGTATGGTATTCAGGAGAAAACAAACAAAAGAGAGGTTATCATACCGGTAATGGGAATGACATGCGCTTCATGCGCAAAAAGTGTGGAAAGAGCCATAGGGAAACTCCCCGGAACGGTTGAAGTCAGTGTAAATTATGCCACCGAAAAAGCAAAGGTTGTGTATGATCCCGGCATGACAAGGCTGTCTGAGATAAGGCATGCTATAGAAAAGGCAGGATATAAACCCCTTGATGCAGATACAGGTGAGAAGACAGACCGTGAAAAAGACCTTAGGGAAAAAGAAAAGAGGACTTTACTAACCAAGTTTATTGTATCTGCAATATTCACAGTACCTCTTTTTTATATTGCAATGGGACACATGGTCAATTTACCCGTACCCGAAAAAATAATGCCCGATATGCACCCGTTAAGCTTCAGTTTGATTCAGCTTGCTCTTGTAATCCCTGTGATGATAGCCGGCCACAGGTTTTACACTGTAGGTTTTTCCAGGCTTTTCAGATTTGAACCGAATATGGACTCATTGATTGCAATAGGTACAAGTGCCGCATTTATTTACGGTTTATATGCGGTTTTCCAGATACTGAAAGGGAATGGTGAATATGCCCATGAACTGTATTTTGAATCCATTGGCGTAATAATAACATTAATACTTCTTGGAAAATTCCTTGAATCGGTAAGCAAAGGTAAAACATCCGAGGCAATAAAAAAGCTAATGAGCCTTGCACCAAAAAACGCCACAGTGATTATTGACGGGAAGGAAATGGAAATTCCGGTGGAAGAGGTTGAAGTGGGTGACATAGTTGTGGTAAAACCCGGAGAAAGAATACCCGTTGACGGGGAAGTGACAGAAGGAAGCACCTCTGTTGACGAATCCATGCTAACCGGCGAAAGCATACCTGTTGAAAAGTTCAGGGGCAGCAAAGTGGTAGGTGCGAGCATTAATAAAAACGGAACAATAAAATTCGTGGCAGAACGGGTGGGAAAAGACACAACTCTTGCGAATATAATAAAACTAGTTGAAGATGCACAGGGGTCAAAAGCTCCTATTGCAAAAACTGCTGATATTATTGCAGGCTATTTTGTACCTGTGGTTATTGCAATTGCCGTTCTTTCAGCATTTGCATGGTTTATCTCAGGTGAATCGGTGACCTTTGCCCTTACAATATTGGTTTCTGTTCTGGTTATTGCATGCCCATGTGCCCTGGGCCTTGCAACGCCAACGGCGATTATGGTGGGAACGGGCAAAGGGGCGGAATACGGTGTGCTCATAAAGAGCGGTGAAGCACTTGAAACAGCGCATAAGATAAACATGATTGTATTTGACAAAACCGGGACAATCACCGAAGGCAAGCCCACGGTAACCGATATTATCCCCGCAGGCGGTATTAATGAGGATGAACTGCTGAGACTGTCGGCTTCTGCCGAAAAAGGTTCAGAGCATCCGCTGGGAGAAGCAATTGTAAACAGCGCATTGGAACGCAATCTGAACCTGCTTGCAGCAGAAAAGTTTGAAGCAATCCCGGGTGAAGGCATTGAAGTGATTGTTGACGGGAAGCAAGTGCTAATCGGTAATAAAAAACTAATGGAGGACAGGAATATAAAATTAACGCTGGGGGCAGAATTAGAAAGGCTGTCAACCGAAGGAAAAACACCGATGATTGTTGCGGTCGACGGTAAAGAGGAAGGAGTCATTGCTGTTGCCGATGTCATAAAACCAAGCAGTAAAAAGGCAATAGAGAAGTTGCACAGAATGGGCATACAAGTTGCAATGCTTACCGGAGATAACAAAAAAACCGCATCTGCAATTGCACGCCAGGTAGGAATAGACAGGGTTCTGGCCGAAGTGCTTCCACAGGATAAGGCAAACGAAGTGTTGAAGCTTCAGCAGGAAGGCTATAAAGTGGCAATGGTGGGCGACGGGATAAATGATGCGCCGGCATTGGCACAGGCAGATACAGGAATAGCAATCGGATCAGGTACCGATGTAGCCATGGAATCGGCAGATATTGTCCTGATGAAAAGTGATTTGATGGATGTGCCCACGGCAATACAATTAAGCAAAAGAACCATCCGAAATATAAAACAGAATTTGTTCTGGGCATTTGCCTATAATACGGCAGGAATTCCCGTTGCAGCAGGGTTGTTGCACCTTTTCGGAGGCCCGCTTCTGAATCCCATGATTGCAGCGGCTGCAATGGCTTTCAGTTCGGTATCGGTTCTGACGAATGCTTTAAGACTGAAAAGATTTAAGCCGATACATGAATAGACTGCATTAAAATAAAAAAGGTTAAAATAAATATCAAAGACAGCAAAGCTGTTTCAGGAGGTGAATGAAATGCCAAAAAAAGTATATATTGAAGGAATGTCATGCAATAACTGCGTTAAGCATGTTCATGAAGCATTGATCCAAATTGACGGTGTAAAGGATGTACGGGTCAGCCTTGAAGAGAAGTGTGCCGAAATTGAACTTGCACATGAGGTTGGTAATGATGTAATAAAAGAAGCTGTTGAAGATGCAGGATACGATGTTATAAAAATAGAATAAATTACAAAAGGTGGCTGAATTGCCACCTTAATTTGGTATAATACTACTATTTATTGAACTGGATAACTGTGATAAAATAGTGTTTAGCTGTGCTACAAAAGTTAACATAATATTTCACGGATTTCAGGGGGACAAAATGAATTTTCTGATTGTGTTAAGACAGGTTATAATTCTGCTGATTATTATGATTGTGGGTGTTGTTGCCGGTAAGAAAGGCATTATAGCAGACTGCGCATCGAAAAAACTCTCAGAACTTTTGTTATATGTAACCAATCCGTTGCTGGTGCTTGGTTCATTTTTCTTTGAGTATTCAGCAGAAAAATTAAAAAATGGTTTGTTTGTATTTTTAATAGCCATATGTTTTTACTTCTTGAGTATTTTACTGTCAAGTGTACTATTCAGGGGATTTAACGAAAATGTCAAACCTATAATGCGTTTCTCTTCCGTCTTTTCAAATGTAGCTTTTATAGGGCTTCCCATGATGAAGGCTCTCTATGGTCAGGATGGAGTATTTTTAGGCTCTTTTTACATTGTCGCTTTTAATATTTTTGTCTGGACTTTTGGTTATACCATGTACGGGGATGCAAAGGAAAGCGGAGGAATGAAGGGTTTGCTGAAAAAAGCACTGCTTAACCCGTCGGTCATTGCGGTTTATGTGGGCATTATCATTTTTGTTTTCCGTATTCCGGTGCCCGATGTAGTAAGAAGCGCGGTTGCGTATGTCGGCGACATGACAATGCCGCTGTCCATGCTTATAATAGGAGCGCTAATCAGCACCACAAAGGTGAAGGAACTTGTAAATGATTTCAAGGTATATTATGTAGCTGCAGTAAGATTAATTTTAATGCCTTTGCTTGCTTATGGAATTTTATATTTGATAGGTGTTCCGATGACAGTTACGTCAGTTGTTGTTACAGCTCTTTCAATGCCGGTAGCTGCAACTACCACAATATTCGCCGACTTGTTCAACAAGGATGCGATATTTGCATCCAAAGCCGTTATGCTGTCCACTATATTGTCCATTATTACCGCTCCGCTGATAGTTGGTATGTTGAGATAAGAAGTTATATTTCGGAGGGTTCCTTCGTTTTGGCTGCTGTCCTTTCAAATGTTCAGCAGCCTGGCAGCATTTGAGTACAGGATTGCATCTTTTTCCTGCTCAGTCAAATCCAAATTAAGGAACCTGTCCAGCTCTTCACTGAAATCCCACATCGGATAGTCGGTACCAAAAAGGAATTTGCCGGCACCGTGGTTTCTAATCATATTTACAGCTTCTTCGGGCTTAAGAAAAGCAAGGGAACTGGATGTATCCATGTACAGGTTTTTCCCTGTAAGGTACCTGCAGGAGTCATTCCACATCCTGTAACCTCCGAAATGAGCCGCAATTACGGTTAGATCAGGAAAGAGCCGAAGTACGTTTGAAAGCCTTTCAGGGCTTGAGGAATCACGATTTTCATCTCCCATATGGATGAGCAACGGAAGTTTTCCCTGGATGGAAGCATATATCGGCATCATTGACCGATCGTCAATATTGAAATTCTGGAATTCAGGATGCAGTTTTATGCCTTTAAGTCCTGATGAAATAATTCTCTGAACTTCGGCATCGGGATTTTTGATGCCGGGATGAAGCGTTCCGAAACCTATAATATTATCGTGTTCTTTTGCTGTTTTGGCAATAAAATCATTTATTGCTCTAACCTGTTCAGCATGGGTTGCCGATGAATGTACCACAAATTTTTCAACACCGTTTTGCCTGCCGGTCTCCAGCAGATCATCAACCGTCCCTTTTCCGGACATTTTAAGGTTATAATAATTTCCAATATTTAAGACTGCTTTTTCAGCAACCTTGTCAGGAAAAATGTGGGTATGGATGTCAATAATTCTGTACGTTTTTTTCATGTAAATTCTCCCGTTATTACTTGTTACTGCCCATAAGCCGCCGTACACAGGCTTATGCCTGTGCCGGTAAGCCTGTGTTCAGAAGTAAAACATCTCGCTTTTATCTGTTTACTATGGATTATTCTTACCTTCGAATAACTCATTTGCTTTCAGCAGGGCAGGTGCGAGGGCTATCGTTATAACAATTCCGGTCACAAGCTGAACTAAATTCATTGGAACGCTGAAAACAGGTGAAATAGGGTTACCGTAAAGTATATACTCGGCAAAGTAATACCCTATCACCATGCATGCACCTGAGCTGAGCATTCCAAGAACAACTCCGGCACGTATGACCTGTGCGTTTTGCTTTCGTGCAAAATATAGTATAATTGTAAATATTATAATTATAACGACAACGGTTGCTGCTGTCAATTTCCACTGGGTGTCGCTGGCAGCTTTAATTACGTTTTCAGGTGAATCCTCCAAAACCTCTGCCAGGTTGTAAACCGAAAAGCTGATTGCTTTTGCCAGCGCATTTTTGACAACGGCAAAAAAAGTGATCCACACAGTTACCGTTGTTGCCGCTGAAATCAGGATATCCCTTTTTGTCCTGTGACTTATAACCAGCCCCATTATTAATGCCATAAGCGATTTTATAATTAATGTCGGTATTGCCCATTGCGCATACGGGGAGAGGATATCGGACAGCATCGAACCTACGCCTGATGCAAAAGCCCCGTAAACCGGGCCAAGCAAAAGGGTTGATAGGAATATAAACCCGTCGCCGAGGTGGATATAACCATTTACAGTGGGAATTTTTATAATGCTGGTGGATAAAAAAACAAGAGCAGTCATTAATCCGGTTAATATTATTTTTTTTAACTTACTGTTATTTCCGGCCATTTCCATCACTCCTGTTGAAGTTCGGTTCAATTATATCTTGCCTCCAATTTTTGTTATGATATAATATAGCATATAACTGACCACTGTAAAAGTGACAGTTTTTTAAAAAATGAAGGGGACAGTTTATGGTTTTTGAATCTTCGTGGTATGAATTCCAGAATTCAAACATGCCTAAATATGTAAGGCTTTATTTCTGCATACGCAGGGAAATAGAAAGAGGAAACATGGAACAGGGCTGTAAACTGCCATCAATACGGCAGGTATCAAAAGAGCTGGGATTAAGCTCAACGACCGTTGAAAATGCTTATAACCAGTTAATGGTTGAAGGATATATATACAGTATTCCTCAGAAAGGTTATTTCGCGTCCAGCCTGGACCCGTTATATATAAATGTTTCAGGTTCTCCTGCGGAAAAAACGGTGCAGGATGAAAACACACCGGTAAGCGATGATTATCCGGATACCGAATTCTTTGATTTTAGTGAATGGAGAAAGATATACAGCCAAATCATGAGGGATTCCGGGAAACGGCTGTTTATTGAAGGAAATCCGCGAGGAGAGGCAGAACTTCGGAAAGCTTTGGCCGATTATACGTACAAGGCCAGAGGAGTTGTTTGCAGTCCTGATCAAATAATTATTGGTTCGGGAGTGCAGACCCTTTTGCATATTTTTTGCGACATCGCCTCAGGAATTGTAAAACCTGACGTTGCTTTTGAAGAACCTGGTTTTGTTGATGTAAGGCCGGTTTTTCAGAAAAGGGGCTATAAATTGCATCCTGTAAATCTTGACAGCGACGGTATAAATATCGAATCTCTTTTAAAATCAGAGGCCGCTGTCTGTTATACAAGCCCATCCCATCAGTATCCCACCGGCATGGTAATGCCAATCCAAAAAAGAATGGAGCTTATCAGATGGGCTGACTGCACGGACGGTTATATACTGGAGGATGATTATGACAGCGAACTCAGGCTTTCAGGAAGGCCGGTCCCGTCATTATACAGCCTTGACAACAGCGGGCGTGTTGTTTACATAGGCTCCTTCTCAACTGTTATAGCGCCTTCATTGCGCATAAGCTACATGATCCTGCCCGATTTTCTCAATGAAAGGTATAAAACCATGATTACCGGCTACAGATCAACAGTTTCCACCGCAGAACAGCTTGTTTTGTCTGAATATATAAGTAAAGGGTTGTATGCAAAACATCTTCGCCGGTTGAGGAAAAAATGCTCTGAGAAACTCAAGACTCTTAACAAAACTGCCAAATGCTTTAAAGGACGGTTAAAAATCCATTCATCTGATACAGGCACTTTTGTTCTCATTGAAATTGAAAAAAATCAAAAAGATAATATAAGGAAGATTAACAGTCCATATCTGACTGAATTGTGGGACGGCTTTTTTGTGTTCAATTATGCAAATGTCAATGCCGAAAAATATGAATCAATTCTTAAGCAATTGATATAAGACCATTTGGCGGCATCGGGGAATACAGTTCTGAAATTTGAGAAATTGTAATTTTTTTGATATAATAAATTTAACCGGTGTAAACTCATCATTCTGCTGCATTTTTTAACCCAGTTAGATTAGAACCTTTGATAGGTTTTATTTTCTGTATTCATTAAGCCAGGCATTTGATTTTATTTCTGGGGATTAACAGCTTTTACGCTAAAATTTGTGCATTACAGCAAAATACTTGCGGATGTGTTGCATAACCTGGACAGAATGCGCTTTAATGCCCGTATTATGGGTGCAATCAGCACAAGGCGCTAATTGATTTGGTTAATTATCCTGTAAAGAAAGATAATTGACCGTAATGTTCAGTTTATTTTATTTAAAAAGAAAGAGAGGTTGAAAGATGGAGTATTTCAAAGAGCCAAAAGATCGTTTTGAGCAACTCAGGAATGAGATTTCAGATTACGAAAATATCAAAGACAGTATTTTAACAGGTATTGAAGATTATGAAAAAATAGCATATCAGAAAAAGAAAATTCTTAAGTACCTGAATGCCACCGAAGAAGACTATAATGATTACCATTGGCAGATTAAAAACCGGTTTACATCATCCGAAGGCCTTTCCGGGATTATTCAATTAACCGAAAAAGAAATAAACAATATAAACGAAGTGGCGTCAAGATACCGATTCGCAGTATCACCGTACTACTTGTCATTGGTGGTTCCCGATAATCCTGACTGTGCGATTAGAAAACAGGCAATTCCGTCGGCTGACGAACTTAATGATTTGGGAGAGCTTGATCCGATGGATGAAAAAGGGACCGCAATTCATGAAATTATTACAAGAAGATATCCCGACCGGTTAATTATAAAAATTACAAATGTTTGCGGAATGTTTTGCAGGTTCTGCCAACGAAGAAGGCTAATCGGGGAAACCGACAGGATTGTTCCCAGGTCAAAAATTCAGGCGGCGATAGATTATGTACGTGAAAACAAGGAAATACGTGATGTATTGATAACAGGCGGGGATGCCTTTTTAGCCTCTGATGAATTGCTGGAGTGGATGTTAAAAGAGCTGAGAGCAATACCCCATGTTGAAATAATCCGTTTTGGATCGAGAACACCGGTAACATTGCCCCAGAGAATTACAAAAAGCCTTGTTGATGTTTTGAAGAAATATCATCCCGTGTTTGTAAATACTCATTTTAACCATCCGAGGGAAATAACTCCCGAAGCCAAAAAAGCATGCGAAATGCTGGCAGATGCCGGAATACCCATTGGAAACCAGATGGTGTTGCTGAATGGTGTGAATAATGACAAGTATGTTGTAAGGAAGCTGAACCAACAGCTTCTGACAATACGGGTAAAACCATATTACATATTCCATCCTAAAACTGTGAAAGGTACAAGTCATTTTTGGGTAAAAATAGAGGAAGGGCTGGAAATAATGGAAAGCCTGCGTGGAAGGACTTCGGGGCTTGCTATTCCTACATATATCATAAACGGGCCGAAAGGCCTGGGCAAAACGCCAATCATGCCAAACTATATGCTTTGTCTCGGCAAGGATAAGGCAACATTCAGGAACTGGCAGGGAGAGTATTTTGAAGTTGAAAATTTTGGTCCCAATGCTTAAATAAAAATGTTGAGTTTTTACAATCAAAAATATATTATTATGTTATATCTGTTTCTTAAATGGTATAAAATGTTGATTAAGCAATGATGACAGGAGATGAAACGATGGAGAGAACTGAAATTAGGAAACTGTTTGAAAACACATCGCAATATACAGAAGGTGAGCAGACGGTTTGCGGCTGGGTTCGCACCATCCGCCTTTCAAAGACCTTTGGTTTTATTGAATTGAACGACGGATCATGCTTCCAGAACCTGCAGGTTGTATTTGATGACCAGCTTCCGAATTTTCCTGAAATATCTAAATTAAATGTTGGCAGCAGCCTGATTGTAAAAGGAAACCTGGTTGAAACACCTCAGGCCAAGCAACCTTTTGAAATAAAGGCAACTTCCATAGAAATAGAAGGTACATCCACTCCCGACTATCCATTACAGAAGAAAAGGCATACATTTGAATACTTAAGAACCATAGCCCATTTAAGGCCAAGAACCAATACATTCTCGGCAGTGTTCAGGGTGCGTTCGATACTTGCATATGCAATCCACAAGTTCTTCCAGGAAAATGGCTTTGTTTATGTGCATACACCGATAATTACCAGCAGTGACTGTGAGGGTGCAGGAGAAATGTTCAGGGTTACCACCCTTGACATGAATAACCTGCCTAAAGGCAAGGACGGGGCAGTGGATTTTTCAGAGGACTTTTTCGGAAAGTCAACCAATCTTACGGTTAGCGGCCAGCTTTCTGTTGAAACATACTGCATGGCTTTTTCAAAGGTTTATACCTTTGGACCGACATTCAGGGCAGAAAACAGCAACACCGCACGCCATGCGGCTGAGTTCTGGATGGTAGAGCCAGAAATTGCTTTTGCCGATTTAAAGGATGATATGGAACTGGCTGAATCGATGTTGAAATATATCATCAATTATGTGATGGAAAACGCCCCGAAAGATATGGAGTTTTTCAACAACTTTGTTGACAAGGGGCTCATTGAAAGACTTACCCATGTTAAAAACTCCAGTTTTGAACATGTAACGTATACCGATGCCATAAAAATTCTTGAGAAAGCCGATCAGGATTTCCAATATCCTGTTTACTGGGGATGCGACCTGCAAACCGAACATGAACGGTATCTGACAGAGAAATACTTTAAGAAGCCGGTATTTGTTACCGATTACCCAAAGGATATTAAGGCATTCTACATGAGGCTCAATGATGATGGAAAAACCGTTGCTGCTATGGATTTGCTTGTTCCAGGCGTGGGTGAAATTATCGGGGGCAGCCAGCGTGAAGAAAGATATGATGTTCTTGAAAAGAAAATTAACGAAATGGGATTGGATATGGAAAACTACTGGTGGTACCTTGAACTGAGAAAATACGGCGGAACCAGGCATGCCGGTTTTGGACTCGGTTTTGAAAGAGCTTTGATGTATATAACCGGAATGCAGAATATCCGTGATGTGATACCATTCCCGAGAACTGTTAATCACGCTGATTTCTGATGCCAAATACAATGATAAATGGATTATTCAATTGCCGTTTTATTGGGAGATAATATGAAATTTACAAAAATGCATGGTTTGGGCAATGATTACGTATATATAAACTGCTTTGAGGAGAGGGTTGAAAATCCCGCTGAATTGGCCAGATTTGTCAGTGACCGGCATTTTGGCGTCGGTTCTGACGGGCTGGTATTGATCCTGCCTTCAGAGAAAGCCGATTTCAGAATGAGGATGTTCAATTCCGACGGTTCAGAAGCAGAAATGTGCGGTAATGCCATCAGATGCGTGGGTAAATATGTATACGACAACAGGATGACCGATAAAGAAACCGTGACGGTAGAAACCCTTGCAGGAATAAAGATCCTTGAGTTATTTCCCGGGAAAGACCGGAAAGTTGAGCTTGTAAGGGTGGATATGGGAGAACCTGTGCTTAAGACAGGGGATATTCCTGTGGATAGCAGCCTTGACAGGTTTATAAATGAGCCGGTAAAAATCATGGATGAAGCATACCATGTTACATGTGTGTCAATGGGAAATCCCCATGCGGTAACCTATGTCAGGAATGTTAAGGATTTTCCCCTGGAAAAAGTCGGCCCGTTAATGGAAAACCATCCCCTTTTCCCGAAAAGGATAAATGCAGAATTTGTTGAAGTTGTGAACCGGTCTTACTTAAAGATGAGGGTTTGGGAAAGAGGAGCAGGTGAAACCATGGCATGTGGCACAGGCGCCTGTGCGGTTCTGGTAGCGTCCTGCCTTAACGGGTTGTCGGAAAGAAAGGCAACTGTTGAACTGCTCGGAGGAAACTTAACAATAGAATGGAACGAAGAAAATAACCACGTATATAAAACCGGACCTGCAACTTATGTTTTCACAGGATTTCTGGACGTGTAGGGTTCCATGCTGGTTTTTGCTTTATTCAACTCCGGAATAAGCCATTTTATCGTGAATAATAGCATGTCTGAATAAGAGAGGTGAGAAATGCAGCTATGGCATATGTAAATGAAAACTACCTGAAACTGCCCGGCAGTTACCTTTTTGCGAACATAGGGAGGAAAGTTAATGCGTTTAGGCAGGAAAACCCTGATGCCGATATAATACGCCTTGGTATTGGGGATGTAACACTTCCTTTGGTCCCGGCAATTGTAGAGGCAATCCGCAAGGCCACCGATGAGATGGCGAAGCCCGAAACCTTCAGGGGGTACAGCCCTGAACAGGGGTATGACTTCCTTATTGAAAAAATAATAAAACATGATTATAATGCCCGGGGCATTGATTTATCCGCTGATGAAGTATTTATCAGCGACGGAGCCAAAAGCGACACAGCTAATATGCAGGAGATATTTGGAATCGACAATGTTGTTGCGGTAACAGATCCGGTATACCCGGTTTATGTGGACAGCAACGCGATGGCAGGAAGAATCGGGGATTATGACAGCGTGGCAGGAAAGTGGACCAATCTTGTTTATTTGCCATGTACCGCAGAAAACAGCTTCATACCGTCCTTGCCGGAAAAAAAGGTGGATATGATTTATTTATGCTACCCGAATAATCCAACCGGAACAACTTTAACAAAAGAGCAGCTAAAGCAATGGGTGGATTATGCAAGGGAAAACAGGGCAATTATTTTATACGATGCCGCTTACGAGGCATATATTACTCAACCCGAAATTCCACACAGCATTTACGAAATTGAAGGTGCCAGGGAAGTTGCAATAGAATTCCGAAGCTTTTCGAAAAATGCGGCATTTACAGGTACAAGATGTGCATATACCGTTGTCCCAAAAACCGTCAAAGGATATACAAAGTCAGGAGAACCCGTTGAGTTGAACAAGCTCTGGAACAGGAGGCATTCAACAAAGTTCAACGGAGTGGCATACATTATTCAGAGAGGTGCCGAAGCAGTTTACAGTGAAGAGGGACAGAAGCAAATCAGGGAAGAAATAGCTTATTATATGGAGAATGCCAGAATTATACGAGAGGGAATAGCTGCCTTGGGTATTAAGGTGTTCGGTGGTGTAAATGCACCTTATATCTGGCTGAAAACGCCAGACGGTTATGATTCATGGCAATTCTTTGACAAACTCCTGAAAGATGCTCATGTGGTTGGAACACCGGGTGTTGGTTTTGGCCCGAGCGGAGAAGGATATTTCAGGCTTACCGCTTTTGGCAGCCGGGAAAACACCATAAAAGCGATTGAAAGAATTAAAAACCTTAAGTTCTGAACAGAAATGGAGCTGTTACAACGAACAGCTCCATTTTTAACCGCTATAAAAAATTTATACCTTTAAAAGTCTTTTTATCATGCTCTCACGGGCCAGTGCCTCAATTCTGTCGTTAAGGGGCTGTAATGAAACAAAATCCCTGTATTTCCTTTTAAGCGCAATAGTAATAAGTTCATCGGTAAGCCCGGGGTTCTTTGGCAGGAGACTGCCATGGCTGTATGAGCAGAATACATTTTTATATCTTGCGCCTTCATAACCGTCTTCACCGTTATTGCCGCTGCCGTACACCACTTTCCCCAGCGGGGACACTCCGTCTCCCAGATATGTTTTTCCCGAATGGTTTTCAAACCCCACTACCAAACTATCGGGCTGCTGTTTTAGACCATCAACCTTAAATACAATGTTTCCGATTAAACGCTTTTCATGTCCAATTGTCCAATGGTTCATTGCGCCGAGGCATTCTATTTCGGTTCCGTCACTGAGTTTATAATAATGGCCCATTAACTGGTACCCCCCGCAAATACAAAGAAATACCGTGCCGTTTTCAACAGCCTCGATTAATGGTTTCTTTTTGAGAGCCAAAAGATCCTTATGCAGAATATCCTGCTCATAGTCCTGACCACCGCCTATGAAAACTATGTCATACGCATCAGGCAGAAAGGGGTCACCAATAGAGACCGGATGGACATTAACATTAATACCGCGCCATTCAAGTCTCCTAACCAGTGCCTGTATATTGCCGTAGTCCCCATACAAATTCAAAAGATCGGGGTATAAGTGGCAGATACTTATTTCATACATAAAATAAAACTCCTTCTCACGTTACTGCCAGAAATTTTTCAATTTGAATCTTTTTTTCAGCAGTTTCCTTATATCCAGCAGTGCAGTATAGGTTGGAAGAATAAAAAGCGTTTCGCCCATATTAAGTGTACTAAGGGCAGAATCAAGCATTGCCGGGTTGTTTTTCTCAATTATTATGTGATCGGTAAAGATACCGGCATATTTTAAACGTACTGCCATATCTTCTGCACGGATACCCGATACATAAATTTTTGAAACCCGGTTTTGTATATTTTTAAGTGGTTCAAAATCAACATCGTAGAGCCAGGAAATATCTGTACCGTCAGCAGCATTGTCATTAATCATAAAACAAATAACAGAAGGTTTTTCCACAGTTGCAAGGTATTTTAAAACCTGGCTCAAACCTGTAGGGTTTTTAATTAAAATAACCTGGATGTTTTTCTCGCCTAAAGATATTGATTCCATACGGCCAAAGCCGCTTTCAAAAGTAGAAAGTGCTTTTGCCGTTCCTTCGTGGGAAAAACCGAGGGCTTCTGCAAAAGTGACCGCAGCCAGCGCATTATAGATATTATACATGCCTGGCAGGTTTATACGGGCCTGGAAGCTGCCGGAAGGAGTATTGAAAACCACTGCCGTAAACTCACTTGTCATAGCAGGTATCCTGACAACATGCACCAATGGTTCGGGCCGTTTATAGCCGCATTCCGGACACCGGAAAAAACCCAGGTGGCTGTAAGTATGGTAAAGATACTCGTATTTCGTTTTGCAATAAATACAATATGAAGCATCACTGTTCGAAACTTCGCCGTTATCTTCTTCAGATTCGGGCAATTTGTCCATTCCATAGAAAATAACAGGGTTTTTCACATCCCTTCCCAAGGAAGCGCAGAGAGAATCGTCACCGTTAAGTATAAGTGTTGTATCGGGATTATTTAATATTCCTTCTTTAACAGCTTCTACAGTACTGTACAATTCACCGTACCTGTCAAGCTGGTCGCGGAAAAAATTTGTTACTACAAGGACCGCGGGATGAATATGTTTTGATGCAGCCCGGAAGGCCGCTTCGTCGACTTCCAGCAACGCTGTATGGGACGTGGGTGTACCGTTGAATTTTACATCGGATATAAGTGTTGTTACCAGTCCGCTTATTAAATTAGCCCCGGACTTATTTGCTATATATTTAATATGGTTTTCTTTAAGGATTTGTTCTATAATTCTGGAAGTAGTAGTTTTCCCGTTAGTACCTGTAACCATAATTATCCTGTATTTGGATCCAAGAACCCGCAGAATATCAGGGCAGACGGAAATGGCCAGTTTTCCGGGAAAGCTTGTACCACCTGAACCCGTAATACGTAACAGGTATATAGCTAATTTGCCAAGGAAAAGCGCTGAATAAAAACGTATGGTATTTATTAACTTAACCATTATTATGCTCCTTAATGCTTTAATACCTTAAATTGGGTTTACCTATAATTTTAACCTGAATTTCCTGTTAATAAAACATCATGAACAGATGACCTAAACGAGAATATTAAACTGCATTTTTTCACAAATGTCAAATAAAACATTAAATAATATGGAAATTAGAATGTTTTTATTATACAATAAATCATAAATAGCATACAATATTGGGTCTTTTAGTTAAAAATGAAGTTCTTATTCTGATTACCGCGTATTTAAGCCGATACTTGGGACATCGTATACAGAGGGGGTTAAGAATTGGACGCAACAGAGAAAAAACTGATAGAGCTGTCTGTCAGTGGGGATATTGAAGCTTTCGAGACTCTGATTCAGTCCCATCAGAAAAGGGTATATAATATAGCATTAAGAATGACAAAAAATCATGAGGACGCTCAGGAACTTGCTCAGGATGCTATTGTTCGCGCCTTTACGTCAATTGGGAAGTTCAGGGGAGATTCCAGTTTTTCTACCTGGCTGTATAGAATAACTATGAATGTATGCACCGACTTTTTAAGAAAAAGAAACAAAGCCGTCGTGATTTCAATGGAACAGGGTGCAGTGGCAAATGACAGCCAACAGTCAATTCAAATTGAAGAAGAAGCTCCAGGTCCTGATGAGCTGGTTGAAAAAAATCAACTGAAAAAAATGGTAAGGGATGCGATGGACTCCCTGTCTGATGAACACAGGCAGGTTTTAATTCTCAGGGATATAATGGATCTGTCTTATAAAGAAATCGCGGATACCCTTAATGTAAATGAGGGAACAATAAAATCAAGAATAAACCGTGCCAGGTCAGGCTTGAAAAAGATTATTATGCAAAGGTCGGAACTTTTTCAGGATTATGTCGTCAAATATATCAGAAAGGGGGGAAATTCATGAACAGGTGTGAATATTGCTTGGAACATCTGTCTGCCTATATTGATGGGGAAATGTCAGAAAGTGAAATGAAAGACATCGAAGAGCATCTGAAAGAGTGCGATTCATGTGCCCACGAATTTGACATACTGAAGACAATCGTTTCAACCTGTAGTGAATTGGAAGAAGAATTACCCGATGGATTTAGTTCCTCCCTGCATACCAGGCTTGAAAAAGCACGGGAAGATATGACGGCTGATAGAAACAGGAAAGGGAAAATCAAACTGTTTTCCCAAATAGCAGCAGGTTTTGTTATAGTGGTTACTCTTGGGTTTGCCATACGTTTGGGATTTTTCGATACCGGATCTACTCGCAACGGACTTGTTGCGGGCAAAAAATCTGCATCCGATGCTGCACCAATGGCTTTAGGGCCGTCTGTCGTTGAGTTTTCTGCTCCCAGAATTGTCGGCCAGGAAGACAATAGAAGCGCCGGTGCAATTCGGGAAGATGCTGAAGATCCTCAGAAGCATAGTATTGCCCAAAGTATGGATAACATCCCGGATGATATTAAAAATCAGGAAGATTCAGGAGTTATAGTACACTTTAAGGAGTCATCGGATAAAACAGCTATAACAGAAAAATATAATACTGAAATTACCATATACGTTGACGATATTGGCAAAGCAATTGAATCCATAATGGCTATAGATGAAAAAATCGGGAAATCCCGTGAAAGCAATACGGCTTACCTTGAGGATTATATAAAGGCATACAGGGGCGGTACACGCAGTAATGTCGTTGAGTTAAAATTGGTTTATACCAGTGAAAAAGTTGAGAAATGTTTTATAAATGAAATACAGTCTGCTTTCCCTGATATTCAGGTTGATTCGGTTCCCTCCTCCGATAAAGGGCAGGATGAAGACGAATTTATAAAGATTATAATAGAAAAGAAAAATTAACAACACCTTTCATCCGGTGCAAAAATAGTGTATTATTGTTATGAAACTCCTCCTTACGGAGGAGTTCGGTTTGTAGTATGGTGATTTAGCCCTGTTTATTTACGGGAAATTTACCGGGAGGGAAAAATGAGTTCCAAGTTAATTTTAATAGATGGAAACAGTATTTTAAACCGCGGGTTTTATGCTCTTTCAGGACGTTCCATGCTGACTACGTCCACAGGCTTATATACCAATGCGGTTTTTGCTTTTGTAAATATACTGAATAAGTATGTTGAAGAGGAGAACCCGGATTATATCGCCGTGGCTTTTGATCTTAAGGCAAAGACATTTCGCCATAATATGTACGAGGGATATAAAGCGCAGAGAAAAGGCATGCCTGACGAACTCGCAATGCAGCTTCCTCTTGCGAAAGAGGTCCTTCGCGCAATGAACATCACAATAATTGAACAGGAAGGGTATGAAGCAGACGATATAATCGGCAGCCTTTCATTGAAGGCAGAAAAAGAGAATTTTGACGTTCTTATATTAACGGGTGACAGGGATTCTTTCCAGCTTATCAGCGACAGGACAAAAGTAATTCTGCCTTCAACAAAAGCAGGAAAGACAGAGACAAATCTGTATGATAAACAGGCTATTATAGAAAAATACGGAGTTTTACCCCATCAACTGATTGATGTGAAAGGGCTTATGGGTGATTCTTCGGATAACATTCCGGGTGTTCCGGGAATTGGTGAAAAAACTGCCTTAAGCCTTATTTCAGCATATGGAACGCTTGAAGGCGTATATGAGCATATTGATGAAATAAAACAGCCAAAACTTAAAGCATCTTTGATTGAATATAAGGAACAGGCCTTTTTAAGCCGCACTCTAGGCACCATTTTCAGGGAATTGGATTGCTGCGGTTCATTGGATGAAATAAAAAGAAAAGAAATAAACCGCATCGAGCTTTTAAATGTTTTCAGGAAACTTGAGTTTGAAAGCCTCATTACAAAAATGGATCTGTTATCAGTCAATGAACAGGAGCTTCCCACCACGCTGAAGGAAATAGAAATAAATCATGTTTCAACAAAGGCCGAGCTGCTTAAGTGGGTTCCATACTTGCTGAAACAGAAAACTGTTGCCATTCTTCAGTTAATTGACAAGGAAGATTCTTTCAGTTTACATCTTTCAGGCCTGGCATTGTGCAATGAAGAAGAGGTATTCTATTTTGAAACAGGCCATGAACTTCCTGAGAACTTAATTGCAACTGAGCTTAAAGAGCTGTGGCAGGACGGGAATATCCATAAAACGGGGCATAATATCAAAGAGTGGATTACCTGGCTGTTAAAGTATGGTGTTGAGTTTAACGGCCTTATCTTTGATACAATGATTGCCGAATACCTGATAGACTCTTTAAGGAGCAGTTACCCGATAACAAGCCTTTCCTACAAATACCTGACCCGCACTGTTCCGTCGATGGATGAACTTCTGGGAAAAGGAAAGGGATTGAAAAAGTACTCTGAAATTTCTCCGGATATATTGGCTGAGTACAGCGGCCAAAACGTGAAAGCAATTTATGATTTGTGGCCGTTGCAGAAAAAAGCGCTTAAGGAGAATCAACAGGAAGATTTGTATAATAATATAGAACTGCCCCTTGTAACTGTTCTTGCCAGTATGGAATACCATGGTTTCAAGGTGGATGCAGCCAGACTTCGCGAATACGGTGAAGTTCTCTCATCCCGCATTGGTACTCTTGAAAAGGCAATTTATATGCTGGCAGGGGAAGAGTTTAACATTAACTCGCCAAAACAGCTCGGTGCCATACTATTTGAAAAGTTAAACCTTCCGGTTGTGAAAAGCACTAAAACCGGATACTCCACTGATGTGGAGGTTCTGGAAGAGCTATACCACAAGCATGATATAATACCATGCATTATTGAATACCGCCAGCTTACCAAGCTTTACACAACGTATGCCGAAGGGCTTGAAAAAGTGATTAATCCTGTTACAGGAAAAATTCATTCCAGCTTCAACCAGACAGTAACTGCTACCGGCCGTATCAGCAGTACAGAACCGAATTTGCAGAATATTCCCATCCGCCATGAAATGGGAAGGGAAATACGGAAAGCTTTCATTCCGTCGGCAGAAAATGCCGTGTTTGTAGATGCAGATTACTCCCAGATAGAACTTCGGGTACTTGCCCATATAACCGGCGATGAAGCATTAATAAACGCTTTTGTTAACGGAGAAGATATCCATACCTCAACTGCGTCGCTGGTATTTGATGTGGATCGGGAAAATGTAACACCCGAACTTAGGAGAAGGGCTAAAGCCGTGAATTTCGGAATTGTATACGGCATCAGTGATTACGGCCTGTCAAGGGACCTGGGGATTACCCGGAAGGAAGCCAAACGGTATATCGACGGTTATTTTTTGAAGTATCCTAAAGTAAAGGAATATGTGGATGAGATTGTCCGAATAGGGCAGGAGCAGGGGTATGTTGAAACGATGTTCCACAGAAGAAGGTATCTTCCTGAACTGGCATCGAAGAATTTCCACCAGCGTTCGTTTGGCAAAAGGGTTGCAATGAATACACCCATCCAGGGGACTGCGGCAGATATAATAAAGATTGCAATGGTGAAGGTTTATAAGGCTCTTAAAGATTCCGGCCTTAAGTCCAGGCTGATTTTGCAGGTTCATGATGAACTGGTTGTTGAAACTTTTGATGATGAACTTGAAACAGTCAAAAAACTTGTAAAAGAAAGCATGGAAGAGGCGGTTAAATTAAGTGTCCCCCTTACTGTTGACGTTTCTATAGGCCGGAATTGGTATGAAGCATCATAAAGACATACCGGAAGACAGAAAAGGTGAGGAAAATGCTTACAATAGGACTTACAGGGGTAATTGGCTCGGGCAAAAGCACTGTTGCCCGCATTCTGCGGAAGTATGGCGCTGAGGTGATTTTTGCCGATGATATAGCAAAAGAAATAACAGAACCCGGTATGCCTGCATACAGGGAAATTATTGAACACTTTGGCGACGGAATAATCGGAGAAGATAAAAGAATCAACAGGAAGAAGCTTGCCGGGATTGTTTTTTCAAACAATGCGGAATTACAGCGCTTAAACGAAATAACCCACTCAACCGTGGCAGAGGTAATAATAAAACTTGTTGACGAATACAGGAATTCAGGCAAGAAGCTAGTCGTTGTTGAAGCTATTGTTCCAATTGAACATGGCTTTCTTGATGTTGTGGATACCGTCTGGGTGGTATTGGCCAGCGAATCCGCAAGAATTGACCGGATTATGGAAAGAAGCGGCCTGACATATGAAGAAGCCAAAAAAAGAATCCAATCTCAAATGTCAGATGAAATGTATATATCAGTTGCCGACAAAATAATATATAACGATGGATCGTTAAAAGAATTGGAAGAGAAAGTTTGGGGATTATTGAAAGATGAGAAATATAGCCCGACATAAAATAAGGCTTTCGTATATTTGCATAATTCTTCTTTTTTTTATTCTTATTTTTGCCGTTGCTCCTAAAATATTAAAGAGCATGTTCCCAACCCCCCATTTGGATGTGGTTGAAAAGTATGCCAGAGACCATCAGGTAAAAATAACAATGGTATATGCAGTAATGAAGGCAGAAAGCGGGTTCAGAGCCAATGTAGTGTCCCACAAAGGTGCAGTAGGGCTTATGCAAATAACCGAAGCAACCGGCAAATGGATAGCATCTGAGTTGGGAATAACCGAATATACAACTGATAAGCTTAACGATCCTGAGTTAAATATCAGGTTAGGCTGCTGGTACTTGTCGTATTTGATTAAACGGTTCGATGGCAACACCGAACTGGCGCTTGCAGCATATAACGCAGGGGAAGGCACTGTCAGCAGATGGATAGATTCTGATACCATCGGATGGGAAGATTCCAGGATTAAATCCTTGCCATATAAAGAGACAGAAAAATACCTTGTCCGTGTAAACAGAATTTATTTTGTATACAAAACTCTTTACCCCGAACTGGATTCGTGGTAAACTTTGCTTGTTGAGGGATATTTTTAGCAATAATATCTGGAGGTTCGTATGAACACCGCGATCTTTGAATGGGATTTGGTGTATCCCACCAATAATCTGTTTAATCCTGGCAGTGTCCGTATATCAGTGATGAATCCCGACATGGAGGGCAGGCTGTCCCTTTTGATATCGCCCGGAACGGAACATAATCCGTTGGATTATGCTGACAAAATAATTGAGACTATCCAGTCGGGCATATTTAACAGAATACACATTGATATCAGAAACCATGGTATTTTCTTTTTTAAAGCAGATAATAGTAAATACATAAAACTTGTTTACGAGGATGGAGAACCCCGGATTGTGTCATAATAAAACTGCATAATTACAGTTTAGCGGGAAATTTATCCTTGATTTTATTTTGTGGTCTGATAAAATTAATATGATAATTTTGTAACAAACTTAAATCAAATGTTTAGGTTTGCTATCTTATATTTTTGAAATAGATGGGAGTGAATGGAAGTGCCATTAGTTACAACAAAAGAAATGTTTAAAAAAGCATATGAAGGAGGCTACGCTATAGGTGCCTTCAATGTCAATAACATGGAAATAATTCAGGGAATTACCGAAGCAGCAAAAGAAGTTAATGCTCCATTAATTCTGCAGGTATCAGCAGGTGCACGCAAATACGCAAACCATACCTATCTTATGAAATTAATCGAAGCTGCTACAATTGAAACAAATCTTCCTATTGCTGTACACCTTGACCACGGCGATTCATTTGAACTTTGCAAATCCTGTATAGATGGTGGATTTACATCGGTAATGATAGATGCCTCACATCTTCCTTTCGAAGAAAACATTAAGCTGACAAAGCAGGTTGTGGACTACGCCCATCCGAGAGGTGTTGTTGTAGAAGCTGAATTAGGGCGTCTGTCGGGTGTTGAGGATGAAGTTAAGGTATCCGAAGAGGAAGCAATTTACACAGATCCTAAGGAAGTTGAAGAGTTTGTTGAGCGTACCGGTGTTGATTCTCTGGCTATAGCAATCGGAACCAGCCATGGTGCATATAAGTTTAAGGGTGAAGCAAAACTTCGTTTTGATATCCTCGAAGAAGTGCAGAGAAGGCTTCCGGGCTTCCCAATTGTTCTGCATGGCGCGTCATCGGTTATTCCTGAATACGTGGAAACCATTAATAAATATGGTGGTCAGATGCCGGGTGCAAAAGGTGTTCCGGAAGATATGCTCCGCAAGGCTGCTTCAATGGCAGTTTGCAAGATTAATATCGATTCCGACCTTCGCCTTGCAATGACTGCAACCATTCGTAAAGTGTTTGCAGAAAACCCGGGCGAATTCGATCCAAGAAAATACCTTGGCCCAGCCAGAGAAGAAATTAAGAAGCTTGTTAAGCATAAACTGATTAACGTTCTTGGCTGTGCAGGAAAGGCATAATTTAATACCACTTTGATAAGTATGGAAATTAAACGGCGCAGTTTAAAGGCTGCGCCGTTAATTTTTTCTGTAGACCATCTTGGTCCGAACTCGTTCAGCAATTATGGTACACTCTTCGCAATACCGGTTGTTCTGTCCTTCCGAGCGCTGAAAAGATGGCAGTCTGAACCTGTTTTCTTTTGGCTCTTTCGCCGCAAAAAGCTCTTTCTTTCGGCTAATTCAGATATAAATATGGTAAAATTGCATTCAGGAAACACAAAGAAGCATGCATATCCTATTTTTACTTATAATTAAAGAAATCTTAAAAAAATTTTAAGTATTTTACCTATTTAATTTTAATTGAAAAATACACATAATGGTATATGGTATTGATAATAAAAACATAACAAATTACTGAGTATATTACCATACTTCTCCAATGAAATTGCGTAGTATAATCAGTAACATAATATTATCCTGTATCAGTGAATGCTGCTTATGGAAATTTGCTTTTTGGAGGCGTTTTATCTATGCAAAATGAAGATGCTAAACATTCTTGGAAGTCACTGATAAGTGGACTTTTTATTTTTTCAATACTTGTAATTATGCTGCTTATATTATTCAAAAATCATAGTATCGACGAAATTCGGACTTTGTTTCTCAGTTTGAATATAAAGTGGCTGCTAGCGGCAATTGTATGTGTTTTGCTTTCCTATTTGGCTGAGATGATGTGTTACTATGAAATAACCAGAAAAATTTATGGAAGGGCGTCATTACGCACAGCTTTTCGCGTTACAATGGCAGGAGTGTATTTTAATTCGGTTACTCCCTTTGCCTGTGGCGGAGAACCATTCCAGATAGGCTATATGATGAAGGACGGAATTCCAATGGGGAGCTGCGCCAATGTCATTATGGTAAAATCAACGATTTTTCAGTCAGCAGTGTTTTTTTCGAGTATTTTATCATTTGCTTTAAATGCAAAATCCTTATACCGTATGGTTGGGAATTTTAACTTGTTCTTTGCCATTGGGGTTTCGATAAATTTAGCTGTTGTTTTGTTTTTCCTGTTATTCCTGATAAATAAGAATACTGCAAGAAAAGTTGTGAATTTTGTTTTCAAACTTCTGGGAAAATGCCATATAATTAAAAATCCTGATAAGTATGCACGCAAAAAAGAAGAAGGGATTGAATGCTTTATTAATGCAAGCCAGTTAATATTCAGCGATCCCGGTGTTATAATTAAATCATTTTTATACCAGCTGCTGAATTTGATTCTTGGGTATATTGTTCCTTTTTTCCTGCTTCTTTCCCTTGAGGGGAAATGCGGTCCCGTTGTGGATATTATAACCTCGCAGGCCATATTAAGGCAAATAACTGCATATATACCGTCACCAGGTGCAGCAGGGGGAGCAGAAGGAATAGGGTATTTCTTCTTCAAGAATTTATTTACAAATGTTCCGGTTGTATCTGTTATACTTATTTGGAGAATTATAACCTATTATTTCAATGTGGCTTTTTCAGGATTATATCTTTTGCTTATTAAGGACAAGGAAATGGTAGAAAATACTAAGCAAATCCGTAGAAAAGCAGCATAAATCGGTAATCTTACCGTAAATTTGCATTGTTATCGTGTATAATCGTAAAATGGCCGGAGAATTTTCTTGGGATTTAGGGAATTAAGGCTTAAAAGGTTGACATGTGGTATTAAACGGCTTATTGTTTGATTGTGATTAATTATATTGGGGGATTGCTGACATGGCTTATAACGTATTGATTTGCGATGATGAGAAAGACATTGTTTCAGCCCTTAAGATATATTTATCTGCAGAAAACTATAATACATATGAGGCGTATACCGGCAAAGAAGCTTTGAAAATTATTGAGAGCCATGATATTCACCTTGTGTTACTGGATATTATGATGCCTGAAATGGATGGGCTTACAGCCATGGTAAAGCTGAGGGAAAAATACAATATTCCTGTAATTCTGCTAACCGCTAAAAGTGAGGATACGGATAAAATATTAGGTTTGAACATAGGGGCTGATGACTATATCACGAAACCTTTCAATCCTGTTGAAGTACTGGCAAGAGTAAAGTCACAGCTTAGACGGTATATGCAGCTTGGCGGTGCCAATGTTAAACCCTCAAACCTTGTTATAGGCAGCATCGAGATCGATGATAAGGCTAAAACGGTTACGGTTGATGGTGAACCGGTTAATTTGACACCGAAAGAATATGAAATCCTGAAACTCCTGATGGAGAACCCGGGCCAGGTGTTTTCACCGAGAGATATATACAAACGTGTTTGGAATGATAACCCATATGGTTCTGAAAGCACGGTAGCAGTACATATACGTCATTTACGGGAAAAAGTGGAGATAAATCCTGCCGAACCAAGATATTTAAAGGTAGTATGGGGACAGGGTTATAAAATTGAACGGGGTGAAAGATAATGAATAAAATTACCCACAGCCTGGTATGGAAAGTAGTTGCCATTTTCCTATTTGTAATATCAACTATGGGGTTTATCGGCGGATTAATTGCAGCAGGCCTGTTATATGAAAACGGATTTTACGAGACATCTGCTGAAAATGTAAAAATCGAGATGTTTGAGCATTATACACGGAGAAATGCTAATTATGTGTTCTATAATTATTTTCTTCCCGACAGGTGGCTTAATCAGTATGAAACAAACGGCCAAATTGAGAACTGTTATATACGAAGTACGAATTTCTTCTTCACTCTAAAAAATTCAGAGGGAGAAACCATACTAAGCAATTATGCGGGACAGGAATTCCAGTTAAGCCGGACATATGAATTCAGTGATGTGGAGTACATATATGGTGCAGACGGCGATGTTGTCGAAAGTAAAAATGTAACGTACACAATGGATTGTTATGTGAAAAAGGACCTTGATACAGATGACTTTTATTATACCCTGGATCAATTCGTAAATTTTGCATACAAAATGCGTTATGCTGTAATTGTAATTCCTGTTATGTTCCTTATATTCTCAATCATCCTGTTTATTTACCTCATGTGCAGTGCAGGCCGAAGAAAGGGCGAAGATAAAATTATACCTAACGGAATTGACAAAATTCCTTTCGACCTTCTTGTAACAATTATACTATCAATTGTTTTGCTTGAAGCGCTTATATTCGAACAGATGTATAATATAGGAACTGTAGGTTACATGATATTATTCAACTCATTCACCATAGTTGACATTCTTCTTGCTTTACTTATATGTATGAGCTTTGCTACAAGGTATAAGCTTGGTGGCTGGTGGAAAAATACAATAACATACCGTATTATAAGTCTGATTTTCAGAATTTTGAGAAAGATCGTAAGTGCCATAAAGTATATTTTTCAGCATATGTCGCTGGTAAAGAAAACGATCCTTGTATTAATCTGTATTTCGATACTGGAATTCATGGGTATAAGTATTAGCTTTGATAACGGGGCAATGATGATATTTTTGTGGATTCTTGAAAAAGCAATATTATGTCCGGTCTTACTAATTGTTTCAATAAATCTTCAGAAATTGCAGCAGGGCGGTCAGAAAATTGCTGTTGGCGATTTGAATTACCAGATTGATACCAGGCATATGTTTTGGGATTTTAGAACCCACGGGGAAAATCTGAACCGGATCAACGAAGGCATGTCAAAGGCGGTGGAAGAGAGGTTAAAAAGCGAACGTTTCAAAACCGAGTTAATAACGAATGTATCCCATGATATTAAGACTCCGCTGACATCGATAATCAATTATGTGGACTTAATTAAAAAGGAAAATATTGAAAATGAGAAAATTAAGGAATATATTGATGTTCTGGACAGACAGTCATCAAGGCTTAAAAAACTGACCGAAGATTTGGTTGAAGCATCAAAGGCTTCCACGGGAAATTTGCCTGTCAATATGGTTCCAACCGAGATAGGTGTACTGTTTACACAGGCTGTAGGAGAATATGAGGAAAGGATAAAAAATGCAGGGCTTGAACTGATTCTGGAAAAGGCAGATGAAGATATTTTCATTATGGCGGACGGGAGACTGTTATGGAGGATTTTTGACAATTTATTGAGCAATATTTGCAAGTATGCCCAACCTTCAACCAGGGTTTATCTGAATCTCGAAAAAATAAACGGGCAGGCTGTTATAACCTTCAGAAACATATCAAAGTATGCACTTAACATACCAAGCGAAGAACTGCTTGAAAGGTTTGTCCGCGGCGACAGATCAAGAAATACCGAGGGAAGCGGACTGGGCCTTTCAATTGCAAAAAGCCTGACAGAACTGCAAAATGGAATTCTTGAGCTATATGTGGACGGGGATTTGTTTAAGGTGGTTCTTAAATTTAATATAAATTGACCAATTAGTTTTTTGATTGAACACATAAGTTCAGGGCACTGGAATAATGAAACCGGCACCAAAAGTAAATTTTGGTGCTTTTTTTCTGAAAACCTGTGATATTGACAATAATTTGAATTAATAATATACTGGAATGAGCAAACGGTTGCACCAAAGGAAGTGAGCTTTGTATGAGGGTTACTATAAACGATATAGCAAAAGCTGCAAATGTATCACCATCAACTGTATCCCGGGCCATCGCGGATAGCCCGAGGATTAGCAAGGCAACGAAAAAGAAGATATTCAGGATAATGGAGGAAATGAACTATTATCCTAACGTTATAGCCAGGTCTTTAGCCAGGAAATCAACGAATATCATAGGTATCCTGGTGATGGGTACAACCGAAAAGGCTTTCCAGCACCCTTTTTTCCCTGAAATATTGAGAGGGGTTGCTTCGGTTGCGTATAAAAATAACTATAAAATATTAATTTCCAGTGCTACGAATATGGACGAACAGAGAGAGATTGTGAACGATTTAACTCAAAGCGGGATAACAGAGGGAATTTTGCTGCTTTCATCGGGTGTAAAGGATCCGTCAATCCGATATCTTAGAGAAATCCAGTTTCCGTTTGTTATTGTCGGAAGGCCTGATAATGAGAATGAAGTGAACTGGGTTGATAATGACAATGTTTCGGTTGGATATCAGATGACCCGGCATTTAATTGAAGTTGGCTGTACCGAAATAGCTTTTCTCGGTGTTGACAGTAAATTTATAGTAACTCTTGACAGGTTAAAGGGATACAAAATGGCTTTACAGGACAATAATATTGAGATAAACGAAGACTTAATAATTGAAGGCAAATTCGTTGATGACACGGGATATGACTTAATGAAAAAGCTTATGGACAAGGGAATAGTACCTTCAGGTGTAATTGCGTGTGACGATTTGCTTGCCTTTGGTGCTATTAAGTATTTAAACGAAAAAGGATTAAAAGTACCTGATGATGTGGCGGTAGCAGGGTTTAACAATGTACCTTTATCAAGCTATTTTACACCGCCTCTGACTTCTGTTGATATAAATGCTTTCAGTCTTGGTGCTAAGGGGTTCGAACTTTTACTAACATGCATGAAAAGCGAGTATAAAAGTTTTAACAGGGCAATTATTCCTTCTGAGCTAATAATTCGCGAATCGACGATGAAAAAATGATATGGGTTCCTTCCGAGTGAGAAGGTTTATATTAATTTCGGGTTAATATCCTGGGCTGTTCATGTGAGTTGAACAGCCTTTCTTTTTTATTCCTAGAAAAATTTACAAACCCATATTGACACAATTTGTAATTGATGTTATTATACATATAGTACAAACGCTTGCGCAAATTAAACGGTTTTTTTATTAAAAATAATAAAGATTAAAGCCGCAACCTCTGCTTAGCAGTTAAATCCAAATCATGCGATGCTTCAGGAAACCATGGAAATAGAGTCAACTTGGGTAAAATCGGCTATTACTTTTTACAAGTTGTATGCGAAATGTTGTAGTTACTTTCCTTCGTTTATGTGGGAAAACGCATGCACAACAAGCAGACTGCTTTTAAAATAAGGTCTTTTGACCTTTTATAAATAATTCCAAGGGGGATGTTTGTATGTATGTGAGAAAAACCGGTTGGCTTAAGAAAATGTTAGCGCTTATGCTGGCAATCTCTGTGACAGTTTTGGCAGCGGCCTGTACAAAAACGGCAGACAATCAGAAGACGGTGAATGACCAGCAAAAACAGGATTTACATGTAACGCCGGGTGGAAATGAAAACAACGGTGAACTGGTTCCGGAACCCGGAGCAACGCTTAAACTTTGGGATTCAGATGATGAAGGGGTTAAAGAATGGGCTCAGGAAATGATTGAAAAGTTTACTGAAAAGTATGGCATTGAAGTAACATTTGATACCGTTTCCCATACTGATGCCCCGGGCAAATTGCAAACCGACGGTCCCGCAAAACTTGCAGCTGATGTGTTCATACTTGCAAGCGATCATCTAGGTGAAATGTATCAGCAAGGTTTTATTTATCCTAATGACGTATCAGACACGTCTGAGTTTATGGAAAGTTCGGTTGAAGCCTGTTCTATAGACGGCCAGCTGTATGGCTTTCCTGCGTCTATTGAAACCCCGGCATTAGTTTATAATAAAAGCCTTGTTAAAGAACCACCAAAAACTTTTGAAGAATTGGTTAAAATCAGCAGAGAATTCCTCGATAAGGACAAAAACCAATATGGGTTTATGATGGAAGTATGGAATTTCTATTATGTGTATGCGTTTATCAGCGGTTACGGAGGATATGTATTTGGAAATAACGGAACAAATCCATTTGATATCGGCCTCAACTCGGATGCAGCTGTTGAAGCGATAAACTATTACAGAACTCTCAAGGATATCATACCGCTACAAAGGGAAGACATTTCCTACGATATTAAGTCAGGCTTATTCCTGGAGGGAAAATTAATTTTTGATTTCAACGGACCATGGGCCATCAAGGCATACCAGGATGCGGGCCTGGATATAGGGGTTGCACCTCTTCCATTGCTTCCGAACGGCGAAAGACCTATAACATTTTCAGGGGTAAGAACCTATTGCATAAATACATATACAGATTATCCAAATGCCGCAAAACTGCTGGCACAATTCCTGACAAGTAAGGAAGCACTTTTAAGGCGTTATGAGCTGACAAATCAACTCCCCCCGCGAAATGATCTGCTTAATGAACCTGAAATCAAAGATAACCCTGTAAACAGCGGATTCTTAGAGCAAGCTGTTTATTCCCAGGCAATGCCTTCTATACCGCATATGCAGGCTGTATGGTCTAATATGGAAACAGCCATAACAGAACTGTGGAACAATCCCAATGCCGATGTGAAAACCGAACTGGACAGGGCTGTAAGCAATATTAAAGAAAGCGATTTTTATAAGAATTAAAATAATGAACTCTTATTGCAGGTAGCAGTGATTGGCTGCTGCCTGTTCTCTTGAATACACAAATATTGAGATGATTTCAGGTAAAAGAAAGGATATTGCTAAAGGGGGATGTTTTATGAAATCCAATTCCAAAAGGGCATGCCTGCTTTCTGTCATCTTCATGGGTCTTGGTCAGCTATACAACGGGCAGATTGTTAAAGGAATCCTGTTTGCGGCGATAGAGCTTGTTTTCATAGTATACCTGCTGCCATTTATCCGTTATGGATTATGGGGCATTTTTACCCTCGGAGAAACACCTCAGGCTTTTGTTGACGGCAAAGTCGTACAGGGCGATCATTCCATTTTTCTTATGGTATATGGAATAATAGCAATTGTACTGATTTTTATATTTGTAATATTGTATTACTTTAACTGCCAGGATGCTTATAAAGTAGGGAAATTAAGAGATAACCACATACAGCCGAATAACTTCATTAAGTCTTTGAAGCTTGCCGGGGAGAAAGGCTTCCCATATCTTATGCTTTTACCTTCCATATTCTTTGTATTGTTTATAACTGTCGTTCCGCTTATTTTTGGAATCTTGGTCGCATTTACCAATTACTCATCACCGAATCATATACCTCCGAGAAAACTGGTTGATTGGGTTGGGTTTCAGACCTTTGTTGATTTATTTACTTTAAGCGGCTACAAAGAAACGTTTTTCGGTGTTTTCGGCTGGACAGTAATATGGGCGGTACTAGCCACCGTTACAACCTTTTTCAGCGGTTTAATTTTTGCGGTGATATTAAATTCCAACGGTATCAGGCTAAAGAAATTCTGGAGGACGGTTTTCATTCTTCCCTGGGCAGTTCCCGGCTATATATCGATACTTGTATTCCGTAACATCTTTAATGCGCAGTTTGGTCCTTTAAATAACTGGTTGGTTTCAATTGGCATGAACAGAATCCAGTGGTTTGGTGATCCAATGTGGGCTAAAATCGTATGCCTGGTTGTAAACCTGTGGCTTGGATTTCCTTATTTTATGGCACTGATGAGCGGGGTTTTAACCGGAATACCAAGGGATTTGTATGAAGCTGCTGAAGTAGAAGGTGCAAATGCCATACAGAAGTTTTTTAAAATAACATTGCCATTGGTTATGTTTGCTACTGCTCCGCTTTTGATTATGAGCTTTGCACATAACTTTAACAATTTTAATTTAATTCATTTCCTAAACAGCGGCGGTCCGGTTAACACAAACTATAAATACGCAGGACACACGGATATATTGCTGTCATGGATTTATAAACTGACATTGGAGCAGAACCAGTTTAATAAAGCGTGTGCTGTTTCCATCATCATATTTGTAATCATTGCCACTATCTCCATATTTAATTTCCGAAGAACAAGGTCATTTAAAGAGGAGGATATGATACAGTGAAAAAGGTAACTATAAAGCAGAGGGTAATAAGAGCTTTTGTTTATTTCCTTTTAATCTGTATAACAATTACCACAATACTGCCATTGTATTTTGTTGTTATAGCCTCTTTCAATCCGGGAAACTCGCTTTTCTCAACAAAAATGTTTCCTGAAACGCTGACAATAAAGCATTACCGGGACTTATTCGTGGAAAAGGATTATGCGCTGTGGTATATGAATACCCTTAAAATAGCTGTATCATCGATGGTGTTGACAGTAATCCTTGTGATCATCACATCATATACCCTGTCCCAGTTTCGATTCAGGGGTCGCAAATCAGGACTGATGATCTTGCTTGTAATTACAATGTTCCCTGGATTTATGAGCATGATTGCGATTTATTTATTGCTTCTCCAGGTAGGTTTATTGGATACTCACCTGGGTTTAATCCTGGTATACTCGGGTGGAAATATTGCAGGATTTACATGGCTTGTAAAAGGCTATTTTGACGGAATCCCCCGCTCAATCCCCGAAGCTGCAAAGATAGACGGGGCAGGAAATGCTACTGTTTTCACAAGGATTATGCTTCCCATATCATTTCCCATTATTACCTTTGTGGCAGTTTCAAGCTTTATAGGCCCCTGGATGGATTTCATTTTTGCCCGGCTTGTATTGCGTACACCAAGCAAAAAGACTTTGGCAATAGGTCTTTTTGAAATGGTTACCGGAAGACAGAATACAGAGTTTACAATGTTTGCAGCAGGAGCAATACTCGTTGCACTGCCTGTCACAATACTGTACATGAGCCTTCAGAAATATTTAATACAGGGGTTATCCGAAGGTGCATCAAAAATATAAGTTATTTGCCTGAAAGATAAGGCGGATTGAAATATACGGCAGGAAAGACAGGTTTAAAAACCGGGGATCTTTTTGGCTGCAATCCGGATACTGATAAAAATTTTGCTGAAAGGGGACATTCATCTGTTTTTGGAAGCTATATACCATTCAACTTGTTCAGAATATTGCCATGCATTGGATGAAAATACGGTTGTTTTAAGGCTAAGAGCAAAAAAAGGAGATTTAACCGGATGCACTGTTTGCTATGGAGACAGGGCTTACCCGGATAAGATTGTAAAAATGAAGTCTGTGGATATGCTTAAGGTCGCATCTGACAACCTGTTTGATTATTTTGAGGCTTTAATCCGCACAAACTTAACAAGGATATGCTATTACTTTATTCTGAATGACGGCAGAACCACGGTATTTTACTATGGAAACAGCTTTTATGAGCGTTTGCATACCGACAGGAACAGGTATTTCCAATTTCCATATATCCGAAAGGAAGATATTGCCGAAGTACCCGAATGGGCCAAGAAAGCTGTTATTTACCAGATTTTTCCCGACAGTTTTGCTCAATCCAAAAGGCATATTTCGGGTAAAGGCTGTGAAATACCGGTTGGAGGTGTGTTATGCCGAAGCAGGTTCGGAGGGAATTTGAGGGGAATTATTGAGAATATCGACTACCTTCAGTACCTGGGTGTGAACTGTATTTACCTGAATCCAATATTTACCGCAGGATCATACCACAAATACGACACCATTGACTATTATTCTGTAGATCCCTGTTTCGGTGATAATGAAACACTGAAAGAGCTTGTTGATAAATGCCACAAGGCTGGTATTCGGGTGATTTTGGACGGTGTGTTCAACCATTCGGGTTCAAATTTCTTTGCTTTCAGGGATGTATTGGAAAAAGGAGAAAAATCAAGATATAAGGACTGGTTTTTCATAAAGGGTTTCCCGGTGCGATATGAAGACAATCCCAATTATATGTGTTTTGCCTACGAAAAAAGCATGCCAAAACTAAATACCGGCAATAAAGAGGTAATAGAATACTTCACAAATGTAGGAACATATTGGATAAAAGAAGCCGATATAGACGGCTGGCGGCTGGATGTAGCAAACGAGGTGGATCATCAGTTCTGGAGAACGTTCAGAAAGGCGGTGAAATCGGTTAAACCCGATGCCTTTTTAATCGGGGAAATATGGCATGATGCCAGGGAGTGGCTTTCAGGGGATCAATTCGATTCAGTAATGAACTATATGCTGATGGATACGTGCATCGACTTTTTTGCAAAAAGAATTATCAATGTGGAGCAGTTTGATGCAAGAATACAGTATTTGCGAATGAGGTACAAGAAGAACATCCAGTATGCTCAAATGAACCTTTTAGACAGCCATGATGTTTCAAGGTTTTTATCGGTTGCAGGAGGGGATGTCAGAAGGCAGAAACTGGCGGCTTTGTTCATTATGACTCACATTGGCATACCTTCTGTTTACTCAGGCGATGAGAAAGGAATGGAGGGCCTTTCTGAAAGCGAGTATAGAAAACCTATGATGTGGGAGGACACCGAAACATCGAAGGATGTTTTCGACTACTATAAAAAGCTTATTGCAATAAGAAAAGAATATATTGATGTAATGCTGGGGGATTATGTTACCAGGAAGGTGGATGTATCCGGCAATATTTATATCTATTCAAGAGAAGCCGGTTCCAAAAAACTTTATGTTGTGATCAACAATGACAATTTCCCGGCTAAGGTTGATGTCAAGGTCGGGAAAAATGCCGGTGTGGCAAAAGACCTTATTAACGGCAGGATATTACCTGTCAGCGATTCAATGGTTAACATTGAGCTTGAACCAATCAGCGGGACCATTTTGGATATATGAGTCCGGAAAATAAGATTTACAGGGTGAATATATGGAAAATCTGAAGTACATACTTGGAATATTGAAAAGTAAAAAAGAAGGCTTTAATGAAAAGTATTTTATCCCAAAAGCATGGAATGTGACAGGAACGGGTAAAGGCATACTGTATGAGGAAAACGGAGAGATATGCATAAACCCGTATGAATATTTCAGCCATCTGATCGAAAACCAGATTCTTTGTTATGCGGTAAAAGATACGGGCTATCTGGAGCATGCCGGCACCAAATGCAAAGATTTGCCGTTTGATATTAAAAAATGTGTAATTTACAGTATGCTCGCAAGGATGTTTACAGCCTGGTATCACACAGAAGGGGTTCTGTCATCGGGAACATTCTTAAAGACAATAAGCCTTTTGCCTTATTTAAAAAGCCTGGGTGTAGACATAATTTATCTGCTGCCCATTTTTGAATACAGCTCCAGGTACAAAAAAGGCGGCATGGGAAGCCCATATGCGATTAAAAATATATATAAGCTGGACGGTAATTTGCATGATCCTCTTTTGGGCAAATACACCGAAGCAATGCTCGAGACAGAGTTCAGGGCTTTTGTTGAAGCATGCCACATTCTCGGAATAAGGGTGATGGTGGATTTTGTATTCAGAACTGTTTCAAGGGATAACAATCTTCTGGTTGAACATCCTGACTGGTTCTACTGGATTGATTTAAAGTATGCGGATGCTTTTGCTGCACCTGTTGTGGGAAAAAAAGAGCCATTTGCGGTGGATAAAAACTCCATAGCCATCCTTTATGGGTCAAAGGGTATAAACAGATATTTATCCCAGTTCACCCATTCACCTGATAAAATTGACCGTGAAAAGTGGCTTAGGATTGTTAAAAGGCATAGAGAAACGGGAGAGAATATCCTTGATTTAATAGAATCGGAGTTTAACATTACAACAGTACCGGGTTTTTCTGATATGGTTAATGACATCCAGCCGCCATGGACCGATGTTACATTCCTTAAGTTTTATTTTGATGTACATAAGGAGGCTGAAAAATATATAAGCGGTGACCAACCCCCCTATATTATGCAGGATGGCATACGCCTCAGTGTTTTCCGTGGCAGGCAGGAAAACCAGGAATTAAGGGAATATATAACCGGTGTAATACCATATTACCAGCGAAAATTCGGGATAGACGGCGCAAGGATTGACATGGCGCATGCCCTTTCACCTGATCTGAACACCGAGATCATTGAAAAAGTAAAATCCATTAACGGGAACTTTATATTGTGGTCCGAAGAATTTGATCCCGGCAAATCTAAAAATGCAAAAAACTATGGATACAGCTTTATCAGTGGTGATACATGGGCAATATACAACATCTTCAACAAGCCTTTTTTCAACAAAAAACTGATTGCAGACAGCTTAATGAGGTCTGATCTCCCTGTGATTGCAGCTCTGGAAACACCTGATACACCCAGGGCGGCGCTAATGTATAAAGACAAAAGAGCTCTTTCATTGCTCGTATTTTTAAACTACTTCATACCCAATTCCGTTCCGTTTATAAACAACGGTATGGAAGCGATGGAAATACAGCCTATGAATTTGGGGTTGGGAAATACCGAAGAAGGAAGGTTCGTTCTGGAAAAAAACGATCCCATGTATGGTAAACTAGCTTTTTTTGATGCCTTCTGTATTCACTGGAAAAACAAAGATTTGGAGTGGATGAAGGATATACTGGCTTGCGCAGGCCGCATCAGAAAATCATTCCTTGACATAATATCCCAAAATGAAAACTATATAGAGCAGCCTGAAACTATAAAAAATTCTTATATCACCTTTTTATGCTATTACGACAAAAGAATTCGCAAAGGGGTTTTTTTCATTGCTAACAGAAGTGAACAGGATAAAGTTCAAATAGATATTAAAACATTAATCCCGGAAAATATCGGGGAAAAGAGCCTTGCCCTGGTTTATGCAGCCGATGAAACCAGGGGCAAGGAGTTTCTTGACGGCGTAAGGAAATGTCTCGAGCCTTATGAGTTTTTAGTTGGAAGTATTCAATAAGAATTGGAGGGTTTGCAGATGAAACTGCCGAAAGTTGCTTATTTTTGCATGGAATTCGGTTTACATGAGGAGTTTAATATTTATTCCGGAGGACTTGGCATTCTTGCAGGAGATATCATGAAAACGGCAAAAGATAAGGGATATCCTGTTATCGGGGTTGGTATTCTCTGGAGGCAGGGCTATACAAGGCAGATTATTGATGAAAACGGCAGGCCAAGTGACTGCTATCCCGAATATGTATATGATTTCCTTAAAGACACCAACGTCACTGTAACGGTAAAAATAAAAGGAAAGGACGTGTCTGCAAAGGTATGGTTATGTGAAAGCTTCAATAACAGTCCCCTGTACCTTTTAGACACGAATATTCCCGGAAATCCCGGCAGACTCCTTACAGGTCAGCTTTATGGCTGGTTTGATGAAGAGAGGATAGCCCAGGAAATGATCTTGGGTATAGGTGGTGTCAGGGCTCTTAGAAAGCTCGGATTAGACGTGGATATTTATCATTTTAATGACAGCCATCCCATACTCGCGGGAATTGAACTTATAAGGGAGAAAATGCAGAATGGAATGTCATTTGAAACAGCATGGCGCGAGACAAGGAATCAAATAGTATTTACCACGCATACTCCTGTAGAGGCCGGCAATGAAGTTCATACATATGACTTGCTCGAATATGCCGGCGCATTCAATGGCCTTACCCGTGATCAAATGGTTCAGATCGGAGGGGAACCTTTCAGCATGACTGTAGCTGGATTAAGGCTTTCGAAAAAGGCAAACGCGGTATCACAACTGCACGGACAGACTGCGAAAAAAATGTGGAAGCATGTAGAGGGTGCTTCGGGGATAATTGCCATTACCAACGGCGTTCATAACGGTACATGGCAGGATCAAAGAATAGTGAACGCAAGAAACAGTGATGATTTATGGGAAATACATATGAGAATAAAAAGAGAAATGATAGAAGAAATTTACAAAATGAATGGTGTAAGGCTGAAGGAGGATGTCCTTACAATCGGATTTGCAAGAAGGTTTGCCCCGTATAAAAGAAGCAATTTAATATTCACAAACAGGGAAGTAATCGGACCATTGCTAAAGGAAGGAAAACTGCAGCTTATTTTTTCAGGAAAGGCACATCCGAATGATCTCGACGGTAAAAAAATAGTTGAAGAACTGTATAAAATAACACAGTTATATCCTGAAAATGTTGTCTTTTTACAGGACTATGGCATAAAAACGGGCAAAATGCTTACCCGGGGCTGTGATGTCTGGCTGAACAATCCTATCAGGCCAATGGAGGCAAGTGGCACATCGGGGATGAAAGCTGCAATGAACGGGGTGTTAAACCTTAGCATACTTGACGGATGGTGGCCTGAGTTCTGTGTCCATGGGATAAATGGATGGCAGGTTGGAGAAGGGTATGAGGGGGAAGACTGTGACATTAAGGATGCAAACTCCCTTTATAAAGTGCTTCTTGAAGAAGTTATGCCAACTTATTATGAAAACAGGCAGAAATGGGTGGAAATGATGAAAGAAAGCATAAGAATGTCCAGCTGGAAGTTTTCTGCCGAAAGGATGGTAGAAGATTACTATAACCTGATGTATGAAATGCAGGCATCAGATTTGGTGGCTGCTGCAAAAGAATGATCGAAAAAGCCGGGGTGGTTTATATGGTTTCATGGGTTCATAACTGGAAAGAGAGTGTTTACTCGGACGGTTCGAAGTTTTACGTAAGCAATCCAAATCCTGCTTTAGGGGAAACCGTGGTAATCAGACTCAGGGTTTTTAAAAAATCTCCGGTAAAAACAGTTGTCCTGAGATATATAAAAAATGGCTGCGATATGCATGTTAAGCTAAGAGCAATGGAAGAGAAGGGCATATTTGCATATTTCGGCTGTGAGCTTAAGATCTCACAGCCGGTAATCAATTACCATTTTTTAATAGGAACCGGGAGTGAAACATATTACTACAATCAGCTGGGAATTACCGACTATCCTCCTACAGAGGAATACGATTTCAGAATAATTGCCGGATATGAAAGCCCTGAATGGGTAAAAAAGTCGGTATTCTATCATATTTTCCCCGACCGTTTTTATAACGGCAACCCTGAAAATGATGTAAAGGACAATGAATACTGTTTTGACGGGCACCCTGCAATTAAAAAGAACTGGAACGAAAAACCCTGTGAATATTCCGAGGGCTTTTGCCTGGACTTTTTTGGCGGAGACCTTGAGGGTATTAAGGAAAAAATACCTTATCTGAAGGAATTGGGAGTTAATGCACTGTACCTGACTCCCATTTTCAGGGCGGCAACGAATCACAAATATGACTGTATCGATTATTTTAATGTGGACCCTCATTTGGGAGGCAATGAATCGCTTTTGAATCTGGTGGAAGAGCTGCATAAAAACGGTATAAAAATAATTCTGGATGTATCAATTAACCACACAGGAATGGCGCACAAATGGTTTAACAGGGACGGTGATTTTTTCCCTAAATGCGTGGGAGCATACAATAATCCGGACAGCGAAGAACGACAGTTTTATTATTTTGATGATAAAAACAAGTACCATGCATGGTTTGGGGTTGAAACATTACCCACACTGAATTATGAATCAGAAAAGCTGCGCGACATTATTTACCGTTTGGATGATTCTGTGGTAAAAAAATGGCTTAAGCCACCGTATAATATTGACGGCTGGAGGTTTGATGTCGGGTTTTGCATGGCGCGCATGGATGAACGCCAGATGCATGACGAAGTATGGCCTGAGATAAGAAAAAGCATTAAAGAAGTAAACCCAAAAGCATACATTGCCGGCGAGCACTGGACTGATTGTACCGAATTTCTGCAGGGTGACAAATGGGATGCCTGCATGAATTATTTCGGTTTTGGTCTGCCTGTTCGCTGGTTTGCAGGCGAAAACAGCCATTTTGCGAGCAAAATGAAGGGCCTGGGCCTTATTGCTTCAAAGTGCACAGCCGAAATACTAAAAAAAATGTTTATGCAGAACTTGGCAAGGCTTCCATATCAAATTGCGCTGGTACAGTATAACATGTACGACAGCCATGATATATCGCGTCTGCATAATCATGAAAGTATTTCTGCAGAAACCAGGAGAGGCGTAATTATTATGCAGTTTACCTTTCCTGGAGCTCCGGCAATTTATTACGGGGATGAAGTAAGTGTAAACGGGACTACTCAAACCGTTGAGGGTTGCAGATACCCTATGGTATGGGAGGAAAGCCGCCAGGATAAAGACTGTCTGAATTTCCATAAAATATTATGCCGGTTGAAGCAAAAAGAGGATGCACTCCAATCGGGAGGCTTTAAAATATTATATGCGAAAGGCTATGTGATATCGTATGCCCGTTTTACAGATAAAAAAGCATACGTTGTTGTCTGCTCTCAGGAAGACGGTACGGTGGAAGCCGATATTCCGGCAGTGTTAATTGGGATGACCGATGATTCAAAAATAACTGAAGTGTTCGGCCGGGCGGACAAAAATAACACAAAGGTTCAAAATGGTTTCATGAGAGTAAAACTTAAGCCTTGCGAAACGTTATTGTATGAGATAATATTTCCTGAAGTTTAAGAAATTTCTATAAATAACCAAATCAATCCAATTGATAAAATAACTGCCAATATAATAAAAACAGATTGAAATAAAATTTCTTTTATTACATAATATTTATATAACTTACCGGAAAAAGCATGTAATTATGAAGCAGAAAATAAATATATCTGCTTCTTTTTATGGAAAAGGAGTGGTGCTTCCTGCATCATTCAGGAAGTTAAAATCACCATGTGTGTTAACTATAAACCGCAGTCAAATTCTTTATTGTCTTGAAATTTTTAAACGGGATTGGGGCGATCATATTGATACCTGAACCACTTTATAAAAACAACTATATTATTGGGTACAGGGATGTGGATCTTAATAAAAATTTGAGGCTAAGCGCGCTGTTTGGTTATTTCCAGGATACTGCAAGCATGAATGTTGAAAGGCTTGGAATAGGTGTGGATACCATTGCTGAAAAATATTCGGTTGCCTGGGTTCTGACGAAGATCCTCGTGGAAATATACAGAATTCCGTTATGGAATGAAAAAATAACTGTCGGAACATGGCCGCATGAGCCCAAAAAATTTGAATTTGACAGAGATTTCAGGGTATGGGACGAAAAAGGCAATGTAATAGCGTCTGCAATTTCAAATTGGGTATTGCTGGATATTAACACCAGGGAAATCAAAAAAAGCGACATTATAGCGTCCGATTATCCACCCATCCCTTTTATCGGAGAACGCGCTTTAGACAGACGTATCGGGAAACTGAAACCTTATGGGCAGCCTGAGGCGGTTTACAGAAAAGTAATAGGCTACAGCGATACCGATGTCAACGGGCATATTAACAATGCTAAATACATAGATTACATTATGGACTGTTTTTCTATAGAAGACCATAAAAAACATAAAGTAAAATCAATTCAGGTTAACTACATCAGGGAAGTATTTCCGGGAGATGCATTAATGCTTTACAGGGATATATCCAAAGCCGCTTCAAACCTGATTTATATTGAAGGCATAAATGAAGCCGATCAAAAGCCGGCTTTCAGCGCAGAATTAGTAATAGAATAGGAAATAACCTGTCAGGTATTGAAACAGGCAAAAGTTGATTCCGCCTGCTTCAATACCTGTACATGCATTAGAGTAAAGGAAAAGCCAAATCCATTCCTGTTCGGGCGATTTCCGATATTATATATTATATTGTTCCGGTATCGCATAACCCGTTTGCAATTTACATGCCTTATGGGTTAAATACTACAACCAGCAGCATTTTAAACCGTTCCTTTGCCAGCAGCGCATGGGGAATTCCTGCAGGCATTACTATTGTTTCGCCCTTTTTGACGTTATATGTTTCTTCACCTACGGTTATTTCTGCTTCCCCGTCAAGCAGGTAAACCAGGGCATCTCCTTTGGATGAATGTGAACTGATTTCTTCACCTTTATCAAAAGCGAACAGGGTTAAGCTTACATTCCTGCCCTGAGACAAAGTCCGGCTTACAACCTGTCCTTCCTGGTAAGCAACCAAATCTTCCATATTAAGGACTTTTGAAAATTCTATGTTTTTAATAAATTTATCCATCTGATACCCTCCTCCAAGACCATTTTATGTACTGGCAATATAATATCATATACAATTTCTTTTTTGCGTATCCCAGGCTACATTTGTGAAAATATACTGTATTTTTTTTCGTAAAGAAAAAGGGCGGACGAATCATTGCCGGCAGAAAAGCATTTACACAGGCTGCAATACCGGTTCTGCCGTAAAAATGGTAATTATCTGGAAGGTCTGTTATAATATACTCAGTGATAAATGTGCGGAATTGTTGTGCTTGTGAGTTCGGAAAGGGGATAAACTATGGATGAGAATGTCCGGAAAGCATTGGAGATGTTTAAAAGCGGGTTTAATTGCGCGCAAGCTGTTGCAGGCTCATTTAATGCGGATTTAGGTATTGACGATAAGGTTCTTATGAAAATAGCATGCGGATTTGGCGGCGGAATGAGATGTGGTGAAGTATGCGGAGCTGTTTCGGGTGCGGTTATGGTAATCGGCCTGAAGTACGGGCAATCCGATGCCGGAGATACGGCTGCTAAAGGAAATTGCTACAAGATTACATCAGAGTATATTGAGAAATATAAAAAAAGGAATGGAACAATCCTTTGCCGTGAAATATTAGGCTACGATGTACGGGATGCCCGTGACAGAGCGAAGAATCCAGGAAGGCAAAAGGAAGTATGCCCTAAAGCGATTGAAACAGCGGTTTTATTGCTTAAGGAAATGGGATTCTAAGCTGGATAGAATGTTTTTATCAAAGCGCCCATGCTTCCTGTGATAAATTTCCATCCCGGAAGCATATGCTTTATAAGCACAATTCCCGAAAGCATAAATGATAAATATGTTTTTGATAAAAGGTTTGTGATTGGTTCACATTTCAAAAAACATACCGGTTAAGGTTAAGGAGTATATCTTATGGGGCTGAAAGGAGATTTAAAGAAATGAACAGGAAAATACTTTTTAATGACGGATGGGAATTTGCAAAAAGCAGCCTGGATGTCAGTGACTATAGCACGTTGGAATTTGAACCGGTGGATATTCCCCATGACTGGCTTATTTATAACACTTTGGATCTCTATGAAAACAGCATAGGCTGGTACCGTAAAAGATTTACGCACAACTGCGAATCCGACCGGACGCTTCTTTGCTTTGACGGCGTTTATATGGATTCCGCGCTTTTCGTAAACGGGCAGTTCGCAGGGGAATGGAAATATGGCTATTCCTCTTTTGAACACGATATAACCAATTTTATAAAGGAAGGAATCAATGAGATCATCTTAAAGGTGGTGCATCAAAGCCCCAACAGCAGGTGGTACTCGGGTGCGGGCATTTACCGCAATGTATGGCTTAAGGAAAGAAGCAAAAACCACATTGTGACCGACGGGGTTTACATATCGTCAAAGTGTAATGGGGAAAGATGGGAAGTGGATGTTGACACCGAATATAATGCGGTTACCGATGTAAGGATTTCCCACAGAATAATATATAAAGATAAAATCATAGCCTCGTCGGAAGAGCTTGTAAAGGCGGGAGACAATAAAGTAAGCTCGCAGCGGTTATATGTTGAAAATCCGTTGCTGTGGAGTACCGATGAACCCAATTTATATAAAATTGTCACCCAAATGGAATTGCTTAAAACACACAATGGCAGCGAGACCGTCGAATGCATCGAATGCATTACCCAGAATATTGGGTTCAGGACAATAACTCTGGACCCCGGGCAGGGACTTCTTTTAAACATGAAAAAAATGAAGCTGAACGGTGTCTGCGAACACCATGACCTGGGGGCTCTTGGTGCAGCCTTCAACAAAACGGCTTTAAAAAGAAGATTTGCCCTGCTTAAGGAAATGGGTGTAAACGCGATACGAACCGCCCATAACATGCCGGCCCCCGAACTGATGGACCTGGCCGATGAAATGGGGTTTCTCGTTCTGTCAGAAGCTTTTGATATGTGGGAAAGGCCAAAAACCCCCTATGATTATGCGAGGTTTTTCAAAGACTGGGCCTATAACGATGTAAAAAGCTGGGTGAAAAGGGACAGGAACCATCCAAGCCTTCTAATGTGGAGTATTGGAAATGAAATTTATGATACCCATGTCGACGAAAGAGGGCAGGAAATAACCAGAATGCTGATGGATTATGTGCGGGAATTTGATCCGAAGAGTAATGCCCAAATTACCATTGGCTCCAATTACATGGCATGGGAGAACGCCCAGAAGTGCGCTGATATACTGAAGATTGCCGGCTATAATTATGCAGAGCATTTATATCATAAACACCACAACGAACATCCCGACTGGGTTATCTTTGGCAGTGAAACCTCATCTGTTGTGCAAAGCAGGGGTGTTTACCATTTTCCTTTTGAAAAGGAGATCCTTTCTGATGAAGATGAACAGTGTTCTGCCCTGGGGAACAGTACTGTCAGCTGGGGGGCGAGATCGGCTGAAGCATGCATTCTTGCAGAAAGGGATGCACCTTTTTCCCTTGGCCAGTTTCTTTGGACGGGGTTCGATTATATTGGCGAGCCCACGCCTTACCATACGAAAAATTCATATTTCGGCCAACTGGATACGGCTACGTTTAAAAAGGATTCATTCTATATTTACCAGGCTGCATGGACCGATTATAAATCAAATCCGATGGTGCACATTTTCCCGTACTGGGATTTTAATGAAGGGCAGATTATTGACGTAAGGGTATGCTCGAATGCTCCCCGTATTGAACTTAAACTGAACGGGGATACCATCGGAACCCATGATATTGACTACAAGCATGGGAAACAGCTGGTAGGCTGGTGGAAAATACCCTACCGGGAAGGCGAACTTGTCGCAATAGCCTATGATGAAAACGGCAAAGTAATTGCCACCGATGTTAAAAGATCTTTCAAAGACGCAAAGAGGGTTTGCATTAAGGCAGATAAAGATGTTTTGGTTGCAGACGGGCGGGATTTGATATTTGTTGAAATAACCGTTGAAGATGAAAATGGCAACAAGGTTGAAAATGCAAATAACCGTGTTTTTGTTAATGTAACGGGAGCGGGAAGGCTGATTGGGCTTGACAATGGGGACAGCACCGATTTCGACCAGTACAAGGGTTTAAGCAGGAGGCTTTTTAACGGCAAGTTAATGGCAATTATTGCAGCAACGCTGGAACCGGGTACTGTTATAGTGGAGGTAACATCATCGGGGTTAACCGGAAGCAGGCTGGAACTTCAGGCAGTTCCTGCAGAAGGCGGCGTTATTGAAGGAGTTTCGGCACTTATGAAAAACAGGGAAATGCCATGTATTATGGGAAGTTTTGATGAAGTGCCTGTTCGTAAAATAGAACTGATCAGCCGTTCGGGACAGGTTATTGATAGGTCAAACATGGAAATAACAGTGGAAGCGAAACTTTATCCCGAAAATGCTTCATATCGCGAAGTAGAGTGGAGTGCAGTAAATGACTCAGGTATAAAATCGAATATCGCGAAAATCCAGCCAATGGGACTTAAAGCAAAAGTAACCGCTATTGGCGATGGGGAATTCAGAATCCGTTGCACCTGTAAAAACGGTACGAACAAGACAAGGCTCATATCCCAGCTTGAGTTTAAGGCAACCGGTCTGGGCGTTGTATATAAAAACCCATATGAATTTGTATCCGCAGGTCTCTACGATTACAGCAAAGGTCAGATTGGCAGCGGAAACGAAAAAGGAATAGCAACAGGACGGGAAGGGGAAACCCAAATCGGTTTTGAAAACCTTGACTTTGGAGCAGACGGATCTGATACCATAACAATACCAATCTTTGCTCTGACAAGCGAACCATATAGATTTCAAATATGGGAAGGCAGGCCTTATGAAGAGGGAAGCACTCTGCTTGCCGATGCGGTTTACCACAGGGAAAGCATATGGAACGTATACCAGGAAGAAACCTACCGGTTGTCAAAAAAACTTCGCGGCATAACATCAATCTATTTTGTTTTTTATCAGAAAGTGCATCTGAAAGGTTTTGTTTTTGAGAAAAAGAACAGAGCTTTTGAGAAGAATATGGCTGCGGATTGCGACAGCATATACGGGGATACATATGTAATAAACGGCAGCAATGTTGAGAACATAGGAAACAATGTATCGCTGGAGTTTAACAATATGGATTTTGGGGAAAACGGCGTATCGGGAATTATAATTTCCGGAAGGTCGTCCATAGACAATACAATACATATAAGGTTTAAAAATGAAGAAAGCGAAAGCAACCAACTGGTGGAATTCAAAAAATCTGACGGATATACGGAGAGGATTTTCGAGCTGGAGAGAATAACAGGCAAACAGAATGTAACGTTCCTGTTTTTACCCGGCTCAAACTTTGATTTTGCCTGGTTTAAGTTTGAATAACGGGTTATTATGTAAGATTGAAAAACAGGATATAAAAGTTTTATAGTAATAAAGGTAGGTCCGTGTTAAGACCTACCTTTTAAAGTCGGTGCTGTGGACGGATTGCGCCTGGCGCCAGGCAGTATTACAGGAATAAATTAAAAGAACCGCCGGAAATCCCTTACATCAGGTATCTGCTTTTTCATTTTCACGAGGCTTTGCATTCTGAATGTTTTTCCACTCACCATCGGCACCGCATACCATTTTTACTCCACTTTTGCTTTCAAATTGGGAGCCTTCTGCATGCCATTGGTGATCATACACGCATGAAGGGTTGTCATAGGCGTTTCCAACCGGCTCTGATGATAAAGGTGTAATGTCATCTGAGGTTATCCTGGTTTTATATATATTGCTTGCTTTTTGCTTATTCTTCAACTTAACGCACCTCCGGAAATATTTGGCAGTGATATTATCGTTTTTTACAAAGAGAATCCGGCCATGCACAGATTTTGCCCGTGAAATTCACCAGCTGCCATAGTAAAAGCATGCGCAGAAAACAAATAAATAATTCGCTTGTTATAAGTTTGCAAATTTATATTATGCTGTAAAAGCATTTTTTCCATAATGAAAATCACGGATGAAAGGATAATTGCTTTAAAGAGGCTTTAATGCGCATAGAGGGATATGCCGGTATAAACTTTTTAAGAGTTTTATTTGGTAAAATAATGTGATAGAATAAGTTGTACATGATAACCATTTGAATTTTACAACGTATTGCAAAAAGGAAGAGCTCGTTTGGCCTCTTCCTATTTACATTAATTTGACAGCATTTGTGTTAACGGCTTATTGATAAATTGCGCGAACCCTGGGAGGTATTCTATGAAAAAAACACCGTTATATGAAAAGCATTGTGATTTGGGGGGAAAAATAATTGATTTCCATGGCTGGGCATTGCCGGTCCAGTACTCGGGAATCATTGACGAACATAAGCAGGTCAGAAAGGCTGCGGGGCTTTTTGATGTTTCCCATATGGGTGAAATTACTGTCGAAGGTCCTGGCGCTACGGAATTCATTCAGAAAATAGTCACTAACGACATCAGCAAAACAAGGGATTTTCGTATAGTCTATTCACCGATGTGTTATCCCGATGGAGGAGTTGTGGATGATTTACTTATATATAAGTTCTCATCCGAATTTTATCTTTTAATTGTCAATGCATCAAATACAGATAAGGATTATGACTGGCTCAGCCAAAACCTGGAAGGAAAGGTTCAGATAAAAAACCTGTCTGATCATTATGCGCAACTGGCTCTCCAGGGCCCTGAATCAGAAAAGATACTTCAAAAACTTGTGGATGCCCGGCTTAGCGAAATCAAGTTTTTTAATTTTATACCCGAAGCTGGAATATGCGGGAAAAGGGCAATTATATCAAGAACCGGCTATACCGGGGAAGACGGATTTGAAATATATATAAAAAGTGAATATGCAGCAACTTTATGGGATAACCTGTTAGAAGCAGGCAAAGATTACGGTTTGGTTCCTGCAGGGCTTGGGGCAAGGGATACTTTAAGGTTTGAAGCTGCCCTGCCGCTGTATGGCAACGAACTCTCCCAGGATATTACTCCGCTGGAGGCCGGGCTTGACCGTTTTGTTAAGCTTGAAAAGGAAAATTTCATTGGCAGGGATGTACTTTTAAATCAAAAATCCTCCGGCCTTAAAAGAAAAATTGTGGGGTTTGAAATGGTTGACAGGGGAATACCACGCAGCGGATATGATGTTTTGGCAGATGGTGAAAAAATAGGGTATGTTACATCAGGAAACTTTTCTCCAAGCCTGGAGAAAAATCTTGGTATGGCTCTTGTGGATATAGCCTGTTCCGGGATTGGATTTGAAATTGATATAGCTATTAGAAACAGGGCACTAAAAGCAAGAATTGCAGAGCTGCCGTTTTATTCAAAAAAATATGCTAAAGGATAATATAATGATATGTCATTATAAAAGACATTAATTTATTGGAGGTTATTTTTTATGAAAGTTTTGAATGGCTTAAAGTATTCAGAAGATCATGAGTGGGTCAGAGTTGAAGGGAATAAGGCTTATATAGGTATTACAGATCACGCACAGCACTCCCTGGGTGACATAGTTTTTGTGGAAATTCCCGAGGTTGGAACCGAACTTAAAAGCGGCGATGTATTAAGTGTTGTTGAGTCCGTTAAGGCTGCATCAGATGTGTATAGTCCCGTGTCGGGCACAATAATAGAAGTTAATGGGGAACTTGCCGACAGTCCTGAAAAAATAAATGAAGATCCTTACCGAAGCTGGATTGCGGTAATAGAAATGAGCGATATATCCGAACTGGATGAACTGATGGATGAACACGAGTATGAAAGGTTCTGTCAGGAGGAGGAATAGCATGTCTTATATTCCAACCACGGATGAACAACAGCAAAAGATGCTTGCTGACATAGGTGCTGGCAGCATAGATGAGTTGTTCGCTGATATTCCTGAAAGCGTAAAGCTTAAAAATAAACTTAATATTCCCGGTGCTATGTCAGAAATGGAACTGGCGGCGCATATGCGGGAGCTGGCAGGGAAAAACATTAACCTTGATGAATTTACCTGTTTCCTTGGTGCAGGGGCATATGATCACTATATTCCGAGTGTTGTGACAAATCTTTTGTCAAGGCAGGAGTTTTATACCGCATATACTCCGTATCAGCCCGAGATAAGCCAGGGAACACTGCAGGCAATATTTGAATATCAGACCATGATATGCAGCCTGACAGGAATGGATGTATCAAATGCATCGTTATATGACGGGGCAACTGCCCTTGCAGAAGCTGCGTCGATGGCATGCGAGGCAACAAGGCGGAATGAAGTGATTGCAATAAGAAGCATACACCCCGAGAGTCGTGAAGTTGTGTCTACATACACAAAGTTTAAAGGCATGACTCTGAAAGAATGTGGCATTAAGAACGGTGTGGCCGATCTTAATAGCCTGAAGGAGATGATTAACGGGAATACTGCGGCCGTTCTTGTTCAGAGCCCGAATTTTTTCGGTGCAATTGAGAATATTAAGGAAATTGCTGAAATTGCCCATGAAAATAAATCTTTGCTTGTTGTAAGCTGTGATCCCATCTCTCTTGCACTTCTTAAGGCTCCCGGAGATATCGGGGCGGACATTGTTGTCGGTGAAGGGCAGGTACTCGGTAACCCGGTTGGCTTTGGCGGACCTTATTTGGGGTTCATGGCAGCAAAAAAAGAGTTTACAAGAAGAATGCCCGGAAGAATAGTGGGAGAGACAGTTGACAGGAGCGGCAAAAGAGGTTATGTTTTAACGCTGCAGACAAGGGAACAGCATATAAGAAGAGAAAAAGCAACATCCAATATATGCTCGAACCAGGCTTTGAATGCTCTTGCAGCAACAATTTACCTGTCGGTAATGGGTAAAAAAGGGCTAAAAAAGGCGGCAGAACTGTCTTTGAGGAAAGCTCATTATGCTTATAAAAAGCTTATGGAAACCGGTCTTTTTTCACCAGCCTTTGACAGTCCGTTCTTTAAGGAATTTTTGCTTATTTACCATGGTGACGTGGAAAAATTAAATGAGCATTTGCTTGAAAGAAAGATAATTGGAGGTCTTTCGACAGATAAGTACTATCCTGAGTTCAGGGGAGGGTATCTTGTCGCGGTTACTGAAAAACGGACAAAAGAAGACATTGACAGGCTTGTATCGGAGGTGATTTCAGCATGCTGAAAAAGGAAGAAAATCTTATTTTTGAACTCAGCGTACCCGGAAGAAGTACAAACCTGTTGCCTGAATGTGACGTGGATGAAACCGAAATCAGCGAAATGATCCCCTTAAGCTTTTTAAGAGAAGGGGAGATTGATCTTCCCGAACTCGGAGAAGTAGATGTTGTAAGGCATTTCACGCACCTTTCCCAGAAGAATTACGGGGTGGATTCAGGATTTTATCCATTGGGTTCATGCACCATGAAATATAACCCCAAAATTAATGAAGAAGTTTCAAAGCTGGACGGCTTTATGAAGGTCCACCCGTATCAGTCTGAGAAAACGGTACAGGGCTGTCTTGAACTTCTTTATAAAACCGATAAGTTTCTATCGGAAATTACAGGAATGGACCGTTTTTCACTGCAGCCGGCCGCAGGTGCCCATGGCGAAATGGCCGGGCTTATGATAATAAAGGCGTACCATGAACATAATGGTGACTATAAGCGTACTAAAATCATCGTTCCCGATTCCGCCCACGGTACGAATCCTGCCTCTGCCGCGGCAGTAGGTTTCAATGTTGTTGAAGTAAAATCCAACGACAGGGGCGGTATTGACATTGATGCCCTTAAGGATTTAATGGATGACGAAATTGCGGGGCTTATGCTTACAAACCCGAATACACTGGGCCTTTTTGATGAGAATATAGACATGATTGCTCAAATTGTGCATGAAGCCGGTGGTTTATTATATTATGACGGGGCAAATGCAAATGCGATAATAGGAATATCAAGGCCCGGGGATATGGGATTTGATGTTGTGCATCTTAACCTGCATAAAACCTTCAGTACACCTCATGGCGGCGGAGGCCCGGGTTCCGGACCGGTAGGCGTAAAGAGGCAACTGGTGCCGTTTTTGCCTAAACCGGTTGTTGAGTATGACAACGGCAGATATTATTTCGACAATGACCGCCCGCTTTCAATAGGCAAAATTAAATCTTTTTACGGAAACTTCCTGGTTGTTGTGAAAGCCTATGCCTATATACTGTCCCTTGGTGCCGAAGGGCTTAAAAAAGTATCCGAAGCTGCTGTACTGAATGCCAATTATATAAAGGAGAAGCTGAAAAAATATTTCCATTTGCCATATGATCGCACCTGCATGCATGAAGTTGTTTTCTCAGGACAATGGCAGAAGGAATACGGTGTATCCACGCTTGATATTGCAAAAAGGCTTCTTGATTTTGGGTATCATCCACCTACAATTTACTTCCCGCTCATCGTCAGGGAAGCTTTCATGGTTGAACCAACCGAGACCGAAAGCAAAGAAACTCTTGATGAGTTTATAAATACCATGATAGAAATAGCAAATGAGGCTGAAAAGGAACCTGAAAAGCTGCATAATGCCCCGTTGAATACCCCGGTACAACGGCTCGATGAGGCAAAAGCAGCCCGCAGCCCGGTTCTGAAATATGAACGCAGGTAAATTGATATTTATACCTTTTAGCCCGAAAGAGCCGTGTATATTAAGTCAAAGCAATTAGCCAATCAAAGGTTCAGGATTTTTGAATTTAATTCAGCAATACCTGAACCTTCATTTTTTTATTATCAATGCAGGAAGCACACCAATATTTTCTGTATCGGTTTTTTTATGGTAGACATATCCGTCCTCGCATACAACCCTTACTGTGGAACCCATTGTATAAGGTGTTCTCAGCCAGTACTGAACACCTTTCCTTTTTTTAAAGTCATAAGCATCCCACTCCCGGACGCTTAGAAGAAAGACTTTCTCCGGGCGTTCAATCAGGTATGCATCATCATAATTCTGTGTGACGTACCCGGGAATGCAAAACCAGTAATGGGGCTGGGAGCCCGATTCTTTCAAAGCTTTATACTGGGGAGCTATCAATGTCTTTCGTTCAACCGTGGCAATCCTGTTTTTCTCATCTTCTGAAAATTCAGACAAAAAACCATTTTCAGAATCATCATTAAGCCAGTTTCTTATATCCGATTCCGGCCAGTAATTGCAGCCGGAAGAAAAAGCGCGGAAACAGATAATGTCTTTTGCTACGACAAAATAATGGGTATCGTTTTCTTCCAGTACTTCCCATGCAATAGGCCGACCTTTGTATTTCCCGAACACAATAATGTCATTTTTTACGATTTCCCTGTCTGCAACTAAGAAACATACCGAAATAACAACTAAGCCCAGAAACGGGGATATAATCCGGCGGGTAATCCGGTCCTGCATGGAAAGTTTAACTACATCGGACACAAGTAAAATGATCATTGTATCTAACAGGAGATTGAATAAAAACATATGCTTTATAAGATCTGCCTCACCATTGCCTATAACCGGGAATATCCATTGGCTTGCAGCAAAAATCATAAGCATTATTTTTACAGAAATGAACCCGGATGAAATACTGATTCTCCGTTTTTTTAATAAAACCAGCTGATGGACGGTTACTGAAAAATATAATATAAATACCGATGCCACGAAAGCAAAAGCACATCCTGTGAATTGCTTGCGAATCCATTCCCAAACCGAATTTCGGCCGGCAAATTTTACAATTTCGGTATCATCTTCAATCTGGTAATTGCCCAGGTAGGGGGGACGGATGAAAAGGCTTGATTCAGCGCTTATAACAAGTTTTTCAAACATCCGTTCCGGGTTTTTCAAATAGTACAGTGCAACCTCATATGGGCCGGCCTTATCATAAACTTCTTGCTGAAATTCATCGCTGTAAATATCAAAACCTTTCAGATTGACATATACATTTGTATCGGCAAGAGCAGAATATTTCGTATCTATGCCAAGCTTTACGAGATCGCTTTCAGGATTATCTGAATTTTTCAGTATGCCATAGAAAATGGAATGGTAGTTGTTGGGGATTTTCATCCATTCAGGAATTGCATTGTAAAGATAAGCGGAAAATGTGAATATAAGGCAAGCTCCGGTTATCGCGACAATTTTTTTGCCATATGAACCAATATTACGGAAGAAATATAAAGAGAAAGCGGCTATTAAAAAACCCAGCGGTATATTTGCCACTTTTGCACCGACAAAAATTGCGCCGCTTATAAAATATATAATGATAAAAAAATAGCTTTTTTTCTCACTTTGGACCAGGTTAAGCAGAACTGAAAACCATAATAAAAAGCTGAACAGAATAACTGCTTCACCGAAAAAGGAATTATAGTACAGAAGGTAGCCCATATTATAGAATACTGTTACAATAAGCAGCAGAATGACAAAGTCATATTCCTTTTTTCCTGTTTTCAGGTTTTTATACAAAAGGGCTGCCGAAATACTGTGCAATGCAAGATAAATCAAAGACAGCACGACAATATCAAAATGGCTGATGGGTTTGCTTTTCAGGTAAAGTATTACTCCGCTTGCGAGCTGGGCTGTTTTTACGAACAGGAATTTGGTGGATTTTAAATTGATTTTATCTTCTATGCCAGGATTTATGACAAACCTGAAAAAAGAACCGAGATTGTCGAATGACCGGATATATTCGTATTTACGCTGAAAATAAAAAAATTTCAAATTATTATCAGTAACCATTCCGGCGGGCTGGCAAATTCTGATGTAGTCCGTATTGTCACTAAGCCCTGCAACTGAAGGAACGTATAGAAGAAATGCACCAGCCGTAAAGAGAATAACGGCTAATACTAAAAAGTTCCAATGCCCGCTCAATTTTATCCTCCCAGTATGAATATAAGATGCATTTCTTCTTTATTATTTCCGCAATATAAAAAAATACACCCCGGCGGGAAAAACCAGGGTGTATCTTTTACTATTCACCGGTATGAGTAATGGCTCATCATTCAAAAATGACAACTGCTTCCTTATTCTTTATGCGAAGGGCAACTGTTTCAACAATGCGGAATACATGATTAAGATCCTTTGATTCCAGATACGCGGTTTCTATATCCTTGCCAACGGCGAGATCCATATATTGAGGTTCGGAACATACCAATACAGCCTTATTACTGCCAAGGACTGGCGCGTTGAAAAGATTTCCGTTCAGCATTTTGCTTATTCTTTCTTCTTCCATCATACCTAAACCGGGATGGATATGCTGCAGTTGTACATATAAATCGGGACTTAGTATCAGGCTGTAACGTCCTATCAGATATTTGCTGCGTAAAATTGATAGACCTGCTGCTACATCTTTAAAGGCATTGTCGCTGATGTTCCAGTCGCTTCTTTGCAGTTTGACGGTACCGCAAGCATTTAACAGCCCTTCTGCACCTAAAAATTCGTTTCCGAAAAAGATTAGTGAATCTTCCTTTAATGCAATTGCCTGCGCTGCCTGCTTTACTTTTGAAAGATCCAAAGGCTGGCCGGTGGAATTGCTGTGCTCAATATCTCTCCAGTTAAGAGTAAAGTCTTCATAGATTTGGGGAAGCTCAACAAATTTTCTTCCCGTTGTTCTGACAAAACCATCGCTGGATTCTTCGCCTGAATTAACGGTATCTATGTTAATGCTTCTGACTCCGGCTCCTAACGGACCATACAGAGGAAGAAAACGGCGACCGATTAAATAAGTTCTTACAGTACTTACAACTGTATCATCAATATTCGCCCAAAATTCATCTGAGAATGATACAGTATCACGTGCCAGAAAATCCATAGATTTCCCTCCTTTATTTGTCAAGAATTTCAGTACTATTTAAGCAAGCTGCCTACAGTTGATTGAGGATTTGTTTTTATACCCAGTTCCTGCATCATTTCTCTGACTTCCTGCTCGCCTTCTTCAAAAAGCTCTGCTTCCCTTGGATCCAGATGCCTTAAAAGAGTCATCAGTTCTCCAACATGTGCCTTTTCCTCATCCCTGATATCTGCAAGAACTTTCTTTGCGAATTCATCGTCTGTTGCCTGTACATGGGCATCGTAAAGAAAGATTGCTTCAAGTTCGCCTGCGATGTCCTGGCGTATTGCCTGAATAAGTTCTTCCTTTGTCAATTTACGTGGAACATTCCCACTGAATGGATCACCAAAAACGGCCATAGAAACAACTCCCTTCAAAATGTATTTTAGCAGTATTTATTGATGTGTTAATTTAATGCAGTATATAAGCCTGATCAAAATATATTTATTATATACCCAAAGATTGACTTCTTAATCATATATTTATGTGAAATTATATTTTGAGGTTTACATAAGTAATCCGTTTTTTCTTTCACGAAAGCTCATATTGCCGGGATTAAGCGTAAAATCCGATTTATAATTGATAAATATCTGATTTAAGAGGCAAGATTGACAAATGGGAATAATATGGTAAATTTAAATTAAATCATGAATTTTATAGTTTATTGAGGGATGGAAATGTACAGCAATGAGCCTATTAAATATAGACCGGAGCGAAGAAAAAAGCCGGATATAATATGCCGGTATCTTGAAATTGCTGTAATTATTGTGTGGTTTGCCATATTTGCAATCCTTGGTTTGATTCATTTTGCCAAACCTCAGGAGGAGACTTTCCTTGATCGGTTGTTTAATGCCGAGGTCAGAAAAACTGTAGATTTTACCTTGCTGGATACCGCATTTTACCTGCTAGTATTCCTTTTTTTTCTTCAGTTTGATATCATTAATTTTTAATACCAGAAGACTTAAAAGACGCACAGATCATATACGGATATTTTTCATATTCTCGCTTATAGGTTTGTTTGCCGGGATTGTTATTTATGCATTTTACCGTCTGATATAACAACGTTCAGAAATGAGTTCTGAACCCGGTTTTGTAATTTGTTTGTTTCATTTCCAATATGAGGGGATAAAATTGCCTGCCTTTTAAAAAATATGTCAAAATGACGGTTTCTTGTTTTCAAGTTTCATTTTTTATTGTATTAATCTAATTCCAATCAATCATTGACAGTGAATAGAATTTACTGGTATAATGGGTTAGATTTATGAGTAGTATTTGTTTAAGCTTCATAAGTTTTCCACTGGGATTATAATATTACTTGGAATCTATAATGCAAGTTTTCCGGTTCGATCTTTCAGAAATGGCATGAAATCAAATAAGGTAACACACTTATTTGAATATATTTTTCATTTTATTTTAATTTTATTTATTGGAGGTCTGATAAATGAGTTCTACATCTTACAATCCTTTTGAAGTTGCTCAGCAACAATTTGATAAGGTTGCGGACATGATTGGACTCGACAATTCTACTCGTGAGCTTCTCCGTCAACCGTTAAGAGAGTATCATTTTTTAATACCCGTCCGTATGGACGATGGAAGCGTTAAGGTATTCAAAGGTTTCCGAGTTCAGCATAATGACGCAAGAGGACCTGCCAAGGGCGGAATACGTTTCCATCCATTGGAAACCATTGATACAATTCGCGCCCTGTCAATGTGGATGACATGGAAATGCTCGGTTGTCGATATTCCATTAGGCGGAGGAAAGGGCGGTATTGTTTGCGATCCGAGAACTCTTTCGGAACGGGAGCAGGAGCGGTTATGCCGTGGATATGTACGTCAACTGGTTAGAAATGTTGGCCCGTTTACTGATGTACCTGCACCCGATGTGGCAACAAATGCAAAACACATGCTTTGGATGCTTGATGAATATGAAACCATTACCGGAGGAAGGTATCCTGGTTTTATCACCGGAAAGCCTGTAGGAATGGGAGGTTCGTTGGGAAGAACCGAAGCAACAGGGTACGGATGTATTTATGTTTTGCGCGAAGCACTTAAAAAGCTTGGTATTGATATTAAAAACACTACGGCAAGTTTCCAGGGGTTTGGAAATGTATCACGTTATGCAGTGCAGTTGTACCAGCAGCTTGGAGGTACTGTTATAGCAGTCTCCAGATCAACCTTTACATTGCGCAAAAAAGACGGCCTGGATGCAAAACTGCTGGATGAAATAGTTGATTCCAACGGAGAACTTGATAAGGAAAAAGCATTGGCCCATGGATGCGAAATCCTGCCAAGAGAAGCATGGCTTGAGCAGGATGTGGATATACTTGTGCCTGCTGCAATAGAAAACCAGATAACAGCCGAAAATGTTAACAAAATCAGCAAAAAGGTTAAAGTTATAGTTGAAGGCGCTAATGGCCCAACAACACCTGATGCTGATGCAGTTATCGAGGAAAGAGGTATTTTCATGATACCCGATTTCCTTGCCAATGCAGGTGGTGTAACATGCAGCTACTTTGAGCAGATTCAAAGCAATATGAACTATTATTGGGAAAAGGACGAAGTTCTCTCGAAGCTTGACGATAAGATGACCGCGGCATTTAATGCTGTTTATGAGCTTTCGGTAAGCCGTAAGCTGTTCATGAGAGATGCTGCTTATGTAATAGCCATAAATCGTGTTGCAGAAGCAGTAAAAAGACGTGGTTGGGTATAAGGGACAGGATTCCTGTCCCTTTTTTACATTACTGGATATCAATTTTTCTTCCCCTGTTTTTAGTAGGTTCTGCTTTTGGCAAAGTTATTGACAATATTCCGTCTTTATACGAAGCCTCGGCTTCTTCGGATTTGACTTCAACAGGCAAAGGGATTGTTCTTGAAAAACTTCCGAAGTATCTTTCGGAATGATAAGCATTTTCGTCATTAAATTCATTTTCTCTTTTTGTTTGTCCTGAGAGGCGTATTGAGTTTTCATTGACGTAGATATTCAGATCTTCTTTCGAAACGCCGGGTATTTCTGCTTTTACCACTATTTTATCATCAGTTTCGTATACATCCACCCTTGGAGAAGCGGATTTTCCAAAACTAAATGGCATGTTTTCGATGAATTTAAACATATCACGATCAATTTCTCTGAACGGATTCCATGGGATAAGACTCATATAAGCCTCCTCCTTTTCATTCTTTATTTTTGATAAAGAACACTATTTATGGTTTCCTGACAGTTTAAATTTATTCCTATCATCAGCATTTTTTCTTCTATTTGGGATATTATAGAAAAATAAATCGAAATTTTCAGAATTAAATTAAAAAAATGCAGGAAAAATATAAAATTGTTTTGACAATTAATATGTCTATGGTTAAAATAGAACAGGTAAATTTTTGTGGACGTACTCATTACCAGAAAATCAATTCTTAGCCCAAGGAGGATGTTTTTTTATGGAAAAAAATTCACCAATCGGATACCTGCCTGATGAGCGCCCACCAATATGGAAATTACTACTGTACGCGATCCAACAGGTTATTGTAATGTTTCCAGCAACGGTGGCTGTTGCACTAATCACAGGTTTTCACATCTCTACTACAATTTTTGCAAGCGGACTTGCTACTCTTTGTTTCATTCTCGTTACAAAAGGACAAATTCCATTATATTATGGTTCGAGCTTTTCATACATTGCTGCTATTGGCAGTTTAATGGCTTCTGATGCGCTTGCCAATTATTCACTGAATGACAAAATTGCGGTAGCACAGTTCGGAATTGTTATGTCGGGTTTTGTATCGATTATAGCAGGATTTATTGTTAATCGATTTGGCAGAGATTCAATTGAAAAAGTTCTTCCCGCTTCTATTACAGGCCCGATTGCAATGGTAATCGGGCTTACTCTTGCCGGTACGGCATTAAGTGATGCCGCTTCAATAGTAATTGACAGTTCAGGTACATTTTCTGTTGCAGAAGCAGATGTTGCACTGGCAAAGAATATGGCATGGATAATTTCGCTGGTAACTTTGCTTTCAACTGTATTATTCTCAGTATACCTGAAGGGCTTTATGGGGCAGTTGCCTTTAATTTTAGGACCTGTAGTCGGCTGTATTACAACCTGGATTATAGAAATTGCGACAGGCATTAACCTTTTTAGGGTACTCCCCGCAACTGCAGGCAACGGTTTGTTCACACCGCCGGTTATTACCCTTCCGAAGCCGACATGGATGGCAGTTGCCGCAATAATGCCGATAGCTATTGCAACAATCCCGGAATCTACAGCCCATGTATACCAGTTGGATATATATATAAATGATCTTGCGAAGAAAAAAGGATCGAGCAAGAGATACAATATTGCAGACAAGCTTGGTCTTAATCTGATTGGAGACGGAATAGGAGATATAGTGGCAGGATTAATTGGTGGTCCTGCGGGAACAAACTACGGTGAAAACATCAGTGCGATGGCTATTACCAAAGTCTTTTCAGTACCCGTATTAGTAGCAGCTTCGATAATAGCGATGATTATATCATGCTTCACACCTTTGGTTAACCTTATTTATTCAATTCCGACCGCAGTTATCGGTGGCCTGGAAGTTTACCTGTTTGGTGCGATAGCAGCACAGGGTATTGCAATCATGGTTGAAAAGAAAGTTGACCTGTTCAGTTCAAAAAATATAGCAATAATTGCTACAATTATGATAATTGGTCTTGGCGGACAGTATGCATTCGGAGGAAACATACCGTTCTTTGGCTTAGAAGTTCCCTGTGTTGCAGGTGCAGCAATATTCGGAATAATTCTGAACCTAATTCTGAGCATAGGTAATAAAAAGAACAATTAACACGAAAAAAAGAGATGATTTTCATGAAAAATCATCTCATTTCAATATTTACTTTAGCACGATAATGTGATAATATAATGCTGTAATAAAATTAATACAAATCAGATTTTAGGGGGAATAAAAATGAAAAGGAAAATACCGGTACTGTTTTTAGCAATATTGATCTTACTTTCTATGGCAGCATGCAACGCGGGGGAAAAAAGTGCCGGGGCAGGGAAAGGAACATTCACCGTAGGGTTTGATCAGGATTTTCCGCCATTCGGTTTTGTGGATGAAAAAAGCGGAAATTTCGCCGGCTTTGATTTGGATTTGGCAGCAGAAACAGCCAAACGGCTTGGTTTGGAGCTCAAGCTTCAGCCTATAGCATGGGTTTCGAAGGACATGGAGCTTTCATCGGGTAATGTGGACTGTATATGGAACGGTTTTACCATTAACGGCCGGGAAAATGAATATACATGGACGGAGCCTTATATGAAAAACAAGCAGGTTTTCGTTGTAAGAGCCGATTCGGGCATAAAAACGTTTGATGATTTGAAAGGAAAGGCAGTAGCAGTGCAGGAGGATTCCAGCGCAGAAGCTGCCCTGAAAGACAGGCCTGAACTGGTTCGGAGTTTTGAAAATTACATAAAATCCCCGGATTACAACACCGCGCTGATGGATTTGGAAGCCGGTGCTGTAGATGCAGTGGCAATGGATGAGCCTGTAGCTATTTATCAGATAGAAAAAAGAGGCGTTAAGTTTGCCATTCTGGAAGAAATAATTGCAGAAGAAGAATATGGCGTTGGATTTCTGCTTGGTAATGAGGAACTTAGGGATAAAGTTCAGAAAGTACTTGAAGAAATGGCGCAGGACGGTACAATGGAGAAAATATCAAATAAATGGTTCGGAAAGGATGTTACCATAATAGGAAAGTAACTGCTGTAAGGATTATTAAAGGTTAAAATTACAATGCTTTTATCAGGGCTGTCGTTTTGATGGCCCTTTATGTAAATCAGTTAATAGCTATGCTTAATATTTTATGTTAAATAGATTATTGCAGTTTTACTGAAATGGGGGAAGACAGGTCTTGAATTCATCTGTTTTGATATCGGAATTAGCCAAAGGGATGCTTACTTCAGTTGTTATTTTTACCCTTACATTATTGCTTTCCCTGCCTTTGGGATTGCTGGTCGCTTTCGGGCGTATGTCAAGAAATTGGCTTGTGTGCTGGATATTTAAGATATACATATCAATATTAAGGGGAACCCCGTTGATTTTGCAGTTAATGGTTGTATATTTCGGGCCGTTTTTTATTTTTGGTATCCAGATGCCCAGGAATTACAGGTTTACTGCCGTTATCATCGGTTTTGTCCTTAACTATGCCGCGTATTTTGCTGAAATCTACAGAAGCGGTATTGAGTCCATACCAACAGGGCAGTATGAAGCTGCTAAAGTATTAGGATACAGCAAATCCCAAACTTTTTTTAAAATAATACTGCCACAGGTAATTAAACGCATATTGCCCCCGGTAACAAATGAAGCCATTACACTTATTAAGGATACTTCGCTGGCATACGCCATCTCTGTCCAGGAGATGTTTACAATAGCCCGGGCTTTTGCATCAGCTCAGGCTTCAATGATTCCTTTTGTCGCTGCCGGTATATTCTATTACATATTTAACTTTGTTGTGGCGTATATCATGGAATGGATAGAGAAAAAACTAAGCTATTACAGGTAAAATACCGTAAAAAAGATAAAATTGACTGCTGGAGAGGTATAAATGAAGCTGTTTGAAATGAAAAATCTGAAAAAGAGTTTTAACGGTCTTGAAATAATAAAAGGCATCTCATTAAGCGTGGAACAGGGCCAGGTTGTTGCCATAATCGGCCCTTCAGGTTCGGGTAAATCCACGCTTCTCAGGTGTGCGACAATGCTGGAGAGAATTGACAGCGGTGAAATAATATATCTGGGAGAGTATGCAGCTAGAACGGGTGAAGACGGAAAAGCGGTATATGCACCGCAAAGCAGCCTTAAAAAAATACAGAGCTACTTTGGCCTTGTATTTCAGAATTTTAACCTGTTCCCTCATTTTTCAGTAATTAAAAATGTAATTGATCCGCTGATTTCAGTAAAAAAAATGAACAGGGAAGAGGCATATCAAATTGGACGTTCATTACTTGAAAAAATGGGCCTTCAGGACAAGGAAAACGCATACCCGTACCAATTATCAGGAGGCCAGCAGCAAAGAGTGTCCATTGCCCGTGCGCTGGCATTAAATCCAAAGATACTGTTCTTTGACGAACCCACGTCTGCGCTTGATCCTGAACTTACAGGTGAAATACTTAAGGTAATGAGGGATTTGGCAAAAGAGCATATGACAATGGTAATAGTAACCCATGAAATGAACTTTGCACGGGATGTAGCCGATCATATTATTTTTATGGACAACGGGATTATCGCAGAAGAAGGGGCCCCCGGCGAAATAATGGTTAATCCGAAAAATGAGCGCACAAAGCTTTTCCTGGGGAAATTTGCAGGATAAACGGCAATAACAATAAACGGAGGGATTTGGCCCCTCCGTTGTTTACTTGTTCTGAAGTTTATATATGATTTTATAGCCGTGATTTTCTATTTCCTTTTCAATCTCTGTTGTATCCTGGCTGTTTATTCCAACCACAATGGCACTTTTTCCACTGGTTCCGCGGTAAACGGCAACGTTTGTAATATTGGCACCATGTATTGCGAAAATCCCAGCCAGGTGGGACATAATACCAGGTTCATCATCCACTTCAATCGTGAGCCGTGTACCTTTTTCCCGGAATCCTAAAAGTTCTATAAAAGAATCGAATATATCACTTTCGGTAATAATTCCTACAAGTTTGCCATTATCAACAACAGGCAGGAAACTGACGCCATTATCCCTCATTAATATTGCTGCTTCTTCAAGAAGAGCATCTGGTGAGATTGTAATGGGATCCTTGGTCATTACTTTGCTAATCTTTGTTTTAGCAAGAATATAAGTAAGCTCGTTTATACTTAAACTTGTAGCTTTTGAGGGAGATGAGCGGCTGATATCGATGTTTGAAACCACGCCTACCAGTTTTCCGTCCTTTACTACAGGAAGCCTGCGGATATTATATTTTGTCATAATCTCATGTGCATCAGGAATGGTTTGATCGGGTGAAATGGTGTATGGATTGGTTGTCATCTTATTTTTTACAAACATAATCTAACCTCCCAAATATGCTTTTTTGACTTCATCGCTTTGCATAAGCTCCTCGCCGGTTCCTGAAAGGGTTATTTTGCCGGTTTCCATAACATAAGCCCTGTCAGCAATCTGAAGGGCCATACTGGCATTTTGCTCAACAAGAAGTACAGTAGTGCCTTTTTCATTTATATCTTTAATTATATCAAAAATCTCCTGAACAAGTAAGGGAGCAAGGCCCATTGAAGGTTCATCAAGGCACAGAAGTTTAGGGCGGCTCATAAGTGCTCTGCCCATGGCCAGCATCTGTTGTTCACCTCCCGACAAGGTGCCTGCAGCCTGCTTCTTCCTGTCGGCGAGAATGGGGAAGCGTTCAAATACCATGTTTAAATCTTTCGCAATTCCATCCCTGTCCTTCCTAAGGTATGCTCCTAATTCAAGATTTTCCAGAACGGTCATTGAACTGAAAACACGCCGGCCTTCAGGAACCTGGGAAATGCCTATTGCAACCCTTTCCTGAGCACTTAAATGTGTGATATCCTTTCCGTCAAAAATAACAGTACCGTCGGACGGCTTCTTCAGACCCGATATTGTCCTGAGCGTGGTGGTTTTACCTGCACCGTTAGCCCCTATGAGCGTTACAATTTCACCATCATTTACTGTAAGTGATATTCCCTTAATGGCGTGAATAACTCCAAAATGAACATGTAAATTGGTTATTTCAAGCATTTCACATTTCCTCCCCCAAATAAGCTTCAATTACACGTTTGTTGGATTTTATTTCTGCTGGGGTTCCCTCTGCAATAACCATACCATAGTCCAAAACGTAAATTCGCTCACAAATCTTCATTACAAGAGACATATCATGCTCAATAAGCAAAATTGTCAACTTAAAGTTCTCACGTATCCAGCCAATCATTTCAGTTAGCTGGGCTGTTTCGGCAGGATTCATGCCTGCGGCCGGTTCGTCAAGCAGCAAAATGCATGGATTTGTTGCCAGAGCACGTATAATCTCCAACTGGCGCTGCTCTCCGTATGGCAGATTTTTGGCCAGTTCATCCTTTTTATGATCAAGCTTTAAAATTTCAAGCAAATGTATACTATTGTCAAGCATTTCTTTTTCTTCATCCGAATAAGATCTTGAATGAAAAAAAGAAGATAACAGTCCATATTTAACATTTTTATTCATGGCTATCCGTACGTTATCCAGTACTGTCAAATCCCTAAAAAGCCGTATGTTCTGAAAGGTTCTGGCAATACCTTTTTTGCATATTGTATATGGTTTTAATCCCTGTATCTGTTCTTCCTTTTGATCACGGTAAAGGGTTATAATTCCTGACGTTGGCTGGTACATACCTGTTAAAAGGTTGAAAACAGTTGTTTTCCCGGCGCCGTTAGGCCCAATCAGTCCAACCAGTTCACCCTGTTCCAGCTCCATGCTTACATTTGATACAGCCATTAGGCCACCAAAAGATTTTGAAAGTTTGTTTACACTGAGAATGGGCATTACGCGGCACCTCCATTTCTGCCTTTTATACCTTCAGTCCACTTTTTCAGAAGAGAAAGTGATAATTCTTTAGAACCCATAATTCCCTGTGGCCTGAACTGCATAATTACAACAAGCAGTACTCCATAGATTATCATTTTCAGTTCGGGAAAAGACTGTAAATAAGTTGATATTAAAGCTAAAAGAATAGCTGAAATAATTGAACCTGAGATACTTCCCATACCTCCTAAAACAACTATTACAAGTATGTCAATGGATTTCTGGAAACCAAACAAATCAGGTGAAATGTAATAGAAATAGGAGGAGTAAAGTGCGCCGGCAATGCCTGCAAAAAATGCTCCGGTAACAAATGCTATTACTTTGTATTTTGTTGAACTGATTCCCATTGCTTCTGCTGCAATCTCGTCTTCCCTTATTGAAATGCATGCTCTGCCATGAGAAGATTTAATAAAGTTGCTAATCAGGATAACAGTACCGGCAGTAAAGACGAAAAGCCATATCCAGTTATTAAACTGCGGAATTTCGCTTAATCCTGCGGCACCGTTTGTGATATCCTCAAGAACGTTCCTGAACAATATTTTAATTATTTCCGCCATCCCTATGGTAGCAATCGCAAGGTAATCGCCTTTCAGACGCAGGGTGGGCAGTCCGACAAAAAATCCCACAATTGCGGCAAATACAGCACCTGCGATAACCCCTCCAACAAAACCAAACACTGTGGAATATCTTAAAGTTATAATTGCGCATGTATATGCACCGATTGACATAAAACCTGCATGCCCCAGGGAAAACTGTCCGGTAAATCCAGTGATTAAATTAAGGCTTACGGCAAGAATGATATTGACGCCTATTGTTACCAATGTCGAGAAAATATAATCATTAATTATGTTTGCTGAAATTAATACCTGAACTATAACAAGGGTAAGCAATAATGTTATCCATTTTCCTGCCAGTGACAGCCATTTACTGTTTCCAGATGCATTAACTATATTTTTCACCATCTACACCTTCTCTCTTGTCTCTTTACCCAGTAAACCCGAAGGCTTTACGATGAGGATTATAATTAAAATTGCAAAAACAACGGCATCTCTATACATGGAGTTCCCGTAGCCTGACACCATAACTTCAACCAAGCCGATAAAATAGCCTCCAATCATAGCACCCGGTATTAATCCTATACCACCGAATACAGCGGCGACAAAGGCTCTAAGACCCGGCATTACTCCCATAAGTGGATTGATTGAATTATAGTATATTCCTACAAGTATTCCTGCAGCGCCTGCCAGGGCGGATCCTACAAGGAAAGTAAATGAGATGGTTCTGTCAACACTGATTCCCATTAACTGAGCTGCATCCCTGTCAAGCGAAACCGCACGCATTGCTTTGCCTATACGGGTCTTTTTAACAATAAACTGCAACAGTATCATTAAAACTATGGTGATGGAAATAATTAGAATTTGATGTGATGAGAAAACTAAATTTCCCAGGTGATAGCTTTTTGCCATAAATCCTGTTAAAAGCGGGTAAGAGCGGGGATCGGGCTTGACAAAAAACATCGTTCCGTACTCAATAACTAATGAAACACCAATTGCAGTAATAAGCACAGCAATTCTTGTGGCATTCCGTAACGGCTTATATGCTACTTTCTCAATGGTTACACCCAATAAAGCACAAACAATCATGGAAATTAGAAGGGAGGGGAAGAACCCTAATTTTAAAGTTGTCATGCAGAAATAGCCCACATAGGCTCCTATCATATATACATCACCGTGGGCAAAATTTATCAGCTTTATTATGCCATAAACCATAGTATAGCCGAGGGCTATCAGAGCATAAATGCTGCCTAAGGATATACCATTGATTATCTGCTGTAAAAACCTTTCCAAAATTTATCCCTCTTTCATGCTACAGCGTATTAAATTATAATACTACACTGCGATATTTTAGTATTAATAAATATTGCTAAAATATAAATTCCCGATAAAAACAGCTTATCGCAGCTGAAGATAAGTAAAACAAGCTGCGATTTCCAAGCATAACCGCCGGTGAAACGGAAGAAACTGTTAAAATGAATGAAATAAACAGCATGAGGGCAATTTAATGCCCTCATGTCTAGAATTATGGATTGACTTTTACGCTGGAATACGGTTCACCGTTTTTCAATTCTATAACAAATATGGATTTTACCGGATTGTGGTTTTCATCAACGCTTAAGGTACCTGTTACACCGACAAAATTCTTTGTAGATGCAAGGGCATCTTTTATAGCTTCACCGGTAAGGCTTTCTGCACGGCTGATTGCATCGGCAACAAATTTTGCAAGGTCATAACCAAGTGCGTTAAAAGCATTTGGCTTCTTTCCGTATTTAGCTTCAAAATCAGCGATGAACTTCAAAACGACCGGATCATCACCAATTGAAGAATAATGGTTAGAGAAATATACATTATTCAATGCATCAGCTCCTGCAAGTTCAACAAGAACGGGAGAATCAAATCCGTCTGCCCCGAGAATGGGCTTGTCAATTCCCAGGGTACGAGCCTGCTTGATAATAAGACCTGCTTCATTATAATATCCGGGAATGAAGATTGCATCGAAGTCCAGATCTTTAATTTTTGTTAATATTGCATTAAAGTCGGTATCACCTTTTACATAAGATTCTTCAGCTACAATTGTGCCACCTGCAGCAGTAAATGTTTCCTTGAAGTTTTTGGTGAGCCCTTTGCTGTAATCATTGGAGCTGTCCATGATAATAACGGCTTTTTTTGCGGAAAGGTTTTCAGCTGCAAAATTAGCCATTACCCTTCCCTGGAATGAATCGTTGAAACAAATGCGGAAAACATATTCATGCACCGAGCCGTCTGCAGCGAAGGTTAAATTATCTCCTGTGGCAGAACCTGTAGCAATGGGGATTTTGTTCTTATTTGCAACAGGAATTTGAGAAGTGAAAGCACCGGTAGTGGCAGGACCTAAAATAGCCAATACCTTATCCTGTGAAACAAGCTTGTTTGCAAGGGTTGAAGCTTCGGATGGCTTTGACTCGTTATCGTATTTTATCGCTTTGATTAATTTGCCGTTTATTCCGCCGGCCTGATTTATTTCGTCAATTGCCATTTCAATACCTTCAACCGCCCCCTGGCCGTATGTAGCATTGTCGCCCGACAACTCGTAATTTATGCCTATTCTGATTTCGTCCGTGTTGGTGGCAGAACAGGCTGTAAACAGAGCTACGGTCAAAACACAGATGAGTAAACACGCAAGTTTCTTTTTCATATTGATCCCTCCATTTATACTCTATTTATAAATATAAATATAATTTAAGTTATTTTATTATTTTTCATAGTACTGTGTCAAGTGATTAGGAAAACTAAGTTACAGACTTTTTAAAAGTTTACGGGATTTTTTGCCGGATTAAATTTATACTCAAAAACAGTATATTTATAAAAAAACAGCCCCTGATCAATGTACTGATCTGGGCTGTCCATTAAATATTAAATTGGATGTTTACTTAAAAATTGAAACAGTAAGGAACAAAGTAGACAGTAATGAAGCAACCAGTGAAACAACTGTTATTTGTGTATTGATGGAAGGTCCGGCAGTATCTTTGAACGGATCGCCGACTGTATCTCCGACTACTGCTGATTTATGTGCATCTGATCCCTTTCCGCCTTCATTTCCTGCTTCAACGTATTTCTTCGCGTTGTCCCAAAGGCCACCTGAGTTTGACATAAACAACGCAAAAATAAGGCCGCTTACAATATTTCCCCCAAGGAAACCGCCTATTGCCTGAACACCTCCGATTACTCCGACTACTATGGTTGCCAGTATAGCCATTAAACCTGCAGGAATAAGCTCTTTAATGGCACCTGTTGTAGCGATTTCAATGCATTTGTCATATTCAGGAGTTACACCGGGTTTTCCTTCTCTTAATCCCACGATTTCCTTAAACTGCCTGTGAATTTCAGCAACCATTCTCTGAGCGTTTCTGTCAACGCCCAACATAAGCATCGCCGAGAAAATGGCAGGAATTGCCGCACCAACGATTAAACCAAAGAATACAAGGGGATTAATTATATCAAAACCTGTAAGTGCTTCTTTTCCAAGTTCAGCAGCCGCAGTATTTACTTCACTCATGAATGCACCCAGCAGTGCTATAACTGTAAGGCCGGCAGCGGCTATTGAAAATCCCTTTGTAATTGCCTTAACGGTATTTCCTGCGCTGTCAAGTTCGTCTGTTATTGTAAGAACTTCATCGCCAAGTTCGCCCATTTCGGCAAGGCCCCTGGCATTGTCAACAATAGGGCCGTATGCATCATTGGAAATAATCATACCTACTATTGAAAGCATTCCTACTGCCGACATTGAAATTCCAAACATTGCATAGCCGGGTCCCAGCGGATCGGAAATCTTATATGCCAACAGGGATGCAATGGCGATACCAACCATGGCAGGAAATACGCTTAACATGCCGTAAGATATGCCTGACAGGATTGTAAAGGCAGGACCTGATTTTGAAGCCTTTGCCACAAATTGAACCGGTTTCTTTCTGTCATCAGTAAAATAATCTGTGGCAATACCGATAATAACACCAACAAGCAGACCTACTATACATGAAGCCCAGATTCGCCACTCAAATTTGAAAATAAATGTAGCAACAGTTGTCAATACTATATATACGAAAGTAGTTATGTAAGTACTGTTATTTAAAGCTTTTGTGGGGTTTCCTTCTTTACCCATTCTTGCCATTGCAACACCGATAATTGATGCAAGAAGCCCCAATGCAGCAAAACAGAAAACCATACCAACATTTGAACCGCCAAGAGCGGCTGCCATAACAAGGGCAGCAGACAGTGAGGCCACGTGCGAATCGAACAAGTCAGCACCCATTCCTGCAACATCACCGACATTGTCGCCAACGTTATCGGCGATAACAGCAGGATTTCTCGGATCGTCCTCGGGAATTCCGAGTTCTACCTTACCAACCAGGTCTGCGCTTATATCAGCTGTTTTTGTGTATATTCCACCTCCGGCTTTTGCAAACAAAGCCAGTGAACTTGCGCCAAAGCTGAAACCTAACACAGCCGAAGCGTTGCCGGTTATAAGAAGAACCAATGAAACACCTAAAAGACTGGAACCAACAACAGCCATACCCATAACGGCTCCACCGCGGAAACCGGTTAAAAATGCAGGTTTAATTCCTTTTTTTGCTGCTTCTGCGGACTTCATATTAGCTATTGTAGCAACTTCAATTCCGATTTTACCTGCAATTGCTGAAAGTGCTGTACCAGCAATATAAGCTATTGCCATAGTGATGTTTTTGGAAATGTTTCCTTGCCAGATTGGGCTTGGAAGGAATAACAGGATGAGAATTGCCACAACACCTGCAAAACGTGCCAGAACTGTGTACTCTTTTCTGAGGAAGGTTGCGGCGCCTTTACGG
>DATCKN010000131.1:0-46685 GCA_036562185.1 Thermoclostridium sp.
GGCACATATTGATGCGGGGAAAACAACCACCACCGAAAGAATCCTGTTTTACACCGGTAAGGTCCATAAACTTGGAGAAACTCATGAGGGTGCCGCAACAATGGACTGGATGGAGCAGGAACAGGAAAGAGGTATTACCATAACATCAGCAGCTACTACTGCATTTTGGAAAGGAACCAGAATAAATATTATAGATACACCGGGCCACGTTGACTTTACAGTTGAGGTTGAACGTTCACTGCGTGTTCTTGATGGATCTGTTACGCTATTCTGCGCAAAGGGCGGTGTTGAACCACAGTCCGAAACCGTATGGCGCCAGGCAGATAAATACAGGGTACCGAGGTTGGCATATGTAAATAAAATGGACATCATGGGTGCGGACTTTTATAATTGCGTTCAGATGATGAAGGATCGTTTGAAAGCCAATGCAGTTCCAATCCAGTTACCAATAGGAAAAGAGGATCATTTCGAAGGGATTATTGATCTTGTAGAAATGAAAGCCTATTATTACCATGATGATTTGGGGAAGAACATTGAGGAAAGGGATATTCCTGACAGCATGAAGGATTTGGCTGACGAATATCACGTAAAACTATTGGAAGCTGTTGCAGATTACGATGACGAACTGATGATGAAGTACCTTGAAGGAGAGGAAATTCCAAAGGAGCAGCTGAAAAAGGCAATTCGCAAGGCTACAATCAATGTTGACATAATTCCTGTAACCTGTGGTTCATCTTATAAGAACAAAGGTGTACAGAAACTTTTGGACTGCGTTGTTGATTATTTGCCTTCACCAGTTGATATTCCGCCGGTCAAAGGCGTGCATCCTGATAATTGGGAAGAGCAGGAGGAAATGGTAAGGCATTCGGACGACAATGAACCACTGGCAGCACTGGCGTTTAAAATCATGGCAGATCCATATGTCGGAAAATTGGCATTTTTCCGTGTTTACTCGGGAACTATGAGTTCTGGTTCTTATGTACTGAATTCAACGAAAGGAAAACGTGAGCGAGTCGGAAGAATCCTGCAAATGCATGCCAATCACCGTGAAGAAATTGATACAGCCTATGCCGGGGACATTGCTGCAGCTGTTGGGTTAAAGTTTACAACTACAGGGGATACGCTCTGTGATGAAAATCACCCAATAATTCTTGAGTCCATGGAATTCCCAGAACCTGTAATTAATGTTGCGATAGAGCCGAAGACCAAAGCTGGGCAGGAAAAAATGTCGATTGCTCTTCAAAAACTCTCAGAAGAGGATCCAACATTTAGAGTTTACAGTGATCCGGAATCCGGCCAAACAATTATTGCCGGTATGGGTGAGTTGCATCTGGAGATAATTGTCGATCGCCTCATGCGTGAATTTAAAGTAGAAGCAAATGTAGGTAAACCTCAGGTTGCTTACAGAGAAACAATACGCAAATCAGTTCAGGCTGAGGGTAAATTCGTTCGCCAGTCAGGCGGCCGCGGTCAGTATGGTCACTGCTGGATTGAGATTGAACCCCTTGAGACCGGTGGTTACGAATTTATAAATGCAATCGTCGGAGGGGTAATACCTAAAGAATATATCCCTGCAGTTGACGCCGGTGTAAGGGATGCAATGAATACCGGTGTTGTAGCGGGATATCCGGTAATCAATGTCAAGGTGAAACTGTTTGATGGTTCATACCATGAAGTGGATTCATCTGAAATGGCATTTAAGATTGCGGGTTCAATGGCATTTAAGGAAGCCATGAAAAAGGCAGACCCTGTTCTGCTCGAGCCCATTATGAAGGTAGAAGTTACAACGCCTGAAGAATACATGGGTGACATCATAGGTGATTTAAATTCACGCCGTGGGCGTATTGAAGGGATGGAAGCCCGTTCTGGAGCGCAGATTATTACAGCGTTTGTACCTTTAAGCGAAATGTTTGGCTACGCAACAGATTTGAGGTCAAGATCCCAGGGTAGGGCAGTTTATTCAATGCAGTTTGACCATTATTCCGAGGTACCGAGGAATATACAGGAGCAGATTGCAGGTATAAGGAAGCCCAAAGAATAAGGAAATACCCGAAATATTGACAGATAAAATGAAAATGTTATAGTATAATTTATAGGCTAAATCATTAGTTGAAATTTTTGCGAACTAATAATATAATTATCAACAGTTACCGAACTGTGTAAGGAGGAGAATTTCGATGGCAAAAGCTAAATTCGAAAGAACAAAACCCCACGTTAACGTAGGAACTATCGGTCACGTTGACCATGGAAAGACCACTTTAACTGCAGCAATTACAAAGACTCTGGCAATAGCAGGTACCGGAAACGTAGAAGTTAAGTCATACGATCAGATTGACTCCGCTCCGGAAGAAAAAGAAAGAGGTATTACAATTAATACCTCTCACGTTGAATATGAAACCAAGAACCGCCACTATGCTCACGTTGACTGCCCAGGACACGCTGACTATGTTAAGAACATGATCACCGGTGCTGCTCAGATGGACGGTGCTATCCTTGTTGTATCAGCAGCTGACGGTCCAATGCCACAGACACGTGAACATATTCTTCTCGCACATCAGGTTGGCGTTAACTATATTGTTGTTTTCCTCAACAAATGCGATCAGGTTGACGATGACGAACTGATTGAGCTTGTTGAAATGGAATTAAGAGAACTGCTCAGCGAATATGGTTTCCCGGGAGACGAGATTCCCATTGTTCGTGGTTCAGCTCTCGTTGCTCTGGAATGTGAATCAAATGATCCAAGCGATCCGGCATACAAGCCAATTCTTGACCTGATGGATGCTGTAGATTCATACATCCCAACTCCTGAACGTCAGATAGATCTCCCATTCCTGATGTCAGTAGAGGATGTTTTCACAATTACCGGTCGTGGAACAGTTGCTACCGGTAGGGTTGAAAGAGGAACACTGAAGGTTGGAGAAGAAGTTGAAATCGTTGGCTTGTCCACCGAAAAGAGAAAGACCACCGTTACAGGTGTTGAAATGTTCAGAAAGACTCTTGAGCAGGCATTTGCCGGTGATAACATCGGTGCCCTGTTAAGAGGCGTTCAGAGAAATGAAATCGAAAGAGGACAGGTTCTGGCTAAACCCGGTTCCATTACTCCTCATACCGATTTTACCGCAGAAGTATACGTTCTGACCAAGGAAGAAGGCGGAAGACATACCCCGTTCTTCAATGGTTACAGACCTCAGTTCTTCTTCAGAACAACTGACGTTACCGGTAATATCTCTCTCCCCGAGGGTGTTGAAATGGTTATGCCTGGTGACAACATCACCATGACAATCAACCTCATTACACCGATTGCTATGGAAAGAGGACAGACCTTCTCAATTCGTGAAGGCGGAAGAACAGTTGCATCCGGACGCGTTGCAGACGTTCTTAAGTAATAAATAAAAAGCTGATATTTAATGAGGCTGCCACAAGAGCAACTTGGAGGCAGCCTTTTTATGCCCTGTTTTGGCAATACTGTATGAATACAATGAAAAAGTACTTTTGCCCTATAACCTGTTAGCCTGTCCAGAATAAAACATTGCAATTCGTTTGGCAAGACGCTATAATAGAATAGCCTTGTATAAGTTTTATACTAACGTTCAAATCCATACTTAAACCTTATATTTTAAGTACATAATAACTATGCTTTATTCCAATGACGCTTAAATGCATTGTGGTCTATAATAAGCTGGTTATTAAAACCCATACTGAAATTTGGGACAACCCCATATTTTTTTTTAATATGGAGCACTTATTGAAAGGATTTGATACGATGACACAGGATAAAAACAGGCAACAATTATTAACAATACCGCTTCTTCCGTTAAGAGGGATTGTTGTTTTTCCGCATATGATTCTTCATTTTGACGTAGGACGTGCAAAATCGATAAAAGCTCTTGAAGAAGCAATGATGAAGGATCAGAGAATTTTCCTTGCTGCTCAGAAAGATCCTGCGTTGGATGAGCCAGGCAATAAGGATATATATACAATAGGAACAATTTCTAAAATCAAACAACTGTTAAGACTTCCGGGAGATACCATACGTGTGCTTGTAGAAGGGTTGGAACGGGCAAAGATCGTTGATTTCGTTTCAAACGATCCTTATTATGAAGTAAATGTACGGGAGTGCCCAAATCCAAAGCATCAGACAAAAGATTCGGAAACAGAAGCCCTGGTAAGGCAGGTTATCAGTTATTTTGAACAATATGCGAAACTTACCAATCGCATTTCTCCTGATACAACATTTACTTTATCGACAATGGAAGACTATGCAAGGCTTTCAGATGTTATTGCCGCCAATTTGGTTATAAAATTGGAGGAAAAACAGCGTATATTGAACGAGTTGTCGCCGAAGAGGCGAATGGAAAAACTTCTGAAAATCCTGGTTAACGAAATAGAAATACTTGAAGTTGAAAAGAATATTAACAAGAAAGTACGCCAGCAGATTGACAAAAGCCAACGGGAATATTATCTCAGGGAACAGCTTAAGGCCATACAGAATGAGCTGGGAGAAGGCGGCCAACAGGAAGATGAGATTGAAGAATACCGCGAGAAAATAAAGAAGCTGGGTTTGCCTCAGGATGCGGAAAGCAAAGCTCTAAAAGAGGTGGACAGGCTTTCAAAAATGCATCCTTCGTCGGCTGAAAGCGGTGTTATCAGAACATACCTTGATTGGATAGTCGAGCTGCCATGGAACAACAAAACAGAGGAAAACTTAAACTTAAGCGATGCAGAAAGAATTTTGGACGAGGACCATTACGGACTCACCAAAGTAAAAGAAAGAATAGTGGAATACCTTGCAATAAGAAAACTTAAGAACAGCCTTCAGGGGCCGATAATATGCCTTGCGGGACCTCCCGGAGTGGGAAAGACATCCATTGTACGGTCTATTGCAAAGGCATTGAACAGGAATTACGTTCGCATGTCCCTTGGCGGTGTGAGAGATGAAGCTGAGATCAGGGGCCACAGACGGACCTATATCGGAGCTATGCCCGGCAGAATAATAAAGGCAATAAGGCAGGCTGGTTCAAAGAACCCTCTGATACTTCTCGATGAAATTGACAAAATGTCGAACGATTTTCGGGGAGATCCTGCGGCTGCTTTGCTTGAAGTTTTAGATGCCGAACAGAATAAGGAGTTCCATGATCATTATCTGGACATGCCTTTTGATTTGTCCGACGTCATGTTTATTACTACTGCGAATTACAAAGATGCAATACCACGCCCATTGCTGGACAGGATGGAAGTAATAGATATATCGGGTTATGTTGATGAGGAAAAGATTCAGATTGCGAAACGGCATCTGATTCCGAAACAGATTAAAAATCATGGCCTTAAACCTTCAGAAATACGATTTGATGAAGGTGCCATCAGGGATATTATAAACTATTACACCCGGGAAGCGGGGGTCAGAAACCTGGAAAGACAGATTTCAACAGTATGCCGGAAGGTTGCCAAGATGATAGTATCAGGCCAGAAAAAGTCGGTGCGTATAACAGAAAACAACCTGGACAAGTTCCTTGGCCGCAAGATATTTTTATTCGATAAGGCCAATGAAAAGGATGAAGTGGGTATAGCACGCGGCTTGGCCTGGACGCCTGTTGGAGGCGACACCCTGTGCATTGAAGTTAATCTTATGCCAGGAGACGGTGCATTAGAACTGACCGGACAATTGGGCGATGTTATGAAGGAATCTGCCAGAATTGCCAGAAGCTATGTCCGCTCCATTGCCGAAATGATAGGAATTGACAAGGATTTCCACAAAAAGTATGATATGCATATTCATGTTCCTGAAGGCGCCATACCGAAAGACGGGCCTTCTGCGGGAATTACGCTGGCAACTGCAATGATTTCTGCTTTGACCAACATTCCGGTAAGAAGAAATGTTGCTATGACAGGTGAAATTACTTTACGGGGAAGGGTATTGCCGATAGGGGGTTTGAAAGAGAAGGTACTTGCTGCCTATAGAGCAGGGATAGACACTATTTTATATCCCAGGGAAAATGAAAAAGACATTGAGGAAATACCCAGGAATGTGGTTGAGAAACTAAAGATGGTTTCTGTTTCGTCCATGGATCAGGTGATGAAAAATGCGTTGGTGCGTTTCCCTGTTCCGGAAAACAAAAATAAGACCGAAGAAGAGAACAGCAGTACGCATATTGAAGTTCAAAAGGCAAAGGACGAAGCTGCGGTGGCAGTAGAACACTAAAATATTTAATAAGCCATACAAGGGATGAAGTTCTGGAAAATGGGATTCATCCCTTTTTATTTTTGCCGTAAAGCATAGATATTATGCAGCAGGGCAAGGCAAAAATGAGTCACAACCTATATGCAACGGTTATAAATTTTTACTGGCAGAGCCTTTGGTACCGCTTACCTTAACCATATGCTCAAATGTATTTGTTAAGCTACATAGGCTGTGTTATAATGGGAATGATTTACTATAACATGAAATTAACTTTATCAATCACTTAATTGTGGGATTCATAAACGGAGGATTATATGCTTATTATTAATGGAAAAATATTTACAATGGCAGATAATAGCGGTACACAATCTGAGACTCTTAAATATGAGAACGGATATATACTGGTTAAAGACGGAAAAATAGCAGCCGTAGGGCATATGGATGAATGCCCTGAAGACAGCGAAATAATTGATGCGAAAGGGAGATTTGTTTTACCCGGACTTGTAGACGCACATACCCATGTGGGCATGATGGAAGACTCAGTTGGTTTTGAAGGCGATGATGTCAATGAAATGACCGATCCTGTTACGCCGCATTTACGGGCAATCGATGCTATATACCATGCCGATCGTTCTTTTGTGGAAGCAAGGCAATGGGGTGTTACAACTGTTCTCAGCGGTCCCGGAAGCGCTAATGTGATATGCGGGCAGTTTGCCGCATTAAAAACTTTTGGCCGTTCTGTTGACGAGATGGTTATTAAAGAACCCTGCGCCCTTAAAGTTGCATTTGGAGAGAACCCTAAAACGGTATATCATGAGAAGAACCATGCGCCCAGTACCAGAATGGCTACAGCAGCTATTTTGAGAGAACAGTTTTACAAAGCGAAAGAGTATATGGAGCTATGGGAAGAATATAATAATGACAGGGAAAATAACGACAAACCCGAGTTTGATATGCGCCTTGAAGCTCTGATACCAGCGCTGAAAGGCGATTTAATCGTAAAAATCCACGCCCACAGAGCCGATGACATTTTGACGGCCATTCGCATCGCAAAGGAATTTAACTTAAAAATAACGATTGATCATTGCACCGAAGGATATCTGATTGCAGATATCCTAAAGGAGAATAATGTCAGGGTTATATTAGGTCCGATGCTCACCGACAGATCAAAAATCGAACTTAGGAATCAAAGCCTTGCTGCGCCCGGAATCCTTGCAAAAGCAGGTATACCGGTTGCTATAATGACAGATCATCCATGTGTTCCTGTGCAACATCTGCTTTTATGTGCGGCAATTGCGGTAAGGGAAGGAATGCCTGAAGAAGAGGCGCTGAAAGCTGTAACTGTCAATGCGGCAAGGGCAGCAGGAATAGACGACCGGGTAGGAAGTCTTGAAAAAGGAAAAGATGCCGATATTGTTATTTTTAACGGACATCCGTTTGATTACAAATCAAAAGTGGATATGACCATAATAAATGGAAAGATTGCTTATACACGTGAGTAAAATAATACAGGTGTAGACAATTGGCGTATGCATCCTTGGGTACGGTATTTTTGAGCCCACCCATAAAGCAAATTGAAACACCGGACTGTTATTTGTCAGAGGGTAAAATGATACAGGAGTCGGGAATAAAGGTGTATGGGATGGTAAAAAAGCTAATAGATGCAATAACGAATTTATATAAAAAGCAGGTTGATAATGCCTTTATTGAATTGAACAAATGCTCAAAACCCGGCGGTATAGTGTTTTTAGGAGACTCTATTACCGACTTTTTCAGGCTAAATGAATTTTTTCACGGAGTTTACGTTATAAACCGGGGCATTGGAGGAGACACAACGGATGGCGTTTTAAAACGCCTTTCCGAAAGTGTTTTTGAGCTGTCACCATCGAAAGTATTTATCCTGATAGGCACCAATGATATCGGCGAGAATAGGAGCGAAAGCCATATTATACGGAATATTGCAGAGATAATAGACAGAATCCGCGAGAGATGCCCCAAAGCCAAAATTTATCTCCAGTCAATTTATCCTGTGTCAAATGCAAAGGATAAAAAAATTAATAAATATATTGTAGGAAGAAGAAACAACGAAAAGATACGCCGCGTTAATGAGGGCTTAAAAAGGCTTGCCGAAGAAAAAGGTATTGAATATATAGATGTCCACAGCCATCTGACTGACGATAAGGGAAATTTAAGGCTTGAATATACCGTTGAAGGACTCCACCTGACTGTCAGCGGGTACAGGGCTTGTGCCGAAATTTTAAGGCCTTATGTATGTGACGGCAAATAACAAAATCACGCCTTTAAGGTTTATTTCCCTGGTTTGAATGCCGCATAAACAAGTTTAAATCTGAGCCATTTGCCGGACGTGCAGCAGTATCACTCCATTTTCATATGTTTCAATCAAGGATATGAGTTATTTCAGGCAATGAATATTGACATTGCCTGATTTTGTATTTAGACTAAAATAGTAGATATTACAATAATGAAGCACATATTTACGGATTAATGTCATTGAACGGTAAATACCACATGAAAATTTTATTTCACGCTTCACAAAGAAGGACTTTAACTTCTGCCTGCTGGGAAAATAGCGTTATATTATTATTTTCAAGCAGACAATAATGTACATATATTCATTAAGGAGGGGTTATATCATGAAATCATTGAAAGGAACAAAAACTGCTGAAAATCTGCTTAAAGCATTTGCCGGAGAGGGGCAGGCAAGAAACAGATACACCTATTATGCCTCTGTAGCTGACAAAGAAGGATATAAGCAGATAAAGAACATTTTCCTTGAAACAGCAGATCATGAAAAAGAACATGCCAAGAGGTTCTTTAATTATCTGGTTGAAGGTTTGGCAGATGAACTGCCTGCCATGGTTACCATTACAGAAGCAAGCTATCCCGTTGCGAAGGGTACCACATTGGATAACTTAAAAGCTGCAGCAGAAGGTGAGCACGAAGAGTGGCATGACTTATACCCGTTATTCGCTGATGTTGCAGAACAAGAAGGCTTCCCCGAAGTTGCCGCAACATTCAGAATGATTTGTGTATCCGAAAAGATGCATGAAGAAAGATATAAGAAGCTTGCTGAAAACGTTGAAAACCAAAAGGTATTTAAAAAGGACGGCAAGGTTTACTGGAAATGCGGTAACTGCGGATATATCCATGAAGGAACCGAGGCTCCCGAAAAGTGCCCGGCCTGTGCTCATCCAAAAGCATATTTTGAACTGTTCGTAGAGGCATATTAATTTTGTGAGATTTGCGGTTACATCGTAATTCACGATTAAATATGTTAAAAAAAGGGTATCGTATGAATAGTGCGATACCCTTTTATATAATTACCGGAGGTTTTTATGGAGAACAGGTTTTCAAATTTTCAGCAGAAAAGAATGATTATTTTCGGAGAACTTGTAAAAAGGTACTGGAACGGTGAGCTAAATGACAGGGAAGATCTGAATGCTTTAGCAAACGAAATAAAAAAGCAGTACGGGTTTGATGATGAGGATATGTCATTTATCAAGGATCATATACGAATTGCCATGGGGTTGGACCCGACAGGTGAAGACACTTTTAAGGATGAACTTAAGCTGGTGAAAAATTTTGATGTTGTCAGCAGACCGGTAATTTCAAAAATTGACGGTCCATGTGCGTATTGTGATGACGATTCAAGGCTTTGCAAAGATACATGCCTTTTTGAATCCCATGTTTACAGAAGGACCCAGGGGCCTGTTATTATGAATGATAAATGCCTTACATGCGGAAGATGCGTTACTGAGTGTGATTTTGGAGCATTGGCCGACAAAATTGAATTTATACCGGTAATAAACATTTTAAAAGAGAAAAAGCATCCTGTTTATGCAGTGGTTGCTCCTGCTATTGCAGGACAGTTTGGTGATAATGTCACTCTGGGACAGCTTAGAAGTGCTTTTAAGATAATGGGTTTTACAGATATGATTGAAGTTGCAATGTTTGCAGATATTCTCACCATCAAGGAAGCCTTCGAGTTCAATCATTTAGTTAAAAATCATGAAGATTTCTTCCTTACCAGTTGCTGTTGCCCCGTATGGTTTAATATGACAAAGAAAAATTACGGCGAGCTGTATAAGCATATGTCTCCGTCAGTGTCTCCGATGATAGCTTCGGGCAGAATATTGAAGAAACTTTATCCTGATGCACGGGTTGTTTTTATAGCTCCATGCATAGCCAAGAAGGCAGAAATAAAAGAAGAGGGATTACAGGGAGCCATAGACTTTGTTATTAATTTCAGGGAATTAAAAGAAATTTTTAAGGCGTTGCAAATTAATCCGGCAGAGTTAATCGGAGAAGAAAAGGATCAGGGCTCTCTCGGAGGAAGGTTCTATGCAAGGACCGGAGGAGTAAGCTTTTCGGTCAAAACAGTTGTCAACAGAATTAACCCAAGCAGGCTTATTAAGTTAAAGGCAAAGAAAGTGGACGGAGTAGCAAGTTGCAAAAAAATACTTGACGAACTGTCAAATAATGAAGTCACCGACTATAACTTTATAGAAGGTATGGGATGTGTGGGCGGCTGCGTCGGCGGCCCAAGAACAAACATTGACGTTGAAAAGGCCACCCAGATTGTTAATGAGGTCGCCGAGGATTCGCTCATCATGACGCCCTTTGATAACCTCAATGTAATGAAAACGCTTAAACAACTGGGAATTAATGCAATAGAAGAGATAATGGAAAACCCTGATGTGGTGCAGTTACTGACGAGGGAATGACGGGACAGGAAAGAGAGATTCTTGATATTCCTATCAGTTGAGGTATAATAAAAATATTAAGATAAATAATGGCAATTTAGGTATTGGGAGCAAGCCATGAAAAAAGATAGATGGTTACTTTTGGTTGCCGTAATTTTTCTTTCCTTATCCGCTGCTTCCTGCACTAATTTGGAAGAGGATACTTCCCTGATGATACCTGAAGAAAATGGTAAGATAACATTGCGTTTTATAAGCAGTTGGGGTGGTGTGGATTCCAAAGCAGAGACATTGCAGGAATTATTCGTTCGCTTTACAAATGAGAATCCTGATATAGAAATAGTAAACGAATCTCTTTTTGGAGAGGATTTTCTTCCCAAAATAAAAACGGATTTTGCTTCTGGAAATAATCCCGATGTATTCGGAATGTGGCCGGGGTCAGATATAAGAGCTCTTATTCAGGCAGGGAAGGTAGCCGATTTAACCGATCTGATGGAGGAAAACCCTGAATGGAAGAATTCATTTAAAAGCAGTATGCTTAAGTACACAACTTATAACGGCAGATTGTATGGCTTGCCCTTCGAGATTATTTTTGAAGCTCTGTTCATAAACACCGATCTGTTTGAAAAATATAACGTGCCGGTACCAACCACTTTTGAAGAGTTAAAAGATGCGGTAAAAGTACTAAAAGGCAATGATATAATCCCTATTGCATATAATTCATTTGCCGAAGGTACATATCTATTTCAGAACATGGTTGCACTTCTTGCCGGAAAGGAAATAGCCGAAAATCCCCAGCATCCCGAATTCGAATATTATTATAAAAAGGCAATGGAGTGCATGCAGGAACTCTACCGGATTGGAGCATTCCCTGATGAAGCTTTTACATTGACAAACCATGAAAGAAATACCCTGTTTCTTGAGAAAAAAGCTGCAATGATAGTGCAGGGTTCATGGTTTATCGGAAACATACCGGCTGATGACAATACAGTTGACATAGTATATTTTCCAACATTCAGCGATGGAAAAGCTCCTCCGAATACAATGATATATGGACTTGGAAACGGATGTTTTTATATAAGCGCTGAATCCTATAATGATGAAACAAAGAGAGAAGCCTCCATCCGTTTAATGAAATTTCTTACGTCGAGAGAGGCCGCCGTGGAATTTGCAAAGCAGACAGGAATGATGAGCTGTGTTGATATAAGGGAATACCAGATAGACTATAACAGGCTTACCAGGAAAGGCCAGATCCTTATTAACAACAGCAGACAATTTGTGGGTCCTCCTGACAGTTTTATTGACAGAACTGTCTGGGAAGAAGTTATAGTTATAGGTATGCCGTATGTCCTTGAAGGAAAGCTTGGGATTGATGAACTCTACAATAAGGCGGTTAAGGCAGGGTTACTGTCACATTAGCGGTGAATGAGGAGTTATTATTACTTTTATTGCGGTATTCATAGCAGCTTCTTTCCGGCATCTATGCCAAGTTTGGCGGAGCCTGGAGATTCAGCTCGGGCAGGGCGAAATTCGTAAAAATGCGTCTTTTAGTAGCAAAGTTATTGTGCAATACCGGAAACAGACGCTCCATTTGCAAGAGCTGTGTAAGTTAAGCTCGGCAAGCCGAAATCTGTAAAAATGCATAAGAATATATATTGTATGCTGCATTTTTGCTCAGACAATCGGCCTGCTTGTCCTCGCTCTGACTGCACATCCCTATGCTGCATTCCGCTATAAGTTTCCTTGCATTGCACAATAACTGACACATACATTCGGTAACAATGTTTTCTGCAATGCCGAATTCAGTTTTCTACTCGTAAGCATTTTTGCTCTGCCGCCTTGCGTATCCCCGCTTTAAGTCACAGGCTCCAGCCTTCACTTAGTATCGATGCTTTTAAAGAAGATGCTGTAAATCCTTCGATTCTGATGCAACTTTCAGTGTAAACTGCTTCGTATTAATTTTGAGGTGAAGCAATTGAAAAAAAAGATTGTAAAATTCTATAAGGATTTATCAATTAAAAAGAAGCTCTTACTGGCTTTCTACATTCAAATAATAATACCTATGATTTTCATGGGCTTTTTAAGTTACAGGAATTCTGCACAAACAATAAAGCAAATATCAACAAATTATGCAAAGGACATACTGCAGATGATTGAGCTTCGTTTCGATGATTTTTTATCAAACTTAAGTGTCATTTCTCAGGACCTTTTATATGACAAAACGATATATAATGCCTTAACTCAGAAAAATATAAACGATCCCATCATGGGATATGAAATTGAAAATGAAATCAGCAATTCAATGAAGAAAATAATACTGTCAAGGCCTGAAGTCCAGGCCATAGCAATTGTGGGGAATGACGGCAGGTTCTATTATGCCGATGACAATTCTTCAAACAACAGTATTAAAAATATATTGCCCTATGAAAAATTACTGGAGAAAGCCAGGCAACACCAGGGAAAGGTAACCTGGTATACCGACAGCAGCAATGGTGTTGTAAATCATATATATCTTGTAAGAACCATATATCATCAGGATACTTTCAGGGAAATCGGCCTTCAGGCGATACTTGTAAACAAGAACTTTCTGAGAACGGTCTATGACGGGCTTACAAGAAGCATGCAAAATATTATTATATTATCAGAGAACCACGATCTGATTGCTGCAAGAAACAGCGATTACGATTATTTTATAAATGATTCTTCGTTCAGGAAGCTTCAGAATGAAAAGGATTCAAAAATTGATTATGATGTAAATGCATTGGTATCCTATACAACTATCAGTGAAACAGGGTGGAAAATAATAACGTATGTACCGTTGAACGTGCTTTACCGTGACGCCTACGCCCTTAGGAGGAATTTGATTCTGCTGTGCATCGTTACGGTAATAATCCTGTCCGCATTCAACTTATCCATTGCAATGAGCTTTATAAACCCCATCAACCGCCTTGTAAAGGGAATGAAGATGGTCCAGAAGGATAACCGGATTGTATATATAGATGACGAAAGAGAGGACGAAATAGGATTCCTGAATAAAACATTCAATGAAATGTCCCGGGAAATAAATCATCTTGTGAACTGGGTTTACAGGGAGCAGATTACAAGAAAAGAGGCAGAATTGAAAGCACTTCAGTCGCAAATTAATCCCCATTTCCTGTTTAATACACTGGAGTCAATCAATTGGATGGCAAGACTTAACAATGTACCCGAAATCAGCGAGGCCGTCACCGATTTGTCTGACCTGATGGAAGCCAGTATTGGAAGGGATGACAGGCTGATTACCGTTGAGGAGGAGTTTAAGTACTCGGACAAATACATATCGATAATTAAAAGAAGGTTCGAAGATAAAGTAGAGTTTAAAAAAGAAATATTAAACGGAGCGGGAAAAGTCAGAATTCCAAGGCTGTTAATTCAGCCTCTTGTTGAAAATGCAGTTTATCACGGTATTGACAGGTTGCGCGGAAAAGGCGAGATCCTGCTTAAAGCATATATTGAAGGTGAACGCCTTGTCATTATTGTTATGGATACCGGCCCCGGCATTGACAGCGTTGAACTGGACGCTTTGAACAGAAGGCTTTCCCTTGACAATGATACATATTTCAAAAACCTGAGGACCGAATCAAGGCAAAGCATAGGGATAGAAAACGTAAACCGCAGAATAAAATTATTCTACGGAGATGACTACGGACTTAAAATAGAGAGCGAAAAGGGGAAATTCACCAGGATAATAGTCAGTATACCGGTTAATAATGAGGCGACGGAGGGTTATTATGTTCAAGGTAATGATCATTGATGATGAACCGATAATCAGAAAGGGCATTAAGAATATACTGGACTGGAAAAAATTCGGGTGCGAGATATGTGCCGAGGCTTCTGACGGAGAGGAAGGCATTGCTCTGATTAATGAAAAAAGGCCCGACATACTGATTACCGACATACGCATGCCCGGGATTGACGGCCTTAAGATGATAAGCAATGTAAAGGATTTGATCCCCGATTGTAAAATAATTATCCTGACCGGGTACAGGGATTTTGACTATGTTCAGGAAGCACTGAAACTTGGAGTATTTGATTTCGTCCTTAAGCCTTCAAAGATAGAGGATTTGACGACAATAATACACAGGGCTGTCGAAGAGCTGAAAAGCCTTAGGAACAGGGCGGAAGAGTTCAACAAGTTAAAGAAGCTTTTTGAGCAGAATATTCCTATACTTAGGGAAAAATTTTTATATGATCTTATGTATGAGATTTATCCAAACAGGGATGAAATCCTGCCGCGTGCTGAGTTGCTCGGTGTGAATATAAACGAGTTTTTCCTGCTTGTAGTGGAGATAGATACCGATGAGAACAAAAGCTTAAGCCAGTATGACAAAAATTTATACCTGTTCGGCATAATAAATACATTTATGGATGTGTTTTCAGACAGTTTCAATGTAATCAGCATCCCGCTTAAAGACAGGGGTGTGGCGTTTATACTGCGGAGTATTGATAAAAAAGACGACAGTTATAATTTAATAAGCGATAAATGCAACTATCTTCAGGAACTTCTTATAAATTGCTTCGGATTTACGGTAACGATAGCGGTAAGTTCGGAAGGAAGGGACATTATACAGCTGCCGGAAAAGTTTCGTGAATGTATGGAAGCACTTGAACGGAAATTCTATATTGGAAATGACTCAGTAATTTTTTACAACGATCTGAACGGATTTCTAAAGTTCGAGGATTATTCGGTGCTTGAAAAGTACCAGAAGCTGCTGCTGGAAGGTATTAAGACAGGAAATGAGTCAATTGTAATGAAAAGGATTGATGATATATTTAAATATATAAATGGTCTGGATCATCTGAATATGGATTACTTAAAGAATTTTTACTGGGGTATTATTACATATATAAACAACATCAGGCTTTCTGTGGCACTGGCTTCCAATGAAAAAAAGGTTGAAAGCATCAATATCATAAGCCTTCACAATATGATTAGCCGGTCGGAAAATGTATATGAGCTTAATGAGCTTCTAAAGGAAGTTTCACTTAGTATTACTGCAAAAATCAACAACTATAACAATAAAAGCATAAAGCTCATTTTACGCAATGCCCTCGACTATATTCACGAACATTATAAAGAACAGCTTACTCTTAATGATGTTGCCGAACATGTTTATGTAAGCACCTCTTACTTAAGCAGGATGTTTAAAAAAGAACTGGGCAAAAATTTTGTGGATTATCTTAATGGGTTACGTATAGAGAAAGCCAAAGAACTGCTCATGGATCCCAAATATAAAACCTATGAGATTGCCGAATTGGTCGGAATTCCCGATGCCCACTACTTTTCGCGCCTGTTTAAGAAATATGAAGGTTTGTCACCGACAGAATACAGGGATACTTCTATTGGCAACTGATTTTTCGTGGATTATTTTGTTGTAAAATTTTGCTATTAAACAGGTCAATATTATGCAATATAATTCAATATGCTCCATTCATACACCGGTTCGTCTCTGATATGATAAAAATGTAATATCCTGTTGCGTTCTTAGCCGGCGGTGACAATACGACAATCCGGCTGAAAGTCATTCAGTCTTTTTCACAAATGATTTTAAGTTTCATAAATATAAGGGTGAAACAAGAGGGGTTAAAGATGATGCAAATTAAGCAGGGGAATACAACAATAATAAAGCCTTCCTCAAACAAGGGTTTTTTTCACGAACTGAAAAATAACTGGCAATTGTTCGTTATGCTAATACCGGGAGTAATTATTCTGATTATTAATAATTATATCCCGATGTTTGGAATAGTAATAGCTTTTAAGAGATACCGTTTCCATGGAAGCTTCATAAACAGTATTATCCAAAGCGAATGGAACGGACTTAAGAACTTTGAATTTTTCTTTAAAACCCCGTATGCATTTCAGATTACAAGAAACACCATACTGTACAATCTGGCATTTATTATTCTTGGCCTGGTCATTCCGGTTGCATTTGCCATAATGCTGAATGAAATTACCAACAAAAGGACATCAAAGGTTTATCAGAGTGTTATGTTCCTGCCTTATTTTCTGTCGTGGATTATAGTCAGCTACCTTGCATACTCGTTTTTCAGCATTGAAAATGGTTTTCTGAACAAAACACTCCTGGCATCTTTGGGTATTAATCCGGTAAAATGGTACTTTGAACCAGAATATTGGCCATTTATCCTTATTTTCTTTCAACTGTGGAAATACACCGGTTACAATACTGTTGTATATTTAGCTGCAATATCAGGTATAGACAATGAGTACTATGAAGCAGCAGAAATTGACGGAGCCACGAAATGGCATCAGATAAGGTATATCACAATACCGCTTTTACGTTCCTTAATGATTATTTTGACATTGCTTGCAGTTGGCAGGATTTTTAATGCTGATTTCGGTCTTTTTTATCATGTACCTAGAAACAGCGGGCAGCTTTATCCTGTCACCGATGTTATAGATACCTATGTATACAGAGCGCTGAGAAACACAAACAATATTTCAATGGCGGCGGCAGCAGGCACATATCAGGCTGTAGTAGGCTGTATTACAGTATTTACTGCAAATTTCATTGTCAGGAAAATTGATAAGGATAAAGCACTGTTTTAGGGGGCAATAACAATGGGTAGTAAGGTCAATACCAAAAAAAAGGATGCTATAAGTATTTTTAAAAGAAAAAGCATTGGTAACAGGATATCTCCGATAAACAATATTTTGATTAACCTGTTCTTTATTCTTTGCAGTATTGTATGCATAGCTCCTATTTTACTGATAATTGCTATTTCGTTTACCGATGAGAAGGAACTTCTGGTTAACGGATATAGTTTCTTCCCGCAGAAATACTCGCTTAAAGCATATGACTATGTTATCACCGCAGGTGATACAATATGGAGGGCCTACGGTGTATCCATACTGGTAACGCTTTTGGGCACTGTTTTAAGCCTCATGGTTATCTGCCTTTACGCATATCCGCTGTCTCGTCAGAGCTTTAAATACAAGAATTTCTTCTCCTTTTTCGCGTATTTTACCATGATATTCGGTGGCGGGCTGGTTCCGTGGTATATGGTATATACACAGCTGATACCCATCAAGAATACCATTTGGGTCATGATAATCCCTTATTTGATGAATGCGTGGTATATGATGATAATGAGAACATTCTTCAAAACCACCATCCATGAGTCAATTATCGAGTCTGCGAAAATAGACGGAGCCGGAGAATTCAGGACTTTCTTTGTCATTGTACTGCCATTGTGCAGGGCGGGTCTTGCAACAATCGGACTTTTCTGCACCTTGGGATATTGGAACGACTGGTGGCTCCCTCTTATGTTTGTAACCGAGTACAAGCTGTATAATATTCAATATTTGATGTACCAGACATTAAACAGTATACAGTATCTAGTCAGCGGCAGCGCGCAATTTTCAGAATCATCAAAAATCCTTGCCGAATTACCCAGTGAAAGTGCAAGAATGGCAATAGCGGTTTTGTCGATAGGCCCGATCATATTTGCTTACCCGTTTTTCCAGAAATATTTTGTCAAAGGTCTTACCATTGGTGCCGTTAAAGGCTGAAACCGGTTATACGGTTTAGATATTAAATTCATTTAAGGAGGGAATTTTATGTTAAAAACAAAGAGAATTTGCAGCTTGTTACTGATTTTGGTTACAGCTCTTACTCTTATTTTGGCCGGTTGCTCTTCACCACCGACATCCGGTCAGGGCTCAGGATCCGGAACAGGGACAACAGCTACCCCTACAGTTGCTGCAGATAGCGGTAAAACCAAATCTGAAGAACCTGCAGTAAAACTTACATGGTATCTCGTAGGAAACAGACAGGAACCCGATACCCCGAAAGTTCTTGAAGAAGTGAACAAATACCTGAAGGATAAGCTTAACGTTACCCTGGATTTATATGTATTTGGCTGGGGCGATGAATATGATCAGAAAGTAAATACAGCATTGGCAGCCGGTGAACCACTTGATATTGTATTTACAGCAAACTGGGCAGCGAACTACAATGTTAATGCAGCATCAGGCTATTTCACAGAGCTTAACGGGTATTTGGCAAAATATCCGAAAATAAAAGAAATACTCGGTGAAGACTTCCTTAACGGTTCTGCCATTAACGGCAAGAATTACGCACTGCCAACCAACAAGGAAAAAGTTCATAACTGGGGATGGCTTCTCAAAAAGGACCTTGTTGAAAAATACAAGATGGATACAAGCAATATTAAAACAATAGAAGCAATTGAACCATTATTGAAGATAATAAAGGAAAATGAACCTGAAATAACACCTCTCTGTATTGCAACAATGGATGCTCCGTTCCAGCTTCTCGACTGGGACCGCATCAGCGACGATGATGTTCCCGGTGCTTTGTATCCTGATAACAGGGATTACACGATTATAAACCACTTCCTTGCACCCGAAAGCATTGAGCATTACAAGCTCATGAGAGACTGGATGAACAAGGGATACATCCATCCCGATGCTGCAACAATGCAGAATCAGGTTGAACTTATGAAGTCCGGAAAATATTTTGCAGCTTCCCAGTCCCTGAAACCGGGTAAAGATGATGAAATGACTGCAAGCACAGGTATTGAGTGGGTACAGGTTGACGTTACACGTCCGGTTATGTCCAACCGCGAAACAACAGGTGCTCTCCTTGCAATTCCCGCAGCTTCAAAGAATCCCGAGAAAGCTTTCCTGTTCATAGAAATGCTGTATACCGACAAATACCTGAAGAACCTGCTTAACTATGGTATTGAAAATGTACATTACAAGAAACTCTCCGATAATGTTATAGAATTGATTGATCCTGCAAATTCAGGCTATAACCCCGGCCATGGCTGGAAATTCGGAGATCAGTTCAAAGACTATCTGATGAGCAATGAAGATCCTCAGAAGTGGGATAAATTCCTTGCATATAACGATGAGGGATTGGTATTGAACAGCCTTGGTTTCGTATTTGACAAAACCAATGTTGAAACCCAGGTTTCATCCTGCAAGAATGTAGTCCAGGCATATTACAAGCAATTGTTCACAGGTTCTGTAGAAATTGAACCCACAGTTGAGCAATTCGCAAAGGAGCTTAAGGCCGCCGGTGTGGATGAACTGATTGCCGAAATGCAAAGACAGTATGATGAATGGCGCAAATCCAAATAAACTGTTATAATACTTATCTTTGTTGTTTTTGGACCGGGTCTCCCGGTCTTTTTTTATCTCAATAAACTCATTGATAAAAACAGCATTTCTTTTGCTTGAAATCGAGCCTGAAAAAACTCTTTTATACATACAGGACTGAATACGGGAAATTCGTCCGGCCGGGAGAAGCTTTACAACCGGTGCTTATGTTTCCTCCCGCATGCTTAATTGAATATGCCTGCCATGCATCAGCGCAGGTTTTGTCAAATTTTCAGGATATGCATATAATGAATTAATCCTATCTGAAGGGGGTTGTAATATATGTACAAGCTGATGCAGGCTTTGGAAGCAAAAACTTTCATAGGATCTTTGGTTGTGATTATCGCATATATTTCTGAATCAATGCATGAAGTGTTTGTAATTCTGGCAGCGTTTATGGTATTGGATTATATAACGGGACTTGTTTGCGGATTGACGAAGGAAGGAGGTTTCAGTTATAAAAAGGGCATAACTGGGGCTTTAAAAAAGCTGTCTTACCTTGTGCTTATACTTATTACAATTCTAATCGAGTTTTTGATTAATTATTTAACAAGCGACGCAGGGCTGAATATTCCCATCGGAAATTCCATTACGCTGGCAGTATATATATATCTTATCGGGACAGAGGGCCTGAGCATAATACAGAACCTGATAATTTTAGGGATTCCGGTGCCGCCGTTTATGATAAAATTATTCGGCCTGATAAAAGACCAGTCGGGAAATATTATCAGAAAATAACCTGACAGGGTTTTTTTATTTTAAGTCATGAAGATAATTGTAAAAAGAATTTATATAAAATATACTCATAATTAGTTGGAAAAAGTCGTTGATATATAAAGGATGAAAGGAGTAAAATACCATGATTGTAGCAGCTGACGGAAGTGGCGATTATATATCGCTGGGACATGCACTTAAAGCATTGGAAAGCAAAAATGACAATGACCGTGTTGTTATACACATTAAAAAGGGAGTGTACAAAGAAAAACTGCATATTAAAAGGCCTAATGTTACATTGATTGGTGAAGATGCAGAATCAACGGTTATAACCTATGACGATTACGCCAGGAAATTATTCGATAACGGGGAAGAATACGGCACTTTCAATTCATATACCGTTCTTATCACAGGGGACGGGTTTGAGGCCCGCAATATCACTTTTGAGAATTCGGCAGGATCGGGTTTAATCAAAGGACAAGCCCTTGCCGCATATGTGGATGCAGATCGTGTGGTATTCAGGAATTGCCGTTTTACAGGGCATCAGGATACCCTGTTTACCGCGCCGCTCCCGCCAAGCCCTATTATAAAAGACGGATTTAAAGGCCCGGGGCAGGACAAGGAAAGAAGAATGGGCAGCCATTATTACGAAAACTGCTTAATAGAAGGAGATGTGGACTTTATATTCGGTTCTGCAACAGCGGTTTTTAAGGGTTGTACTATCATTTCCCTGAACAGGGGGGAACCTGAAAATGGCGTAAACGGATATATTACTGCTGCATCAACCCCTGAAGGCATAAAATACGGGTATGTCTTCATTAACTGCAGGCTTTTGGGAAAATGCAAACCTTCTACAGTCTATCTGGGAAGACCGTGGAGAAATTTCGCTAAAACTGTTTTTATAAACTGTTATATGGATGAACATATTAAGAGTGAAGGATGGCATAACTGGAATAAGCCTGAAAGTGAAAGTACCGTTTTTTATGCTGAATATAACAGCTTTGGCCCTGGAGGGAAAATGGACAATAGGGTGCCGTGGGCAAAAATTCTTACCGAAGAAGAGGCGGCAGAGTATACTGTCGGGAAAATTCTTCCCTGGGTACTGCAGGAATAAATATATAATTTTGCAGCCGGTATATGCTGTGTTATAATGTGAATGCCTGAGCGGCTGTAAATAAGTTCGTAAGTACATAAGGTACGGGCTTTAGGCAGATCATTTTTATATGTGTGGAGATAATGATGTACGTAATGATTTCTGAAAGTGAATCGGATACGGTTAAACTTGGCGAAAAAGTGGCAAAACAACTTAAAAAAGGGGATATTATTGCTTTATCGGGAGATCTGGGTACGGGAAAAACAGCATTTGTAAAAGGCCTGGCCCGGGGATTGGGAATTGACGAATATGTTACAAGCCCCACATTTACCTTGGTGCAGACTTATAATGGGCCTGAGTTTAACCTGCACCATTTTGATGTCTACCGTATTTCGGATGAGGACGAGTTGTTCGAAATAGGATTTGAAGAATACCTGTATCAGGGAGATATATGCGTAATTGAGTGGGCTGATCTGATACCAAATCTCATACCACCGAAATCAATATGGATTAATTTCGAACGGCTGGCAGAAGGCGAAGATAAACGGAGGATTACTGTAAAGGGGCTGGATATAAAATGATTATACTTGCATTGGATACCTCGGCACAGGCAGCATCGGCTGCAGTTGCAAAGGATGGTTATTTAATCGGTGAAATAACTGTGCGCAATGGTAAAACCCATTCACAGAAAGTTATTCCGATGATAGATTCACTCCTGGAAATGCTTGATTATAAACCCGAAGACCTGGATTTGCTGTCAGTTGCAAACGGTCCCGGTTCGTTTACCGGACTGCGGATAGGTGTGGTTACAATCAAGGCAATGGCTTACGCCCTGAATAAACCTGTTGTGGAAGTGTCCACTCTTATGGGTCTGGCATATACGGTAAATGAGCCCGACGGATTGGTATGCCCCATAATGGACGCAAGAAACCGCCAGGTTTATACAGGCCTTTATAGAACAGGTGACGGGTCGGTATCGGTTCTGCACGAAGATTCAGGAATGGCATTGGATGAACTGATAAGCATACTTAAAAAATATGATATGCCGATACATTTTGTAGGGGATGCCGTACCTCTGTATAAGGATTATATAAAAGACCAGGGGATTAATGCACGTTTTGCATCCGACGACATTTTTACGCATAGGGCGGCAACGGTGGCACATCTTGCCTGGCTGATGCAGAATAACGGCATTGTAACCGATGCTTTCCATGCCGTTCCAAATTATCACAGAAAATCCCAGGCTGAAAGAATGAGGGACATGTTATCGCGGAGCTAAACTTATGGAAAACGGACTTGTAATAAGGCAAATGAGAATTGAAGACATAGAAAATGTACTTAATATAGAAAAGAAATCATTTACAAGCCCATGGTCCAAACTGATGTTTTTTGATGAACTGCAAAACCCGCGGGCTCATTATATTGTTGCCGAAATTTCGGGTGCAATCGTGGCATATGCGGGTTTGTGGATTATAATGGACGAAGGGCATATTACAAATATAGCCGTTGATCCTGCGTACCGGAGGATGAAAATCGGAAGCAGGTTAATGGAGGAAATAATTCATCTGGCAAGAAAAAACAACATAAGGGGTCTTACCCTTGAGGTCAGGGAAAGCAATACGGCAGCCATATCGATGTATAAAAATTTCGGCTTTAAAATTGAAGGCTTGAGAAAGAATTATTACAGCGACACTCATGAAAATGCATATATTATGTGGAATTACCTGGAAAATGAATAATACAGAAATTGCTTGCCGGGGTTATTAAAAATTTTAATAAAAAATACTTGTCATGGAAAAAAAATTATAGTATAATGTTGCCTGTTGTGACATGGCATACGATGAAGTTGGAGATTGCCGGTTAACCGGGGAACTTCAATGGAGAATGTCCGATTCATAGAAACCGGGCGACAAGTCACTGTACATCTTGCATTAACGCGTGTATTACATGTATTGTACATACATGCGTGAAGTATGTTTGTTACAGAGCCTAGGTTTACAAGTTGGGGTCAACTTGTCATGTCCTGGGTTTTAAATATTTATATTCACGACACACCCGGCAGAGTGTACAGAGAAAAACTTGTTGCGTCATCAAAAAAAGTGCTGTTGCACAAACAATAAAGTGATTTAAAAAATCACTTTTGTTGAAAGCATGGATTAGGAGGCATATGTATGGCGAGCAATCAAAAAATTCGTATTCGGTTAAAAGCTTTTGATCATCAGATTTTGGATCAATCGGCTGAAAAGATAGTTGAAACAGCAAAGAGGACTGGTGCAAGAGTTTCGGGTCCTGTGCCGCTGCCAACTAAAAAGGAAGTAATCACAATTTTGCGTGCTCCTCACAAGTACAAGGATTCACGTGAACAGTTTGAAATGAGAACTCATAAAAGACTTATTGACATTCTTGTTCCTACACCCAAGACTGTTGATGCGTTAATGAGATTGGATCTTCCGGCGGGCGTGGATATTGAAATTAAGCTATAAACAATATATTTGTTATGTTCGATTCAATCGAACCAATGACAGGAGGGAAACTTTAAAATGCAAAAATGTATGCTTGGTAAGAAAATAGGTATGACTCAAATCTTCACAGAGGATGGAGTTCTTATCCCTGTTACCGTTATAAAGGCAGGACCCATGACGGTAGTGCAGAAGAAAACCCGCGATACAGACGGATATAATTCAATTAAAGTGGGATTTGAGGATATCAAGGAAAGTAAGGTTAACAAACCCACAAAGGGTCAATTTGATAAGGCCGGTGTTTCTCCGAAGAAGTATTTGAGGGAGTTCCGCATTGAAAATGTTGACGGTTTTGAAGTCGGCCAGGAAATAAAAGTCCAGGATATGTTCAACGCCGGAGATAAAGTAGATGTATCCGGTATTTCAAAGGGTAAAGGTTTCCAGGGAGCAATTAAGCGTTTCGGATCCAGTCGCGGACCTATGTCACACGGTTCCGGATACCACAGAGGTGCCGGTTCAATGGGCTCCAACTCAGATCCAAGCCGTGTTTTCAAAGGCAAAAAGCTTCCGGGTCATATGGGGAATGAAAAAGTAACAGTACAGAACCTTGCCGTTGTCCGTGTTGATGCCGAGAGAGGCTTGCTTCTTGTAAAGGGAGCAGTTCCTGGTGCCAAAGGCGGGCTCTTAATAATCAAGGATTCGGTCAAGGCGTAAAGCACTTACTTTATGGAAGGAGGACCTGAAATGCCAAAAGTGGATGTATATAATATGAAAGGCGAAGTCGTAGGGGAAATAAACCTTAGCGATGATATATTTGGCGTAGAAGTTAACGAAGATGCTATGCATGCCGCAGTAGTTAACCAGTTGGCCAATAAACGCCAGGGAACACAGTCTACCAAGACTGTCAGTGAAGTTAGAGGTGGCGGAAGAAAACCCTGGAGACAGAAGGGTACCGGTCGTGCCCGTCAGGGAAGTATTCGTGCGGTACAATGGAAAGGCGGAGGTGTGGCATTTGCTCCAAAGCCGAGGAGTTATAGATATTCAATACCCAAGAAGCTGAGAAGACTGGCCCTGAAGAGTGCATTGACCACGAAAGTGCTGGACAGCAATATTATTGTTCTGGATGAACTGGTAATGAATGAAATCAAAACTAAGGAATTCGTAAAGGTTTTAAAGAACCTGAAGGTTGACGGGTCAGCATTGGTAGTGCTTCCTGAAGTTGATGAAAAGGTTGTTAAATCAGCCAGGAACGTACCCGATGTAAAAACAGCTCTGGTTAATACAATTAATACCTATGATATTTTGAAGCATCAGAAGTTTATAATTACAAAAGATGCTGTTGCCAAGGTTGAGGAGGTGTATGCATAATGAAGCTTGCTGAGGATATAATTATTCGTCCGTATATAACAGAAAAGACCTATGATAATATGGCAGACGGGAAATACACCTTTATTGTAGATTACAGAGCCAATAAAACCGAAATTAAAAATGCCGTGGAAAAGCTTTTCAATGTTAAGGTTTTATCTGTTAACACAGTTAACTATAACGGTAAAGAAAAAAGAATGGGCGTACACCTTGGAAAAACATCAAAGTGGAAAAAGGCCATTGTTAAAATCGATACCAATCCTCAACCTGTAACCTATCTGGATAAAGAAGGTAAGCCGGTATCAACAGGTAAGAAGTATAAGACCGAAATTGAGGAATTCGGCGGAATGCAATAATTTAAATATTTATCATTAAGGGCAGTAGCAATCAGCAGTAAAAGATTGCAGCAGCTATTCGGTTGAATAGGTTATACAGTCGGCCTGCTAACGGATAGTTGCAATTAACGAAAAGGAGTGAACGTCATGTCGATAAAAAAATACAGACCAACTTCTCCTGGAAGAAGAAATATGACTGTGTCTACCTTTGAGGAAATAACCAAAAGAGAACCCGAGAAATCTCTGTTAGCTCCTTCAAAGAAAACAGGTGGACGAAATTCCTACGGAAAGATTACCGTAAGACATCGCGGCGGCGGTGTGAAAAGACATTATAGAATTGTAGATTTCAAGAGAGACAAGGATAATATACCAGCAAAGGTTGCAGCAATTGAATACGATCCCAACCGTTCAGCAAATATTGCCCTGCTTCATTATGTGGATGGTGAAAAAAGATATATTCTTGCTCCATACGGTCTTAAAGTCGGAGATACAGTTATGTCAGGAGAGAAAGCTGACATACGCGTAGGAAATGCGCTTCCATTGGCTAATATTCCCATAGGTTCTGTTATTCACAACATAGAACTGAAGCCGGGAAAAGGCGGACAGCTCGTACGTTCGGCAGGGAATATGGCCCAGTTGATGGCAAGAGAAGGAAATTATGCCCAGGTAAGGCTTCCTTCGGGTGAAGTTCGGATGATTAGCTTGAATTGCAAAGCTACTATTGGACAAGTAGGAAATCTTGATTATGAAAACATCAGAATCGGAAAAGCAGGAAGAAGCCGCTGGTTGGGCAAGAGACCGCATGTTCGTGGTTCTGCGATGAATCCGAATGACCATCCTCATGGTGGTGGAGAAGGAAAATCTCCTATTGGTATGCCGAGCCCTGTTACTCCCTGGGGTAAGCCGACATTGGGCTACAAGACCAGGAACAAGAGAAAACAGAGCGATAAGTTTATTGTTAAGAGACGTAATGCTAATTAAGGTATCGGGAGGAGGTTTATTCTGTGGGTAGATCATTAAAAAAGGGACCTTATGTTAATGAGAGTTTGTTAAAAAAGATTGAAGAAATGAATGAAAAGGGCGAGAAAAAAGTCCTGAAAACCTGGTCGAGAGCGTCTACCATATTCCCTCAGATGGTTGGGCACACGATTGCAGTACATGATGGAAGAAAGCATGTTCCAATTTATATATCTGAAGATATGGTTGGTCACAAACTGGGTGAGTTTGCACCCACCCGTACCTATAGAGGTCACGGTAAGGATGAAAGAAGCAGTAAACTGAAATAACATATTTTGACTGATAATATAAGCGTAGAACCCGGAGTCTGGGTTCTGTGATTGAAACCACGTAAAATATCGGGTACAAAGCCAAAAGGAGGAATCGGCGTGGGCAGAAAGGTTATGTCTAGGGACGAGATTCTGGAGAGAAAAGATGAAATAAAGGCTCAATACCAGGAATTACGCAGAAAATCTGAAAAGCTTCCAATACTGACAAAGAAGGAAAAGAAAGCTTTGGGTATTGGAAAGGATGAAGGTAGAGCCGTATTGAGAAACGTCAGAGTATCATCCAGAAAAGCCAAGTTGGTTATAGATTTGATACGTAATAAGGGACTTGATGAAGCTTATGCTATTTTAAGATATACACCAAGGAATGCGGCTGAAATTCTGGAAAAATTATTAAAATCTGCAGAGGCTAATGCTGTAAACAATAACGGCCTGAATCGGGACAATTTATATGTGGCCGAAGCATATGCAACACAAGGACCGACCTTGAAGAGAATTCGACCAAGAGCGCATGGACGTGCTTACAGGATAAACAAACGAACGAGCCATCTGACTTTGGTGTTAAGGGAGAAGGCGTAATATAAGGAGGTTTTCTAATGGGCCAGAAAGTGAATCCGCACGGACTTAGAATCGGAATCATTAAGGACTGGGACACAAAGTGGTACGCAGGGAAAAAAGACTTTGCAGATCTTTTGGTTGAAGACTACAAAATCAGAAAATATTTAAAAAAGAAACTGTATATTGCAGGTGTTGCCAGATTTGAAATCGAACGTGCAGCCAATAAGGTCAAATTGAATATTCATACCGCAAAACCGGGACTTGTTATAGGAAAAGGCGGAACCGGTATAGAACAGCTTCGCAAGGAAGTTGAAAAATTAACAGGGAAAAGTGTATTAATAAATATTACCGAAATTAAGAATCCTGAAATAGTTGCACAGTTAGTTGCAGAAAATATTGCAAGTCAGCTTGAAAGAAGAATTTCATTCCGCCGTGCCATGAAACAGGCAATGTCAAGAGCCATGAAAGCCGGCGCAAAAGGAATTAAAACAGCTGTTTCCGGACGTATAGGCGGTGCTGAAATAGCAAGAACAGAGCATTATCATGAAGGGACTATACCTCTTCAGACACTGAGAGCCGACATAGATTATGGATTTGCCGAAGCAGATACAACATACGGAAAACTTGGTGTTAAGGTTTGGATATATAAGGGTGAAGTACTTCCCGTTAAGAAAGACAAAAAGGAAGGGGGAGACAAATAATGTTAATGCCCAAAAGAGTTAAATACAGACGTGTTCAAAGAGGCAGAATGAAGGGTAAGGCAACGCGAGGCAACGTGGTAGCATACGGCGAATACGGCCTTCAGGCTACAGAGCCAGGTTGGATTACCAGCAATCAGATCGAAGCAGCACGTGTAGCAATAACACGTTTTGTTAGAAGAGGCGGAAAAGTCTGGATAAAAATTTTCCCGGATAAGCCAATTACCAAAAAGCCGGCTGAAACCCGTATGGGTAGCGGTAAAGGATCACCGGAGTATTGGGTTGCTGTTGTAAAGCCAGGGCGTATTATGTTTGAGATAGCAGGGATTCCTGAAGATCAGGCTAAGGAAGCATTGCGTTTGGCTGCTCACAAATTGCCAATCAAGTGCAAAATAGTAGCACGGGAAGAGGTAGGTGGCGCAAATGAGAACGAGTGAATTGAGAGAAAAAAGCATTAATGAATTGACACAGGAATTACAAGAACTGAAAAATGAATTATTTAAACTGCGCTTTCAGCATGCAACAAATCAGCTGGACAATCCAATGAAACTGAAAAGCGTTAAAAGAGATATCGCCCGTGTGAAAACAGTTATACGGGAGCTGGAACTTGGTATTAAGCGTTAATGACCGGAAGGAGGTTTGTTCCACGTGGCTGAAAGAAATCTGAGAAAAACCCGAGTTGGAAAAGTTGTCAGTGACAAAATGGATAAAACCATAGTTGTTGCTGTAGTGGATAATATTAGACATCCTCTGTATAAGAAGACTGTAAAGCGTACCTACAAGCTTAAAGCTCATGATGAAGAAAACATCTGCAAGGTAGGGGATACTGTCCGCGTTATGGAAACCAGACCGTTGTCAAAGGAAAAGAGATGGCGCCTGGTTGAAATAATTGAAAGAGCAAAATAATTTATTAAGCGGTTTGATGGCACAAATATAGTAAAAATCTGTACTGCAAATCATATTCAAAAGAGCAGGTAAGAGCTTATAAATGGTTTTAGGGAGGTGCCTGAATTGATTCAAATGCAGACAATACTTAGGGCAGCCGATAATACAGGAGCTAAAGAACTTATGTGTATTAAGGTACTCGGAGGCTCTAAAAGGAAATATGCAAATATAGGAGATGTAATCGTTTGTTCTGTTAAAGATGCAACACCCGGCGGAGTTGTAAAGAAGGGTGACGTTGTCAGAGCAGTTGTTGTCCGCTCTGTTAAAGGTTTAAGACGCAGTGATGGTTCATATATCAGATTTGATGAAAACGCTGCGGTTATTTTGAGAGATGACGGAAGTCCCAGAGGGACACGTATTTTTGGGCCTGTTGCCAGGGAACTGAGAGATAAGGATTATATGAAAATTATATCTCTCGCGCCTGAGGTAATCTAAGGTCAGCAGGCGAGTAATGCCCGGTTTTTGTATTGACATTGATTATTACGACGTGAAGTTCGAAACTCGGTAGAAATGCAAAAACCAGTTAGAGGGGAGGCACTTGAATGAGAAATAAGGTTCATGTTAAGAAAGGCGATAATGTTTATGTCCTCAGTGGAAAGGACAGAGGTAAAAAAGGCAAGGTTATTAAAGTGCTGCCATCCAAGCACATGGTAATTGTAGAAGGAATAAACATGGTAACAAAACATGTTAAACCCAGAAGTCAGTACCAACAGGGTGGTATTGTACACAGGGAAGCACCAATTTATGCTGATAAGGTTATGTTGGTTTGCAATAAATGCGGTGCACCTACCAAAGTTGGAAAGAAGTTCCTGGATAATGGATCGAAAGTCCGCGTTTGCAAGAAATGCGGAGAGGTTGTCGATATCCTGAAAAATACCGGGGATTAATTTGAAGGGAGGTTAACCGGCAATGCCAAGATTGTTAGACAAATATAAGGAAGAGGTTGCTCCGGCACTGAAGGATAAATTTAATTACAAAAGTCCGATGCAAATACCAAGAATTGAAAAGATAGTTATAAACATGGGTGTTGGTGATGTAAAGGATAATCCCAAGGCTTTGGAAGCAGCAGTCAACGAGCTTTCATTAATATCAGGACAGAAACCTGTTGTAACTAAAGCAAAGAAATCTGTTGCGAACTTTAAAGTGCGTCAGGGTATGAGTATCGGCTGTAAGGTTACACTGAGGGGAAACAGAATGTATGAGTTCGCAGACAAACTGTTTAATATTGCCCTTCCAAGAGTTCGTGACTTCCGTGGAATAAACCCGAATTCATTTGACGGACGTGGAAATTTCTCGCTGGGTGTAAAAGAACAGCTGATTTTCCCTGAAATTGATATTGATAAAGTAGAAAAAGTACGCGGAATGGACATTACTTTTGTCACTACAGCCAAAACTGACGAAGAGGCGAAAGAATTATTGGCACTCTTAGGAATGCCGTTCAGCCGCTAAGGGAGGTATATAGTTTGGCAAAAAAATCATTAATCCACAAACAAAAATTAAAACCCAAATTTTCAACCCGTTATTACAACAGGTGTAAAATTTGCGGAAGGCCTCATGCTTATATGAGGAAGTTCGGTATATGCCGTTTATGTTTCAGGGAACTGGCTTATAAAGGTCAGATACCCGGAGTGAGAAAAGCCAGTTGGTAACAGTACCGAAAGGAGGTCGTAACCATGAATGCAACCGATGTAATCGCTGATATGCTGACAAGAATAAGAAATGCAGCGAATGCGAAGCACGAGACTGTTGATATTCCTGCGTCAAATCTGAAAAAGAGAATCGCAGAAATTCTTGCTGAAGAAGGATACATTAAAGGGTTCACTGTAATTGATGACAAGAAACAGGGGATTATTCGCATCACGCTGAAATATACCGAAAATAAGAGAAATGTTATTTCGGGTATTAAGAGAATTTCAAAGCCCGGGCTTAGAGTTTATGCAGGGAAGGATGAACTTCCAAAAGTACTTGGAGGCTTAGGTATAGCCATTATCTCAACTTCGAAGGGTGTAATGACCGACAAGGCAGCAAGAAAAGAAGGTATAGGCGGAGAAGTACTTGCTTTTGTATGGTAAGTGGCACCAGGAAATTATAGAAAATTAAATTTATTATTAGAAGGTTCTGAAAAGGATGGAATTTATAATAGTTCCATCTTCAATGTAAGGACGGAGGTGTAAAATTAATGTCCCGTATAGGAAGACTGCCGGTGGTTATACCCGCTGGTGTAGATGTAAAATTAAATGGACAGGAAGTTACTGTAAAAGGTCCAAAAGGAACACTCACTCAGGTTTTTCACCCTGACATGATTATTGAAAAAGAAGGTAATCAGATTATTATAAAGAGACCTTCAGAATTAAAGAAGCATAAAGCTTTACATGGCCTGACCCGTTCTCTTATCAACAATATGATAATTGGTGTAACACAAGGCTTTGAAAAGAAGCTTGAAATCAATGGTGTTGGGTACAGGGCTCAGAAACAGGGTAAAAAACTAAATTTGATTTTAGGATTATCACATCCTGTTGAAATTGAGGAACCTGCAGGAATTACCATCGACGTACCTGCTCCAAACCAGATAGTTGTTAAGGGAATTGATAAGCAACTGGTAGGAGAAATTGCTGCAATAATCCGCAGCAAGAGACCGCCTGAACCATATAAGGGCAAAGGTATTAAGTACGCAGATGAAGTAATTATCAGAAAAGAAGGTAAAACAGGAGCTAAGAAATAGTAGAAGGGAGTGAGTGGCATATGCTAAAGTTTCAGGATAAAAATGAAGTCCGGAAAAGGAAACATGCAAGGGTTCGTAAAAAAATCAGCGGTACTGCTGAAAGACCAAGACTCTGTGTATACAGGAGTACAAAGCATATTTATGCTCAGATAATTGATGATCAATCCGGACGGACGCTTGTTGCCGCATCCACTTTGGACGAAGCTCTAAAGGGCAAGGTAGGATATACCGGAAACAAGAGTGCAGCTCGTGAAGTTGGAAAATTGATTGGCGAAAAAGCCATTGAAAAGGGAATAAAAAATGTTGTATTTGACAGAGGCGGATACCTCTATCATGGAAGAGTACAGGAACTGGCCGAAGGCGCAAGAGAAGCCGGGCTGGAATTCTAACGCTTGGAACAAAGGAGGGAAGTCACTTGCTGAGAATTGATGCCAGCACATTAGACCTGAAAGAAAAAGTTGTAAATATAGGACGTGTAACAAAGGTTGTTAAGGGTGGCCGTAATTTCCGTTTCAGCGCTTTGGTTGTTATCGGTGATGAAAACGGACACGTAGGTGTAGGGACCGGAAAGGCAGCAGAAATACCCGATGCAATCCGCAAAGGAATAGAAGATGCTAAAAAGAACCTTATAAGAGTCCCATTGGTAGGAAAGTCAATTCCCCATGAAGCCCTGGGCGTATACGGAGCAGGCAAGGTATTGCTTAAGCCTGCCGAAGAAGGTACCGGTGTTATCGCTGGAGGTCCTGTACGTGCTGTTCTTGAACTTGCAGGTATTCGCGATATACGTACGAAATCTTTGGGTTCAAACAACCCTACAAATATGGTTCGTGCCACAATGGATGCGCTTTCTCAATTGCATACTGCAGAGGAATACGCCAGGTTAAGAGGGAAAACCGTTGAGGAAATCTTGGGATAGGAGGCTTATCCATGGGTGATTTAAAAATAACACTTGTCAGGAGTACTTTAAAATGCAAAGAAGACCAGAAGGCCACAGTTAAAGCTCTTGGCCTTCATAAAGTAGGGAGCTCCGTAATTCAAAAAGATAATCCACCGATACGCGGAATGATAAAAAAAGTAGAACACCTGGTTGAAGTGGAAGAAATATAGGGAGGTGAATACCTATGACTTTGTCTGAATTAAGACCCAGCGTGCCAAGAAAACTTCCTAAAAGAAAAGGAAGAGGACAAGGTACAGGAAACGGTAAAACTGCTGGAAGAGGCCATAAAGGACAGAACGCACGTTCAGGCGGAGGCGTAAGACCAGGATTTGAGGGCGGCCAGATGCCTCTTTATAGAAGAGTTCCGAAGAGGGGCTTCAATAATATATTTGGTAAGACATATACCGAAGTTAAACTGTCAGACCTGGAAAGATTTGATGACGGTACGGTAGTTAATGCTGAACTTTTACTGAACGAAGGCATAATAAAGAAAATAAATGACGGTATTGTAGTGTTGGGTTCAGGGGATATTAGCAAGAAACTGACAGTACAAGCCGCCAGATTTACAAAATCAGCTCAGCAGAAAATTGAAGCTGCAGGAGGAAAGGTAGAGGTGGTATAATATGGCGAATAACATGGTGGGAACCATCAGGAATGCATGGAAAATTCCTGATCTTCGTAAGAGGATGCTGATGACTCTATTAATGCTGTTGATATTCCGTTTTGGTACACATATACCTGTACCAGGATTAAGTGCAGCGGCATTATCTCAATTGGCTCAGTCCGGAAGCTCACTGTTTGGCTTTATTAATATAATTTCAGGAGGAGCTTTCAATAATGCGAGTATTTTTTCCATGTCTATTCAACCATATATTACAGCCTCTATCATAATTCAGTTACTGACCATTGCTATACCAAAGTTAGAGCAGCTCTCTAAGGAAGGTGAGCATGGAAGAAAGATTATTGCTGAGTGGACACGCTACGGTACCGTAATACTTGGTTTCATACAGGCGTCAGCTATGTATGTTGGTATCAGGGAAGCAGTTGTCAGAAGAAACTTTTGGTCATATTTAACAGTTACATTGTCATTTACCGCAGGCACAGCTTTTTTGATGTGGCTGGGTGAGCAAATTACCGAATACGGTATTGGAAACGGAATTTCATTGTTGATATTTACAGGAATTTTAAGCAGGGGACCTTCTCTCGCAGTTATATTATATGAATATCTCAGAGCAGGTATGCTTGGAGAAGGAGCAATCGGATATATTGTATTGGTTCTCATAATCCTTGTAATGATAGCAATGATTGCGCTGGTTGTTTATGTTCAGGAAGCCGAAAGAAGGATTCCTGTACAGTATGCTAAGAGAGTTGTCGGACGGAAAATGTATGGTGGGCAGAGCACACATATACCCATTAAAGTTAATGTTGCAGGTGTAATGCCTATTATATTCGCAATGTCAATTATGACATTCCCGTCTACAATAGTTAACTTTATTTGGGGCTCAAAGGAAACAGGCCCGTTCCTGACTTACCTGAAAAATATCAACGATAAATGGTGGTTTACTATAGCTTATGCTCTTCTTGTAATGTTCTTTACATTCTTCTACACCATGATTGCATTTAACCCTGTAGAGCTTGCAAATAACATCAAGAAGAACGGCGGATTCGTACCTGGTATAAGACCGGGAAAACCCACTTCTGACTATATCACTAAGGTACTTAACCGTGTAACATGGTTCGGTGCGTTTTTCCTCGCATTGATAACAATACTGCCAAGCTTGCTTCAGACATTCACAAAGATTTCAAATGTATGGTTTGGCGGAACTTCACTGTTGATTATGGTCAGTGTGGCAATTGAAACGGTTAAGCAGATTGAATCACAACTTATGATGAGACATTACAAGGGATTCTTGGATTAAAAAGTAAGTAGCGGGAAGTGGGAAATATTTTCTCACCTCCTGCTTAAAACTATGCGTATAGAAGGTGTAGCAGCAATGAGACTTATTTTGTTAGGCGCTCCTGGTGCCGGTAAGGGTACACAGGCTGTGAATTTATCGCAAAAACTGAATGTACCTCATATTTCAACGGGAGATATTTTCAGGGCCAACATAAAAGAAGGAACAGAACTGGGAAGAAAAGCAAAAGAGTTCATTGACAAGGGATTATTGGTACCTGATGACTTAACAATCAGCATAGTAAAGGACAGATTGCAGAAAGCTGATTGCAAAAACGGTTTTTTGCTTGATGGTTTTCCGCGAACAATACCGCAAGCCGAGCAACTTGACGGAGTTTTAAGCGATATGGGTGTAAAACTTGATGCGGTGATCAACCTTGAAGTACCCGATGATGTGATTGTAAAAAGAATGGCAGGCAGAAGGGTATGCAGAGGGTGCGGGATGGCTTACCATGTTTTATCAAATCCTCCAAAGTCCGAAGGCATATGTGATTCTTGCGGGGAAGCATTAATTATCCGCGATGACGATAAAGAACAGACAGTTTTGGAAAGACTTAAAACATACCACGAAAAAACAGCGCCCCTGATAGATTACTATGAGAAGAAAGACTTGTTGCTCCGATTTGACGGTACCAGGGGTATTATGGAAACCACTAATGAAATAATGGAAAAGCTAATTAAGAAGTAGGCGATTTTTATGATAACAGTAAAATCGCAGCGGGAACTTGACCTGATGCGTAAAGCTGGCCATATAGTAGCGATGGCTCACCGGAGAATTGAGGAACTGATAGCTCCCGGAATAACTACAAAGGAACTTGACAAAGCTGCAGAGGAAGTCATTGTGAAGTTAGGTGGTATTCCTTCTTTTAAAGGTGTACCAAACCCATACGGTGGGATTGATTTCCCGGCCAGTATTTGTGCATCCGTTAATCACGAAGTGATTCATGGTATACCAAATGATATACCTTTGAAAGAAGGGGACATTGTCAGCATCGACATAGGTGCTATATATGAGGGTTATCATGGAGATGCTGCAAGAACTTATGAAGTAGGTGTTGTGTCACCTGAAGCCCGCAGGCTCATAACAGTAACCAGGGAAAGTTTTTATAAAGGTATTGAAATGGCAAAAGAGGGCATGAGAATACGCGATATATCACGGGCAATCCAGCAGTATGTTGAAGGCAACGGATATTCGATAGTCCGTGATTTTGTAGGGCATGGAATTGGTACAGAGATGCATGAGGAACCTCAAATCCCGAATTTTGTCACGCGGGAGAGAGGCCCGAGACTTCAAAAGGGAATGACTTTGGCAATCGAGCCAATGGTAAATGAAGGTCATTGGGCAGTTGATGTATTAAGCAATAAATGGACAGTAGTTACCAAGGACCGGAAATTGTCTGCCCATTATGAAAACACCATAGCTATTACCGAAAACGAACCTGAAATACTGACAGAATAGAAAATTTTATGATAAGAGCTTGAAAAAGAGCTTAACTTACTTTAAAATATAGTAGTTAAGCCTAAAAAAGGATGATTTAGATGGAATGGTCGAATCCTGTTATTGGCAGGGTTGCATACTCAAAGGCAGGCAGGGATAAAGGAAGACTGTTCATTGTCATTGGTGTAATTGATGAAGATTTTGTACTGATTTCCGATGGGGATTTGCGCCCTGTCGAAAAGCCGAAAAAGAAAAGAATTAAACATTTAAAATATACGGATTTAGTGGCTGAAAACATTGTAGAAATTCTAAAGAATGGCAGAAAGCTTATAAACGCTGACATTCAAAAGACTTTAAATGAGATGCAAAATCTGCTGCAGGTTTTAAATTAAGGAGGGTGTCGGTTTGTCAAAGGAAGATGTAATTGAAGTTGAAGGTAAAGTTATTGAAGCAATGCCTAATGCAATGTTTAGGGTTGAACTTGAAAATGGCCATAAAATCCTTGCTCATATTTCAGGTAAACTAAGAATGCATTACATCAGGATATTACCCGGTGATAAGGTCACAGTGGAAATGTCGCCATACGACCTTACCCGAGGGCGCATAACCTGGAGAGGGAAATAAAGAATAATTATTTTAGCACAGCTATGACGGGAGGGTCGGAAATGAAAGTAAAACCTTCAGTAAAGAAAATTTGCGAAAAATGCAAAATTATACGCAGAAAAGGCAGAATAATGGTAATCTGTGATAACCCTAAGCACAAACAGCGTCAGGGTTAACATGGTGTTGTCCTGTTAAAGGAAAGAGAATCTTTAAAGCATATATGGTTCCGGAATTTCCGGGACCGGAAGAAAATAAAGGTTCTGAAAGCGCGGCTGAAACAAATGCATATTTGTTGCTTTTGAACCTTTAACATAGATTATATATTTTGAAATTAAAATTTAGAATAAAAATCACTGACAGATATGCCAGGCACAAGAAATTAGGAAAGAAAAAGGTCGTATATAAAAAGTGATTACTTTCGGAGGTGTAAGACATTGGCTCGTATTGCAGGTGTTGATCTGCCCAGAGAAAAAAGGGTTGAGATAGGGTTAACCTATATATTTGGCATAGGCAGAACCCGTTCAAAACAGATATTGGAAAAGACAGGCATTAATCCTGATACCCGGGTAAGAGATTTGACAGATGACGAAATCAGCAAACTGAGGGAAACAATTGAAAAGGAATATGTTGTTGAAGGAGATCTCAGAAGAGACATAGCGCTGAACATTAAACGACTGATAGAGATTGGTTGCTACCGGGGAAGAAGACACAGAATGGGATTGCCTGTGCGTGGTCAAAGAACAAAAACCAACGCAAGAACAAGAAAGGGCCCGAAGAAGACAGTGGCCAACAAGAAGAAATAGTAGGAGGTTGGTAAATAAATGGCAGCTAAGGTTGTTCGTAGAACAAGAAAAAAGAGAGAGAAAAAGAATATTGAGCGTGGATGCGCACATATTCATTCCTCTTTTAATAATACGATAGTAACAATTACGGATGTTCAGGGGAATGCAGTTTCATGGGCAAGTGCAGGTGGATTAGGCTTTAGAGGTTCAAAGAAAAGCACACCTTTTGCGGCGCAACAGGCAGCAGAAACAGCTGCAAAAGCAGCTATGGAACATGGAATGAAAACAGTTTCTGTTTATGTTAAGGGTCCGGGAGCGGGCCGTGAAGCCGCAATACGTGCATTACAGGCTGCGGGCCTTGAGGTTAGCATGATCAAAGATGTTACGCCTATTCCTCATAATGGTTGCAGACCTCCCAAGAGAAGAAGAGTTTAATATATTGGATTGGAAATAAGAAATATTGTCGATAATTTTATAAGCAGAGAGGCCCTATTATATTATTTTCCAGACAGGTTACAGGGAGTTTTTTAAATATTGGGCCTAGTTAAATTGTGAATTTAATCGGAGGTGTAAATACAAATGGCAAGATATACTGGTGCATCTTGTAAGTTGTGCCGCAGGGAAGGCCAAAAGCTTTTCCTCAAGGGAGAAAGATGCTATACCAATAAATGCGCTGTAGACAGAAGGCCTTATGCGCCGGGTATGCACGGCCAGCAAAGAAAGAAATTGTCCGAATACGGTATTCAGCTTCGCGAAAAGCAGAAAGCAAAAAGATTTTACGGAGTTCTCGAAAGCCAGTTCAGAAAGTACTATGAAATAGCTATTCGAAAAAAGGGAATCACCGGTGAAATTTTGCTCCAGATTCTGGAGAGCCGATTGGATAATGTAGTATACAGAATGGGCTTTGGAACATCGAGGGATGAATCACGCCAACTGGTTACCCATGGGCATTTCCTGGTTAACGGAAAGAGAGTTAATATACCTTCCTATCTTGTTAGAGTGGGCGATGTAATAGAGGTGGCTGAAAATAGCAGAAAATTAGAACGTTTCAAGGACATACTGGATGTCACCGGAGGTAAAGTAGTACCGAAGTGGCTTGAGGTTGATCAGGAGAATATGAAAGGCAGGGTTATTTCCTTACCTGAAAGAGAAGATATTGATCTGCCAATTCAAGAACATCTTATTGTTGAGTTGTACTCGAAGTAACCGATATAGCCTCTATTATAAGCAACTGAATTCACGGTTGCCCTCGTATCGCGGATATGTATTGATATTGCGTACCGCCTGGTAATTAAGAGTAACAGGGAGGGTCTTTGAATGATAGAAATTGAAAAGCCAAAAATTGAATGTGTAGAAATGGCCGAAGACTTCACCTATGGGAAGTTTGTTGTTGAGCCTCTCGAAAGAGGATACGGGATTACTTTGGGAAATTCCCTGAGGCGTGTTTTACTTTCTTCACTCCCGGGAGCTGCAGTCACTTCCATAAAGATAGACGGTGTGCTGCATGAATTTTCAACCATCCCCGGTGTTGTGGAAGATGTAACAGAAATCATACTGAACATTAAAGAGCTTTCGTTAAAAGTCCATTCAGATGGTCCAAAGGTGATTTATATCGACTATGAAGGCGACGGAGAAATAAAAGCAGGAGATATTAAAACAGACGCAGATGTTGAAATCCTGAACCCTGACCTTCATATTGCTACAATCAGCGGAAATAACCGTTTATACATGGAACTGATGGTGGACACAGGCCGAGGGTATGTACCTGCTGAAAAGAATAAGAAACCTAATCAGCCTATAGGCATAATTCCTATTGATTCAATCTATACGCCGGTTAAAAAGGTGAACTACACGGTGGAAGATACCCGTGTAGGGCAGGTAACCGACTATGACAAATTAACCATAGAAGTATGGACAAACGGAAGTGTCCAACCGGATGAGGCTATTAGCCTGGGTGCCAAAATATTAAGCGAGCATTTGAATCTGTTCATTAATTTGACAGAGCACGCAAAAGACGCCGAAATAATGGTGGAAAAGGAAGAGACAAAGAAAGAGAAAGTATTGGAGATGACCATAGAGGAACTGGATCTCTCTGTACGTTCATACAATTGTCTGAAAAGAGCAGGAATTAACACTGTTGAAGAACTTATTAGCAAGACGGCAGAAGACATGATGAAAGTGAGAAACCTTGGGCGTAAATCCCTTGAAGAGGTTACACAAAAGCTGGAAGCCCTTGGATTGTCTTTGGCCCCGTCTGAAGAGACTTAAAAATATCCATAAGGAGGGAAACCAAAAATGGCTTGGCAAAGAAAACTGGGAAGGCCGACTGATCAGAGAAAAGCTATGCTGAGAAGTCTGGTTACTTCACTGATTCAATATGGGAAAATTGAAACAACCGAAGCAAGGGCCAAAGAAGTTGCGCCTATTGCAGACAAGTTGATTGCTCTGGCTGTGAAGGAATGTGATAACTTTACTACAAAACAGGTAAAAATAAGTACGCCTGTACTTGACAGTAAGGGTAATAAAATGACAAAATCAAAGAAATCCAAAAACGACAAAAGCTATGAAGTTGTCGAAAGAGAAGTAAAGACCGAAATGAAACCGGTGGACAGCCCGTCAAGGCTTCATGCAAGAAGAATAATGATTTCATGGCTTTACAGGGTTAAGGATGAGAACGGCAAGAATCTCAATCTTGTCAATAAACTGATGGATGAGATTGCCCCTCGTTATAAAGAACAGAACAGAGCAAGCGGATTTACAAGAATGTACAGAATAGGACCTCGGAGAGGGGACGGGGCAGAAATGGTAATACTGGAACTTGTTAAATAGCAATTTTGAGGGGAGAGCGAGGAAATCGTTCTCCTTTGTTTTAGGAGAAGCTTTGTCCAATCATAACGGGGCTCAAAACAGCGCAGTAAAAAATCATACGGCAAACGTATGTTTCATGTAACAGAAAGCATTTGGACATTCGGCCCCGTTGAAGCGGTGTGATGAACTAAAGCGGTATTTCATCCGCTGTTTCGATAAATACCGGTAATGGAGTATCAGCTAATGAAAGCAGTTGTCGTAAGAGACTTGGAATATATATATTCAGCCCGTGGAGAAAGTGAGCCTTTCCGGGCTTTGAGCAATATTAACTTTTCAATAAATGAAGGTGAATTTATTGCTGTTGTCGGAAGGAATGGCTCGGGCAAGTCAACACTTGCAAAGCATTTGAATGGCCTGTTGCTTCCGACAAACGGCACTGTATGCATTTTTGATAAATATACTCATGCCGAGGATTTGATTTGGGAAATCCGAAGCCAGGTAGGAATGGTTTTTCAGAATCCTGATAACCAGATTGTTGCCACTACAGTTGAAGAGGATGTGGCTTTTGGGCCTGAAAATCTTGGGGTGGCTCCTGCGGAAATTCGGAAACGGGTTGAGGAATCTCTGGAAAAGGTTAACATGCTCAAATACATCCACCATTCACCTCATATGCTTTCAGGAGGGCAGAAGCAAAGGGTGGCGATAGCAGGTGTTCTTGCAATGAATCCAAAGTGCCTTGTGCTTGATGAGGCAACATCAATGCTGGACCCTGTCGGCAGGCGGGATATAATGAGTATAATCCGGAAGCTTAATAAGGAAGACCGAATCACAGTTATACTGATAACCCACCATATGGACGAAGCCGCGCATGCAGACAGAGTTCTGGTAATCAATAACGGGCAGCTTGTACTGGAAGGAACCCCAAGAAATGTATTTGCGAATACTGAAATTTTAAAAAAGGCTGGAATGGACATACCACAGGCCTCCTCTTTTTATATAAAAGCAGTTAATGAAGGCATTATAGAAGGCGGCAGAATACCCGTTCATATAGATGAGGTGGAAGAAGTACTTGCAAAATACAGTTTTGCAAATAAAGAATACAGGCCTTCGGTCATAAGTGAAACGCATGAAGCCGAAAGAAAAGAGAAAGTAATTGAAATAAAAGACCTGTCATATACATATATGCCAAACACCCCGTATGAAAAACATGCGTTGATGAATGTGAATCTTGATGTATACAAAGGTGAGATACTGGGGATTATAGGGCACACCGGTTCAGGCAAATCAACGCTTATCCAGCATTTAAACGGCCTTTTATCGCCGACCGGGGGAAGTATAAGTGTCTCTGGGATTGTTCCGAAGGGAAAGGCACTTAAGGAATTAAGGATGAAAGTGGGTTTGATTTTTCAAAACCCTGAGGATCAGTTATTTGAAGAAACCGTAAGTAGAGATATTGCCTTTGGCCTTAGAAAAATGGGCATACCCGATAATGAAATAGAAGAACGTGTACGGGAGGCTGCTGAAATAACAGGATTGCCGGCAGATGTTCTTGACAGATCACCTTTTGAGCTGTCCGGCGGGCAAAAACGAAGGGTAGCTATAGCCGGCGTTATTGCAATGAACCCGGAAATCCTGGTGCTGGATGAGCCGACAGCCGGCCTTGATCCCGCAGGCAGCATGGAAATATACCGGTTTTTATTGAACTTACGCAAGGAAAAGAATACTACAATAATTATTGTTTCACATATAATGGAGGACATTGCAAAATACTGTGACAGGGTTGCAGTTATGGATCATGGCAAATTGATTTTAGCAGGCAAAACAAGGGAGGTATTTTCCAACAGGGAACTTCTTTCAAAGGTAGGGCTGGACGTGCCGCAAATAACAGAATTGTTCTACCGCCTGAACAGGAGAAATCCATATGTCAGAAAAGACATACTGACAGTGGATGAGGGAATTACAGAACTGAAAAGGATATTGAGAAAATAACCTGAAAATTATTAAGATGTTTGGATATTTATATACATTATAAAGGGATTATCAGAGGGGTAATTATGATTAAAAACATAACTATGGGTCAGTATATCCCGGGGAATTCGATATTGCATCGCGCAGATCCAAGAACAAAAATAATCTGGACCTTTTTACTTTTGATTGCGCTTTTTACCGCAAATAACATATACGGGTATGTTATGATGATTGCATTGGTTGGAATTATCCTTGCAATAAGTGAAATTAAGGTAAGCTATACTTTAAGGGGTATTAAACCTCTTTTAGTCATACTTGTAATAACATCGGTGATAAATGTTTTTACATACCCGGGAAATACTGTACTGGTTTCGGTTGGTTCATTCAGAATTACCCTTGAAGGCATATTTCAGGCTGTTATAATTGCAATGAGGCTCTCATTGATGGTCATTATCGGTTCGATACTGACATTCACAACAACCCCCATCGCACTGACTGATGGCCTGGAAAAACTTTTAAGACCGCTGAAAAAAATAAAGGTTCCTGTACATGAAATGGCAATGATGATGTCAATTGCTTTGCGCTTTATTCCGACATTATTAGATGAGACCGACAGAATAATAAAAGCCCAGTCATCACGGGGTGCGGATTTCGACACAGGAAATTTTATTGAGAAAGCAAAAAGTTTTATACCCGTTCTGATACCGCTTTTTGTAAGCGCGTTCAAAAGGGCTGAAGAACTTGCAACTGCAATGGAATCAAGGTGTTACCGTGGCGATATAGGACGCACCAGGATGAAAGAACTGGTCTATACAAAGGATGACAGGATTATTAACCTGTTTTTGATAGTGTTTTTTATTGTTTTTATAATATCAACATTTGTTATTTAAGGGGTTTGGTTATCTTATCCCATCAACGGGAATGCCTGTCATGGCACCGTTTCACCGGGGCGGGCAGTTATCCGCGGGAAGCATATACCGGTTAACTGCTGGATTTGGATGACATATACAGGTTTGTTATAATAATATATAAAAAACGGTTGGATTAAATACGCTAAGGGCGAAAAGGATATGAAAAAGATTAAGCTGTATGTTAAGTATTGTATTATATCGGCTATTAACTGTATAACGGGCAGGAAATCCCTGGAGAATTCCCTTAACCTGGCTCTTGTTTATGATCAGATGGGTTCTGTCTTTCGTGCAGCCAGAATATATTACAAAAACATCAGGGCATATCCCGATGACCCAAGGTCATATTACGGTATCGCAATACTGTATGACAATAAAAAGCGTTATCAGGATGCAATTACATGGTTTAAAAAAGCTATTGATGTAAATCCTAAATATGTACCTGCTTGGTTTTTTATGGCCAATTCATTATACGAAATTGGCAAAAAACACGAAGCGCTTGAATGCTATAAGAAGGTTATCGAATTGAACCCGGCAAACTTCTGGGCCAATAACAATGCCGGCTCAATTTGCGAAGAGCTGGGTATGAATGTTGAAGCGCTGAATTATTTCAGAAAAGCCCTGGAAATAATCCCCGGGCATCATAAAGTTTTATTCAATATGGGAGTTGTATATGCCAAAATGGGATATGAGCATAAGGCCCAGGAATGCTACTGGGAATCGATAAGAGGATACAACAGGTATCCGTACAGTTTCTTGAATCTTTCACTTTTATACAAGGAAGAAAAGAAACTGGACAGGGCTATTGTAGTTATCAGCGAAGGCATCCGGTGCAATCCGGGAGCATCGTTTCTGTATTATAACAGGGCATGTTTTTTGGCAATGTCGGGAAATATTGAAGAAGCGTTTCTCGATGTGGTCCGGGCAGCTAAGTTAAATCCCGAATTTATAAGTTATGCCGATAAAGACGAAGATCTTGAAAGTGTAAGAAAACATCCGGGATATCAGGCATTAAAAAAATATTTGCAGGACAGGGAGAAAAAAGATGAATGAGCATTATTACAGTGAAAAGCCCACTTCAGAGATAAAGGAAAAGGTATTCAAAGAGACATATAAAAATAAAACACTGGAATTTGTATCTGTAAGTGGTGTTTTCGCATTTGAAAATCATATTGACAAAGCATCCCGAATCTTAATTGAAACATTTAAACCCACCGGACATAAAGTGCTGGACATGGGTTGCGGCTACGGGGCAATAGGCTTGTTCATAAAAGCCCTGTATCCCCAGTTGATTGTTACATTAACCGACATCAACGAACGTGCGGTTTTGTATGCACAGAAAAACGCCGAAAGAAACAATCTGTGGGTTCAGATAATTAAAGGGGATTTATATGAAGGTGTTGGCAACAGCCTTTTTGATGATATAGTGACAAACCCCCCTATAACAGCAGGGAAAAAGGTAGTTACCCGGATTATCAGTGAAGCCAGAGAGCATTTGGAATATAACGGGGCTTTTTGGCTTGTTGCATATCATAACAAAGGCGGCTCAACATATAAAAAGATAATGGAAGAAATTTTTGGCAATGTGGAAGATGTAGTTAAACAGGGTGGAATCAGAGTTTACCGTTCAATTCTTTCATAACAGGTACTGAACCCTGCCATTTCCTTTAGTCACCATATTCTTTGAATTGCTAGCCAATTACAATATCGGAATAAACACTGCTGGATTGACATAATATGTACATTAATGTTATTTTATACATGCATAGTATTAGCCTGATAAGCAGGAGACATGTTATGCTGTTTTTTGATATTGTAATTGATAATGATTTTGATCGGAATAAAATAGAACAAATATACATTACATATAAAAAACTGTTATTTTATATTGCCTACAGCATTCTGAAAGACTATCATGAAGCTGAAGATGTGGTTCACATGGCAATAATTAAAATTTGTAATCACCTGGATAAAATTGAAGAAATTGAGTGTAACAAAACTAAAGCCTTTCTTGTTATTATAGTAAGAAACATTGCCATAAATGTATATAAAAAGAAAAGGAGAATATCGGATATAGATATGGAAAGGCTTACCGATCTGGAAGATTATAATGTGAACCCGGAAGAATACATGCTGAAGATTGAAAATGCCGATTGGATTGCCCAGAAATTGGCTTTGATAAATCCTGAATATGCTGATGTTTTGGTTCTAAGATACACATACCAGTTTTCCATTGAAGAGATAGCCTATTTGCTGAATACAACTGAAGGCAATGTCAGGGTTAAAATACACCGTGCGAAAAAAGCCCTGCATGAAATAATGAAAGGTGAGTACTATGAGCAGACAGCAGAATAGGGAAATAGAAAAGCAGAATATACTGATGTCTGCATTTTACCGCTATATCGCTGAACAACATATAGATAACATATGTGCGGATATGGACAGTCTGAACAATGAAATTGACCGGATAGATATACCCGAAACGTTGGATGACTGGTTTAATCAGTATATTGAGAGTATCAATAAGGAAAATACCCGGAAAAAGTCCAAAGTGAAGTTAAAGAGTATTTCTTCCAGAGTAGCTGTTCTACTTGCTGTGGTGTTTATCTCCATAGCTACGCTTTCACTTAGTGTGGAAGCATTCAGAGTCCAGATATACAATCTTTTTTCCACTGATCATAATGAATATTCAAATGTAAAGATTCGTGGAGAATCACTCGAAGATTTAAAAATACCTGAGTGGGATAATTATTACTTTCCAACTTATATACCGAAGGGTTTTTACATCGAAAGAACAAATGAAATAGAAAATATTAAAGAAGTTAAGTTAATTAATAACAATGGTGAGTATATACTTTTTATTCAAGTTCCTAATGGAAGTGACAACAGTTTAGATACCGAGGGCGGAGAAAAAAAAGAGGTGGAAATTAAGGGCAAGAAAGCCATACTTAGCAAAAAAGAAGATAAAAATATATTAATCTGGAATAATAAAGAATTCAGCTTTCATTTAACATCAAATCTGGATGCAGATAAGT
>DATCKN010000002.1:0-14466 GCA_036562185.1 Thermoclostridium sp.
AGGGCCAAGATGAACTCGCTTACGCTCGCCCTTGACATCCTCCAACAGAATGCATAAATGTTATAATTATACAAAAATAAAGAAAGGAGAACCTAACTTAGAAAAGCTAAAAAATTGTCTTGACAAGTGGGGGCATTATAGAAATTACAGCCTGCTCAATTTGAATTTGCTGTTCCAAATCAAGCATGAACTTCAGGGCATGCTCTTCTTGCTCTGTTTTGTTTTCAATTTTTTCAGCTGCCATATCACCTGAGTCTTTTATACTTGTATCCTGATATGTACCCCCTGCCAATATCTTTTTTAACTCATCCAAAGTTGAAGATATATCAGTCTTAATATCATTTTTGTCAATTAAAAAATCCTCTTTCAGCATTCTCAGATGATCTAAACATTGAAAAAGGATATTTATTACTGGTTTTGTGACTTCGAGGCGGTGATTCCGCATTTTATCCAAAACATCTTCCATTTCATGAGTCAACAATTTCATCTTTTCAAATCCCATTGCCGCTGAAGAACCTTTAAGCGTATGAGCAACACGGAAAATCTTTTGAATTATATCCGGGTTTTCACCACATCGCTCCAACTCAAGAATATTTTGCTCAAGAAGCTGAAGTTGTTCCTCCAGTTCATCAAGAAAAACTCCTGTCATCTCCGGATTATCATACATTCCCTCCATAATAATGCTCCTTCCATTCTTACTCATAAAGTACCTTATCAACTTTTAAGATACTGATGACACCTTCTTCACTGATTCCTAAACCTTCAAAGTAATCACCATCAATACCTGCTACTGTTTCAGGGGAAGGTTGGATATCTGAAAACCTGATGACCCGGTTCACCTTATCAACTATTACCCCAACCATTTCATCTCTGCTTCGTAAAATAACGACGCGAGTTGACTTGGTAAGCGTATAATTATCACGTTCTAATTTTTTATGTAAGTTTACAATTGGCACAATCTTTCCTCTCAGGTTTATAACCCCTTCCAGGAAAGGATTGCTGTTATGGATGACTGTAATTTTTTTCATTTTTATAATTTCATAAACATCATTAATACCCAGGGCATATTTTTCATTCCCTAATTCACATACAACATATTGGCTGTCTATCAGCTCACTCATCTCAAATAACCTCCATATAACAATATAATTGCCTGTTATTGTTAATAAATGAAAAAAGCTGACTCTATCCCTTATTGGTTTGTTCAAACATGTATCAATTTCACTTGTTTACTTTTCTATGCTAACAGTGGAGAAAAATAGAATATTTATAAGAAATGTTAAATTACCTAACTCACATAATTAGTATTTTTGCTTCCAACAGGAAATTTTGATGTAAAATCTTGGTCCATCTCCATTAAAGCAGATGGTTTCAGAAGAACAATAATTTTATCACCCTTTTTGGCTAAGCCTGCAATGTAATCATGTCCACGCCCAACAGTTGTTTCTTGTGGAAGCTCTATATCGTCATCGTTTATTCTTGCAACCCTGGATACTGCATCAACTAAAAGACCTGTTTTTTTATTGAAAAGGTTTAATACAATAATTCTGCTTTCACGTGTAATATCACTGCTCTTCATGTTAAATCTCTTTCTCAGATTTACTACAGGGATGATATTTCCCCTTAAATTAATCATGCCCTGCATATATGAAGGCATATCGGGAACTTTTGTCGGAATCTCATACCTTGTAATCTCCTGGACGCATAAAATGTCATGCCGTAGTGTTCACCGTCAAGTACAAAAACGACATATTGCCTTTCTGACATCTTCGTTCTCTCTCCTTTTTCATTTTGAGCTTTTCAATTACATATTTCAGAAACTGGATTCGTTAAGTATCTAAAAACTTAATCAATCATAATTCAAATGTTATGTATAACATCTTCCAACAACCAATAAAAATAGCCCTAAATATTAATAAATGCGGACTCTGATGCTACCGGGCCGGTTAAAAATTTATATTTTATTGCTTTTTCTTAGCGTCCGCATTTCTTGGCCTTTTATAAAATCAATTTTTATATATAGGTCTTTTGAACTATAGTGCTAGGTCTTTAGTCCTATTATATAATACCAATATTTTCGTGTTTTTTCAACATAATACTTTCTTTTTTCCTTATTTTTCTTTTAATTTTACAATATTCTTCTTTCATAACCATTTTTCGCATTACCGTCTTTGTTGAATTTCTCTTATTTTACATAAAAAGCAGGTATTTATTTAAATTTTCCTTACATATAGCAGACAGGTTATCTAAACAAGTATTCCCAAAAATGTGTTAATAAAAGTGGCCAGTAGAGGAACTCTATATTCATGAACTGCTTCTCCAATTGGTATATTTTCTGATATTTTTATGTTATAACAGCAATAGATTAAGTGTTAATTTGCCAGACAATCGTGCTATAGTGTTTTTTTCGGTTATATATATTCTTTCCATTGAACTGCCACCCGAGAGCAAATATAATTATAATGTTTTAAATGCGTGTTTAAACATCCGCTGATAACATGTTAAAAAGCTGTTCTTTGACTTCTCTAAGCAACGGAGGTTGTTATGTTCAACATTATAAGCAATTATCTGAAAAAGCCAAAACTTTATGCCCCAAGTACGGGTCCGTTCTGGGATGATGAGCATATATCAAAAGGACTGCTTAAAGCACATCTAAATCCTGATTGGGATGCAGCAACCCGGAAACATGATTTTGTTGACAAATCGGTTAAATGGATTGCTTCAATAGCTCCTCCCGTGAAATATCAGAAGTTGCTTGACCTGGGATGCGGACCCGGAATTTACGCAGAACGGTTCCACAAGGAAGGCTATCATGTAACAGGTATTGACTTTTCAAAACGTTCAATAGATTACGCAAAACGGCAATCGACGCGCAGCGAAAGCAATATCGGGTACCATTACCGTAATTATTTGACAATCGATTATAAAGAGCAATTTGACGTGGTAACATTGATTTACTGTGATTATGCAGTGTTATCAATCACCGACAGGCTCATTCTGCTGAAAAAAGTATATCAGGCATTAAAACCAAACAGCAAGTTTATTTTTGATGTGTTTACGCCCCGTATGAGAAAAGCGGAAAGCCATACATGGTTTTACAGTGAAAAGGGCGGATTTTGGAGCGACAAGCCGCATCTGTGCCTGGAATCGGTATACCAATATGATGATGAAGATAAAACCGAATTAACTCAAACAATTGTAATAACCGAAGATGCTGTAAACTGTTATAATATCTGGGACCACTTTTTCACGAAGGAAGAGCTCATATCGGAAGTTCAGCCAGCAGGCTTCAGTTCATACGAGTTCTACGGCGATATTGCAGGAAAAGAATATACCGATGATGGAGAAACTATTTGTGCTGTTTTAACAAAGTAGCTGCAGTGATATACATCGTCAAAATTTTTACGATATTTTCTGACAAGCAATAATTTAAACCCGGTATTGTGTTTTGATAACTCGTATGCTAAAATTAGTTTATTATGATAACGCTTTACAGTGATAAAGTAAATTGGGTATAGCAACTGCCCATAATGGAAGCTATATTCTTGGTTCCAATAAGCTTAACCGTTAAAATTGCTCATTGTATAAGTTGATAAAGGGGATGTTTTATGATCGCTGTAGTCGATTATGGCGTGGGTAATCTTTTCTCGCTGATGTCAAGCCTTCGATTTTTAGGACTTGAATGCGTGGTAGCAAATAAAAAGGAAGATCTGCTAGCTGCAGACAGGATAATCCTTCCCGGTGTCGGCGCATTCGGTGATGCTATGGCAAAGCTGGTTGAAACAGGACTTGCGGACACGATAAAAGAGCTGGCTAATGTTAAACCGTTACTTGGCATTTGTCTGGGCATGCAGCTTTTATTTGACAAAAGCTTTGAATTTGGCGAGCATGAAGGTTTAGCACTCATTCCTGGTCTGGTTGTTCCTCTCGCGGCGGATATAAATCCTGGCCTTAAGATTCCTCATATGGGATGGAACAGGCTTCAAATAGTCAGGAATGATCCGATATTCAGGTACTTCAGGAGCGGTGAATGGGTCTACTATGTTCACAGTTACTACGCAAAACATTGCTCAGAAAGCGTCCTGGGTGTTTCGGAATACGACATTATGGTTACCGGGCTTGTGCGTTCCGGTTTGGTATATGGTTCGCAGTTCCATCCTGAAAAAAGCGGCAGTGCCGGGCTTCGCCTGCTTAAAGCTTTTTCTGAACTTTAAAAACAGGTAACCGTTTTAATACGATAAATTCCTGCCGTCATTTACTGCACTGGATTTTTTACTACTAATTCTTTACTTGGAGGGCTTTTAATGATCAGTAAAAGAATCATACCCTGTCTTGATATAAGAAACGGACGGGTGGTTAAAGGAATTAATTTTGAAGATATCCGGGATATGGCCGATCCGGTGGAAATGGCGCGGTATTACAACGAAACAGGTGCAGACGAGCTTGTTTTTTACGATATTACAGCAAGCTTCGAAGGCAGAAAGCTTTTTACCGATGTTTTGCGCGCCGTGGCTTCGGAGATTTTTATTCCTCTTACCGTCGGAGGTGGTATAAACTCGCTGGATGATTTCGACAGGGTACTTAAATGCGGAGCTGACAAGGTAAGCGTCAACAGCGGTGCAATAAAAAATCCTTCATTGATAAGTGATGCTGCAAAACGTTACGGCAGCCAGTGCGTTGTTCTCAGTATGGATGTTAAGCGCGTTAACGGTAAATTTTGCATTTTTGCCAACGGCGGCAGAATAAACACAGGTATCGACGCTGTAGAGTGGGCAAAACGCGGTGAAGAACTTGGAGCCGGTGAAATAGTGCTTAACTCCATAGACACCGATGGAGTGCGTGGCGGCTTTGACCTTCCCATGCTTCGTGCAATCGGTGAAACAGTAAAAATACCCCTGATTGCCAGCGGTGGTGCCGGTAAAATGGAGGATTTTCTGGAATTGTTCAGATACGACAGAATAGATGCCGGGCTCGCAGCTGGCGTTTTCCATACAAAAAAAATTGACATACGGGATCTGAAGAAGTACCTTTACGATCAGGGTGTAAACGTGAGGTTTATGTGAATACATTTTATCTCATGAATCCGCTCCGGGGCCAAGTATAAATTAAATCCTTCAGTTTCTTTTATGGCAGAATCCTGTTTAAATTAAAATGACAGTTGTGTTATACTGGTCTAAAAATAATCAGTACAAACCCGGAGGTTAAAAATGGATGAGATTGAACTGGTCAGGCCGACACCTGAACATAAGGAAAGTGCTGAAGATTTCAGGCAGGAATTCTATGACTGCGGTGAAAAAATAATAAACGGAAGCGCATTGCTTGATCGATTGGAGTACGGCAATTGGATTGAACACATCAGAAAAAACAGCAATCCTGAAACCGTGACAAAAGATTGGGTTGTTTTTGATACATTTTTTGCCGTAAGGAAAAGCGATGGCAGGATAGTCGGGATAATAGACATCCGCCATAATACAGATAACGAATTTTTATCCAAATACGGCGGACATATCGGCTATTCGGTCAGGCCAAGCGAGCGCCGGAAAGGATATGCAACACAAATGCTGCAAAAGGCACTCGGGTACGCAAAAAGTATTGGACTTACCGAAGTTATGCTCGGATGTTATTCCGACAATTTGGGTTCAATCAGAACTATTGAAAAATGCGGCGGCGTCCTTACCGAGACAAAGCCTTTCCTTGACGGAAAACCTATGAACGTTTATTGGATTATGCTGTAATAAGATATGAATGGAATTGCCGGAACACAAAACCTGCTCCTGCGTCGTGTACCCACAGCATCTCACGCCTGACAACGTCCTGCGATATCAAAAGAGTGTTTCGATATGGACAACATGTCCCTTGATTTACATATATAAACCCCCGATATTTTAAACTGAGCAATACCGGGGGTGCAAATAACCTCACAGATTCTTTAAGTCCCAATCTCTTAATTTTTTTCTCTTAACTTTATCGGCACATAAAGATTCATTTGGTGATAACCAAGGCCTTCTTTAATTTCATCATCCACGAAAATCATGTTTCCCATATAATCCCGTTCACCGTCAATAATGAAGTTTGTACTGTCAAGCCATTTCTCTATCTTTTTCATCACCTTGCTGTAGCTTTCCCCGTCGCCGTCCACGCTAACCGCAACCGCATACAAACCGCCGGGGAATTCAATAATCTCATATGGGTAAGTATCGGTTTCGGACACTTCATCTTTAATCGCCCAAATCCATTCAGCCTTTTGGTCTCGTCCGCACAGAAAATCAGGACAATTGAAAATAACCGGTTTAAACAAATGGTTGTGCGATTCTTGCCACGGTTCAAAGCCACCGCCAAAAAGTTCTTCAAATGTCATACGCCCCGATGTTACAGCTCTGAATTCAGGTATTCTGACTATCATTACATCCGGCACTTTTTTGTCCAACTTCTCTGTAACTGCCAACAGACGATTCACAGTAGAAGGATTACCGGTATAAACGGGATCAGCAAGTTGGGTTTTAATCTCTTTTGCCTTTTCGTAAAGAAGTTTTACATCCGAGTCTTTGTTAAAATCGGCGTGCTCGAATTGACTAATAAAATCCAGTACAATTTCTTTCAACTCATGTAAAAGAGATATTTCTTCATCAATATCGTCAACCTTTTTGCCAAGTACCTCTAAAACAACTTCGGAACCCGATGAATTGAATATGCGTTGAATATCCTTAATACTGACATTTAATTTGCGCAGGATTAAAACTTGCTCCAGCCGTTTCAGGGCATTTTCATCATATAACCTGTATGCGTAATCATCGCTCCGGGTGCTTGTTATCAGCCCCATATCCTCATAATAGCGAAGTGTGCGGGCTGATATATTGTACCTGGTAGCCACTTCCCTGATTTTAATCAATTCATTCATAAACAATTCTCCTTCTCCAGAAAAAGTATAATATAAATATAAACTATTCCCTAACGGCCGAGTCAACTGGCAAGCTGCCTTAAACCGGAAAAAAATAACTGAGCAGGGTGTTATTTAACCTGATATAAGTTTAAATCAAACTATAATGTCCTGCAGTGATTATGAAGTATATAATTTTTATAATCCTGCTTACCATATAAACGCATGCTTTCAGGATTGCCATGTTCCAATACCATTCTACTGACTGGTACGGTTGATTTTATGTTTTGGGCAATGGTTTTATCAGGTTCAATGCTTCAATCAGGGATTGAATGTATGGCAATTGATCAATATTGGTTTTATATATAAATGTCTGAATTCGGGGAGCTATTTGGTTTTTCAATAATATATCAATAGTTTGCAGTATTTCCAGATATTTTAAGGTTATTTACCCACATGCAAATTATAAACATTTATAACCTCATGTTTCATCACCATTTTCTAATATAAAAAATCTCTGTTTATATCAAAACTTTCCTCCATATTCATTGATTGGGAACGCAGCCATCAGTGTGAAAAGATTCTCGCTATGCTCGATTTTTATATATCCACCGTATGATTCCACAACTTTCCTTATATTCTGGATACCTATTCCCCTGGATTTTTCGTTTTTGGTCGAAAGATAACTTCCATCCTGTATGTTAAGGCATCCGTTGTATGAATTTTCTATTTTTACAAGCAGTTGGTTGCAAATAACTCCAACCTCGTTTGATATAAAACGCGCTTCGGGATTGCTCAGATTATTGCAAGCCTCAATTGCATTTTCCAAAGCGTTGCCCAAAACAACGCATAGGTCGCTGTCGCTTATGGAAAGTCGTTTTGGAATACTGCATGCGCAGTGAAATCTAATATCGCTTTCCTTTGCCTTCAATGAGTAATACCCCAGAATGGAGTTTGCCACAACATTTTCACAGAAAAACGGAATAGGATCTGTTTCAATTTTTTCGGCATACTCACCCAGGAATCTTTTTAATTCATCATAATGCCCCTCATCCAACAACCTCTTGATTGCACCAATAAAATGACGGACGTCATGCTTGATCCCTCGGATCTCATTCATTTGCCCGCTTAAAGCATCATAATATTCTTTCTGCATGGTAATCTGGTTTCGTGCAAGTTCCAGCCGGGAAGAAGATACTGCCAAATCTTTGTATATTTCCGCGATATGCAGGGCAGAAACAAAACTTATGATAATCAGGCATATCGTAAGCATTATCAGGAGTACCAGTGACATATTGGGGTATATGTTTCCGTTAATGTAATAGGAATCAATAATCAGCCCCGAAACGGCAAAAATGATCCCCCAATAGATTAACATACCGTACTTTTTAATATGGTGCCGCTCAAAGTATACCTTAAAGAAAGCGTAAATCTCCATAGCATATGATGAGACCGGAAGCAGTACAGTTAAATACCGGTTATATATATTGTTCGGTATGAAAAAGTATATCAGGTATATGGTTATATAATAAAGCAAAAATCCATGCTTTTCCTTCTTTGAGAAGGACACTGCGTATTGATCCTGTGCAAGAAAAATCAACAGGTATTTCAATACAAAGGTTATAAAAAATATCAATTCATTTAAGTCTTCATATGAAAGATTGAAAAATGCCCTGCTCTGCCAAAAGCCGTAGAACTCATTGGTCAACATAATGCGAAGAATAATTAGAATGCTCATGAACGGAAGCCAAACGAAACGTATACTTTTTCGGAAAGATAGCATGTTAATGACAATCAGAATAAAAAATGAAAACAGCACTATTCCGAACAGGATAAACCGTATGCCGGCTGTTGTCTTCCCCATTTGCAGCCCTGCTGTAATCCTTTAATACAGGAGCCTTGTACAGTCCGGAAAAACGTTTGGTCGCTACTTCAACTACAATCTCATGTTCTTCTTTTTCGGATAACTTAACAGGATAGATTTGTGACTTGGGAACTGTAATAACTTCTTTTGAAACCTTTGATACATTACCACTTTCTGCGGCAAGCACCCCATCTATGAAAATACGGTATGCGCTGCCAAAATCCGGTACAAAGGCCGTTACAGGACTGGAATAATCCAATCCCCGAATGATTAGCCGATAACTTCCATAGCCTCCTGCAGGAAGCTGGTTTCCATCGATTGTGTACCCTGACCAATAATCAGGTACACTGATAAGGAAATCCGGCTTTTTGTCCGGGTGCCGGTCTGTAACTATCAGGCGGTTCCAGTAGAACTCCCATTTTCCATCCAGAACAATTGACCGCTCCGGGGATGTCTCAGTTACATCTATACTCCCGTCCACTGACGTAGGAGCACCGGTCAGGTTATGATACAACAATGTATATACAACCGGCAGATGAGTAAACAGGATGGCAAACATGAATCCCAAAATCAGGGATGATTTCGTATAGCTGGGTTTGTTTTTCATAATTGTCCTCGTCCCATATGAGAAAATAAGTAAGCGAAGTATCGTTCCTTGGCAAGTTTCAAGTGTTTTTTGGAAATGCTGATGACCACCTGTCCGATGCGGAAATAATTCCCTCCCATTTCTGTGATATGAGATGTATTCACGATAAAACTCTTGTGGCAACGTATAAATAACTCAGACGGCAGTTCTTTTTCAATTGAATCAAGTTTGTTATAGCACTGCATTGTTTCCCCGTCACTCGTATGAAAGAGAATAAACTTATCCCTGCTTTCAATATAGAGGATATCACGGTAGTTCACATTATAAACTTTTCCTCTGTAGCTGAAACTGATTCTTTGATTGTTCTCTTTTTTAAACTCGTCTAAGGCTTGATCCATGATATGGTATAATCTTTTCCTGTCCAATGGCTTTAATATATAATTGAAAGCAAATACCTCATATGCCTGCGGATAATGATCATTACTAGAAGTAATGAAAATAATTTTAATGTTCTTTCTCTCTCTGCGAATTCTCTCAGCTATCTTTATACCGTCTGTTCCAGGCATATAAATATCCAGAAAAAGGATATCAATGGCATGTTTACATTCCAGAAAGTCATCTATAAGAGTTTCCCCGTTTGAATAGGAAATGATATTAAAAGAAGCGTCATATGCATAAAGAGCTTCCGATAACGTTTTTATATCTTCAGCAGTGTCGTCACAAATAGCAATACAAATTGACATAAACTCCACCAACAAAAGAGAAAATTTATCCAATTTTTCCAAATAGAGGAAACCAGCAGATATTTTCACTTTTCCTTTGTTGTATATTTTTATATATTATAATACAACTTTCATGCTGAGTTGACAAGTATTGCCTCAGAACACAGTAAAAATATGACTATCAAAAATATGACTATCAGAAAATAATGCACCACTTCATTTTTTCCGCTTAATCCCGATAATTCTCTTTATTACAGATACCATTAATACAAACAGGTGTAAAATGCCACCTATTACAGCAACATAGCTGTTTTCTTGCACTGCTGTATATCCAACAACCCACTCAAATGGTATTTTCAAACTACCTCTTGGAAGTATCGGTATAACTTCTCCATTTTCCAAATAAAGCCAGTCACCATTTTCCGTGGTGCGCCCCAAACTGCCGATTTCTCCAATAATTACGAAGTTTTTATCAGGATACCGTTTTTTCATTTCCCCGGCAGTAATATAAGGAATTTTGCTAAAGCTGCGCACTTCAGTGAAAAACCGGGTTTTTCCCGCCATAGTATATATCTGGTAATACATGCCAACCACCTTTTATTATATTTAACCCTTAAGCAATTTAGTAAATCAGTTACCCCTTTTCACCGATGTGCCTGTATTGTGCTTATTCCGCCTTGCTACCAACCTAAGTCGGATATACATTCATATCACCGGAAAGATGCTCTCGCCAGCAGAGCCGGGGCTGCCATCAAAGTCCTGACTGTCAATTGGCTTTGTATTTTACCGGATACATACGTCTGTAACCGTAACTGCATATATAAATCCTTAAAGGTTGGGCAATTTCTATCCATCTTGGTATTTTGGGTTCCCCAGCCCAAGTTCTTTGAATTTTCTTATACAAAATGTATCACTTCCTTTTGCCTGTTTAAGGTTTCTATTATAACAGTTAAGACATGCATAAAGATCTAAATGCCGAAATTGGACAATTTTCCGCCGAAATTGGGTATAAAGAAATTTACATTTTTTCTTTGGCTTTACAGGCAAGGAATAATGACAGAATACCCATCCTTGAAAAAAGGTTTCATTTCGGGTATTCACTAATACATTCGGATATAATATTAACTCTTTGAATACTGTTTAAGTCGTTAAATAAGGCTCAAAAATGAAATTAAAATCACAGCCCTGCTAAAGAAATGCAGGAAAAAGCAATGCCATTTTTGACTTGTATGTCTTGATTTTATTTTCTTTTACCGTATTTTTGCACCCTGCAAAACAAGCCCTTTCCCTGTGTTTTGCTCAACTCCGGTTAAATCAAAGCATATGTCATAGATAATACAGCTGAACACTTTTCATGATTGAACAGGCGAAATTAATCTTCTGAATACTTACTAGGCAATTTAAAGCGAATAGATGTTTTTTTCCTTTAAATCGTAATAATTAAAATACAAAGTACCACTTTCTTTTTTCATCCTGATTCCATTAAAAGTCCCGGCTGCGTCAGACGCATTCATAAATTCGTCAGTCATTTCATTAACCGGATAAATTATATTAGTGCCTGTACCTTCCTGTTTGTAGAAAGCATAGATATAAGAATAACCCGGAATATTACTTGGCTCTCCTTCAACTCCAAACGGTTTAAGTTGATTATTATTTACCAGTATCTTATCAAATAAAACTCCTGTAATCCATTCTACCCGGCTTTCATCGAAGTCTGCCAAAGAATCCCTTCTTTCCTGAGGATAAATAGCGGTATTCAGGTCATCACCCAAATAAGTAATTTTAGCATTGACCAGCCTCTTCACATAATCCGGCGTAGCATAATACTTTCCATTAATATATACAACGTTGCCGTTCAGGATATTGTTGATTAGCGTTGCAGGGTTTGATGTGCTGTAGGGTATTAACTCATTTTCATCATAATTAAAATTATAAGCATTTACGGTACGGGTGGCTGCATCCCATTCCACCGTATATCCCGCATTTTCTAAAACCACCCTGATAGGAAGATAAGTTCTGCCGTCTTTAGCAACGGCGATTGTATCATTTTCTATAAGCTCATTGTTTACATATATTTTATTCGTTCCGATGGGTATTTCAATTCTATTATAATTTGTAATTACTATAGCTGTACGCGCATTTGGATCATACCCAACTGCAAATCCCGCGGTCTCCATTGTTACACGAAGTGGCACCATTGTCCTGTTATTTTCATCTACATATGGATAGCCGGTATCATCTGTAAATTCTACAACTCTGCCATTAATTAAAATTTTAATCTCACTGTTGTTTTCTGCTCCTGCCGGCACAGTAAACACTATGCAAAACATAATTAATAACAGACCAGCCATTAATGATCTTTTACTCATTTTCTACTCCTCCTCGGTTAATTGTCTGTCCGGAAAAATATTAATTGTCAGCCATTATTTTAAAAAATAGTATGAAAAGCATATCTGTATTAAAAATCAGTTTCAGTGTTAAATATTTACATATCAATTTTAGCATGTATAGTAATAACATTTCAACTGCTAAAAACCCGGAAGCGTTGGAATTACTGCAAGATTTTTCAAAACCATAATTGATATTTAATTAACCGGAATTACTGTAAAGATATGCCTCAACAGAGATATTTGCAGAATAGATTGATTGAGGGATGGACAAGTCCATCCCTCATTTGTAATAATTATGATATGTTCTGATTGATCAGTACTTCCCAAACTCGTTATCACTTAAAACTATTGTGTCCTTCTTTATCTTGTTTATTTGCTGTTTATTTTCCTGTTTTGCTTCGGTTTCCTTACTTTTATACATTTTTTCAAGTATTTTTACAACTTCAGGGCTTAATTTCTCATAAGAATTATACGCGGCAGAAGTCTTCTTCAGTTTAAATTTTTCTACCAACTGTTTAAGCACTTCAGCCTGGCCTGCAAGTTGTTCGCTTGCTGCTGCTTCTTCTTCGGACGTAGCTGAATTTTCCTGAACCACATGGGATACTTGCATAATACCCTGATTTATTTGGTCAATGGCAGTGGCTTGCTCATCTGAAGCTCTCTTTATATCGCTTACCAGGTTAGATACCGATTTAACTCCATCAACAATCTTTTCAAGAGCCTCTGCGGTTTCACTTGCGATTCTGGCTCCGGCTTCCGACTTCTTTATTGAATCCTCAATCAAAGCTGTTGTTTCTTTGGCTGCATTAGCAGATCGTCCAGCAAGGTTTCTGACCTCTTCAGCGACAACAGCAAAACCTTTACCGTACTGGCCCGCCCTGGCTGCCTCAACCGCGGCATTAAGCGCCAGAATATTGGTTTGGAACGCAATATCATCTATTACTTTAATTATTTTATTGATATTGCTTGATGATTCATTGATCTCATCCATTGCTTTCAGCATTTCTTTCATGTGCGTATTTCCGGTAATGGCATAGGTTTCTGCTTTTTCAGCCAGCTCATTGGCCTGATTTGCGTTTTCAGTATTTATCCTTGTTTTTGACGATACTTCTTCTATTGAAGCTGACAGTTCTTCTATCGAACTTGCCTGTTCTGTGGCTCCCTGAGACAATGACATGCTGGAATCGGATATCTGTTTTGCCCCGGCTGAAACCTGTTCGGCCGCAGAAGTAATATTCTTTATTAAATCATTAAGATTGTAAACCATTTCAGATAGTTTCTGTCCCAACAGGTCTTTCTCAGACCGGATTGGTACATCAACCGTAAGATCTCCATCGGCTATTTTCCCGACTATGTTTGCTTGTTCTTTAGTACTTCTGACCAAATCTCTAAATGCATCAATAAGTTTACCTGTTTCATCTTTAGTGCTGATATCAAAAGATATATCCATATCTCCTTCAGCAAGTTTAGAGGCAGCCACAACCACCTTATTTATAGGATTGGATATGCTTCTGGACAAAATAAAACTTAAAACGGTTGCAGATATCACACCAATTATTAATACCATAATCATTGCAAAAATTGAACTCTGTGCCTTGCTTTCATTATTGGCAATCTGTCCTTTTGCATAGTTAATATTGTAATCAATCAGCTCCTGTATGGCATTTTCGGCAATATCTACCATGTTATAAGCTTCTCCGCCTTTTGAAAACGATGTTATCAATTCTTCTTTACTAATCAAACCGGCCTCGAAATTCTCCATTAATTGCTTTCTCAAGGTCTCATATCCGGATATTTTAGATTTGACATTATTGAGCAGCTTCAGCTCGGTTTCAACTTCACTGGCATCATATTCTGCCAATATATCATTATAGGAACTGATACCTCGTGCTATATCAGCTTCATGCTGTGCTATTCGTTCAGAATAATAATCTTTTTCTTCTTCCGAATCGGAATACAGAATATAACTTAATATATTTACTCTTGTCTGCTGAAAATGTGAACTGATGTTTTCAACATATTCCAAT
>DATCKN010000009.1:0-14373 GCA_036562185.1 Thermoclostridium sp.
AGGGCAGGGGAATCAGGGAAAGGCTTCGCGGTGGTCGCGGATGAGATCAAAAAGCTGGCGGAGCAGTGTTCGAACTATACAAAGGAGATCGACAGCATAGTGAAAGAACTCCGGGATAACGCCCAGAATGCGGTCAGAACGATTGACAGGGTGGCCGTGATAACTACGGAGCAGGCGCAAAGCGTGACCAGGAGCAAGGAAAGATACGCGCTTATCGCAAGCGCAATGAATGACGCCATACAGGTGGTCGACCAGCTTACTGCTTTCGGACATGAAATAGGAAGATTGAAGGATGACATAATTGAAACGTTGCACAGCCTGTCAGCGACGGCAGAAGAGAATTCCGCCTCAACGGAGCAGATGGCGTCATCCATGGAAGAGCAGACCGCGGCGATCGAAGAAATAGCCAATGCCAGCGAAAGCCTGTCGCAGCTGGCACAAAAACTCCAGTCGATAGTAAAAAGGTTCAGGGTGTAGCACGGATGATCATTTGATCTGTGTTGCAGATATAAACCTGATACAGGATGCGAGAAAAGGATCTGATCCATGAACAACAGGTCCATGGATCAGATTTGTCTTTACCGGATATGAACTGTCAGCGGAAAGCTTTTTTGAGCCTCTCGAGAGCTTCCCGGAGGATAGCCGCAGGGCAGCCGATGTTCATGCGCTGGAAGCCTTCCCCGCCCGCTCCGAACATGGTTCCGGCATTCAGCCACAGGCCTGCCTTATGCACGATCAGATCATTAAGTTCCTTGTCCGGGATGCCCAGTGCGCGGAAGTCGAGCCAGACCAGGTATGTGCCCTCCGGTTCTACAAGCCGGATGGACGGAAGCTCATGCCTGAGGAAGTCCCGGAGAAGGTCCAGGTTCGAGACAAGGTAGCGTATAAGGTCATCCAGCCATTGCGCCCCATATTTATATGCAGCCCTGCATGCCACAAGCCCCATTATGTTGGGCTGGCTGTAACCGGTCCTTTCGAGTTCCTGTTTGAAAAGCTTGCGCATGTCTGCATTTGATATAAAGACATTCGAAATCTGCAGGCCAGCCAGGTTGAATGTCTTGGTCGGAGCCGTGCAGGTAACTGTTATATCGGAAAACTCCGGCCTTACAGTTTCGAAAACGTGGTGGCGGTATCCGGGATAGACGAAATCGGCGTGTATCTCATCCGCAACTACCTTTATGCCGTGTTTTAAGCATATTTCTCCCATCGCGGCAAGCTCGTCCTTCGTCCATACGCGTCCGACCGGATTGTGCGGGCTGCAGAGGATAAAGAGCTTCACGTTGTTTTTGACTATTTTGTCTTCGAAATCGTCAAAATCTATCGAATACTTACCGTCATTATATACCAGTTCATTTACGACCAGTTTGCGGTCGTTTGCGAGGACAGATCCTGCGAACGGATGGTAGACCGGCTGCTGGATAAGGACAGAGTCGCCTTCATTCGTCAGTGCGCGGATCGCAGTGCAGACAGCAAAAACGACGCCGGGTGTTTTTACAAGCCACTTGGGTGAAAGATGCCAGCCGAACCGGCTGGCGTACCAATCGGCCAATGCGTTGTAGTAGTCGTCATTTATGGCGTCGCTGTATCCGAAAATGCCGTGGAGGCTTTTATCAACGAGCGCTTCCAATACTTCCGGCGGTGAAGGGAAATCCATGTCGGCCACCCATAACGGGAGGATATCTTCCGGCAGCCCCCTTTTTGCCGCAAGATCATACTTCAGCGAGTCAGTTCCGTGACGGTCGATTACTTTATCAAATGAGTATGTCATATCTTGTTTGCCTCCGGTTCGAAGTATAAGTTGGTGATCCAACACTTGTTTTCGGAAAGTTCTGTTTCTTCATAAACTGTATCGGTTAATCACCCAATGCCTGCTCCAGGTCCGCGATCAGGTCAGCCGCGGATTCCAGCCCAACAGAGAGGCGCAGCAAACGTTCATTTATACCCTTGGCCTCCCGCGCTTCCTTTGGTATGTCGGCGTGGGTCTGCAGCATCGGGTATGTGACGAGGCTTTCCACGCCGCCGAGACTTTCGGCATACTGTATGACATTCACCCGCTGCAGGAGTCCCAGGGCTGTTTTCTCGCTGTCTGTTTCAAATGAGATCATCGCTCCGAAACCTGTCGTTTGCTTTTTCGATATCTCATACTGGGGATGGGACGGGAGACCGACATAATATACCTTTTTGATCTTTTTATGGGTGCAGAGCCATTGGGCGATCTTCATCGCGTTTTCCTGCTGGCGTTCCATCCGGACAGCCAGCGTTTTGACACCGCGGATCATGAGCCAGCTGTCGAATGGCGAGAGGCACGCCCCCGTCGTCTTGTATATGAAGCGCAGCCGCTCGGACAGGGCTGCATCCGACACTGCAAGGAATCCTGCCAGCGTGTCGTTATGTCCGCCGAGATATTTCGTGCCGCTGTGGACCACTATATCGGCGCCTAGATCCAGAGGCTTCTGGAAACACGGCGTCAGGAAAGTGTTGTCCACGACCAGCAGAAGGCCGTGCTCCTTACAGAGCTCTGAGACGGCTGCGATGTCCGTGACCTGCATCATCGGGTTGGTAGGCGTTTCGACAAAGATGGCTTTTGTCTCCGGCCTGATAAGCGAGGATACCTTTTCTATATCCGAGGTATCGGCAAAATCGAATGAAAGCCCGTTTTTTCCGGATATGTGGCAGAACAGCCGGTGGGAACCTCCGTAAAGATCGTCCGAGGCAATGAAATGGTCCCCGGGGCTGAAGAGCTCCATTAGCGCTGCGATGGCCGCCATTCCCGTGGAAAAAGCCATGGCATCGATGCCGTTCTCGAGTTTCGCAATGGTTTTTTCCAGGTGTTCCCGCGTCGGGTTCTGCAGCCTGGAATAATCGTATCCCGTGCTCAGCCCGACACCGGGGTGGGCGAAGGTGGCAGACTGGAAGATCGGGACGCTGATCGCACCGGTGGAATCATATCTTGTATCGTTTCCGTGGATGCATAAAGTTTCGAATTCCATAAACATACCCCTCTTACGGCAAATCTCATATCTCGGATCAAGATTTTCACATATCGTCATATCTTTAGGCCCAGGCATCATATTGCATATGTCGAGTCTCATGTTTCATATCGTTTATCTTCGTCCTTTACCTATTATCTTCTTTCCAGGTCTTATACCTTATCACCAGGTCTTTGCCTGTCCGCTGCTGATTACTTCCTGCTGAATATATCTATATCTCTTACCTCGTACACTTCATCATATATAAACTTCATATATAATACATGATCGACTGTCCACCGCTGTATTTTTCTGTTTCTAAGACCAGATCCTCCAGGGTGATACGGGACAACGCATCGCTCAGTGACCTGTCCATGGCCTCGAATACTGACGAGCGCATTGCCGCCTCGATTTCCGGAGCTTTTTCCGGCACGGTGTCTTCCACTGCTTCGAATAAAGAGGTTTCAACGGCTGACAGCACATCCAGCACGGTTATCTGTTCCGGCGGACGGACGAGCTGATAGCCGCCCTGCGCACCTTTGACCGATCGGACGATGTCGCCGCGCTTCAACATTGAGAAGACCTGCTCGAGGTAAATTTTTGAGATGCCCAGCCTTTCCGAAATGCTGATGACCGTGATACACTCACCACTGTCATATTGCTGCGCCATATTTATTACGGCTGCCAGCGCATAGCGTCCTTTGGCGGAGATTCTCATGGCAAACTCCTCATTTCATATATAATTAGTATGTATTAAATATGATAGGCTAAAATACTGTGTTTGTCAATAGCATACAATTCATATATTTTTTATATATTTTTCCGATAAAACTATTGACAAATATTTCGTCGTGCTGTATTATTATAGCATACTAAACATATATGAATTATATGTTCGATTGACTGAACCGGAAGAGACAACACAGGTTAGCAGAAACGAGGCCTTGAAGCAGGGCTGTAATAAATGAGGCTATAATTGTAGAAGACGGAACGATGCAGATTGTGAAGTAATGAAATTAATATAAGGATATGTTTAGGTTAAGGAGGATGTGTTATGGCGAGAATTTACAAGAATCTTACGGATCTTATCGGAAGGACGCCTTTGCTGGAACTCACCAACTATGGGAAGAAGCATAAGCTTGGAGCAACAGTCATTGGAAAGCTGGAATACTACAATCCGGCTGGCAGCGTGAAGGACAGGATCGCCTGGGCGATGATCGACGATGCTGAAAAAAGAGGGGTGCTGAAGCCTGATTCGGTCATTATCGAGCCGACCAGCGGAAATACAGGTATCGGCCTTGCGTCAGTCGCCGCAGCGCGTGGTTACCGTATTATTCTTACGATGCCTGAGACGATGAGCATTGAGCGCAGGAACCTGCTGAAGGCATACGGCGCTGAACTGGTACTTACCGAGGGTTCCAAGGGAATGCCCGGCGCAATCGCAAAGGCAAAGGAGCTTGCGGCGGAGATCCCGAATTCCTTTATCCCGGGCCAGTTCGACAACCCGGCCAACCCACGGATACACAGGGAGACGACGGGTCCCGAGATCTGGGAGGATACTGACGGGAAGATCGATATTTTCGTTTCCGGAGTCGGCACCGGCGGTACCATAACCGGCGCAGGCGAGTATCTCAGGTCGAAGAATCCGAATATCAAAATAGTGGCAGTAGAACCGGACGCTTCTCCGGTATTGTCGGGCGGCAACCCGGGGCCTCATAAGATCCAGGGCATCGGGGCAGGCTTTGTTCCGGCGGTTCTGAACACAAATGTATATGACGAGATCATCCGCGTGAAGAACGAAGATGCGTTTGAGACCGGACGCGAACTTGCCCGTACCGAGGGACTCCTGATCGGTATTTCCTCCGGCGCGGCAGTCTGGGCAGCGACCGAGCTTGCAAAGCGTCCCGAGAACGCCGGCAAGGTCATAGTCGCGATCCTGCCCGACACCGGCGAGCGCTACCTGTCGACACCGCTGTTCTCTGAGCAGTGATGGGGGATGGATTTTTGGAGGTTAAGATTTAACTTATTCGAATTTTGTGATAATGTAAGTCATACTTAATGAATAAAAAAGCTGTCCCATTGAGGAGACAGCTTTTTTTCATGAAGAGCCTTTATCCTAACGGTATGTCTATGATCATTTTCTTAATGTTGGTATACGAAAGACAGAACTGAAGCAATTTGAAGGAGTCAGGAGCTTTAGCCTTTTTCGTCTTTATGAGCCGGAATTTGATAAAAAGTTTGGCAATACATGATGAAAGGAAAATGCCTTTTCGCACTCCATTGAGGTCATGGTGACCAATACGCAGGAAGATGCCGCAAGCTTCGGGCTCAGCGCCGGGGATGAGGTCTATCCCTTTTATATCTCCATCTACGTCAGGGGCACGAGCGAAAAAACAAAGCCCGCGCCCGGCTATGCGATAACTATCTGGCTGCCGGTGGCTATTATACAAAGGTTTGTCGAAGCCGTGCTAGGATGACGTGTACACTCACGCACCCTGACATATACAATAAAGGAATCATATGGGACAAACGAACAGGAGGCAGGTGAAACAAGCACCTGCCTCCTGTTCGTTTGCTAAGTAATAGGATTTTTTTGAATTTTTGTTGAATTGATTTAGTATAGAACATTTATGTACTTATATGCAGAAAAACTTGTTGGGATCATAGCTTGTATCTAAACAGTGGGCCGTTATTATGAGTAATGGTACGAGAGGCAGACACTGAATACTAATATCGGGTTAACATTATATGGTTAACATTTAGAAAAATACCCTTAAAAATTATCATACAACAATTTTATGCAAAGATAATTGAACTTATGAAGGAACTTTAATTTTTACGTCGAATTATGTAATAAATTTACACGTATACTGTAAGCTTGAAGGAGATGATTACAATTAGTGATTATACTTTCAATGATTATTATAATGAAATAAAGAAAAACGTAAAAATTACCGAGGTTTTCGAAAGGTTAGGACTAAAGATATATAAAAGAGGGAAATATTATAAAACTTTATGTCCATTTCATAAAGAAACTAACCCTTCTCTTGTAATATATAAGGAATCTTATCATTGCTTTGGATGTAATGCACATGGAGATATTTTTACTGTAATAAGCCAAATAAAAGGATACTCATTTTACGATACTGTTGCATGGTTAGAAGGTGAATTTCCTTACATAAAGAGCTATAAACCGAAGGAAAAGAAGGCTTTAGTTAAGCCTGTGAATGCATTTGATATCGCTTTTAACTGTTATAGTAACATGAGTGATAAAGAAAAATTAGGACTAGAATATTTTGCCAATAATCGGAAATATGATTCTAGGTACTTACAAGACGCAGAAATCTTTTATGTTACAGGGAATAAGTTGTTAAAATACACTGAAGATAATATTGAAATGAAGCAAGTACTTTTAGAAAAGAAGCTGCTAAAAGAAAAAGTTGTTGATTACGATGAAACAAAAAGTGAAAGATCTTTTCTTCAAGATACTTTTATCAATGATAGGGTTGTTATAACTTTACGTGATTACAATAACTCCATAGTTGGGTTTGCCGGAAGAGCTATTAAAGATGAACCCAAATACCTTTTCACACAGGATCTTCAGAAAAATAATTTATTATATCGACTAAATGTAGTAAAAGAAAAATGCAAAAACGATGAAGAAGAAGTATGCGAATTATATTTAACAGAAGGAATTTTTGATGCATTGAGGTTAGAATTTAATGGGTTTTACGCTGTTTCTGTTTTAGGAAGTCAGATTACAAAAGATCAGGTAAAAATTCTTGATACATTCATAAAAGATATGACGCGAAATAAAAAAGGAGTTATTCTATATTTATTTTTGGATTCTGATAATGCTGGTTTAAAGGGAGCGTTTGATTCAATAAAAAACTTATGGAGAAATAAAGGAACAAGAAAAACAATTGTAAATATTGTTGTAAACAAAGAAAAACTAGCAGGAAAAAATCAAGATATCTTGACGAATGAAAGCAAAGATGAAAAAGAATTCAAGGACCCTGACGAGATATTAAGAGATTTAAATTATGAAGAAAGTGTTAAGTGGATTAAGAATAATACTATTGATGTCTTTGAGTTTTTAATACGTTACTTATATGACAGTGAAAATTTAATATACGATAAGAGAAATAATTCTATTGAAAATGCTTTTAGTGAAATGGACATTGTCGAGAGATTATCTGTAATGGTCAGAATGAAAAGTATTCTATCTGAAAAAATCTGGCGTGAAATCCTCGAATATTATGAAATTATAGAAACTGATTCAACTGCATTTCAGAAATTTTTCCGGTTTATACATGGAATGCAATCTGAAGGAACGAAAGAAAAAACTCCATTATTACCAGAAACGACAGAAGAAGATTTATTTCTTAGAGCGATTTCTATAGCAAAAAACAGTTATGAAAGAGAAGAAACAGTTTTAGATGATTTTTCATGGGACAGAATCCAATATTGTGCCGATATTTTCATACCTTATTTTAAAATTAGTTTGATGAATCAAATAAGCACATCAAATTACAATTACGAAGATAAAGTGCCAATGCTAGCAATACGTGTTCCCAAAAAAAATGATGAATTTAGATTAAAAATGCAATATATTCATGAACAGTTGATATTACAGCAATATGTACTTAATGAATTATTGAGCTCAAACAAGGACGATCCTGAATATGAAAAGCTTGTTCCTGCGGTCAGGTATGATAAAATGACGGGGCGAGTATATACAACAGGATTTGAATATTATGATTTTTATAAAAAACATAATGTAGAAACAGTTAGTTTTGCATATCAGATAGATATGATGTCTGTAAATGGAATTACAACGGGTGAAGGAATGTATAGGCCATTTTATGAATGTTGGCGCTCATTTATTGAGTACATTAAAGATGGTATAAAATCTATTGAAGGAGAATTAGTATATAAAGTAAGATTAGACATTAGAAAATTTTATGATAGAATCCCATTATATGCGGTAAGAAATATGTTGGTATCCCAACTTAGACAGGCATTAACTGTAAGAGGAGACAAATTTTCTAAAATATTGACATCTGATAGCAATCAACATCAAATAGATAATGATTCGCTTGCAGAAAAGCTTGCTGATTGGCTGGATAATCAAGCATTTGGAAATCGATATTATGATACTAAAAACGGAGATATCACCAACAGCGAAAATGGATTATTTGGAGTTCCTCAAGGACCAAATCTATCGTCATATCTGGCAAACATTATTCTGTTTCCCATGGATAAGAGAATTACCGAATATGTTTCAATGGTGAATGATAATGGAAACGATAATGAGCAGAGTAATAAACATAATAATGATAATTGTAAAAAGATACATGTGAGATATGCAAGATATGTAGACGATATGGTTATTGTTTCAGATGATCCCAAGCATTTACATGCCATTAGAGACATAATAGTAAATGAGTTACAGAAGTTGGGGCTCGAACTTAGTCCTAAAACTGATGAGGCTGAGGAGATAAGTAAACGAGATGCCCTCAACTGGCTACTTGATGAAAGAGGTGGGTTAGGAGTTTCTTCGCTATTTGATTTTCCTGATGATTCTTTGGACACAATTTTTGATCAATATGAATATTACGATACTATCAACAGGCGTGACGCTTTAAAACTTCTTAACAATTTAATGTTTGATCCAAATCAAATTGATGATGACAAAATATTCTATAGCACTATTGAATCTATTTTTAAAACAGATGAAGTCAGATATAATGATGTCGTAAGGTTATCAGAAACGATAATCAGATACGTAATCAGAAAGAGTGATGAAGTACGTAGGGAAAACTTGCTAGAGGAATATGAAAAAACATGGGTAAATTACACTAAGGTTAGCCCTCCAAATTCGATGTTTCGCAGAAATGGTATCTGTTTTCTTTCATTTATTGATGGCTTAATCAGAATATTAAGACCTGATAATAGGCTAATAAAAAACTTTGATGAGCAGAAACTAGATAAAAGTGACAGGGTTACGGTAATATCTTTTGTTATTAGTAAGAATCTATTTGAGATACTTGATGAAAAAATTATAAACAATGATGGTGTTTTACTATTGAATAACAGAATACTATATCAAAAATTGCTTCAAATTATTGATTTATCCATTAGAAATTTACCAGATGAAAACCAAGTCCAGCAAATAGGCTGCAGAATAAAGATAAGTGATAAAGCAGTAGATAATTTATATATTTCATATAAGGATAGAATGAGATATTTACTTAATAACAGTAATAATGAATATGAACGGAGATGGATTTATTCATTATATACGAATTTCATCTCAAAGGGCATAGGCGAGGACTTACTGTCAGACATAAAGCAATTGATTCATAGAGAAATGACACTTAATGGTAAGCCATTATTTAGATTTCATTTCTTTGTTACAAGACTTTTAAATTGTAAAAAACTTATTGATTATAAAGATACTAGGGACCAGTTTAGTAGTATAGATATCGCGACTATAAAAGATTTAGATTTTATCAGTGATTTGAGTATATTTGATCAATGTTTGCTTTTATGGTTTGATCATGAGAATGTACAAGACAATGAAAAATATGGGAAGATAGCATTAAAATCGTTAATAAATATAATAGATAAGAGGTTTATTGCATCTGTCTTGCATGAAAACAGAATACTTAAGAAATATTTATTTAATGGTCGACAAGATTTAAGATATTTACCGGTACCGCCAGGTGTAAATTACAGCGGGATTTTTGCAATTAGCGTAAAAAATGAGGGAAGAGAAGAAAAAACAGGTAAATCTGAAAAAGAGGAAGTATTACGAGCTGATTTGAATAATAATAAGCTTGGTGAACATTACTTAGGTTTACGTTGGAGTCATCTTAGAAACACTATCGATAAAGTCCATTTGTATAAAGCTAATATAAAAGGTGATATATGGTTAAGCTTGGATGAATACTTTAGGAAGTATGAAATTCCGTCGTCAGATTTAGTTTATGATGTTTCAAAGATTTACAGGAAGCTAATGAACTTTTTAATAGAGGAAAAAGAAAATGATAAATTAGTTATCTCAAAGTATCATGTTTTTCTAGATAAAAATGATAATATTAGAGTGCTATCATATAAATCAGAGTCAGAATCTAATGTTGCAATATCGAATGGAAGCAATTCTCTGAAACTGGAATTAGTAAATCATATCGGAAATACTTACTGGAAAGTGGGACTGGTGCTTAAAGACGCGCTTTCAATTGGCAATGTGATACTTAGAGATAAAGATTATTCAACACTTATGTTAATTAGTACTTTGAAGCGGTTATGTGGATATTATGAGTATGCCAAGATAGAATCAGCTGAAAAATCCGTTGAAAGGGCTCTCCAGTTACTTGACAATTTCCCGGAAGATGAAAAGGCACAGCAAATTTATGTTCTAAACTCTAATATTGTAAACAGTTTTATAGAATATCGGAAGAATAATTACTGGGATGACGGTTCAATAGTATTTCACTTATACAGATGGTCTCAAAAGTGTCTGGATAAGTATTACAAAGAACTTAAAAGTATATTTGATGAAATTGGTGTAGTTAGTGCAGGAACGGATATTATAAAAAGAAGATCTTCTTGGAGTTATTTTTCGATTGCTCATAACATTAATAATCTAGTGCAAACTTATGCTAATTCTGATGGCGCTACAGTTGGTTTCGAAGCACTTATGAGTGGACTTTATATTAGCTCTGTAATGGAAAACATAAGAATGCAGGTTCTGGAAAGAATAGTTGCACTTAGGCCGCATGAAGCGGAAGGCCTGAATGGGAAGGGATTACAAGATAGTCTAACGGAAGTTATAACAAAAAATAGTGATAAAAACATAAATTTACTTGCCAGTATTTCAAATGATCATTTAGACGAGTTTCGGAGTATTGTAGGTGATCTTTTAGGCAAGAAATATCCGGAATCAATAAAATACTTAACACTGGAAGGTTGGCTGGTGCTTCTTCGCTGGGTACTTGAAATTGATACTTCATCAAAATACGTTACATCACTAAGAATAAAAAAACATGATGAAATTGTAATGCAAGAAGTTAGGAAGAAGTTGAATGATCTTAATGAAAAATTTCTTTTGGCTTATAGCGATGAAAAAAGTACAAACGAAAGTGTAGAATATCCTTTTGACATTGTACAGAAAGCAGTTAGAGTTTGGAATGAGAAACTTTCGATAGAAATGTTTGAGATTCTTAATTCAATAGATGATCTCGATAATGTAGTCGTCGAGGCAAAATCATCACGGTTCTTCAGTAAAATTATTGAGCGTACTCCGGATGCTAAACTAAACAAAGTGTCATTGGATTTAGACGGACTACGTATACATGACATGCCTTACTATTTTTTAACAGAAGCTCATTTCGGGAAAACCAACAGAGTCTTAGAACATAATGAAGAAGGTGAGATTGTTTGGACTCAAACAATAATTGGTAATGAGATTTGTGGAGTATCAGCAATATCATCTGTTGTATATGATTTAGTTAAAATCAGAAGAGTAGAGAATGAGAATTATTCGCACAGCATTTGTAATGAAAGCTATAAAAATGCAATTAGTAATAAGGAAGAGAATGAATTGGGGGGAAAAGAAGATAAGAGTGATAAAGAGGAGGAGAATAAGCAGCTAGAAGAAAATAAGAAAAGCAAATCTACGATGATTGGTAATGAAGATCAGTTAATTTCTAAAGACAATGCTATTGATGAGGATTTTAATGAAATTATTAAACATATTTCTCAATTACAAATTGCAAGTTGGGAAAAAAGAAGGAAAATATTCAAGACATTAGATCGTATAGCTCTTTTCCAATTCGATGTAGACGACAGCTATCAGCATCCTATTTCTGAAGTATGTTTGGATCAATATAGTATAGAAACTCATGAGGTTTCGTTATGCGAAAAAAATATGCGAGAAATCAAGAAAAATCCTGAAAAATGGAACGCAGTAGTTAGCAAAGAAGGCATACTCAAACTTAGAAGTTGTGCAGAATTTAGAAGGAGAAAACTACTGGAAAAGGTTTTTGAAGTTTGCAATATTTTTGAAGTAGATATATTGCTTTTACCGGAATACTCTGTCAGACCGGAAACAGTAATGTGGATGTTAGATCATATTATAAGAAAAGAATATAAGTTTTCAGTGTGGGCTGGCACATTTAGAATAGTACCTGGTTATCTTCTGGATAAAAATGCATTTCAAGATTTATACGATAGCACCGCAATGGAGATAGATCCATTAAATTACTGGGCTGCTGTTCTACCAATTATATGTAATAAACAAAATGATGAAGTGCTAGGGGTTCAAAAGAAGGATTTATTTCCAAGGATAATTGCTCAGAAATACAAGAAATATCCTGCCATATCATTACAGGAATTTATAAATCCTTTCAAAGCGAGTCGTGGACCAATAAAACCAATTGCGAAAACATTTGATAAAGCTACAATATTCGGTGACGCTAGAGATGATGTTATAGAGCTAATTTGCTCTGAATTGTTTATTATGATGAATCCCAGCAATATACAAATGTTTACTTTAGCTTCATACAAACTGTACAATATTTTCTCGAAATCCAAATGTGAATACAAAGACTATTTAGAAGGTACAAAAAACGATATTATAGAGTTTGGCAATTGGACTGCAATAAACAATAGTAAAGGTAAATATTCCAGAACACCTATTATATTAGTTCCGGCATATACAACAAGAGCTATAGATTATTATGTTGCTGGACAGGCGGGTTACCTTTCTTCAGGAATTACAACGGTTTTTTGTAATGCCGTAGGTCCAAAAACAGAAGGAGGAAGCTGTTTCATAGGGACAGATTGCTGGGACAACAGGGATGGTAATGTGAGCTCATATATGCCTGATTATTCACCTTACCATGGTGTAATTCCTGGTATATATAAACAGTTTTACGAATTTAGAGATAGGGGAGGTCTAGGAAGAGAAGAACAAGCATTACTAATTTGCGATATAAATCCAACTATAAGCTTTACTGGCAAACCAAATCCTCAGTCTTTGGGAAAATGTCTTGAGTTAGTTGCACATTTGCCAATTATCGAGTCGCATGTATCAAAAAGAATAGATATTGATAAAAATGTCAACAAGCAAAGGGGAAAAGGGTGTAGATGTAAGATTTCTAAACAGAGAATTATGAGCAAATGTGATAAGGCAATAATGGGTATTACTGACTTATATAGATATTACCTCAGAAGAGAATCTGATGCTAATAGTTATGTATTAACAGTACAAGATAAAACTCCTGATAAAATGAAAGAAGCTCTTGTTAAAATAGGAGAAGCAATTAATAGTGAGTGGATGATAAGAAGAGGTGAAGCGTACTTGATGCAACATATTAACAACCCTCGAGAGTGGCCTCCTCCAACAGTACTAGATTGGCTATGGGTAAATGTTGATTATGAAAAAGAGTATGGAAAAAGCGGAGATGAATATTGCATAGAGGTCCCAGTTTTTACAGAAGCTGAACTGAAAGAGAAATTGGATGCAAAGAGTGCCTCAAGTAAATAAGAGTATTTAGTAACATTACACGATTACTCATAAACACATTACTACCTAAATTAAGCTAGTAAATCAAAGTCATACATATGTGAAGCATATGGACAAGTTGCTGCAGAACGGGCAGTCAACGGGACAAAAGAGATAACAAATGAATAAAAAAGAGAGGCGGGCAAGCACAAAAGAGTTTGGCAGAATCATCCGCAGCAATTTCTGGGACCTGGAACCCCTTGCCCAAGTATTCGAGCGTTTTTCCTATCCGCTGAAGAGCTGTGCAGTCGGATAAACAGCCAGTCAGATAAATACACCGTAAAGGAACCGCACATCATCCATAAACCGGGCTCAAAACACGAGCCCGGTTATTTTTTCCAAAAAAGATTTTTCGTACTATTTTTGATCATATTTGAACTATCTTTAGGACTGCCGTATTTATAAAATATTTGCATCACTTTCTTTCATATGATCTCTTTGCCCTAAAAGTAAATGTCTTTTCAGTTAAAAGGAGTGAGGTCTCTTTATGATCAAATGGGTAGGGAAAACAGTTTCTTTGCTGCTTGTATTCTGCCTCCTTGCTGTTATGATCCCGGTTTCGGTCCAGGCAGATACGGGCGGGAACGTATGCGAAATCGTGGAAACCGGGACCGGTTATGCCACGCTGGACGATGCGCTGGCTGCAGTTGAAAGCGGGCAGACGATAAAGCTGCTTGACAACATCGATTACAACAAAGGAATCAAAATCATAAACAAAAGCATAACTTTCGATTTGAACTGGTTCACGCTCAACGTGACCAATATGGATGATACAACTTTAGATACTCATGAAGAAAGAAGCGGCCTGTATGTTTGCGGGGATTCCATAGT
>DATCKN010000018.1:0-29035 GCA_036562185.1 Thermoclostridium sp.
GCTACATTGGTTATTTACATATTTTTAAATGCGTGGAATGAGTTCATACTTGCGAATGTCCTGGTGGTAAATGAACGTTTAAAGACATTACCTCTGGGAGTATTGTTTTTCCAGGGCGCATTTACCACAGACTGGGGTGCAATGGGAGCCACGATGGTAATGGCGAGCCTGCCTACGGTAATTATATACTGTATTTTCAGCAAGCAGGTGGAAAATGCCCTGACAGTAGGTGCTGCAGTAAAGGGATAAAATGCGGTATGTTATGGCGTAATAATTTAACTGAATGCATATTTTACTGGAAAAAATTCAATAATCTACTTGAATTGCTCAATGTTTTTGTGTATATTCATAATAAACCGGCAGGAATGATTTGGTAAGGGTTTGTTATGAATATGAGTATAAAGAACGGGCAATTTGAAGGTAATAAAATAATAAAACCCGATTATGATAATTGCATTCTAAATATCACGTCATCCATACTGAAATATTTTGGTGTAAGGACCGGATACTCCACAATCGGGCTTATTGATAAAGCGTTGCAGAAGGGTTATAAAAATGTTGCGCTGATGGTTTTTGACGGTATGAGTGTGGATATCCTTGAAAAACATCTCCCATGCACAAGTTTTTTAAGAAGCAATATGAAACAGCAAATTACATCGGTTTATCCATGTACCACGACGGCTGCAATGACAGCATATTACTCAGGCTTATCGCCAAATGAACATGGTTGGCTGGGGTGGTCACTTTATTTCAAAGAGTTCAGTGCTATAATTGATACTTTTACAAATCAGGAGAGTTTCACGAAAAATAGCTTCGGTAAGCATGCCGCATTTACATTAATGCCTTACAGGACGGTTTTTCAATTGATTGACGAAGCCAACAGCGCTGTCAAATCATACGCCATTATACCTGAAAACATCTCTTTTCCTGACCATCCAAATATAAACGTCAGAGTAAAATCTGCTGAAAATGTTTTTGACAGTGTAAAATTCGTTGCTAAAGAACCAGGCAGCAAGTTCATTATGTCATACTGGTACGAACCCGATGCAACAATGCATGAAGAGGGCTGTTATATTAATGATGTAAAATTTATTATGCAGACGATTGACAGGCTGGCCTTAAAAATGCATAAGGAGCTTAATGATACATTGGTTATTATAAGTGCTGATCACGGGCATTTAGACATAACTGATGAAGTATATATAAATGATATTCCGGAGCTGGACGAATGCCTGGTTATGCCGCCTTCAATAGAACCACGGGCAGCTTCGCTGTTTGTAAAGCCAGGAATGGAAAAGATTTTTGAGGAAAGGTTCAACAAATACTTTAAGGATGATTTTATACTTATTCCTAAAGAAATGGTGCTTGGCAGCGGTATGTTCGGAAGGGGAATAACACATAAAAAAGTTACTGATTTTATAGGAAATTACCTGGCATGCGGCATAAGCAACAAGCTGCTGCGATACAGGACACTCACGGCAGGTGAGCAAAAGGGCTATAAAGGCCACCATGCAGGGCTGACCAGAGAAGAAATGGTGGTTCCGCTTATTATATTGGAATAAATTTAGGTATTAGGCATTTCTTAAGGATGAAATATTTAATATTCAATTCTTTATTTTAACAGGAAGCCATTCTTTGGTGCTTTTCCAAAATAATCCCGCTTATTTAAGCCAGGTAAAAATATTTTATTAAAAGGTAAAAGATTTTTAATGAAATACATGGTTCCTGATTATACAATGATCCTGTAAATTTAATAATTTCCACATAATTATTTTAGGGAGGAGTTTGTATGTTAAAAAAAGTAATTGTACTGTTCCTGACCCTGTTTATTGCTGTTACAATGTTGTCGGCTTGTGATGGAAAAGCATCTACGGTAAATGATACACCTACAGGTTCCAAAAGTGCACCTGGTTCTTCCAAAACAACCACTTTAACTTTCTGGACATTCCAGAATTCCCATCAGGAGTTTATGGTTGATGCTGTAAACACATGGAATGAACAAAACCCTGATCGTAAAATAGAACTTGAAGTCGGGGTATATTCTTATGACGATAACCATAATAACCTGCTTATTTCTCTTCAGTCAGGCACAGGGGCTCCCGATATCGTTGATATTGAGATTGGCCGCTTTGCGAACTATCTTAAAGGCACACCGCAGCTTGTACCGCTCAATGATGTAATTGAACCTATCAGAGATAAATTGATCATGTCAAGATTTGAAAACTATGCCAAGGACGGCAAGTATTACGGTATAGATTATCATGTCGGCATTCCTGTAATATACTACAATACTGAGATATGCAACCGGGCAGGTATAAACATTGATGATATCAAAACATGGGATGACTATGTAAAGGCCGGTAAGACAGTTGTAGAGAAAACCGGCATTCCAATGACTACATTGGAAATACAGGAACACTGGAGCTACTACCCGTTAGTAACTGAAGCCGGCGGGGACTGGCTGGCAAAGGATGGGAGCGTAATCCTTGATAGCCAGGAAAATATAAGGGTACTGCAATTTTTATATGACTTAATGTATGTCCACAAAATTGCAGTTGCAGCACCAGGGGGATTCCACCATGCTGAAGAGTACTACGGGTTCATGGAAGCAGGGGGTGCAGCTTCGGTTTGGATGCCCCAGTGGTATATGAACCGCTTTACTGATTATATGCCTGCTCTGGAGGGTAAGATTGCTATCCGTCCTCTCCCGCTGTGGGAAGAAAACGGTGGCTATGCTGCCGGTATGGGTGGTACAGGTACGGCAATCACAAATCAATGCAAAGACATTGAACTTGCAAAAGAATTCCTGGCATTTTCCAAGTTGTCGGTTGAAGGTGCCCTGAAATGCTGGACCCTTCTTGGTTTTGATCCTTTGCGCTGGGATGTATGGGAAATGGATGAAATGAAAGCGCCTAACAAGTTTACAAATTACTATGGCACAGGCGTGTTTGACATGCTTGTTGAACTTCGTGACAAGCTTCCTTCGATAAATATTACCGACAAGTTCCCAAATGCGCAGACACTGGTGCAGTCTTCTGTAGTATTTAAAGTATTGTCAGAACAAAGCATGACGCCGGAAGAAGCACTTAAAGCTGCGGCAGCCGAATTAAGAGCAAACTGATTCAATGAAGGTCTGCAATTAAAGCTTACTTATATTAGGCCGCAAAGAATGGAAAAAACAGTTCTTTGCGGCCTAATGCCTGAATCGCCGGTTTGGTTGGCTGATACCTGTGCTATGAGATTATTTAATGAGTTGCTGCATTTTTTAGGAGGGGTTGGCGTATGCAAAAAAGTAGTTCTTCAATTTTGTCGGGCAAGTTTTTTCAGAAGTATTTAAACTCCCAAAATGTAGTTCCGTTTATATTTGTTTTGCCATTTTTAATTTCTTTCGTGCTGTTTTTCATTTATCCGCTTTTTTCAACTTTTCAGATGAGCTTTCAGGAGATTCACGGGTTTAATGATGTACGTTATATAGGATTCACCAATTACAAAAATCTTTTAAATGATCGTTTTCTCTCTGCCATACGGGTAACAATGACGTACACGTTCTGGACCATTGTAATCCTTGTGCCATTACCGGTAATTCTGTCGGTTTTTCTGAATTTAAAGCATGTCGGTGCTTCTTTTTTCAAGCCTGTTTTATTTATCCCCCAGTTAACCTCGGTTATTGTAGCAGGTATATTTTTCAGGTTTGCATTCAGTGATACACCTGATGCGCTGTTTAATACAATCGTTGGGTTCTTTGGCATTGGCCCCGTGCGCTGGCTGAAAGAGGCAACTCCTACAATGTTCGCTTTGGTTACATTATGTGTATGGCGTTGGTTGGGTGTTAATATTGTATATTTTCTTTCAGCGCTTCAAAGCATACCCCGTGAAATGTACGAGGTGGCAGCTATTGACGGTGCAGGGCCGGTCAGGCGTTTTTTACATATTACCTTACCATTTTTGAAACCAACTATTATATATGTTACTACGATAAGCGTATATGGCGGATTTGCCATGTTTTCTGAATCGTATGCGCTGTTTGGCACGGCGCGGACACCTGGTGAAATTGGGTCTACAATGGTTGGATACCTGTACCAGCAAGCCTTTGTCGAAGCACGGATGGGGTTTGGTGCTGCTGCGGGGATTGTTTTGTTCTTCATGGTAATGATTATAAACTTAATACAGCTTAAATTATTCGGGGCTTTTCGAAGGGGGGATTATTAATGGATTCAATCAGCAAAAACAAGGCGTCTAAAATTTCAATAATTCTGGTACTTTCGTTTTTTGCAATATTTGCGCTTCTGCCTTTTTACTTTTTAATTGTTTCAGCCTTTAAACCCGGGGTTGAGATGATACGGCACGGTATCACCCTTAATCCTCATTTTGAGAAATTTACCCTGGACCAATTTAAGCTTTTATTTGATCCAAAGGAAAGCAATTATTTTTATTGGTACAGAAATAGCTTGCTTTACACAGGTGTACAGACAGTATTGGGACTTGTGCTCACATCCATGGTAGGGTATGGGCTGGGTGTATACACACGATACAAGTATCGTAATGTTGTATTTATTATGGTGCTGCTGGTAATGATGATACCTGTTGAAATTATGATTTTGCCTCTATACAAGGAAATGGTATCATTGAAAATGTTTGACAAAATATGGGGAGTTGTTCTGCCTTTTGCAGTTTTCCCTTCGGCGGTTTTCTTTTTCCGCCAGTATTCTCTTGGATTGCCGCTGGAATTGATGGATTCCGGCCGAATTGACGGATTGACAGAATACGGAATATTCGTTAGAATAATGGTGCCTTTGATGAAACCCGCCTTTGGCGCAATGGCAATTCTCATTTCGATGAACAGCTGGAATGCTGTTGTCTGGCCAATGGTGGTTCTAAGAAGCAATAAAAAACTTACAATTCCTATAGGACTTTCCACATTAATTACACCCTATGGCAACAACTATGACTTACTAATGCCAGGTGCTGTTTTGGCGGTTATACCTATTATAATTCTATTCATGCTCAACCAAAAGGCTTTTATTGAGGGTTTAACCTCGGGCAGCATTAAGGGATAAAAATCTGCTCATTCCGTTCAACTTGATACTTATGCTGGCATATGCATGGGAGAATACATATGAGGGCATTTGCATTTAAATCAAATATATATCGCAGATTGATCCTGTTTTTCGTGTTGGTTGGAATTGTTCCGATGGTATTGTTAAGTTTTGCTTCGTATCGCATAACCCAAAATTCCATTCACGATAAAGCCAGACACTATTCCAACCAGCTTATGGTTGAATTAAGCGATAATATAGAGCGTGTACTTCTGTCGCTGGAGAATATTGCCATAGATATTTCCTATTCCGAAGTCGTTCAAAACTATTTTCTTAATTATAACAGTATGTCTGTTGCGCAGCGCAGAAGCCGCAGAAATGAAATTCGCATGAACATAGCGCTTAAAACATCTCTTGTGCGTGAGTTGACCGATGTTTATGTGTATTTATCCAATGGCGAGCGTGAGGTCCTGTATGGGATTGATGGATATAAGTTCTATTTGCAGGAACCATTTGAGCATGAATTCGTGCAATTGATTTATAACGGCGGGGGAAAGACGGTGATCCGTTCTTATTCAGGCAACCACCAACTGGATAATATAAGACGCCAGCAAGACACCGAAAAAGGTATAGAAAAATGTCTTTTAATGGGACGTTTGGTGCGTGAACTGGAGAGCGGCGATGTATTAGGAGTCATCATTCTGAGAATCAATGAGCAGATGCTTTACAAAAGACTTAACAAAATTGATTTGGGCAAAAATGCAGAGATTGTGATTCTGGATTCAAATAACAGAATTGTGTCCAGTACAAATCAAACAGCTTTTCCTGTCGCTGAATCTGTACGGGATGACCTGACGGTTATCCCGTCGCAGTTTTTCACCACAAGCACAGATTCAATGCCCTGCAAAGACAGCCATATGATTTTACAGAATAAAATTGACAGCCTGGGATGGTCGGTAGTATGTCTCATACCTTATGACTATCTTGACAATGAAGCATATATGAACTTCCGGAATATGCTGATTTTGCTATGCTGCATATGTGTTGTCATGATTATCGGAATTGAGTTGTTTTCCCGCAGGATATCGAAACCTCTTACAGAATTGGTAAACGCAATGAATCTAGTAAAAGAGGGGAACTTGAATGTAGAGGTAAAAAATGAATCCCGTGATGAGATTGGGCAGGTCACGCGTAATTTTAACACAATGCTTTCCCAGATACGGCAACTCATAGAAAATGTTAAGAATAAGGAGAAAGAGAAGCGTAAAGCAGAGCTTGCAGCACTGAGGGCTCAGATCAATCCGCATTTTTTGTCCAATACGCTCAATACAGTGCGTTGCCTTGCACATACACAAAAGGCATATAACATAGAAAATATTTTGGTATCATTAATTGAATTATTGCATGTCAGTATGGATATTCGGGAAGATTTTATCCCCATAAGCAAAGAAATAAGCTATGTGCGAAGCTATATGGAAATTATGAGTTACCGTGATTATGGCAGTTTCAGTATTGTATGTGAGGTAGAGCCTGAATTGGAGGATTCCCTGGTTCCTAAGCTGATATTGCAGCCACTGGTGGAAAACGCGCTGATACACGGGTTAAAACATAAAAATGTTGGCGGCCAAATTATAGTACGGGTAACAGGCGATAATTCCAATGTATATATTTCGGTTACAGATAACGGACAGGGTATTCCCCCTGATGTATTACCCAATATAATAAAACCTAAGTCTGACGATGAAACTCTGGCATTCTCAGGCATAGGGCTATCCAATGTGGACAGCCGGATAAAAATGCTTTTTGGTAATGATTATGGGCTTTATGTCGACAGTATTTATCAAATGTATACTACTGTCGAGGTGGTACTGCCAAATTTAAAGGAGGGGAGGCTTTGTGACAACAGTATTAATTGTGGATGATGAAGTGGTTTTCCGTAACAGCATAAAAGAGATACTCAACTGGGAACAGTACGGTTTTTATCTTTGTGGAGAAGCGAGTGACGGACTGTCTGCCAAACAGAAAATTGAATTGCTGGAACCCGACATTGTTATTACCGACATTAAAATGTCAGGGATGGATGGCCTTTCTTTAATCTCGTATCTTCATGAAAACTACCCAAATATTCAGGTAATTGCCCTTTCGGGTTACGATGACTACGAATATGTCCGCACCAGCTTAAAACAGGGTGTTGTGGATTATATTTTAAAACACAATATAACAGCTTCTTCTCTTTTAAATGTATTGCAGTTGGCACAGAAGCAAATCAACAGGGCAAGAGAATCAAAACTTGACAGCGAAAGAGTTAAGAAACAAATCGCTATTGGCAGAAAAATGCTCCAGCAGCGTTTTTTAAATGATTTATTGGAAGGCCGGTTACGAAACATGGATGAAGTGCTGAAACAGTCAAGGGAACTTTCGCTGCCGATCGGTTCAGGTAGCTTTATGATTGTGGTAGCTGAGTTTGATAACATAAGTACATTAAAAAATCAAAATACCCAAGGAGAATGGCAAATACTGTTTGAAAGGATGATGGAGCTAATCGGAGAGAACCTTTCCGGAAATGCAGCCCTTATTCCGCAATCCGACAGCGGTTTTGTTATCCTTTTTTCCATGGGAGAAACGCATTCACAGAACAGTTTTTTAAGGGATGTCAATGCATGTATTAGCCGGATCCGTATTGCATTAAAGCGTCATTATAACGTTACAGCCTGCTACAGTATCAGTGGATTTGCCTCTTCACCCGTTTACATAAGTGAAGTATATGAAAATACCCGTGCTGCGCTGGGTGAAAGAATTTACAGAGAAAGTGATATAGTCATCCATGACCGTACAATCTCCAGGTCGGTGTGCAGTAACTATTGCATTGATTTTAACGACGAACACAATATTATAAGATTGATAAAAAATGGAAGCTGGCAGGATTTAAAAGAATATATTGAAATTATTTTTAATAATATACGTGACAGCGGGTTAAATTCGGTACAGGCACAGCTGATTTTTGCACATCTTATCAACCTGCTGACCCGAACTCTCCGGGAATACAAAACAGATCTGATGACTATTTATCCGGATTTTTACTATGTATATCAGAACCTTCAGCAAATGTCTCTTAATGAAATGCAGAAGGGAATACTCGACTGTTATTTTAGTGCAATTCAGTATATGAAAAGATTCGGAGAAACAGAAAAATACCGTGAAATTACCCGTCAGGCAATCCTGTACATAAACAGGAACTACACCAAGGATATATCGCTGAATACAATTGCCAGGTATGTTCATACCTCAGCATCGTATTTAAGCCGTATATTCAAGGAAGACACCGGTAGCGGCATAATTGAATATCTTAACAGAATAAGAGTTGAGCACGCGAAACAGCTTATAAGGGACGGAATAAAGCTGAATGAGATTTACATGCGTTCAGGCTTTAACAGTGATACATATTTCTATATGGTTTTTAAAAACATTACCGGCAAAACTCCAAAAAAGTTCAGGGACGAGTGCCTTTGCGGAACGTAAATTATGTAGTGGCTGGCATGTTTTATTAATAATCATTAATCTGATTTAAATTGTTTTTTAATATTATATTATAATTCTTTGACAACACTTGGCTAACCCCATTCGTTATATAAGTGCGTATAATAAATCAGGGTTAATTGAATTCGAATGGAGGAATCGACGTGTCAAAGATAAACTATGCCATTCCACCCAAAAAATCATTGAACGGCCATCTTAGTCAGATTCATAATTCTGCTGTTTCAGCCCAAATAGATAAAAAGGCGAAAACAATGCTGCAGCCTTTGGCATACATGATTGGCCTTGCAAGGCGTATTTTCAGGATAAAAAATGCTTATACAATATCTTATTCCGACCTGAAACAATACTGCCATTCAGAACATTTGCCTGAGGCCCTGGAAATAATTGAGGCAAAAGAAAGAGCTGGAAATAAACCACCATTCCGTCAAATCTGATATAACGGTGTCCGGATGCAGGGAACGCACATTGAACAGGTGGAAAGTTACGTTTCTCACAACATGAGATAAATAAACTGTAACCGGTTGAAATGGTTTATTGAAACAGCAAGGCAATACCCAATGTCAGTATAAAAACTCCCATATTGCAGAAAAATACAAAGGGAGTGATTACAATGGACTATATAGGCATTTTTACAAACCACTTAAACTGGTTTCAAAATGCAGGACCAAGACCTGCAGGATCGGCCAGGAACCGGGAAGCAGGTCAATATATTAAGGATGTGTTCATAAAGAACGGATATGAAGTGGAGACTTTGGAGTTTCCCTGCTGTTTCTGGAGCCATCAAAGAATTGAATTATCTGTCGGCAATACTTATTTGCCGGCAGTTCCGAACACTTATAGCCCGCCATGTACGCTGAACCTGCCATTTGAAGCATTTGGCTCGGTGGAGGAACTTGCACAATCTGATTTATCAGGTAAAATTGCAGTAATATACGGGCAATTGACAACTGAAGTTCTGACACCAAAAGGAAATAAATTTTTTAACCCGGAGCAGCATAAGAAAATTGTGAGCCTTCTTGAAGTCAAAAATCCTGCCGCCATTGTTGCAATCAGCCCTCAGTTTGAGAACCCAAGGCCGGTTATTGAGGACTGCGATTTTAATATACCTTCGGTAACGGTTTCTGCTGTTGACGGGTTAAAAATACTGATGCAGCCCGAAAGTACAATCCACCTTGTGATACCGAGCCAAAGGTCGGCAGTTAGTGCAGGCAATATAATTGGCCGGAAGGCGGCTGGTTCTGATAAAAAGTTGGTTATATGCGCAAATTTCGATACCAGGTATAACTCGGCAGGTGCATTTGACAATGCAAGCGGAACCTGTGCGTTACTGACGATGGCAGAAATTCTTGCCCGTAAAGATTTAAATGTCGGGCTGGAATTGGTTGCTTTTAACGATGAGGAGTATACCGCCAAAGGTGCTGTAATATATCTTGAAAAATACCGCAATATGTTTCCAAAGATATTGACGGCTATAAATCTGGACGGAATAGGAAACAGGGTTGGAGTTAACTGTATGACATCCTTTGAAACAAATTCAAAAGTAAACGCTGTTACTGATAACCTGCTTAAAAAGTATCCAGATATCAAGAGGGTTGATCAGTGGTACAGCGAGGATCATACAATTTTCCTTTTATGCAATGTTCCTACACTGGCTTTTTCATCGATGGATTTTCCTCCCATTGTTCAGACCCGATGGGATACCGTCGAATGGGTGGATCCGCAAAAGGCACAGAGTGTTATTTCATATGTGATGGATTATGTTGAACAGATGTCGGATATAAATTCAAAAAAACCCGAACTGGCAAATACCCGCAGGTAATTCCCGGTTTTATAATAAGCTTAATCATGATAAGGAAGAAAGCACTGGATTCCAGTGCTTTTTTATTACTCAATGGAAAGGCCGTGGATGCATAAGTGAGTGTATTAGGCTGTAAAATATTCAGAAATCAGGAACTGGGAATATTATGCCTTAATTAACTCTAATAACGGAAATATTGCAGGTTTGCGACCACTGTTTAACAGTGCCCTGAATTTGCTCATACCATGGTCATGTAGATGACCTGTTTCTTTTTCTTACAGCAAGGCTTACCGAGAAAAATGCCAGGCCAAAGCCAATAACGATTAATAAGTCATACAGGACAGGCTTTACTGCATCAAAGGTAAACCCTGTAAGTTTTGCTATTGTATTATTAGCCTTGACATACCAGTAAGTTGGTGTAAAACTTGCTATTTTAAGAACCGGGCTTCCTATAAATTCCTGCGGTACGAAAACACCACTGATAAAACTCATCCCAAGGGCAACAACATTGGTTACCGCTGAGATTGCATCCCGGCTTTTAACCAGGTTACCGATTAAAAAGCTGATACCTGAGCAGCAGAACGCAAAAACGAATGAACTTATTATATAAAACACGGTATTCAAGTTGAAACTGTTCTTATAGTTTATAGCAAAGCACAATAAAACCATTATCAGCCAGGATGCAAACGTAAAGGTTAAATTGGCCAGTATAAACTGCATGTTTACGCTGGCAGAGCTTACCGGTGAGCAGTTGTTTCTCATTTTCAGGTCATGGTTGTTGAAAATAAGCATGAGTGTACTCATTCCCAGGATAATTATTGATAACAGCGAGTATGAAAAATAATTAAAGAAATTGTTTGAAAGAGTCGTACCCGGGATCTGGTTGCCTTCTGTTTTCAGTTCTGTTGACGCAGTCACCGACAAGTCCTTTTTAAGATACTGAACCAGTTCCTGCTGGGTTATTCCATCCATATTTTTCACATAAAGCCTTGCTGTCTTGAAATATTTATCAATGCATAAATCTATATACACATTATTTACCGAGTCAGGTATGCTTGTTTTTTCCAGCTTAACATCCGCGCCGGCCATAAATTGCTCTGAAAAACCTTCCGGGATTCGTATAATACATGAAATCCGGCGGAAATAAAGCGCATCCTGCAATGCGTTCATTTCATCAGGAATGTCAGCGAAGTCTGCAACTTTAGCCAGTTCATCCTTAAACCCGTTTGTCAGCGGTGTATTGTCTTTATCCATGAATGCAACCGTGGTTTTTGCCGGTTCGAATGAATTGACTGTTCCGGTGTCATTTGCAGCAGATAAAGACATAATTGAAGAAATGGACAGGAATATAACAAGGTAAATGAGCAAAAGTGATTTGTTTTTATATATGATTTTCAGGCAAAGCTTAAAGACTTGCATATTTCCTCCTCCTGATTATTAAGCAGGTTCCTGAGCCAAACACGGCAACAAAAGCTGTAAGTATCGCAATATCGGTAAAAAACCTTGTAAAAGTGTCATAGTAATAAAGGGAATAGAAAGCATCTGTCAGAAGGTTTACAGGATTCAGATATGATAATGCCGGCATGTTCCTTTCAATGATGTATTTTATATCCTGGTACATCATTCCTGCAAGGAAACAGCATATCATTGTTGCGCTTACTAAAACCCCTACTTTTACCCCTTCTGATTTTTTAACAGCCGCACTTACAAAAGCGCCGAAGAAAAAGCCGGCTATTGAGCCGATGAAGGTGGTAAGCAGTACATATGCCGTCTTTGAGCCAAAATCAATCTTCAGGGCAAAAATCAGATATGCCAGTAAAATAAGCATTTCAGCCAGATGTATAATAATTGATGCGGCAGAGCTGTATATAAATGCTTTAAGCTTATGGACCGGTGCCGTGTTTACTCTTGCTGCGACAGGCGATATGTCTGCCTGAACATCCGATACCTCACGCATCCCGAAAAATCCCCCGTAAAAGCAGGCCATCGCAATCAGCGAATAAAAATAAAGAAGGATATTATCAGGTTCGGCATTTGAGTGTGAGACCTCTTTAACGTAATTCACTTTGCTTTCAACTTCATTTATAAGGTTTTGCAGTTTGCCCGGATCTTTTGAGAGGATTGTGTTTAAAGCCGAAACTGTTTGCATGTAATTATCTGTAAAGCTTTTTATAATATTCTGATTTAAGCCCGATTGGTTTACTACAAGCTTTATTGGCCATCCTGCAATTATATACCCGTCAATAATATTATTTTTAAGCATATCGTCGGCTTCTTCCCTTGACACAACCGAAAGGTTGAAAAGCCTGTCATCTCCTGAAGACAGTTTCTCAACAGCTGATTTGAAATTTTTATCTTGCCTGTATTGTTCGTCATTTACAACTGCAATATCGACGGGTTTAAATGTCTCTGCACTGCCAAGGTTTGAAAATGCCATATTGAACAAAGTTGCCATAATCAAAGGGAAAAACAGTGTCCAGAAAATGTTTTCATGGTCCCTAAGAAGGCACTTCAGCCTGTATGTAAATATATGCTTGAACACCATGAATCACCCCTCAGTCCCTCAGTTCCTTGCCTGTTATTTCAAGAAAAACATCGTTCAACGTCGGCATTTCCGAGTATATTCTTCCAAAATGAATATTCTCTTTCCTGATAAAGTCAAGAACCGTTTCAAGATTATTCGTGCCTTTGCCAGATTTAATCATTAATTTATTGTTTTTGTATTCAACCGAGGTTATGCCGGGCAATTTCTCAATGCTGGATATTTGATTTTCGGTTATGCTGTAGGATTCAACGGTAATTTTTTCACCGAGGGATATCATTGCTTTAAGTTCATCTTTCGTTCCCGTTGCGATTTCCCTTCCCCTGTCAATAATCATTATCCTCCCGCAAATCTGCTCCACTTCATCCATGTAATGGGAGGTGTAAATAATAGTGGCTCCCTGCCTGTTAAGCTCCAGTATTCCTTCAAGGATTTTATTACGGCTTTGGGGATCAACTGCAACGGTAGGCTCGTCAAGGATTATCAGCTTAGGTTTGTGTGCAATGCCGCATGCAATGTTTAACCTCCTTAAAAGACCACCGCTGAGCTTTTTCGGATAGAATCCGGTAAACTCGCCAAGCCCCACGAAGTCAATAACTTCGTTTACCAGCCTTTTTCTCGTGCTTTTATCGCTAATATACAGTCCGCAGAAATAATCAATATTCTGATATACTGTCAGCTCATCATATACAGCAACGTTTTGCATCACAATACCTATATTTCGTTTTATATCATATGCATCAGGCCTCATCGGCTGCCCGAAAACCTCAATTTCACCTTTATCATACTTAAGCAATGATAAAATACAGTTAATCGCTGTTGTTTTGCCTGATCCGTTTGGACCCAGAAGGCCAAAAATTTCACCTTCTTTTATAGAAAAAGAAAGATGATCCAAAGCCAGCAAATCACCGTACCTTTTTACCAGATTTTTAACCCTGACAACCATTTTCTTAACCTCCGATACAATGGGCGATCTCTTAAAGTGAAATAAATCCCGTAATATATTTTAATGATAGATGGATGTATTTTTAAGTGAACACAGTCACGAATCACCATGACAAATGTCATGTTTTAAAAACAGTTTCAGTCAGGATATACAAATAGCTGGTTATGTGATAAAATGCTTTCGCAGGGAACAGTTTCCTGAAAACTACCAGTTTATTCAGGAATGGGCAGGTAGTGAACATGTTAAATTACTCCGGCCTTCTGGAAAAAGCAATTTTATTTGTCAGCAGCATGATCATATACCTTAGCCAGCCAGACTTTGGCGTAAGTGTGGCTGTTGTGCTTGTACCGGTAATTATCAGCGGCTTTTTAAGCTATTTTGACGATGAAAGGGTAAAGATAATCCTGACAACTGGATTCTCGGTTTTATGCTGTTTTGTACCGGCCGCTGTAATTTTCATGCCGTTAATTGCTTACGATATGCTCTTTAACAAATTCCGGTACATTAACCTTCTTGCCGTCATACCGCTGATTCATTTTTCAAAGTCTTCATCAGTTTTAGTCCTTTCTATAGTAATAATAATGATAACTTTCAGCATATTAATCCGATGGCATCTTAATATGCAGAAACAACTCCACAGGAAAATCAATGAACTTGGCGATGAAGCAAGGGAGATGTCAATAAAATTAAAAAAGCAAAATATTGAATTAATAGAAAAGCAGGATAATGAGCTATACCTTGCAACATTGAACGAACGCAACCGGATAGCAAGGGATATTCATGACAGTGTGGGGCATTTGCTTTCAAGCGCCATATTGCAGGCTGGTGCACTTATCACCGTCAGCCGGGATGAACAGGTAAAAACACATCTGAAAGAGCTGAATGAAACCCTGAGCCAGGCTATGAACAGTATCAGAGCGAGCGTACATAAAATATACGAGGAATCGATAGACATGGATATGCAGATACGGGATTTAATAAAGAAATTCACATTCTGCGAGGTAAACTATGATTACAATATGTACGGTGATCCTGATAAAAGGCTGAAATATACGTTTATTTCAATAATAAAAGAAGCTTTATCAAATGTGATGAGGCATTCAGATGCAACAAAAGTCACAATTGCACTGAATGAACATCCTGCCCTTTACCAGCTAATCATAAAGGATAACGGGAAAGCCAAAAACACAGGCAACGGCCTGGGACTTACCAACATGATTGACCGGGTTAATTCCTTTAACGGAAATATTAATATAAATACTGAAAATGGTTTTGAGATTTTTATTTCAATTCCAAAAAAAACCACATAATAAAAGAGGTATTTTATGAAAGTACTGGTTGTAGATGATGACAGGCTGGTCACTGCTTCACTTAAAACCATACTGGAATCAGACCGCGAAATCGAAGTTGTTGCAACCGGCAACAGCGGACAGGAAGCGGTGGAGCTGTATAAAAAACACAGGCCCGACATCCTTCTTGTAGATATAAGAATGGACGGTATGACCGGGATAGATGCTGCCGAAAAAATAGTCGCAGAAGATAAACAGGCAAGGATTCTTTTCCTTACAACCTTTACCGATGATGAATATATTACCAGGGCCTTTCAGATAGGGGCAAAAGGATACATACTGAAGCAGAATTTTGAAAGCATAATTCCGTCAGTGAAGGCTGTGTATATGGGGCAAAGGGTGTTCGGCGATGAAATTATCAGTAAAATACCTGCGTTTACCTTTAATGAAAAGGAAAATGCTATGGAGAAATTCGGACTGAATGAAAAGGAAATCAATATAATAAAACTTATAGCCGACGGGCTGACAAACAGGGAAATATCCCAAAAACTATATTTAAGTGAAGGCACAGTCAGAAATTATATAAGTATGATTCTGGAAAAGCTAAATTTGCGTGACAGGACACAGATTGCAATTTTTTATTATAAAAACATATTGTGAACAAAACCACTCCTGCAATTGCAGGTCTTTTCTGCCATAGTAAGGCATCACCGGCATTAAGCTGCTTAATACCGAAAAGCCAACATTCACCGAATGTTCAAGCTAAATCCCGGCGATTTATATTATTAACTTAAATCCACAATCCAGGCATAGCTTATATGATCTTCCACAATTTTTCTTGCAAGATTGAACCAGCCTGAGCATGAGTCAAGGATTATTGCGTCTGAAGTTACTATCCTGTTCATTTTGGAAAGAACCACATCGACATTTGGTACAAGTTCCACATCGACAGGAATATTCCAGTCATATGAACATTCAAGTATCTTGCTGCCAAGGCGGCCTGAGTTTGAAACAGGGGAATCAAGGAAAAACATCGCTGCCTGTGCGGAGAGATCTTTTAAGCTTCTCCCAACCAGCTTCAAAGCCATGTCTGTTTTATCTATTATCCGGTATGTTCCCCTAAGCCCTGCAAGATCACGTAACACGCCATCTTTACCGAGAAATACCGGACTTCCGGAAAGAGCAACCTCCAACGTAATAATCAGATTGAATCCGTCAATATAAACACATCCGTTTTTCATTGCTTCAAGGGGCAGCATTGAATTTTTCCTTTTTTCAAGCTGTGAAGTGCCGGTAACCGATCTTTGAATGGCAAGCCTTTGCCTTGCTGAAAACAAATAGTGATTGCATACAAAAGTGTAAGCAGAATCAAAGTTATAACCCCTGTCCAGGAGCCATTGAATCTCGTCCTGTGCTTTTTTTATTTTTTCAACGGTTTCATCTGAAAACCATTTAAAATCATCGGGATCAAAACCCCGCTTTGTCTGCTTTTTGCTCAATTCAACCTCTCCTGATTCCGGACTGAAGGAAAACCGCTAAGTTTTTGTAAAAAACTATAATACAAGTATAAACAGTAAGGTCTGTTTTATCAATAGATGGAATCTGTGGAATGTAAGGAGAAAATTGCATAAGTGCCATAGCATTAATTAGAAAAACGAAGATTTATTAAAATATTGCCAGATATTTGACTATAATCTTTAAAATCCGGGATCGTTTTTTATTGACTAAAAGGTGTAATAGAATAAAATTATAGTTGTTAGCACTCGTTAAAGGTGAGTGCTAAAAATGATTCCAAATAGTGTACGGTTAGTGCACGTTACAGCTCTTATTTGACAAAGGTCTTTTAGTTCCCTCGTTTTATGCAACGGGGCGATACCTCATATCAATAACTAATAATGAAGAAGGAGTTGATCAATTATGCTTTTAAAACCGTTAGGGTCAAGGGTTGTATTAAAGCAAACAGAAGCAGAAGAAACCACAAAAAGCGGAATTGTTCTTCCCTCCAAAGCCAAGGAAAAGACTTATATAGCAGAAGTTGTTGAAGTTGGTCCGGGCGAAGTGAAAGACGGCAAAGAAATAAAAATGTATGTTAAGAAAGGCGACAAAGTCCTTTACAGTAAATATGCAGGAACCGAAATCAAACTGGATGATCAGGAGTATCTTATATTAAAACAGGATGATATTTTGGCAATTATAGAATAAGGAAGGTGGATTGCAATGTCTGCAAAAATGATAACATATGATCTTGAGGCCAGAAAAGCAATTGAGGCCGGTGTGAATAAATTGGCAAATACCGTTAAGGTAACGCTGGGGCCTAAGGGAAGAAATGTTGTTCTGGACAAGAAATATGGAAGCCCTGTTATAACTAATGACGGCGTTACAATTGCCAAAGAGATTGAACTGGAAGATCCGTATGAGAACATGGGAGCTCAGCTTGTTAAAGAAGTAGCAAGCAAGACTAATGATAGTGCCGGTGACGGTACTACAACCGCTACCCTGCTTGCACAGGCAATTGTAAGGGAAGGCATGAAGAACCTTGCTGCAGGTGCAAACCCAATTATTCTTAAAAGAGGAATTGACAAGGCTACAGAAAAGACTGTTGAAACTTTGAAAAACAACAGCAGAAAAATACAGGGCAAGAATGACATGGCGTTTGTAGCCACAATTTCATCAGGTGACGAGGAAATAGGAAAGCTTGTTGCCGATGCAATGGAAAAAGTCACCTCTGACGGGGTTATTACCATAGAAGAATCCAAAACATCGGAAACCTATATAGAATATGTTGAAGGAATGTCCTTCGACAGAGGTTACATTTCCCACTATATGGTTACCGACAGCGAAAAGATGGAAGCAGTAATTGACGATCCGTACATTTTGATTACCGACAAAAAAATCAGCAGTGCACAGGATTTGCTTCCTGCTCTTGAACTGATAGTGAAAAACGGCGGAAAGCTTCTTATAATTGCAGAAGATGTTGAAGGCGACGCCCTCGCAACACTTATTGTTAACAAGCTAAGAGGCACATTTACCTGTGTTGCTGTTAAAGCTCCCGGATATGGCGACAGAAGAAAAGAAATGCTCCAGGATATTGCAATTTTAACAGGTGGACAAGTTATATCCGATGAACTTGGTATGTCTTTAAAGGACATTAAGCTTGAATGGTTCGGAAAAGCCAAGTCGGTTAAAGTTCAGAAGGAAAACACCATAATAGTTGATGGCGCTGGAGATCAAAAAGCAATTAAAGACAGGGTTGAATCGATAAGGAAGCAAATAGAAGAAACAACCTCAGAATATGACAAGGAAAAACTGAATGAACGTTTGGCCAAACTGGCCGGTGGAGTTGCTGTGATCAGGGTAGGTGCAGCAACCGAAACAGAGATGAAGGAAAAGAAATACAGGGTTGAAGACGCACTTAATGCTACAAAGGCTGCCGTCGAGGAAGGCATTGTGCCCGGTGGAGGAACAGCATTCATTAATGCTATTCCCGAAGTTGAAAAGCTTGTTAATTCTCTTGAAGGCGATGAAAAGACTGGGGCATCCATTATATTAAGAGCTCTTGAAGAACCTCTGCGCCAGATAGCTGTGAATGCCGGAGTAGACGGTTCGGTTATTGTCGACAGGGTTAAAAAGAGTGAAAAAGGCATAGGTTATGATGCTGCGAAAGAACAATTTGTTAACATGTTTGAAGCAGGAATTATAGATCCGGCAAAAGTAGCACGTTGTGCACTCCAGAATGCTTCGTCCATTGCATCAATGATCCTGACCACCGAAAGCGCTGTTGCAGACAAGCCAAAGAAAGAAACTCCGCCCCCAATGCCCGAAGAATAAAGAATAGCACCTCCGTAAATTTCATTTAACCTTCTTATTGCAATAGCAGGTTTTGCTGTGCAAAACCTGCTATATGCAATAAGTTTATATTTATATCTGTTTATGATATAATTTTTATTGCTTAAAAGAGGCAGAGACTGCCTCAATTAAGGAGAAGAAAAATGGCACAGTTTACACGGAAAGCAATAATCCAAACATTCCGTGAAATGCTTGAAAAAAGCCCGTTAGACAAAATCACGGTAACAAATATTATTGAAAGATGCGGAATTAATAGGAATACTTTCTACTATCATTTCCGTGACATTTATGATCTCCTGGAATCCTTTTTCAAGGAAGAGCTGGAAAAAGTAATCGAAATCAGTGCCAATGATTCATGGCAGAATATGCTTAAAGCCGTTATGAAAACAGTAGCGGAAAATAAACAGATTGTATATCATATATTTAACTCTCTGAACAGGGATCAGCTGGAACGATATTTATTTGACTCTACCAATACGCATATGTACGAGTTTGTTAAAAAAGAGGCAGAAGGGTTGAATGTGACAGACGAGGACATAAGGTATATCGCCGAATTCTACCAATATGCTTTTATAGGATTTTTGCTCAAATATCTTTGGAATGATATGAAACCTGATATAAATGAATCAGTTGACAAGTTGAGTACTGTCATTGAAGGAAGCATACGCAACGCCCTCAAAAATTGCTCACAAAGTCATGATTTGCCCAATATATAGACAAAAATGCAAAATTGCACAAAAATCATTTAAAAAGGGAGTTTTGTTCAAAAACCGAACATAACTCCCTTTTTGACTGTTGAGTAAGTAGTTTCCCCTTTTGTAAACTCAGCTTGAGAAGAAATTTGGGGAGGTTGCTCATATGAATATATCCGATAAAGCGATAAAATTAGGTATGAAGGCAGTATACAGTTACCTTGACAAAGATCCGACCACGAATATTCCAAAAGTACTGGATTGGCTTATGGAACATGACAGTGGAAAAGGAGTTACGAAACAGGTTGTGGCAGTCCGTGAAGCCATTGCAGATCCTGAAAGCAACTGGTCAAAATTGATAAAGAGCTTATGGACCGACATTGACGCCGGACAACGTAAAGCTCTGTTTGAAACCCTGGTTGTAAATGGTTCAATGATTGGTACGCCAATTCAAACAAAGTATTCTGAAAAATATGACTGCAATATTCCCTGGGCTATTCTCATGGATCCAACATCTGCATGCAATCTTAAGTGTACCGGATGTTGGGCTGCTCAGTATGGAAACAAGATGAATCTTTCGCTGGAAGAACTGGATAGTATAATAAACCAGGGAAAAGAACATGGTACATACGTTTATATTTACTCGGGCGGTGAGCCTCTGGTCAGGAAGAATGACATAATTAAACTGTGCGAAAAGCATAAGGACTGTGCATTTTTGGCCTTCACAAACGGTACATTGATTGATGAAGATTTTGCAAAGGAAATGCTGAGGGTTAAGAATTTCGTGCCCTGCATCAGTGTTGAAGGATTTGAAGAGGCTACAGATTTCAGGCGCGGCAAAGGTACATACCAGGCAATAATGCGGGCAATGAAGATTCTTAGGGAACACAAACTGGCATTTGGCATATCCTGCTGTTACACCAGCAAAAATGTGGATGTTATCGGCAGCGAAGAGTATTTCGACGAAATGATTAAACAGGGAGCCAAGTTTGCATGGCTGTTTACTTATATGCCAATAGGTGCAGAAGCTGTCCCTGAATTGATGGTAAGTGCTGAACAGCGTAAGTTTATGTATGACCGGATTCGCAAGTTCAGGAAAGAGAAACCAATATTTACCCTTGATTTCTGGAATGACGGCCAGTTTGTCGGTGGCTGTATTGCGGCCGGCAGGGCATATATCCATATTAATGCAAATGGAGACGTTGAGCCATGTGCCTTTGTACATTATTCAGATTCGAATATCAGGGAAAAAACACTGCTTGAAGCATATCAATCCCCCCTTTTCAAGGCTTACAGGGCCAGACAGCCATTTAATGACAACATGTTAAGGCCTTGTCCCGTTCTGGACAATCCAGGCAGGTTAACAGAAATGGTTGAAAAAACCGGAGCAAAATCGACCGATTTGAAGTGCCCTGAAAAAGCCGGTGATTATTGTGATAAATGCGTGGCTGCGGCTGAAAAATGGGCTCCCGTTGCTGACGAAATATGGAGTCATATTGATTATAAACCGATAACAAGCGGAAAGCTGAAACCTCATAAGGAAGTTGTCTAAGGCAGGGAGTACTTATGAAAACGTACTTTACCTCAGAGTCAGTAACAATGGGTCATCCCGATAAAATATGCGACCAAATTGCAGATCGTATACTGGACGAGATCCTGCTATATGATCCTGAGGCGCATGTTGCCTGTGAAGTCACATGCACTGCCGATCAGGTTCATATTTTCGGGGAGATTACCGCAACTGCCAAGGTTGATTATGAGGGAATTGCAAGGCAAGTTATAAGGGAGATAGGCTATACCGAACGAGGGCGGGGGTTTGATGCCGATACATGCAGAATTCGTGTTGATTTGCATGAACAGTCCCCGGATATTGCAAGGTGTGTAGCTGGAAAACAGGATGTGCTGGACATGGGTGCAGGCGATCAGGGAATGATGTTCGGGTTTGCATGTAAGGAAACCGATTGCCTGATGCCGCTTCCGATTGAGCTGGCACATGCTTTGACAAAGAGACTTGACCATGTACGTAAAATCAATGAGTTGCCATACCTTCTGCCCGACGGCAAATCCCAGGTAACTGTTGAATATCAGAACGGAATGCCTTTGAGAATTTCTGCGGTTGTCTTATCATGCCAGCACAGGGACAACGTGAAAATAGAAACGCTTCGCAATGATGTAATAAAAAATGTTATTTATCCTGCCCTGCCTGACAATTTAATTGATGATGATACACAGATTTTTATAAATCCTTCGGGCAGGTTTGTAACAGGCGGACCAGCGGGTGATTCGGGATTAACAGGCAGAAAAACCGAAGTTGATACTTACGGTGGATATTCAAGATGGGGAGGAGGATCAATTTCAGGAAAGGATGCATCAAAGGTGGATCGCAGTGGAGTGTATATGGCCCGGTATATAGCTAAAAATATTGTGGCCGCAGGTCTTGCAGATAAATGTGAAGTTCAGCTGAGTTATGCCATTGGCCTTGCCGAACCCATTTCGGTTATGATAAATACTTTTGGCACGGGCAAAATTCAGGATGACGGCCTATGCAGATGCATCATGCAAAACGTGGATCTTCGCCCGGCGGGCATCATCAGGAAGTTTGGCTTGAATAACCCGATATTTTCGTCAGTTTCCTGCTATGGCCATTTTGGCAGCAATGCAGTTAACATGCCATGGGAACGCACCGATCTTGCCAAAACCTTGAAAGAAGCGTTTTTATAACTGGTTTTTATGACTTTTTTATAAGAAAGCGGCGCAACTTTAACAGTCTGCGCCGCTATAACAACTCAAACATACTTTTCATTACTTTTTACTTTTTAAATATAAAAAAGAGTTGGCGTTCAGGAGTTGCAGTAACAGGTACCTAAAATATAACAGGGGTACCTTTCGGATAACTCTGTTATTCCGGTTGGCAAGGAAATCCTTGCATTCGGGCTGTCATTCAGTTTTTTGCCTGATATTCCGGCCTTAGTGGCAGGAAGTTAAGCTTTCATTATGGACAATGCCCCGTTCTGCATCTACGGTAACAACGCATCCGCTCTTGAGAAGGCTTGTGGCGTTCTGCGCGCCCACAATAACAGGGATGTCCAGGGCCAGCCCCACAGTAGCAGCATGGTTGTTCGTACCGCTTTCTTCCACAATTAATGCCAAAGCACTTTTTATCATGGGCATCATTTCGTTTGTGGTATAGGGCACCACAAGAATACTGCCTTTTACATACTTGCTTTTTGCTTCTTCAATGGTCTTGGCAACACATAACTCGCCGGTAATCACACCTGTGCCAATACCAGTTCCTTTTACGATTACTTTACCGACAAGCTGTACCTTCAGAATATTGGTTGTACCGCTGACGCCAATGGGCACGCCGGCAGTGATTACAGTCAGGTCACCATGCTTCACCAATCCTGATTCCAAAGCCTTTTCCACTCCCATATCAAACATCTCGTCGGTTGATGTTGCTTCTCTGACCAGGTATGGTACAACTCCCCAGCACAACGACAGTTGCCGTTGTACTTTTGGGCTGACGGTAGTTGCAATGATTGGGCAATCGGGTCTGAACCGAGAAATCATACGGGCGGTATGGCCTGATTTTGTTACTGTAATAATGGCAGATGCCTTCAGATCTAATGCGGTAGTGCAGGTAGCATGGCTTATTGCGTTGGTGATTGTGGGCAGCATCTCGTGCTGGGTATTCACAAAACGCTTCCAGTAATCCATTGAGTTTTCTGCTTTCTCGGCTATCTTTGACATCATTTTAAGTGTTTCAACCGGATACTTACCCGATGCAGTTTCGCCTGAAAGCATAATGGCGCTGGTGCCGTCATAAATGGCGTTGGCTACGTCACTGGCTTCTGCACGGGTAGGCCTTGGATTACGAATCATGGAATCCAGCATTTGCGTAGCGGTAATAACAGGTTTTCCACTGCGATAACACTTTTCAATCAGCATTTTTTGCACAATGGGAACCTCTTCCACCGGGATTTCCACTCCCAAATCACCACGGGCCACCATGATTCCATCCGATACAAGAAGAATCTCGTCAATGTTATTTACACCCTGGCGGTTTTCAATTTTGGATATGATTTTAATATCCTTGCCATTGTATTTATCCAGGATTTTTCTGATTTCGGTTACATCCTCTGCCTTGCGTACAAAGGAAGCGGCAATAAAATCAACGTCATTTTCAATTCCAAACTTGATATCATCAATATCTTGCTGGGTTATTGACGGCAGGTTTATCTCAACCCCTGGAACATTGATTCCCTTGTTGTTACCCAGTTTTCCGCCATTTAATACGGTGCAGAGAATATCCTTATCTTTAATATCATTAACTTCCAGCTCTATCAATCCATCATCCACCAGGATTCGATCACCTTTTTTTACATCCCGGTACAGCCCTTTATATGATACTGATACTCTCCGCTCGTCACCTAAAATATCGTCGTATGCCAATATAAAGCTGTCTCCGGCGGACAGAGTAACAGAGCCGTCATTAAACTTACCCGTGCGAATTTCAGGGCCTTTTGTATCCAGCAGTAATGCAACAGGACGTCCTAATTCCTCTCTGATTCTTTTCAGCATGTCAATTCTGTGTTTGTGTTCCTGATATGAGCCATGGGAAAAATTCATTCTGGCTACATCCATTCCTGCAAGTACCAGTTCTCTCATAACTTCTTCGCTTTCACAGGCCGGTCCAAGGGTACAGATAATTTTGGTTTTACGCATATATAATAAACCTCCAGTAAATATCGTGCATTGATTGTATTACTGCACATAAACGTTAATCCTGTCAAACTGAAATTTGCATCTCAACAGCTTCTACGGCAAACACACCGATTGCAATGGAAAATACGTTTCCATAAGCACCGGAATTAGTATATAATCATTTCTGTAACATAGTGTCATGGAAAACGCAAGGTATTTTATACTCTGCTGTTTATTTGCATACCGCATGGAATTGCCGTTATCAATAGTACCACATCTTTTTCAGTGGGTAAAGATCAAACAGCAATTTGACATTCCAGGTAATATTTATTATAATTGGGCTCAAAGAACCGTCATAGGAATTTTCATATCTCTATGAAAGGCTTTAATATTATAACGACAGGATGAAGTTAAAATGTCAGAGCCTTTTATTTTTTTATGCCCTGAAATAACCAGGCAACATGTTCTTTATTTAATTCAATGGCTGAAAGATGATGATGTGAGAAAATATCTCAGTGATTCTCCAAATATTTCTAATCATATGGAGCAATTGCTTAACCGGGTTAATGTTCCGGTAATGACCCATTTTTTTAGCGGCAATGGAAGGTTCTATATGGTGCACAACAAAAAGAAGGCTCCTATAGGCTTTATTCGCCTGATTAAAAAAGGCAACCAGACAGAGCTGGTAATTGTAATCGGGGATAAAGCCAACTGGGGAAAGGGGTTGGGAACAAGCACCATCCGCGAGGCCTTGAAAATTGCTTTCTTTGAAAATCGTTCAGAAAAAGTGGTTGCAAAAATTCATAAGGAGAATATACGCTCCATTCGTGCATTTCTCCGGGTAGGCTTTACACTGGAGCAAGCAGTTGGCAATACCCATGTTTTCACTTTATCCATGAGCCAATATATAAAGTCAATCAGGGAGGGAATCGTTGTGCAGAAAAAAATCTATATTACCGAACTGGACAAGGAACGACTGATGAAACTGATTGAAGAAGAAATACACAACGGAACAGTCTCTGATGAAGCTATTCAGAGCCTGGAAAGGGAAATACAGAATGCAATTGTAGTCTCGCCGCACCAAATTTCACAAGAGGTCGTTACCATGAATTCCAAGGCGTTAATTCAGATCGATGATGAAGAGGAAACTGTTGAGGTTTCTCTGGTATACCCTAATCAGGCTGATATGGCAAATATGAAATTATCGGTTTTCTCTCCGATTGGGACAGCCATACTGGGTTATAGCGAAGGAGACAGGATCTCATGGAGCGTTCCGTCGGGCAAGATTGACATTCATATTCATAAAATTCTCTACCAGCCCGAAGCAGCAGGCCATTTCCATTTGTAGACCTTTATTTTTGCTCTATGCATAATTGATGTCTGACGGCAGGTGGAGAGCGGTAACAATAGCCAGGTTGTAAATGTAAACGAACAAAGTACCGACAGTAACAGCAGAAAACTAAACTCTCAACCCGTTTCAGCTTTGGTGCAGGCTGAAACCGGTTGAGAGTTAATGCTGTTTTAGGGTTAATTAAATAAAGTTTTTTTTAAAATATAAAATGATTATTAAAATTATTAAGTTAAATTCAAATCCCTTTTTTAGTTATGTATGGCAGACGGTTATTCCAATAGTAATGTCTTAGAATCAGAGGTGTTATTCCTGCGAATATTGGTTTTAAGCAGTTAAAGTAACTTTTTTCACGGACATAATCATTTGTATTGACTAAATATATTTTACGCTGTATTTTAAAAATATGAAGAGTTTTAATTAAAAAATTAGAGGGGGGCTAATATGAAACACAAATTTGATATTCCGGATACTAAAAAAATCAGGCTTATAATTAATACTGATGCAAAGAATGAAGCTGATGACCAGTTTGCCATTGTCCATGCCTTATTAACACCCAGATTTATAATTAAGGGTATTATTGCAGCTCACTTTGGTACTCATCGCACAACAAAATCCATGCAGGAAAGTTATGACGAATGCGTCAAAATACTTGAACTGATGAACCTGACCGATGAAGTTCCGTTGTATCGCGGTGCTGAAACTAAAATACCCGATGAGCAAACACCTGTGCTTTCAGAAGGAGCCGAGCTTATAATACGCGAAGCAATGTCAGACAGCGATAAGCCGTTATTTGTAATTTTCCTTGGCCCCTTAACCGATTTGGCTTCGGCATATCTTAAAGAACCTGCAATCGGGAACAGGCTGACAGCTATATGGATAGGCGGAGGGGCATGGCCTAATGGCGAGACTGAGTTTAACCTGAGTAATGATATCGATGCTGCGAATGTTGTAATGCGTTCAAATATACCGCTATGGCAGGTACCCAGAAATGTTTATTCAACAATCAGGGTAAGCATAGCTGAACTGGCAGTTAAGGTAAAACCATATGGCAAAATCGGGGAATACCTGTTCCGGCAGCTTTATGATTTTAACTTTAAAATGAAGGACAATATGCGTTTCCCGAAGGGTGAAATGTGGAGTCTTGGAGATTCGCCTGCAATAAGCCTGCTGCTGGATCCTCATGAATACAGCTATGAAATGAAGCCTGCCCCAAGAATTACACCTGATATGCGGTATGTGCATTACCAGAATGAGAGGTTAATACGTGTTTATAATTATGTTGATCCACGCTTTACATTAGAAGATATGTTTGCAAAATTAAAACTTAACTATGGAGAATAATGCAAGGGATGTTTTCCGTTCCGGAAAAGCCTTGTTGCTGAAACTGCCAGACAGAGTGCGTTGTTTTACTCTGCCTGGCAGTTTTTTAATAACATTCTGAGACATGATTCAATAAAAGGAAGTGTAATATTTGCAGATGCGGGTAAATGTAATTCATGGTAAAATATAACCTGACTTAGAAATTGATCTAAGGTTATTGGTCCAGGGTTGCTTAATACAGCTGGGTAAAAGCACCTGCCTTGTTGAAACAGCAACGTTGTTTAATCTGATGTATTGTATACCATTTGCGCAATCGGAGAGGCATATGTATAAAATTATGATCATTGAAGACGATTTAACCATATCAGAGGCAATAAAGGAACATTTAAGCAAATGGGGTTATGACGTTTTCTGCGTTACGGAGTTTAGAAACATTACAGAGCAGGTTGTTGACTTTGATCCCCATTTAGTGTTGCTTGATGTGATGCTTCCTTTTTACAACGGCTTTTACTGGTGCAATGAATTGCGAAAGATATCAAAGGTTCCTGTAGTTTTTATATCATCAGCATCTGACAATATGAATATAATCATGGCTATGAACATGGGCGGGGATGATTTTATTACGAAGCCTTTCGATTTAAACGTATTGACTGCAAAGGTGGGAGCATTGATCCGCCGGACATACTCTTTTCAGGGAAGAATGAATGTTATAGAACATAAAGGAGTTATCCTGAATCTGAATGATACAACTGTATCATATAACAACCAAAAAGTTGAGCTTACAAAAAATGAGTTTAAAATTCTGCAGCTTTTGATGGAGCATGCAGGAAGGGTTATTTCACGTGAAGATATTATGCAGTGCCTGTGGGAAAGCGACAGCTTTATCGATGACAATACTTTAACCGTAAATATGACCCGGTTGCGTAAAAAGCTTGCATCATTGGGTCTGGAGAACTTCATAACTACAAAAAAGGGTCTTGGATATATCGTGGAATAGCAAAATCTTATGTCCAACAGTGTAAAGGGAGTACCAAACATGCTGTTTTCATATATTAAAAGCCGAAAAACAGTAATTCTTGTTTTTTTTATTTCTCTGGGGATTTTCACCACAGTCCTTTTTCTGTATAACATGCCTTTGGATGCTGTAGTCTATGCGTCCGTATTGACTCTGTTTTTTATTTTTGTGACAGGCGTTTTTGATTATATCGCTTTTGTCCGGCAGCATAATATTCTGAAAAAACTTCAAAATGGTATAGCCATAACCGATTTCATGCTTCCGGAACCGAAGAATCTGATTGAAGAGGATTATCAACAGCTTATAAAAATTCTTGACAAAGCACGCACCGGGGCCATTAATGAAATGGATCGAAAATATCGTGATATGGTTGATTATTATACCATTTGGGCCCATCAGATAAAAATACCGATATCGGCAATGCAGCTTATTCTGCAGTCCAATCAGAACGACGGGAATAATGAACTGCAACAGCAACTTTTCAAGGTGGAACATTATGTTGAAATGGTCCTTCAGTACCTGCGTACCGAAAGCCTGAACGCCGATCTGGTGCTAAAAAGGGTTCAGCTCGATGTTATCATAAAGAGTGCGGTAAAACAATTCGCTAAAATCTTTATCCGTAAAAAGATAAGACTTAACTATAGCGGAGTGAATGTTGAAGTGCTTACAGATGAAAAATGGCTGACATTCGTGATAAAACAGGTATTATCGAATGCGCTGAAATATACTAATTCAGGCGAAATCTCGATTTACATGGATCCTGTCCTTCCCGATACTTTAGTTATTGAAGATACCGGAATAGGCATTGAAAAGGAGGATCTGCCGCGGATTTTTGAAAAGGGGTTCACGGGTTATAATGGAAGGTTTGATCATAAATCCACAGGAATAGGATTATACCTGTGCAAACGAATTTTAGACAGGCTGTCCCATTCAATCAGCGTTTCATCTGAGGTTGGCAA
>DATCKN010000022.1:0-82788 GCA_036562185.1 Thermoclostridium sp.
GATGACAACTGAGATAAACAGATTGATACAGGATATCAAAAGGCAGGAAAGGCAGAAAAAAGAACTTGAAATCAGAGCACTGCAGGCGCAAATAAATCCTCATTTTCTGTCAAATATTCTAAATACTGTATCATATATTGCTATGGCGATTGCAAATGGATAGTTTGACTAAAGGTTTTGTTGTTGCAGTTGCAGAACCTGATAATTACGAACTTATCAATAATTTGAGCGATAATGAATATTATAAATTTCTCTGTTCAATCAGCAGTATCATGAAAGAATCTACCAGTTCAGATTCCGGTATTGTTATTACCATCATCGGGCGAAACAGAATATTAATATTGGTTCCTGCAGTTAATAGCAATCTGAGTTTGTTTAAAGAGAACTATTTTAGAACATTGACCCATATGAAAAATAATGTGATGAAATTTCTTGGTGAACCCCTGTCTATTGGGGTAAGTGACTTTTGCAGAGATATTATGGAACTTTCATACTATTATGAGCAAGCTGTAAATATTTTAATTGAAAATCGTTTTCAGGGAAAATTGAATTTTCTTGCACAAGTACGTAATGAACCTGAAACAACAAAAATCATCACTTTAGATATTACTGACGAAAAGGCTCTGTTAGATTCTTTAAGGGGAAAATGCGATTTTACTCCAGATTCAGTTATCAATAAAATATTCGATAATTTTAGAAATTGCAATAGTGAAGATATTCAATTAGTACTAGCAGAATTGCTTAATATAATTATCAGAGAAATGCGTGACAACAATATATCATCAGATAAAATATTCCAACAAACAGATTTTAATTATCAAAAACTATTCAAATCGATGAATATATCCGAACTTAAAGAGTGGTTCGCAGAAAGATTTTTAAGATTATATCAGTGCTTGCTGCAAATCCAAGCTTACAGGCATTACAATGAAAATACACGAAAAGCAATATACTATATCGAAGAAAACTACCATCGAAATATTTCACTGAATGATATAGCTTCTGCAATAAATGTTAACAGTTCATATTTGTCCAGGGTCTTTAAAAATGATACAGGTCAAAATGTAATAGAATATCTTAATAAAATTCGATTGGATAAAGCCGTATCACTAATAAATGAGGGAAAGTATACAATAAAGGAAATCTCATATAAAGTAGGCATTCAAAATTATAACTATTTTTTTAAGTTGTACAAAAAATTTACCGGAACTACTCCAAGTGAATACAAAAAGCAAGGGTAATCACCAAGAAGATAATATGTTACAGGTAAAAAAGGTATAGTCTTCAGTAAAAATTGTTAATTGTTACTAATAAGACAGATTCTATATAATGTGGTCAGGTTATTATCAGAGAATAGAGGGAATTGATTCCTGGGCGTTTGTCGGATTGGATAATTACAAAAGAGTATCATCGGATATAAATATAAAACCGGCAGTGACCAATAGTATTTTGTTTACAATTGGCATACTTATCGTTAATGTTACTCTTGGAGTTTTGATTGCAGTTGGGTTGAATAACAAGAAAACTTTGTTCCGCAATGGTTTTAGATCAGCTATTTACCTGCCTGCTTTAACCTCCATCGTAGTAGCAGGTATATTTTTTAGACTGTTTTTTGCTGGTACCGAAACAACACCATTGAATAAGTTTATGACCATGCTAAATCTACCAACTCGCGAATGGCTATACGATACCAAAATAACTGGGGTTTTTGCTTTAGTTGTTACTGCTACATGGCGGTGGCTTGGAACAAATACTTTGTATTTTCTTTGCGGATTGCAAAGTATCCCGGATGAATTATTTGAAGCTGCAGAAATCGATGGTGCAAACTCCTTTCAGAAATTCTGGAATATAATAATACCTGGTTTGAAACCAATTTTAATATTTGTTAGTACTACTATGGTCTATGGCGGCCTAAGAATGTTTGGAGAAAGTTATGTATTATGGCCGAGAGGTTCGACACCGGGAGGTATTGGAGTTACTATTGTCCTTTATATTTACAAGACTGCATTTACACATTTTGACTTCGGTTATGCCTCGGCTCTTTCTGTATTGCTTTTTATTTTTCTGATTCTGATTAATGTGCTATTCATTAAATTGTTTGGTATAGGAAAACAGGAGGGGAGAGCATGAAGAAGCATCATGTGGCGTATAGATTAGCTACCACAGTTGTATTCTCATTATTGTCAATTTGTGCACTTGGACCCTTTGTATATCTGTTTATTGCCTCATTTGTTGAAGATATGAGCCAGGTATTCAAGAATGGGCTTAGCCTCAAAATAGAAATGGATATGCTTAGTTTAAACAACTATATTTTACTTTTTACGAAAAACGACGGGCTCTATTTTAGCTGGTATAAGAATAGCTTGATTATTACTGTACTCTATACGGCAATATCCTTGTTTTTTTCATCCCTTGTTGGATACGGTGTAACAATGTACGATTTTAAATTTAAAAAGATCCTTGTTGTTATAATACTCAGTACCATGATGATCCCTCTTGAGATACTAATGCTGCCTTTATATAGAGAAATGTTAAGTTTTGGGCTTCTTAACACTTATACCGGGGTAGTAATGCCTTTTGCAGTATCAGCTTTTGCAATATATTTCTTCATGCAATATGCACAAACTTTACCTAAAGAGTTGATGGATGCTGCAAGAGTAGATGGTTGCGGTGAATTCCGCATATTTTTGCAGGTAATGGTTCCAATTATGATACCTGCTTTTGGTACAATGGCAATATTGCAAGCGATGACTGCATGGAATGATTTTCTTTGGCCCTTAATTGTTATGTCAACAAATAAAAATTTCACGTTAACAGTAGGGCTGCAAACCTACCTTTCACCATATGGGAACAACTATAATGCATTGTTTGCCGGTGCAGTTTTATCAGTTATACCCATTATGGTATTATTTTTAGCAAATCAGAAAACCTTTATTTCAGGACTTACCGTTGGTGGAGTAAAAGGTTAAGGAGAGTTTATTATGGAAGTACGTTTTCATATGCTAAGGCCAGAACAAATCTCAGAAAGGCGTCAGGAATTTCCTGTAGTATATATACCACTTGGAACATTAGAATGGCATGGATTACATATCCCCATGGGAGCAGATGGGCTTCAGGCTGAAACACTGGCTATTAGATGTGCCACCATCGGGGGTGGGCTGGTTTTCCCTACAGTCTATTATGGAGAAAGCAGAGTGGGTTCTTTGCTTGAAACAGATCCCTACCGGAAAGCAGGTGTTGCTGAAAGGATGAAAGTTCCATTGGAATGTTTTTCTGAAGAAAGACAGCCATACTCTCATAGCCAGCAAATTGAGCACTATCATCACCATTTGGTGCACATCCTTGCAGAAGCTGCTTCATATGGGTTTAAGTTGGCTGTTTTTGTGGTGGGTCATTATCCGTTGTTAGATCATGCCAGGGCAGCTATCCTGTTTTATAATCAATGGTGTTATGATAAAAAGTGGGAGCATATGGGAGCCTGGGCTTTTGCTGATTTTAAACTGTTGGAAAGATTATATGATAATCCTGGTGATCATGCGGGGGCGTGGGAAACTTCACATCTTTTGGCATCACATCCCCAATGTGTGGATTTGTCCAGAGCTGAAAAAGAACTTCAATTCGGAATTATTTCTGCCAGAGATCCTTTGAACTCAACTGCAGAATTTGGAAACAGGATATATGATGAAGCAGCAAAAATAGCAGTAGAAATAGTAAAAAATCGGCTGGAACACCCGGAACTTTACAGCGGGCATGGCATGAATTTATGAATAAGGCCAATTAAAAATTAAATATAACAAACTAAGAGCAAAATACATCTAACTTCTATGCCACCCTTAAAAGTGTGTTATTAGTTATAGTGGGTGGCATCTCTTAATTACATATAAATTCAATTTCGCTGCGTTATATGTATTTGGAAAACTAATTCTGCTTAATGCTCTCAGGAGTGATGAAGCTGCTTTTCAGATGTCCTATTTACTATGGACACAAAAATACTATTTACACTGTTGGATTACTATGTTATAATCCTTTATTGTGAATACGGGCGGTCCTCTGTCGGATGATTGTTTTCCCGGCAAGAACGTCTATGATTGGAGGGAAATATGATGGATATAATTCGTGAACTGGAAAAGGAAAGCATGAAGCAAAATGTTCCCGATTTAAAAGTAGGAGATTATGTCAGAGTAGCTGTCAAGGTTAAAGAAGGTTCCCGTGAAAGACTTCAGGCATTCGAAGGCTTTATTATCGGGATGCATGGCAGTGGGATTCGCCGCGCCATTGTTGTAAGAAGATTATCCTTCGGAATTGGTGTTGAAAGAGTATTCCCAATTCATTCACCGAATGTTGACAGCATCGAAATTATCAGACGTGGACAGGTTAGAAGAGCCAAGCTGTATTATCTCCGCGACAGAGTTGGTAAGGCTGCAAAAATTAAAGAAGATATTGGCGCAAAGAAATAATAAAACTACAGGAAAAGAGGACAATATGTCCTCTTTCTTAGTTTATATCAAAAAATATCTTTCACATCCAATCAGGCCAGACTGCTGCCTGTGGATATTACGAATAAATTTTCTTAGTTGATTAAAAGCTAATAATTGCATACAAATTTTTTTTATGGTGAAAAGCAATGAATATACAATGGTTTCCCGGCCACATGGCCAAAACAAGGCGGATGCTTTCTGAAAATTTAAAACTGATTGATGTGGTAATTGAGCTTTTAGATGCAAGAATACCAAAAAGCAGCCAAAACCCTGAGATTAATAAGCTGATGCAGAACAAACCCAGGGTAATAGTACTTAACAAAAGTGATCTTGCCGATCCTGCAAAGAACAGCTTGTGGGTTGAACGGTTCAGACAGGACGGAATTGACGCCATATGCATAAATGCGCTGACCGGAGAAGGAATTCAAAATCTTATGGGTCAAATAAAAAGAATAATGGAGCCCAAACTTAAAAAAGCAGCCGAAAAAGGACGTATACAGAGACCCATCAAAACTATGATAGTTGGAATCCCGAATGTGGGCAAGTCTGCGCTTATAAACAAAATAGCAGGGAAGGCTGCAGCAATTACCGGTGACAGACCCGGTGTTACAAGAAACAAACAATGGGTCCGTATAAATCCTGAAATACAGCTGTTGGATACTCCGGGAATACTGTGGCCGAAATTCGATGACCCGCAGACAGGGATGAACCTGGCATTCACCGGGGCTATCCGTGATGAAATAATTGATATTGCAACACTTGCATCAAATCTGCTTGAATTACTTTCAAAGCTGTATCCGGAACAGTTGAAAAACAGGTATAAGCTCGATGGAGTAAAGGATAAGCCAGGGCATGTTATTCTTGAAGAAGCAGGCAGAAAAAGAGGATGCCTTGTATCAGGCGGGGAAGTGGATTATTATAGGATAAGCAGTATAGTCCTGGATGAGTTCAGAGCTGCAAAAATAGGCAGGATTACATTGGAGACTCCGGAAGAAAAGAGTGATAAAGATGAACAAAAAGATGACCGTGGCTGAAATAAGGAAAAGAGCCGAGGAAATGCCACTTGAGGAAGCAGTGTCCTGGCTTGCGGATATCATACCTTCATATGGCATATCTGTGGCAAGGCTTGCGGATACGTTTTCAAAAAAGTTAATAAGATTAAGGGAAGAAAAAGAAAGACTCCTGCAAATGTCAGTGTTTGAAATTGAGGCACGGAGCAATGGATTTGTACATATTGGGGGCATAGATGAGGCAGGCAGAGGGCCGCTGGCCGGTCCTGTTGTTGCGGGATGCGTTATTCTGCCCGGGGATTGCTTCATAGAGCATTTAAACGATTCTAAAAAACTTACACCGTCTATAAGGGACAAGCTGTTTGATATAATAAAAAGTGAAGCGGTTGATTACGGAATAGGCATGGTCATGCCCGAGGAAATAGATGAAATTAACATTTTAAATGCAACGAAAAAAGCGATGATCCAGGCAGTATCAAATATGAAAACAAAACCCGATTATTTAATTATTGATGCCTTGGAACTTCCATTGCCAATACCGCAGTTTTCTGTCAACAAGGGCGACAGTCTAAGCATATCCGTCGCTGCTGCGTCAATAATTGCCAAAGTGACAAGGGACAGGTGGATGGAAGAGGCTCATAAATCATATCCCGAATATGGATTTGACAAGCACAAAGGATACGGAACACAAGAACACATGGAAGCTATAAAGAAATTCGGATTATGTCCGATACATAGAAAAAGCTTTACTCATGGATTGGTGGGATGAAAAATTGAAAATTCCTGATTCTGTATCAAATGCAATATTGCAATATCTGCAGACGCAAAATCTGGGCAGGCTGCTTGAAGGAGACATATTAACAGGACGCGTCATATCTGTTGATATGGATTTATTACTAATGCAGCTTTTGGACGGAAGTAAAATAAGCGCGCAAATAAGTCCTGGTACATCATACAATCCGGGAGATATCCTGAAGCTTAAAGTCATCGACATACAACAGGGAAAGGTTATTACAACCGAAGTAGAGCATTATCCGGTGCAAAATGGCGAAGTGGTGGTAACATCAGAAGAAACCGGGTATCATCCGGTACAGAACAACGTATTTATTGCAACTGACCCCGAACGTCAGGTACAAAGCAATGCATTTAATGTACATAACGAAAAAGCGAACAATCCGGCAGATATTTTAAAAGCATTAAACCTGCCGGCCGGTAAATTGCATATTGATATAGTCAATACCATTATCGGAATGGGAAAAAAACCTACCGCGGAAATTATACAGAAGGCTTTTAATATAATTGGAAAAATGCAGATAGAAGATCCGAAGCATGCAGTGTTTTTGATCTTGAACGGACTGGAAGGTGAAGAGGAATACATACCGGTTTTGAAAGAGCTGGACGCAGGAAAGTTCCATTTTGCTGAAGAATTGGATAATCTGATTGACTTATTGGATGCATCTGGCGATGAAAACCTTTCGTTTTTTTCGGAAAGAATCAGGTCAATATTTATCAATTCGCTTGTAAAAACCTTTGCGCACGAAAAATCAACTGAACAGCACATAGGAGCCTTTAAACGGGAAAAATCACCAGTACACCCCGAAATTGCATTTGATAAGGAAATAAGTCAGGAAAAAGAACCTGAACAACATCGAATCACTTTGGACATTAAAAGCCTGAAGCCAAAGGAGATAGCCCTGCCTAAGGCAGATAAGTGGATTAGTGAAGTGAAAAAAGAGCTTTCCGTATTAAGCAAGTTAATTCAAAACTCAACGGCAGGCAACAAAGAGAAAATAATGTCAGCAGTTGACAGGCTGGATACGGCAATCCGCCTCTTTAATGAGCTCCAGGGGTTTGAGATGTTTGTTCAGATACCTTTAATCCTTAAGGAAAACAGGCAGACTAACGGTGAATTATACATAATGAAGCGGGCAGGCAAGAAAGGGAAGTTAAATTCCAATGACTTCACCATTTTCCTTTCCCTTTCAACCGATAATATCGGCGATTTGGATATTTTTGTACATGTCAGGAACAAAAACGTCATGATTAAGGTTTTCGCCGAAGATGTAAAGTATAACCAGCTTTTTATGGATGAATACAAATCTTTGTATAATGATCTGAAGGAAAAAGGGTATAAACTTTTTGATCTTGATTTTGAGCTGAAAGATGAAAAGGTTAATATTTTCAATGCCGAAAAAAAGACTTTGACATATCTGGATACAAAAACAAAAATAGATATCAAGGTATGATTGCTTATGGAAGAAAAGAAAATCAAGAAGGCAACGGCTTTATCCTATACGCCCAATGAAGACAGAGCCCCAAAAGTTATTGCATCGGGAAAAGGGGTATTTGCTGAAAAGATAATTGAAAAAGCTAAGGAAGAAAATATACCTGTTGTAGAGGATTCAGATCTGGCTTCAAAATTGTCTGAACTTAAAACAGGTTCTGAAATTCCTGTGGAACTTTACGAAGTGGTAGCTGAAATACTTGCTTTTGTGAGTCGTGTGGACGAAAAGGCCGGGAAAAAGTTTGGAAAGTTAGTCAAGGATTGATTCTTGAAAGGGGTTTTATGAATAACAGGCAATTAGGTAAAAAGGGCGAGGAATTCGCTGTTGAATACCTTAAGCAGAAGAATTACAAAATTCTCCGGAAGAACTACAGGGCAGGAAGATTGGGAGAAATTGATCTTATAGCTGCCAAGGATAACAGGATTTTTTTTATAGAAGTTAAGTCCAGAACAAACGATTCTTATGGTACTCCTGCAGAGGCAGTGTCGTATAAAAAGCAAAATACGATAAAGAGGGTTGCATTATGTTATCTTAACGAATACGGAACACCAGACAGCGAAGTTCAGTTTGATGTTGTTGAAATATTAATGACAAAGGATCTGAAGCTTATAGGCATAAATCATATAGAAAAAGCCTTTTAAAGCTGGTAAAGAAACATAAAACTACATAGAATCAGACTATTGCAGGAATAAGAAAAGACTATGCGGAAATTGTTTAATGCCAGGAAACCTTTATCGGAATGCATTTTAAATGTTAAAAGAAACGAGGATAAGCAAACTGGCATGCGCGAAAGCACAATATTTAAACAGTACGGCGGAGTTCACAGCATTTATTTTTCAGGCAGCTGCGATACATTCGGCTGAGTTTGTAGAATCGGCTTGGGCAGGCCGAAACCCGGAAATTACTTTTTTTATGGAGCAACACCGGCTCTCTTGCAAGTGAAGGTTTCCCGATATCTGTAACATAACCGGGTTGAAATACCGGATATTCTATTATTTAAGCCTGTATTTGTATAACAGTGTCATGGCACGGTGAATAAAATGCTTAATAAAGTGCCTTTTAAAATATAAGGAGGACTGTTTGTGATAGTTGTTGATGCCCATTGCGATTCACTGACGAGAGCGGTGAACAATAAAAAAAGTCTAGTAAGTAATTCTTTTCACTGGGATATAAAAAGGGCATTGGGGTATGATGGTTTTGTCCAGGTTCTTGCTGTATTTCAGGATCCTGACGAGGAAAAGCCATCATTCAATAATGCAATGAGATATATACATGAAGCAGAAAAAATTGAAAGCCGGAATTCTTTCTTTAAGATATGCAAAAATTATGATGATATAAATGCAGGACTTAAGAGCAAAAAAGTGTGTGGCATATTATCGCTGGAGGGCGGGGAAGCCCTTGAAGGAAAAACTGAGAACCTGGATGTATTTTACAATGCCGGAGTGCGGCTGATCACCCTTACATGGAATTACCCGAACGAACTGGGGGATGGGGCAAAAACGCAATATAATGGCGGACTTACCGCCTTCGGCAAAAAAATAGTAAGATTAATGCAGGAAAAGGGAATGATTGTGGATATTTCCCATGCCGATGTGAAAACTTTTGAAGATTGCATGAGCATAAGCACAAAGCCGGTAATAGCGTCCCATTCCAATGCGAGAAGCATATGTGACCATCCGAGGAACCTGTATGACTGGCAGATAACAGAGATAAAGAAGTCAGGCGGAGTGGTGGGGATAAACTTTTATACCGAATTCATCAATAATGGTTCAAAAGCCGATATTCCATCACTGATACGCCATATTGAACATATTTGTGCATTGGCAGGCGAGGATACCGTCGGCATTGGCGCAGATTTTGACGGAATGGCTTCATTGCCCGAAAAAATTAACGGTGTTGAGGATTTGTATCTGCTGTTTAATGAACTGGCCAGGTTGAACTACTCTGACAGGGCTGTTGAAAAAATAGCCGGTGGCAATTTTCTCAGGGTTTTTCATGATGTGTTGGCGTAATAAACGGGAATAATTAATATAAGGGTTAAGAACTTACAGATACAAATGGTTGGATGAGAGGCGAAAATGGACAAGGCAAGAGAGACAGCATTAAAAGTTTTATACGAAACCGAAGTAAAAGGCGCATACTCGAATCTTGCGCTTAAAAAGTTACTGGCCGGCAAGCAGTTTGATTCACGGGACAGGGCCTTTATAACAGAACTGGTTTACGGCACGGTAACAAGAAAACTTACATTGGACTGGATGATTTCAAGGTTTTCAAAGATCCAGCTGAAAAAACTATCCGATTGGGTGCTGCAGATTCTTCGGATGGGTACGTACCAGATTGTGTTTCTGGACAGGGTACCGCCTTCAGCAGCCTGCAATACGGCGGTGGATCTTACGAAAAAGTATGCAAAGCAATCTGCAGGTTTTGTAAATGCGGTACTCAGAAATATTGCAAGAAATAAAGACAAGATCTCCCTGGAAGATATAGATGCATCAAGTATTGTGGAAAAACTCTCAATTAAATACTCCTTTCCTGTGTATTTGACGGAGGAATGGATTAAAGCCTTTGGTGATAAATTTACAGAAGAACTTTTATCATCACTGCTGGAACGGCCTGAGTTTTCAATCCGCATTAATACGCTGAAAACAACGGGAGAAGCTCTTGCTGAAGAATTAAAAAGGAGCGGCATTGATGCAGTACCAGGGCATTTTCTTGAAGAAGCCCTGTACCTTGAAAACGTATCCGATGTGTCAAGCCTTAATGCTTTTATTGAAGGAAAAATGATTGTTCAGGATGAAAGCTCAATGCTTGTAACAAAAGTACTTGATCCGAAACCCGGCGAAAAAATACTTGACGTATGTGCGGCTCCCGGAGGTAAGACCACACATATAGGACAGGTTATGGAAAACAGGGGGCATATTGATGCATGGGATATACATGAGCATAAAATCGCACTTATCAATGAAAATGCAAAAAGGCTTGGTATTGATATAATAAAGGCTTCTCAACGGGATGCCCTGATGTTTTATGAAGAGGCCACGGATGTATACGACAGGGTCTTGGTTGACGCACCTTGTTCCGGCACCGGAATCATCAGAAGAAAGCCCGATATAAAGTGGAAGAGAAAAAAGGATGATTTTGGTAATCTGGTTGAGATTCAGAAAAAAATATTATATAATTCGAGTAGATACGTGAAACCCGGTGGTATACTGGTATATAGTACCTGTTCAATTGATGCAAGGGAAAATGAACAGATTATATCGGCTTTTTTATCTGAAAACAGGGATTTTAGTTCTGAATCACTGGAAAACTGTTTACCGCAGGCATTAAAAGATAAAGAGGAGATCAACGGGGGTATACTTAAGTTATACCCTCATATTGACAGGACAGACGGTTTTTTTATAGCAAGGATGAGAAGAAAAGAATAAGGAACTATGGATAATTTGTTAATTAATATTTATGACCTTGAATTTGATGAACTGAAAAATGAAATAAACAGACTTGGCGAACCCGATTTCCGGGCTAAACAGGTATGGCAATGGATTTACCAGGGAGCCGGCAGTTTCGATGATATGTCAAATCTGCCCAAAACCTTCCGGAATAAGCTTAAGGAACTGTTTTATATTGGGGGAGCCGATATTGTTAACAAGCTTGTATCCAAAAAAGATGGAACAAGAAAATATTTAATGGGTCTAAAAGACGGTAAGGTTGTAGAAAGTGTCTTAATGAAGTATCACTATGGCAACAGTGTTTGTCTGTCAACTCAGATTGGATGCCGTATGGGATGCAGTTTTTGTGCATCGTCAAAACTTGGAATAGACAGAAATCTGTCTGTGGGTGAGATGGTTGCACAGGTCATAGCGATACAGAAAGATTCGGCAGAAAAGGTAAGTCATATAGTGTTAATGGGAATAGGTGAGCCATTTGACAATTATGATAATGTTATTCGGTTTTTAAGAAGAATGAACTCACCAGATACGATGAATATAAGCTACAGAAAGATGACCGTATCCACCTGCGGGCTTGTACCCGGAATATTGAAATTTGCTGAGGAAGGATTCCCGGTTAATCTTTCGATTTCGCTGCATGCTCCGAACGATGAGGTTAGGAAAAGTATCATGCCGGTTGCCAAAAAATACCCAATTGACAACATACTGGAAGCATGTAATATTTATACTCGGAAGACGGGAAGAAGAATAACCTTTGAATACACATTAATCAAAGGCATTAACGACAAAAATGAGCATGCTGAAGAACTTGGGAAGAGGTTATCCGGCCTTTTATGCCATATTAATCTTATTCCTGTAAATACAGTGGAAGGAACAGGGTATTCGAAAAGCGAAAGAGAAAGGGTAGAAACATTTAGAAGAATAATTGAAAAACATGGATTACCGGTTACTGTTCGCAGGGAATTAGGCAGCGACATTGCTGCGTCATGCGGGCAGTTAAGAAAAAGGTCAATCGAAAGTGACAGGATGGTGGATTAGCGGTGAAATATGCGGCTATTAGTGACAAAGGTATCATTCGGGAGCAGAATGAGGATTTTTGGAATATTATCCTTGATATTAATGGCAATCCGCAGGCGTTTATTGTTGCTGACGGCATGGGAGGGCACAAGGCCGGCGATGTAGCAAGCAAAATGGCTGTGGAATCGATCTCAAAAAGTATTAGTTGCTACCTGGAAAAGAATAAAGACGGTGACGGTACGAATGAAAAGTTTTTACGGGAAGCAATCAACAAAGCCAATGAAGTAATATTCCAATATGCCATGGAAAACCTGGATGGTTCCAATATTGGTACAACCCTTACAGCAGGGTTGCTTTGCAACGGGAAACTTACAATAGCCCATATTGGAGACAGCAGTTTTTACTTAATCCGAAATGAAACCATTGTGAAACTTACCAAGGATCATTCTTTTGTTGGTGAACTGGTTGATAAAGGAATACTCGATCAGGAAGAAGCAAGGGTTCACCCGCTAAGAAATCAGATTACAAGAGCTTTGGGTTATGAAGAAGAAGTACAGATAGATTTTTACAGTTTGGACGTAATGCCAAATGATATATATCTTTTCTGCACTGACGGACTAACCATGAAACTTTCATCCGATGAATTACTATCCATGCTTAAAGAGGAAAAGGATTTGAATATTATTTTGAAGAATATGGTGGCACTGGCTAATGAACGTGGTGGGGATGACAACATTACTGCTATTGTTGTGAAAATATGAGTTGAGAGTATAAGTGAATTTGAGGTGCTGGAATGACTGGAAAAGTTCTGAATAATCGTTATGAACTGGTTGAAAAAATAGGCAGCGGTGGCATGGCTGATGTATATAAGGCAAAATGCCGGGTATTAAAACGATGGGTAGCAGTTAAAATTTTAAAAGATGAATTTGTTAATGATGAGGAATTTCTGGAACGTTTTGAAAGGGAGGCTTATGCAGCAGCAAGTCTTAGTCATCCGAATATTGTATCAATCTACGATGTTGGAAGAGAAGGTAACATACATTACATTGTAATGGAATATATAGATGGGATAACATTAAAGGAATATATCAGGCAAAATGGAGCATTGCCATGGCAGGAAGCGGCAGAAATAGCAATGGCTGTATTAAGTGCATTGCATAAAGCACACAGGCACGGAATTATACACAGGGATATAAAGCCTCAGAATATTCTGATGACATCGGATAATGTGCCGAAAGTTACCGATTTTGGCATAGCCAGGGCGGCTTCGACATCTACTATTACAAGAAAAGTCGATACCGTCGGTTCGGTTCACTATTCGTCACCTGAACAGGCAAGAGGCGGCTATACCGATGAAAAATCCGATATTTATTCGGTTGGTGTAACCCTTTTTGAAATGTTGACAGGGAGAGTACCTTTTGACGCGGATAATCCTGTTTCGGTAGCATTAAAACATATTGAGGAAGAACCTGTTAAACCATCCAGGTTTGTAACTGACATACCCGAGGGGATGGACAAGATTGTCCTCAGGGCAATGAAAAAATCAAAGACCGAGCGGTATGACAGTGCATTGCAGATGATAGCAGAGCTTGATCACCTTAAGAAAGGTGAAAATATAGAAGCAAACAGCAATGAAATAGATCTGTTCGCTACCAAAGCTATTGGCAGTTTGGAGGAGGATGTTTTGGCTGGTAAAAATGTTAGGGGAAAAAACAAAGGGAAGAATAAGGAAAAAACCGAAAAGAGATCATCAAAGAAAAGTTTTTTGATTGCATTTGTCTATATCTTGCTGATTGGTATCATAGTAGGCGGTATATGGCTTGCATACGACAAAATTGTAAGAGATGTTGTCGGAGCCATTCTTGCTCCGAAAAAGCAGCCGGTGGAAGTAATCAGCTATATTGGTTTGCCTGTAGAAGAAGCTATAAGAGATTTGGAGGAAAAAAATCTTCCGTATGTAGAACCGATATATGAATATCATGACACCGTTGCGGAAGGAATTGTTATTGATCAGAAACCGCCTGCTGGTATATCAATAATGCCCGGAAAAGATGCAATTACCAAGGTGGAGCTTATTGTCAGCAAGGGGGCTGAAAAGGTTCAAATACCAAACGATATAAAATTTGCTGACTATTTAGAAGTTGAAATTCGACTCAGGGATGATTTAAAATTAAAACCAAAAGTGGTTGCAGAATATAGTGATGAAGTGGCTGAAGGAAGAGTAATAAGAACAGAGCCTGAAATGGGTTCTACCGTAGCCGTAGGGAGCGAAGTAATTATATACAGAAGCCTCGGCCCTGAACTGAAATATGTTATTGTGCCCGATTTGACTGGCAAGACTATGGATGAAGCAAGGCAGGAGCTGCTGTCGCGAAATCTAACCATAGGAAAGATTTTTCCCGAAGACAGGGAAGGCTACAAAGGCAAGATAATAAACCAGGAGCCTAAAGCAGGAACACCTGTTAAGGAGTTGACTGCAATAAACCTCTATTTTGGAGATGAAGATGCACCTTCAGGTGGAGATGGAAGCGGAACCGGAATAGGCACCGATTCAACAGGCGGTACCAGAGTAACCAGGTATATATACCTTCCTTCAAACAAAAATTTCGGGGATACTGTTGAACTGGTTGTATACTATACTACCGGGGACGCAGGGAATGAAATATTCCTGATGGGAATTACCCTTAATAAATCTGACTTCCCTCATTCCATTCAAGTACCTGTTACACCCGGTGTAAAAACAACATTAATAGTTTATATGGACGGTGAATTCCAATATGAAGAGGAAGTTTTTATTCAGCGATAGTGAAATGGAGGAGTATGTTTGCCAAGAGGCTTAATCCTGAAGGGCGTAGGGGGCTTTTACACCGTTGAGTGCAGTACCGGAATTTATGAGTGCAGGACAAGGGGGGTTTTCAGAAAAAAAGGAATAACACCTGTTGCCGGGGATTTCGTAAATTTTTCAATAACCGATGAAGCGGCACGGGAAGGCTGGATTGAGGAAATTGAAGAAAGAACGAACATTTTTATACGCCCTCCTGTGGCTAATGTAAACCAAATGGCTGTTGTTATGGCCAGGACGCACCCGGAACCCGATTTCCTGCTGGTGGATAAACTGCTTATTACTGCCGAAAAGAACGGTATAACACCGCTTATAATAATAAATAAAATTGATTTAATTACAGAACAGGAACTGACAGAGATAATGAATATTTATAAAGGCACGGGGTATCATGTCGTTCCGATGAGTAAGGTCGGAAAGCAGGGTTATGATGAGCTTCATGAAAAATTAAAAGGCTGTCGGACCGTATTCGCAGGCCAGTCAGGTGTCGGTAAATCCACTATTCTGAACAATATCATAGATTCATGGGTAATGGAAACCGGAGATATGAGCAAAATACAGAGAGGCCGTCATACAACAAGGCATGTTCAGTTACTTTGCCTCGATAATGATGGTTATGTGGTGGATACTCCCGGATTCAGCTCAATGTCATTGGAAGGTATTGAGTACAGTGAATTGCCTTCCATGTACCCCGAATTCAATAAACTGGAAGGTCAATGCAAATTCAACAGGTGCAGCCACATAAAAGAACCCGGTTGTGCAGTAAAAGGGGCTGTCATGTCGGGTGAAATATCAGCAACAAGATATGAATGCTACCAAAGATTGTATGAGGAGTTGAAATTACAATATGAAAACAGATACAGGTAACAACGAAATTATTATTGCGCCGTCTATTCTGTCCGCCGATTTCACGCGTTTGAAAGAGGCGTTGGATATGATAAAGGATGCCGGAGCAGACTGGGTTCATGCAGATGTTATGGACGGGCACTTCGTTCCGAATATTACGATAGGGCCGCCTGTAATAAAATCCATACGAAAGCAAACCGACCTGTTTATTGATGCCCACCTGATGATTGAAAAGCCCGATCTTTTACTGAAAGATTTTATTGACGCCGGAGCAGACATGATAACTGTGCATGCTGAAGCATGTACCCATTTAAACCGTACACTGCATGTTATTCGGGAAGCAGGAGTTAAAGCCGGTGTTGCATTGAATCCGACAACTCCGTTGAATGTTCTGGATTATTGCCTGGAAATAGTGGATATGGTGCTTATAATGACAGTAAATCCGGGGTTTGGAGGGCAGAAGTACATACCTCAGATGACCGGAAAAATAAAGGCACTGCGTGAAAAGATTAATGAATGTGCTCCGAACGTATACTTACAGATAGATGGTGGCATCAGCACCGATAATATAGCAGAAGTAACCGCTGCAGGAGCAAATGTGATTGTTGCCGGATCGGCATTTTTCAATTCTCCGGATAAAGAAGGTTTTGTATCCGGGCTAAGAAGTAAATCAGCTTTTAACGGAAAGATCTGAATATGAACGTTTTGGTTGTAGGTAGTGGAACGGTTGAATCCATTGAAATCATAAAAGAATATTATGATAAGTCGTCTATTGTGATATGCGCTGACGGCGGGGCGAGGTATTTATATCAGATTGGCGTAAAACCTCATATTCTGGTTGGGGATTTTGATTCGATTGACCCTGAAATAAAGAAGTTTTACTACGACAGCGCCATTGAAATTGTGCAATTCCCCCGTCAAAAAGATTATACAGATATGGAACTGGCTTTGGATATCGCAGTGGAAAAAGGTGCTACAAGGATTTTTATTACAGGTGCGACCGGCTCAAGGCTTGATCACACTCTTTCGAATATTCAGCTCCTACATAAGCTTGCTGATGCCGGTGTGGAAGGGATTATTGTAAACGGGAACAATTACATCCATCTGCTTACCGATCATATAGAGATTGATAAAAAAGAGGGCTTTTACCTGTCTCTTGTACCTGCAACTCCGCGCGTTGAAGGAATTACAACGAAAGGACTGGCTTATCCGCTGAAAGATGCAGTAATGGTAATGGGCACAGGTTTGGGCATCAGTAATGAATTTACCTCGGAAACGGCCGAAATAACGGTAAAAAAAGGCCGGCTTTATGTCATTGTTTCAAAGGATTGAATTTAAGCCAGAGTAAATCGGAAACAGCAAAAACGCTTTTTAAGTAACAAAGTTAGTATGCAATACAAGAAGCAGATGATACATTATAAAGAGCTGTGCAGTTCATCCGCATTACATATACCTGAATTTTTACTCCGCCGGCTTGCTTGTCCTTGCTCTGACTGCACATCTCTATGCTGCATTCCGTATAAGTTTCATTGCATTGCACAATATGTTACCTGACTATTCTGCCGGATGTATTGTAACCGGCCCAAGCAATCCTGACTTAAGCCATTTCCTGTCATATGCGGCCATATGTGCAAACCTTTTTGAATATCTTTTCTTTTCTGCCTCAAGGGTGCCGGCAACCTCGTTTGCGCCTGTATTATATACCGTTATTTCAAGCTCATGCCGGCCTTTGCTTAATCCTGACAGAATCAGCTCATAAGGTTTATATGCGACTCTTCCGGCTTCCTTTCCATCCACCGATACTATGGCATGGTAGCGGAGGTAAGGCAGGGAAAGGATTGCATCTGCTGCATCATAATTATAGTCAAAATATGAAGTGTATTTGATAAAACCCGAATATTCAGGCCACCCAAGGCTTGCCCAGTCAGGCCAGTCTTTACCGTCCAGCTTGACTTCCCTGCTGTCAGGAAGAACAACATGCCAGTTATAAGGTTCGATAACTTTTTTCCCCGGGTGTAATGAGTCCGGTTCAAAAGATACGGTGACATCAGAAGGTTCAGAGGCTCCTGTATCGGCAATAAATACTTTTAAACCGCAGCCGTCAAATCTTGTTGAAAACCTGAAAGGCTTCCCGGTTGAAATTAATGTCAGGCTTCGGTCTCTGAGACTAGCTTCATATAATACACCTTTATTGTTAATGCATACTTCAGCTTCCGTATCCTCCGGTGATTCATTCAGCAGCATATAGACAGTTTTGCCTGCACCGACTCTTGTGCAGAGGGATATCATATTTCCCGGAGAAATTGAAACAGGAGGATTAATAAGACTTTTTAGCGAGGAAAGCTCGCTGCACAGTATTGCTTCCTGTTCAAGCAGAGGATTATACCTGAACACCGAAATGATTCTTCCGCCCGAATTATGGAACAGTTTTAGCTTTCCGGCTATATCTTCCTTAATGGTACAATTCGGAGGCAAAATAATTGTGTCTATTTTATGCCCGGACATGGCCATGAACCCGCCCTCAACCAGGTTAAGCGTGAGAATTGCTTCATCCCAGATATAATCAAAATCGCACGGCATGTATGTTAATTCCTGTGCAATATCATTAACCCACTCCCAGATAAATCTCTCGGCATTATTGACAGTAAGCTGGCTTATGCTCAGCTGGCCACTGTATAAATCATAACAGGGCATATAAATACAGGTATTTGCAGCCGGTTTCCCATAGCTGGATATGGCTGAAGCAGCAGCAATGCGGTCATAAATCAGTTTGCCAAAAGGCTCCTGAAGCATATGATTAGGCATCTGGGGGCTTTCAGCAGGGCTGTCGGGGCTGTTGTTAGAGTACATCAGGTGAAAGTCGTCTATTCCACGAATAACCTGATGATCAGTTATGTACCTCATTAAATCTCCATGCAGTCCCTGGCCCATCCCGGCAAAAGTTTCAGATACTGCATGTTTCCGGCCTAAAATTCTTTTAACAGAACCTGCGTACCTTGGAAAGTCGGTAAACACGCCGGGTTCTATCTGTGCCCAAATTACATCAATTGCAGGTCTGCTGTTATATTTCATGTTTTTGAAAAAATGGCCGCTTATTGTATTTAATGTATTAAGGTGATGATCAAGATCCATATGTCCTGACAGTTCAACTTTATGTTTATCGCACCATTGGCTGAGAGTTCCATAGAAACTGTCTGCAACCATATCGGTGTATACATCAAAAAAATCATCAATGTATTTTCTCATCGGCGGATGGTTGCCATTTATATTTACCAGGAGATACGGAAGTATTTCCCGAAGGTCATATCCTTTCTTTTTATGGAATACTTCAAAAAGCTTCGGGCTATACGGGAACTCGAAACAAAGATATGGCTCGTCGTAGAAAAATCCCTTTATAACATCCCCGAAGTATTCTGAAAATCTTTGATAATACCTGTCGTGCATAACACTTAAAAACTTATTTGCTGCATCCGGATTAAGCAAATCAATGCATGACATTGCAGGATCTCCGGGATAGGATTTGCACGAAGATTTTGATTTATGTTCATCGTAATCCCATGAAACTACAACAAAATGGGCATAATCTTCCTCGCAGGTGTATTCGAAACATTCATTCGGCTTTGCTTTTAGCCTTTCAAAGGTATTATTCTTTAATATGCCCGAAGAAACCATATTAGCAGGCATTGTGACCGAAATATGGTCACCCTTTTTTAAAATGCAGTTATGAGATATGACCAGCTTTTTTGCCCTGTATGAATCATCCGTACAAACAAGGCCGCCGGCTGTACCACTGGGGTATCCCCAGTCATCAAATATCCATACTTCAAGTCCTTCATCTTTGGCGGTTCTTAATGCTGTTTCATAAGAATCCAGCACCATGTTAATCCACGAGTCATTAGCTCGTCCGATGCAATCTGATGCGATTATAATATTGAATCCACGAAAACCTTGCCTTTTGCACCATTTCACCCAATCTCTGATACTTTCGTGACTCTCGTGTGCTTTAATCCCAAAAAAGGCAAGAGGTCTGTGTTTATCCATGTCAAGATGAAGCAACTTGTCTAATTTCGCGGATTCCATGCAATCACCTTCTAAATGTTGTTTACATATTTAAATTATACCACTTTTAATCCGGTCTACAAAAGATTTATAGTCTAAAAAGGTAAAAAATTCTTGCAGAAAACCAAGCATTAATATGAAATAGAAACATAGAATCGAATAGAAAAAAATATGTGAGGGTTCTTGTGAGAAGATTTATTCTATCTGTGGACGGCGGTGGAATTCGGGGTATAATACCGGCTGTTTTCCTGGCTGAGCTGAAAAAAGCACTTGAAAAAAACGGTGTAAAGAAGCCGTATCATCAAATCTTCGACATTATAGCAGGAACATCTACAGGCGGACTGATAACTCTGGCATTAACCGTTCCTCTTTTTAAAAAGGCTGACGGGGATTTGTATGATCCCGAAGGGGGTGTATCCGCCCGGCAATTGCCCGAATTATACAAAGTATTCGGCAACAGGGTTTTCCCCGGAAACCGCAACAAGGTGGGAAAACTAATAAGGCAGATTTTTACCAGCAAATACAGTTCTGAACCTTTCAGGGAGGTGCTGGAGGAAATTTTCAGGGACAAAACCGTTAAAGAAGCCTTGACAAATGTACTGGTAACAGCTTTTGACATGAAGACAGTGGAACCTCTTTTTATTAAGAAAAGGCCGTTGCATATAGGTGGTGATACTGATCCTGATTTTTATATGGTGGATGCTGCATTGTCAACGGCAGCAGTTCCCACATATTTTCCACCCGTTCATGCCAGGCGCTGCGATCATACAGGCATAAGCTATTGCCTTATAGATGGAGGTATTTTCTGCATAAACCCTGCATTGAGTGCATTCATAGAAGCCCGTAAGATTTTTCCCGACAGCAATGAATATATTATTTTATCACTGGGGACAGGGAATCAAAAAGAGGAATATAAAACAGAAAATATGAAAAACTGGGGCTTCTTTAACTGGATAGCGCCGTGGCTCGGTGTACCGCTTATTACTGCAGTCGGAGAGGGACAAAAGATTAGTACAAACCACATGCTTAAAAAATTGCCCCAGGTCAGACTGTTCCGTTTTGATGTTGAGCTTGACAGGGGCAAGGGTGGCATTGATGACGGAAGTGATGAAAATATTGAGTATTTGCTTCAAAAGGGCAATGAAATGTGGAACAGGAACATATATGAAGTCAATAAGCTCATCAGGCTGATTAATGACAGGCAGGAGCAAAGGTATCGAAGCAAAGCTTAATAGATACTATGTTTTATGCGAAAATACCGCACCGCATTTGACACTGGCTTTTTACCTGTCAAAAAAACACCTGTAAAATGTGAAATTAATATGATTGCTTCTGTAAATTTGAGTGGATTGTTGTATAATAGAATAAAATGCAGAACAATCCATTTTTATTTGATTAGAGCCTTTTACAAGCTTTAGATATAAAATAATTTACATTTGTCAATGCTGGCCCGATATTTGGCAGGCTGAAATGATGAATATGCTTTTTTTGCAACTGGCTGATGCTATTTTAATTATGTCGGGAGGATTTGTCATGTCTGATATTCTTTTAAAGAAGATTGATTTATGCGGTGAATGGTATTTATCCGGGGGTAATTTTCATAAAATTCCTGCCAGGGTACCCGGGTGTGTACATACCGATTTGCTGGCAAATAACCTTATAGACGATCCGTACTTTGCAGATAATGAGAAAAAGCTTATGTGGATAGGCGAGACCGATTGGTCATATGAAAGAAACTTCACTGTCGATTCAAGCATTATAGACAGCGAAATTGTCATACTCAGGTGTGAAGGACTGGACACTCTTGCGGCTGTTTACATTAACGGCAGCAAAGTCGGAGAATCGGACAATATGTTCAGAATATGGGAGTTTGACATAAAAAAGTATTTGACCGGTGGCCAGAATCATATTCGGATAGTATTCCATTCAACGATTCCTTATATCAGGGAAAAAGCTGAAAAACGAAAGCTTTGGCATCCAGGTGCCGGACACCACCGGATAGAAGACAGCAACCAGATAAGAAAAATGCAGTGCAATTATGGATGGGATTGGGGCCCGATGCTGGTAACCTGTGGCATATGGAGGAAAATTGAAATCCAGGCATATGATGATGTTAAAATAGAGGATATACATATAATTCAGGAACATATGAATAACAAGGTTATACTGAATGTATCCGCCGGGTTAAGCCGAAAACCTTTAAGACCGGTGGGAGGCTGCTTGATAATGTCTTTTCAGAACGAAATCGTATATGAAACAGGTTGGACATTCTCAGAAGCAGAGACATCAATAAGTTTTGAGGTGCCCGATCCTAAGTTATGGTGGCCTAATAACATGGGACCGCAGAATCTTTACAGGATAGTGTTTTCTGTTAAGGGCGACGCCGGAGTTTTGGATGAAGTTGAAAAAACCATTGGCCTAAGAACGCTTAAGCTGGTTACAAAACCTGATCAATGGGGTGAATCTTTTTATTTCGAAGTCAATTCTGTACCGTTTTTTGCAAAAGGAGCCAACTGGATACCGGCTGATACCTTCGTTACCCGGATAACTCCCGGGTTTTACGAAAAACTTTTGAGGGATGCCGCAAAAGCCAATATGAATATGCTACGGGTCTGGGGCGGAGGTATTTACGAGTCGGACATATTTTATGATCTTTGCGACAAACTTGGTATTTGCATATGGCAGGATTTCATGTTTGCCTGTGCTTCTTATCCGGCTTATGATGAAGAATATATGCTGAGTGTGGAAAAAGAAGCGGAAGATAATGTAAAAAGAATCCGCCATCATGCTTGTCTGGCTTTGCTTTGCGGGAATAATGAAATTGAGCAGATAGAAGGGTGTATAACTGACAGTGCCGATGAAGGCGGTATGACATGGGATGAGTATAAGAATCTTTTTGATGAATTGCTTCCCGGGGTAATAAAAAAACATGCCCCCTATGTATCTTACTGGCCTTCAAGCCCGCACACACCAGGAAACAGGAATGATTACAACAACCCGCACCGGGGGGATGCCCACCTTTGGGGTGTATGGCATGAAAGAAAGCCCTTTGAGTGGTACAGGGAATGCGAACATCGCTTTATCAGTGAATTTGGATTTCAATCATTCCCGTCGCCCGAAACGGTAAAGGAATATACAAGACCTGAGGACTGGAATATTTCAAGTTATATAATGGAATATCACCAGCGAAGTCCAATCGGAAATGATGCGATCATCCAGTACATGCTCTCGTGGTTCAGGCTGCCGCCAAATTTCAATATGCAGTTGTACCTGTCACAAATCCTGCAGGGCGAAGCAATGCGCTATGCGGTGGAACATTGGCGCAGGAGTATTCCCCGCGGTATGGGGACTTTATACTGGCAGCTGGATGATTGCTGGCCCGGTCCAAGCTGGTCGTCAATTGATTATAAGGGCAATTGGAAGGCACTTCACTACCAGGCAAGAAAATTCTTTGCTCCGGTGCTGATTTCGGGTGTAGAGGACAGAAAAACCGGTTTTGTCGAGATCTATTTGAATAATGATTATCTGCATGATATATCCGGGATTGTGAGCTGGAAGCTTTATTGCAGCGATGGCAGTATTGTCGCTGACGGAGAGTTTCCGGTATCAATTAAAGGAAATTCGGTGCAAAAGGTAAATGTGCTGGACTTAAAAGAGTGGCTTAATAAAGCAGGTGAACGGAATGCACTGCTTTATATTAAGTTTGCTGGGAATGACCGGGTGGAAAGCGACAATACCATTATTTTTGTCCCTCCAAAGCATTTGGAACTGAAAAAGCCCGAGTTTAAAATGAAAATTGAAAAAGAAAACGATAAAAAATTTGGCGTATGGATATCAAGCCGGGTACCGTCGTTATGGGTTTGGGCGGACGGGCCGGAAGGAAAAGTTGAGTATTCTGATCGCTTTTTCCACCTTATGCCCGGAGTGGACAAGTATTTCTCAATTACCACAGAGAAATCCCGTTCAATTGAACAGCTTAAAAAGGAACTGAAAATATTCAGCCTGTTTGATACATACCAGGATTAAAAGCGGAACCGGCAAAATAAATGGAGCCTGTTGCATGTAAACATGCTGTCTTGCAGAATGCCATGCAAATTAAAAAACTTATTGACAAAACGTAAATTATTGAATAGTATATATATAATTTAATAATTAAAACCTGTGATTGAGAGAAGTAGCATAAGTTATTTACCTATAGAGAGCCGCGGACGGTGGAATAGCGGTGGTAAGGCTTATTGTGAATGGACTCATGAGGGCGATGCTGAAATGGGAACAGAGTATGCAAGCCGGGATCTTCACCCGTTATCAAGGAAGCGTGTATGTTGGTACATGAAAATGAGTGGCGCTTTATGCGCAATTTAGGTGGCACCGCAGAGATTATAGTCTTTGTCCTATGTTTTGGATAAAGGCTTTTTTTATTAGCATTTTTAAAGCTATGATTCAGGCACGGCGGGATTTTACTCAAGTGTTTATTGAAATGTAAAGTAATGATAAAAAGAAAGGATGTGTATTATGGCAAAGGTACCGTACAAAATTTATCTTTCAGAGAGTGAGCTTCCTCAGAAATGGTATAATCTCAAAGCAGTTATGAAAGAACTGCCACCACCGATGCTGCACCCTGGTACTTTAAAACCCTGTACAAAAGACGATCTTGCACCTTTATTCTGCAAAGAGCTGGTGGAACAGGAATTCAACACAGAAGACAAATACATAGAAATCCCTGAAGGGCTTATGAGTTTTTACAGGATGATTCGTCCTTCACCGCTAATCAGGGCATATAACCTTGAAAAAGCACTGGACACTCCTGCCGAGATTTATTACAAATTTGAAGGTACGAATACATCAGGTTCACACAAGCTTAATTCGGCGGCTGCGCAAGTTTATTATGCAAAGGAACAGGGTATAACCACCGTTACAACCGAAACAGGCGCTGGACAGTGGGGTACCGCTCTTGCCATGGCTTGTGCATATTATGGCATTAACCTCATTGTATACATGGTTAAAATTTCATCAGAGCAGAAACCTTACAGAAAAGCCGTTATTGAAACTTACGGCGGAAAGGTTATACCATCTCCTTCAAATACTACAGAAGTGGGCAGAAAAATCCTCGAAGAGAACCCCGGAACCGGAGGATCCCTTGGCTGTGCTATTTCCGAGGCAATTGAAACAGCAATGAAAACCGAAAACTGCCGTTATGTTCTGGGAAGCGTATTGGATCATGTACTGCTTCACCAATCCATTATAGGGATGGAAGCAAAAGCCGCGTGTGATAAATATGGTATTGAACCCGACATAATAATTGGCTGTGTTGGCGGCGGCTCGAACTTCGGCGGGCTTATTGCTCCTTTTATGGGTGAAAAGATTGAAGGCAGGAACAATATTCATTTTATAGGTGTGGAACCAGCGTCCTGTCCGTCATTTACAAGAGGACGTTACGCTTATGATTTTGGAGATACCGGAAAAACAACTCCCCTTATGAAAATGTATACCCTGGGTTCAGGATTTATACCTTCTCCAAACCATGCAGGTGGCCTGAGGTATCACGGCATGAGTCCTATTCTCTCGAAACTGTATCATGACGGTTATTTTGAAGTCCGCAGTGTCGAACAGACAAAGGTATTTGAAGCTGCAGTGGAGTTTGCACGCTGTGAAGGTATACTGCCTGCACCCGAGTCATCCCATGCTATCCGTGTCGCTATTGATGAAGCCAAAAAGTGTAAGGAAACAGGCGAGAAAAAGACAATCATATTTGGTTTGTCGGGTACGGGATATTTCGATATGACTGCTTATATGAGTTACAACAGTGGGACCATGACAGATTTTATTCCTACCGATGAAGATCTGGAAAAGGGATTTGCGACATTGCCAAAAGTTGATTAAAGCATAAAGCGGAAGGCCGGAACTTCAATTGCCTTCCGCTTCCTTCCATAAATATATCCTTTCCCTGGGTATATACTTCTGAACGATATCACATGCCATTGAGATCATTGAATCCGACAGTTTCCTTCCATAATGATAAACACCGTTGTCATATTCGTACGGGTACTGTGTTATTGCCGAATCAGGCCTGTTTTTTCTCATCCTTTTTAAATAATCACGGGAAATCCTGAATACCCCAATTCCCACATCAATTACCCTGTCCGGTGCAATTTCGCCGAAAGTTCTTTCCACCGTTTCACTGAAGGATGCAGGCCAGTCTTTTGAATAAATAATGGGATCAAAGCAGACTCTTACCCGGAAGCCTTTGTCCAATGCTTTTTTTATACATGAAATTCTTTGTCTTAAAGGCGGCGTATTGTGTTCAAAGTTTTTCTGCACCGTTTCGGGCGATAAAGTCCAGGCCAGGATAACATTCTGCGAATGCGGCAGACTCCCGATTGCCTTAATGTTGGCACTTTTCGTGCGCACTTCAATGGTGAGATCTGGGTGCTGTTCTGCAAAAGAAATCCATTCCCGGACAAAGCCCAGTTTTTGCTCCAATGCCAGCAGATCGGTATCATATGAAAGGCTTAAATAAACAGGATGGTTTTCAAGAATTTTTTCTACATGCAAAAAGTAATCCTCTGTATTCACAAATACCACTATATTGGCCGATGAGTACATGCCCTGCAAAAAACAGTACTCGCAGTCATAAATGCAGTTCATGACCAGTGTTGTATAATAAAAATGCCGGTTGCCGAAATCCTGGCATACAGGAGCTCCCTTGTATAAAAAATTATCCTGCTTCTTTGCAAGGATTAGGGAAGGTGATTTTTTCTGGATTAGAAAATCCTGGTTGCTCCTTGAGAAAACATCCTTATAATGTTTTATCCCTATGAGCCGGGCTTTTGGAAACCGGGATAGAATCCTTGCTGTTCCGGGATGGTTTTTAATGCCTTCTTCAACATAAATATGAGAAAAAGCCGGATTATACAAATTCTCTTTTAAGCCTGTCAAAGTATTTCTTCCCTTCATTCTTTGATTTGCATGGCTCTATCAGATTTTCTTTCAAAAATTCAGTTAACTTGCCATAAAAGCTGCCATGCTGTATTTTATAGTACTGCATCAGGTGATTCAGCTGATGCTGCATCGAAACGGTCAATTTCATCGCATCGGTTGCTTGCTTCAGCAAAACCTTCTCTTCATCGGAAAAAACACTTTGCTTACCCGGCAAACTGTCGTGGATCCGGGTAATCCATACGGCAACAGGTTCGACATTGCCCGCTATCAATTCTGTTGCTCTTTCTTTGCTTATTATTTCACCCGTCTGGTAATCTGACACAATTTTGAAAAAGAATAACTGGTGTGGCCGGAAGAATATTTCTCCGGCATGGAATACACCCGAAGCCTCCATGTCAGTAACAACTATATCAGAACTTTCATCATGCTTTCCGGATATGCCTGTTACAGGTACCGGACTTGTTTCAACGGTACCTTCCATAAAGGGATGCCTGAAAAGCATGTCCGGGTAATAGCTTTTATGTGTACTCAGATCAATTATTTTATTGCACAAAATGAGAGTACCTTTTTTAAGGTTTAAGTTTTCTGTCCCGCAAATGCCTAGATTAATAAGAATATCACCCGTATCCGGGGTATGTACCGAACACAGGGAAGCTACGCCCACTGCGGCATTAATGCTCCCTGTTCCTGTAATAAGAAGGCTCACCGAATCATTTGCAAAATATTGAAACCCGTTTATATCGTCCTGCCTTTTCAGGCCGAAATATTGAATTATTGGCTTTGCTTCACAGTAAAGTGCGGTAAATATATAAATCATTTTTTTATACTACCACGTTTTTGCCCACTATTAAAGGCCAGTTTTTGTCTCCTTTCAATTGTTTTCCTGCTGTTATTATAACACTTTTGTCCAGGATGCAGCTATCAAGAAGCGTATTTTCGCAAACCACCGAGTCCTGCATAATAATACTGTTTCTTATAACAGCCCCCCTTTTAACTTTAACGCCTCTGAACAATATGCTGTTTTCCACCTGCCCTTCAATTATGCAGCCGTCTGCGACAATTGCGTTTTTAACTACTGCTTCGTCGTTATATTTTGCAGGCGGCTCATCCTTAACTTTTGTAAAAATTCTGCCGTTTTTCTCGAAAAGTTCATAACGCACGGCAGGATCCAACAGTTCCATATTAGTCCTGTAATAAAGCTGTATATTGCATAAAGGCCTCCAGTACCCGGTGAATTCATATGCATAAAGCCGCAGTTCATTAACCTTTTTTACGAGAATATCCCTTACAAACTCGTAATATCCATGGGCTGCGCTTTCTTCAAGAAGGGATATCAAAAGCTTGCGCTTGATGACGTATACTCCCATTGATGCGAAATCGCTTTTTGGGTTCAAAGGTTTTTCCTGCATGTCAATAATCCGCTGATCACTGTCTTTCTCGACTATCCCGAGATTGCAAAGGTATTCCTGCGGAAAATCCTTCATATACCGGCAGGCGATCGTGACATCGGCATCCTTGTCTACATGCTGTTTCAGCATATCGGTATAGTTCATATTGTAAATGGCATATCCCTGGTTTATAAGTACGAACTCTTCATTGCTCCGGTTCAAAAATGTGAGATTGCTGTACATTGCGTGTGCATTGCCCTTGTACCAGCCGGTTCCGTATTCCGACAGGTAGGGGGGGAGTATGAACAGGCCGTCGTTTTTCCTGTCCAAATCCCATTCCTTGCCCGAACCCAGGTGATCCATCAGTGAATGGAAATTATACTGGGTTGGTATTCCCACATTACGTATTCCTGAATTTATCATGTTTGAAAGGGCAAAGTCTATGGCACGGTATTTTCCCCCGAAGGGCACTGCAGAAATAGAGCGTTCGGCTGATAGCTCTTTAAGCCGGTTGTTCTTTCCTCCGGTCAAAATAATACCCATCATACTATACATGGCCATCATCCCCTTTCAATAAAGCATACCCTGACGGTATATCGGTAAACGGGAAGTCGCCCGGGTGTATTTGATTATCGATAACAACATTGCAGCCTATGGTTACATTGTCGGGCACAACGGTGTTGGAGCCGATTACTGTTATCTTTGACTGGTATATTTTGCAGTTGAAAATGTTGTCGGCATATTCACCGGTACCTGTCTTTACACCTGCGCCAATGGTTGTTTTTTCACCGACAATTGTGCAATTGAGGGATGCCCCGAATTTAACGGTACTGTTTGACATGATTATGCAGTTTTCAACAACAGCATTTTCCTCAATGGTAACACCGGGAAAGATAACCGAATTTTTTACCCTGCCGAAAACCATGCAGCCTTCGGCTACAATGGATCTTGATACATAACCGTTTATACCGATATAATGCGCGGGTTTTACCGGGTTAGGAGTGTAGATTCTCCAGTTCGGGTCAAAAAGATTGAATTCAGGTACCCTGGTAATCAGGTCCATGTTGGATTCATAATATGCCTGTATCGTACCTACATCCCGCCAATATCCCGAAAAAACATAAGCCCACAGGTTCTTGCCATCCTTAAGGAGTTTCGGAATTACATTTTTCCCGAAATCATGATCAGACTTGTCATCGTGATGGTCTTCGATCAGGCATTCTTTCAGGACGTTCAGGTTGAATATATAAACACCCATTGACGCAAGGTTGCTTTTCGGCTCCTGCGGCTTTTCCTCAAACCCGTATATTTTGCCTTCGTCGGTTGCATGAATAATACCGTACCGATGAGCTTCTTCGGTTGGTACATGAATTGCTGATATTGTCACGTCAGCATTGTTTTTTTTGTGAAAGTCCAGCATCATGGAGTAATTCATTTTGTAAACATGATCCCCTGAAAGGATAATTACATACCTTGGATTTTGTTCTTCTATATAATGCATATTCTGGTATACCGCATCGGCGGTTCCTGAATACCACTCGCCCTTTAGCTGTTTCATGAAAGGGGACAGTATGGTGACACCGCCGTTCATCCTGTCCATATCCCAGGGCTTGCCAATCCCGATATGGTGATTAAGCTGCAGTGGCCTGTATTGGGTGAGCACACCTACAGTATCGATGCCGGAATTAATACAATTGCTTAACGAAAAGTCTATGATGCGGTATTTTCCGCCATACATTACTGCAGGTTTTGCTATAAGCTTTGTTAAAACACCAAGCCTGCTGCCTGTTCCACCTGCCAGAATAAGGGCAATAATTTCCTTTGACATTTGCTCCTCCTGTATAGTGATATTTTACACACTTACCATAAAGTATTAGTAATCCATTTAATATTAAAATGCCCTTCTTTTCATAAAATTAAAATGTCATGCCATTGATTTATAAAAATGTTGTTCCTGATAAGACCCATTGCAGAAAAGTGCAAGCTGTTGTGTATTAGGGTATGAACTGTCATTTATGCAAGAAAACCCGACATTGCCTGTTCCTGACGCATACATTTATTAATTGTGCTGTATCATATCAGAGTAGGTATGTAAAGGAACCTTTGAAATATATTAAAATTATAAGGTTATAATAGAAAAGAAAAAACAGTCGCTGGTAATATCAATCTTTTTTCCTAAAAGAAGATACTTGCCAGTATTTATGTATATTTAAAAGAGAACCAATCTTAATACATTGTTGCTTTCTGTAAGACTGATGATTTATTTCAATAGACTTGTTTCAATAAGAATTTTTCTGTTTTTTTGAAAAAATAAAAAGGATGGAATTAATTATACAAATGCATATCCGGAATAAGTGCAAGAAATTAAATTTTCCGTTGATTTTACGGGATATTATTTGTATAATTATGATAGTCAAAGAAAGTCAAAGTCGGAGGTTTCTCTATGCAATATAAAGACTATTACAAAATATTGGGTGTAGACAAGAATGCATCCCAGGATGAGATTAAAAAGGCATACAGGAAGCTTGCCAAGAAATATCATCCTGATGCCAACCCCGGCGACAAAAAGGCCGAAGAAAGGTTTAAGGAGATTAGTGAAGCCTACGAGGTATTAGGAGATAAAGATAAAAGACAAAAATATGACCAGTTTGGATCGATGTATTTCCAGAACGGGATGAATTTTGATCCGTCCCAGTTTGGAAACTTCGAATTCAGAAGAAGCCATAACGGGTTCAGTGACTTCTTTAACATGTTTTTTGGTGACTACGGCATTGACTTGAATGATATCTTTGGTGGAAGATTCAAAGGGTTTAATACCGGGTTTTCAGGCACGCATCCAATGCGTGGCGATGATGTGGAAGCAGAAATGGTTATAACTCCCGAAGAGGGTATGGAAGGGGTTGAGAAGACATTTACAGTCAGAACGGGAAGCGGCACTAAAACCCTTTCGGTAAGAATACCCAGGGGAATTCCTGAAGGCGGGAAAATAAAGCTGGCCGGACAGGGCAACCCGGGTATTGGCGGAGGTCCTAACGGGGATTTATACATTGCAATTAAGTTTAAAGAAGGAAAATATAAACTGGAGGGTAATAACCTTATTAAAAAGGCTGAAATTTTTCCGTGGACGGCAGCTCTCGGCGGAGAAGTGACCATTGAAGCGCCTGACGGCATGATACAGGTAAAAATACCTGCGGGTATACAGACAGACCAGAAGATCAGGATACCCAGGCAGGGATACGGTAAATCAAAAGAAACCCGGGGTGATTTGTTTTTACTGGTTAAGATTGTCAACCCTCGTTATCTTACAGCCGAGCAAAGAAAACTGTATGAAAAGCTTAAGGCTATTGAAACTTCTAATTAGACCACAGGCTTTAGCGTATATTTCATGAACGCTTCTACCGGTCTGTGGCATAGCTGACCCAACCGGCTAGAAAGTCCCGGGTGAGGATTACGATAAAGATTCGCAGTGTATTGCAATTCCCGCGTGCACCTGTTGAATCAGCTTACAATGTTCTGAAAGGAGAATAAATGGATGAAATTTGAAAAGTTTACCGATAAAGCACAGGAAGCTGTAGTAGAAGCTCAGCAGCTGGCTCTTAAGCTGGATAACCAGCAGGTGGATGTAGAACACCTGCATCTGGCACTTCTTGAACAGGAGGATGGGCTGATACCAAAGTTGCTTGAAATAATCGGCGTTAATACATCAAAACTTAAGCAGGAACTTGAACAGGAACTTGACAGACTGCCTAAAGTTTATGGAACCAATGTGGAGCAGGTTTATGCAACCAGGCGTCTGAACCAGGTACTTATCAAGGCAGAGGACGAAGCCAAGAAGTTCAACGATGAGTTTATAAGCGTAGAACATGTTTATCTTGTGATAGTAAACGAGAAGAATTCACCCTCGGCCCAGCTTCTTGCAAAACATGGGGTTGACAGGGAAAAACTGCTTTCTGCCCTGTCCAGGGTGAGAGGAAATGACAGGGTAACAAGCAAGAATCCTGAGGAGAGTTATCAGGCTTTACAGAAATACGGCAGGGATCTTGTTGAACTTGCAAGGCTTGGAAAGCTGGATCCGGTTATTGGAAGGGATCAGGAAATCAGAAGGGTAATTCGAATACTTTCGCGGAGAACGAAAAACAATCCTGTTCTGATTGGAGAACCAGGTGTAGGTAAAACCGCTGTTGTTGAAGGCCTTGCGCAGAGGATACTAAGAGGTGACGTTCCCGAAGGGTTAAAGGATAAAACCATATTTGCCCTTGACATGGGTGCATTGATAGCAGGCGCAAAATTCCGCGGCGAATTTGAAGAAAGGCTGAAGGCTGTCCTTAAGGAAATCACGAAATCTGAAGGCAGGATAATTCTTTTTATTGATGAGCTGCACACAATAGTGGGAGCGGGCAGGACCGATGGCGCAATGGATGCAGGAAATATCCTGAAACCGATGCTTGCGAGGGGCGAGCTTCACTGCATAGGTGCAACAACTCTTGATGAGTACAGGAAGTATATAGAAAAGGATGCTGCATTGGAAAGAAGATTTCAGACAGTACTGGTTGATCAGCCCACCGTTGAAGACACGATATCCATTTTAAGAGGACTTAAGGAAAGGTTTGAAATCCACCATGGTGTGCGTATAACCGACAGTGCAATCATAGCATGTGCCGTATTATCCGACAGGTATATCTCTGACAGATTCCTGCCCGATAAAGCAATCGATTTAATGGATGAAGCTGCTTCAATGCTGAGAATGGAAATTGACAGCATGCCTTATGAGCTTGACGAAATAAACAGGAAGATGATGCAGTATGAAATTGAGCAACAGGTGCTTAGCAAAGAGACTGACAGGAATTCAGCTGAAAGAAAGAACCAGTTAAGCCAGGAGATACAGCGGCTGAAGCAGGAAGCCGATGCAATGAAAGCCCAGTGGGAAATGGAAAAGAGCTTTATTAAAAGAGAAAAGGAATTAAAAGAGGAAATTGAAAAAGTAAAGCGTGAGATTGAAAATGCTGAAAGGGTTTATGATCTTGAAACCCTTGCGAAACTAAGGTACGGACGGTTACCCGAGCTTGAAAAGGAAATGGAGGAATACAAAAAACGCCAGAATTCACTGGACAGGCAGCTTTTAAAGGAAGAAGTGACTGAACAGGAAATAGCCGAGATTGTTGCAAAATGGACCGGCATTCCGGTTACAAAGCTTGTTGAAGAGGAAAAACAGAAGCTTTTAAACCTTGAAAGCATACTTAAAAAACGTGTTATTGGTCAGGACGAAGCCGTTAAGGCAGTATCTGATGCCGTTCTCCGTGCCAGGGCAGGTCTTAAGGACCTTAACAGGCCAATTGGTTCATTTATATTTTTAGGACCCACCGGAGTGGGAAAAACAGAGCTTGCAAAAGCATTATCCGATGCATTGTTTGACAGCGAAGAAAATCTTGTCCGGATTGATATGAGTGAATATATGGAGAAACACTCGGTTGCAAGGTTAATAGGAGCACCTCCGGGATATGTGGGGTATGAAGAAGGAGGCCAGCTGACTGAGGCTGTAAGGAGAAAGCCATATTCTGTAATTTTGTTTGATGAAATAGAAAAAGCCCACCCCGATGTATTCAATGTGCTGCTTCAGCTTCTGGATGACGGGCGTCTGACCGACAGCCAGGGACGGACAGTTAATTTTAAAAACGCCGTAATTATTATGACAAGCAATATCGGAAGCGAAATACTTCTTGAAAGCATTACAGACGGCGAGTTTTCGGAGAAAGTTAAGGATATGGTGATGGACAGCCTGAAAAACTATTTCAGGCCTGAGTTTTTAAACCGCATAGATGATATAGTGCTGTTTAAGCCTTTGGGCAGAAAGGAAATCTACGGTATTATAGACCTGATACTCAATGAATTGCGCGAAAGACTGAAGGACAGAAATATAAGGCTGGATATAACGGGGGAAGCCAAGGATGTAATTCTGGACAAGGCATATTCGCCGTCCTATGGTGCCCGTCCGCTGAGAAGATTTATCCAGAAGGTAATTGAGACCGATTTGGGCAAAAAAATAATTTCAGGTGAGATTCATGAAGGTTCAGTTGCAGTAATTGATGCGGATAAGGATAAAGGAGAGCTTTTTGTAAGAGTGTCGGAAAATTAGTCCTGTTTATTTATTATGCAATGACTGAAAAAGGCGTTGTTCATGCAAGAGCTGAATAATTCAGGTTTTATACCCGAATATTGAAAAATGCATAACTAATATTGACAAGTTCGCAGCATCTCCTGCAGCAGCTATGCTACGCTTGGCCGAGCCTGCCGGTTCAGCCCGGCCAAGCCGGACTTCAAAAAAATGCCATACCCGCGGGTCATGCTTTGGGTTATTACCAAATGCTCCCAATCTCTACTATGCTTGAATGCATCATGGCTATGAAGTGATTGCCCTGTGTCAAATCGCCCGAATCAACAGCTTTTAAGTTCCCGGAATCAAAACGCTTGCTTATCCTTGCCTTGCTGCGAAACTAAAAGCTGTATTTTGCTTAATTTTTCAGGGTATTGATAAATGCTGTTATCCGAACAGATTAATATAGCCCTGAATCAGTACTAACAGAATAATTGCAGGCAAAATCCAGGTCAGATATCCTTTAAGTGAATAAGGTATTTTTACACCTTCACCTGCATTTACTTCCTCCATGTAATTCTTAAAGCCCCATCCGTAGCGGCTGACACAGAACAGCACATAAACCAGTGAACCTATGGGAAGAATGTTGTAGCTTATGATAAAGTCTTCAAAATCCAGGATTGAGGACCCTTCTCCCATGGGCTGAATCCAGCTTAAAACATTAAAGCCAAGAACACAAGGCATTGAAAGCAGGATAAGCAGGAACATGTTGACAAAAGATGCTTTTTTACGGCTCCAGCCCCACAGATCAATAGCAAATGAAATAATGTTTTCAAAAACCGCTATAACTGTAGAAAACGCTGCAAATGACATGAATAAAAAGAAGAGTGAACCCCAGATCCTTCCTCCGCTCATGGAGTAGAAAATATTGGGCAAAGTGACGAACACAAGACCGGGCCCTCCGCTCGGATCAACACCGAAGGAAAAACAGGCAGGGAATATTATCAGGCCGGCTATAATAGAAATGGCTGTGTCCAATGAAGCAATATGTATGGACTCGCCAAGAAGCCTGCGTTCTTTTCCTATATAACTGCCGAAGATGGCCAAAGAACCTATACCGATACTCAGGGTGAAAAATGCCTGGCTCATGGCTGCATAAATTGTTTCCCAGATACCATGTTCTTTCACACGACTAAAATCAGGTAACAGATAAAATTTCAGACCTTCTCCTGCATTCGGAAGTGTCATGGCTCTGACTGCAAGTACCACTATTATCGCCAGCAGCAGAACCATAAAAACCTTGGTAACTTTTTCAACACCTTCCTGAAGCCCGAAAGAACATATTCCAAAACAGATTGCGGTGGTTAAAACCATCCATATTGTCATTTCTACAGGACTGGACAGCAGATTCTCAAATACCTGCCCGACCTGCTGGGTATCAAGCCCTTCAAACTGACCTGTCAGCATCTTGTAGAAATAAGCAATCATCCAGCTGGCAACAGTGGTATAGAACATCATGAGTATATAATTGCCTGCCATGCCTACATAGCCCATCCAATGCCATTTTTGACCATTTTTCTCAAGAACGTTGAATGATGTTGCGATACTTTTCCTGCTGGCGCGACCCACTGCAAGTTCCATCGACATAATGGGCAAGCCGAGTATGATTATAAATACAAGGTAGATCAGTACAAATAATCCTCCGCCATACTGGCCGGTAATGTAAGGAAAGCGCCATACATCTCCCAAACCGATTGCACATCCGGCGGAAATCAGGATAAAACCCAGACGTGAAGCAAATGTTTCCCTTTTTTCCATACTGCCAACTCCTTACAATATGATACATAGCTTTTTAAGCTATGTGCAAAACCGAAGAATATTCCGTATCGGCCATGCTACAAATTATACGGTTGAATTTCATAATTCAACCCGGGATATATAGAATATTATATAGATTATTGGTTCATATCACAATATAGGAAATCACTACGCTTCTTTGTTACTATGCATTTTTTCAGGTTTGGAGTGAATCTGCATTCTCCTGCATACGCAAATGCCGAAAATGATCTGCTGCGAACTCGGGCTGATTATATAAATATTGAGCAGGCCGTAAACATATGAACTATTGTTATAATCAAGCTTTTATACTAAAATAATAGTGGAAAAAAGAGTGAAAAATATTTCTGCTATTATATATGTACTGGAGCGAGGCATAATAATGGATTATGATTTCCTGGTGAAAAAAGCAATTGAGGCAAAAGAGAAAGCTTATGCCCCATATTCGGGTTTCCGTGTAGGGGCGGCGGTACAGTTGGCAGATGGCAGAATTTATACGGGCTGCAATGTTGAAAACTCATCATACGGCGCGACCATCTGTGCTGAGCGTACGGCAATAGTAAAGGCAATATCTGAAGGCGAGGCGAAAATCAGTGCGGTTGCAGTCGCCAGTGACAGCGACAGGCTAACATATCCCTGCGGAATTTGCCGCCAGGTAATATCCGAGTTTAGAAGTGGTGATACAAAAATAATTTGCAGTGACAAAAACGGGAATTATAAAGTATATGATATGAATGATATATTACCTCATGCTTTTGCGCGGGAAGACATAAACTTATCAGTGTAACGTAAAAGCATATGAAAGGAGCATCATATGGGTTTTCGTTCGGGTTTTGCAACTATTATCGGAAGACCTAATGTTGGAAAGTCAACACTGTTAAATTTACTGACCGGTGAAAAAATCGCGATTATTTCCGATAAGCCTCAGACCACAAGAAATGCAATAAAAACCATCATAACAACAGATGATTACCAGGTGGTTTTTATTGATACTCCCGGAATACACCGCCCGAAAAACAAATTGGGAGACTTTATGCAGAAGACTGCTATATCAACACTTGAAGATGTTGATGTAATTCTGTATATGGTCGAGGCCACCGATAAATCAATTGGTCCGAGTGATATGAACATAATTGAAATGTTGAGGAAATTAAGCACACCGGTTATTTTACTGATTAATAAGATAGATCTGGTGGATAAACGCAACATTTTGCCGCTCATTGATGAGTACAGCAGGGCAATGAATTTTGAGCATATTATACCGGTCAGCGCCTTTGACGTGGAAACAAAAGAGTTGGTATTGAATGAAACTGTAAAACTGCTTCCTGAAGGCCCGCCGTTTTTCCCTGAAGATATGATTACCGATCAGCAGGAAAAAGTATTGGTTCAGGAGATTATCCGTGAGAAAATACTGCACCTGATCAGTGATGAAGTCCCTCATGGTGTAGGAGTTGAAGTAATTCTTTTTAAAGAAAGGCCTGAAAATGGCTTAATTGAGATTCACGCGAACATATATTGCGAAAAGGAAAGCCATAAGGGAATCATAATAGGTAAAAACGGCGATATGCTAAAAAAAATCGGTACTTATGCAAGGCAGGACGCTGAAAGGTTACTGGGTTCAAAAGTCTTTTTAAAGCTCTGGGTGAAAACCAAAGAGGATTGGAGAAACAGCGATTTTGTATTAAGGGAGCTTGGATACAAGTAGGCGATTTTTTAAAATTGAGTTTGCACCCCCTTGTATTAAAATATACTGCGATGGTATACTTAAAATGAACACAAAAATTATCGGGGTATACGAGCGTCTCTGCTTGTGAGACGCTTATTTGCTGTAAAAAATTATACAGTTGCGGGAGAAGACAAATGAATAAAATAGGATTTGACAATGACAAGTATATTCACCTTCAATCTCAAAAGATACTCGAACGGATTGATCTCTTTGGAGGTAAACTTTATCTTGAATTTGGCGGCAAATTATTTGACGATTATCATGCTTCCAGGGTATTGCCCGGATTTAAACCCGACAGTAAGGTTAAAATGCTGTTAAAACTTAAAGATCAGGCCGAAATAATTATAACTATCAATGCCGATGACATAGAAAAAAACAAGCGCCGTGGAGACCTTGGCATAACATATGACCTTGATGTATTACGTTTGATTGACGCATTCAGGGATATAGGGCTTTATGTCGGCAGCGTTGTAATAACCCATTACCGTTCCCAGGTAACCGCAGATATGTTTCAAAAAAGACTGGAAGCACTTGGTATTAAAGTTTACAGGCATTATCCCATCCCGGATTACCCGTCAAATATCCAGCTTATTGTCAGTGATGACGGATATGGCAAAAATGATTATGTTGAAACTACTCGTTCTCTCGTTGTTGTAACAGCCCCGGGGCCTGGCAGCGGGAAAATGGCAACATGTCTTTCCCAGCTGTACCATGAGTACAAACGTGGTATCCGGGCCGGCTATGCGAAATTTGAAACATTTCCCATATGGAACCTTCCGCTGAAGCATCCGGTCAACCTTGCATATGAGGCTGCCACAACCGATCTGGACGATGTAAATATGATTGATCCGTTCCACCTTGAAGCATATGGTGTAACTACGGTAAACTATAACAGGGATATAGAAGTATTCCCTGTATTGAATGCGATACTTGAGAAGATCGCAGGAAAGTCGCCCTATAAAAGTCCGACCGATATGGGCGTGAATATGGCAGGATTTTGCATTACAGATGATGAGGTAGTCAGCCGGGCATCCGAACAGGAAATAATCCGGCGGTATTATAATACACGTTGCGCATTGCGCCAGGGGTTGGCTGAGCGTGAGGAAGTATATAAGCTGGAGTTGCTTATGAATCAGCTGGGAATTACATCAAAAGACAGACCTGTTGTTGAGGCCGCATTAAAGCGTGCCGAGGCCACCGGTGGCCCTGCGGTAGCGCTTCAGCTGAATGACGGCAGGATAGTCACAGGAAAGACATCTGCTTTATTGGGAGCATCTGCAGCCATGTTACTGAATGCGCTGAAAGAACTGGGCGGCATTCAGCACGAAATCCACCTGATATCTCCTATAGTTATTGAACCGATACAGGTTTTAAAAACCAAGCATATGGGAAATCACAATCCAAGGTTACATACTGACGAAATATTAATAGCCTTGTCGATTTGTGCGGCAACAAATCCCACAGCAGCGCTCGCAATGCAGCAGTTGCCAAAACTGAAAGGGTGTGAGGCTCATTCTACCGTAATACTGTCAAGAGTGGATGAGAATGTATTTCAAAAACTGGGCATTAATATTACATGTGAACCTCAGTACCAGACTAAAAAACTTTATCACAAATAAAAGCTGAATACCTGACATAGAAGATCCCTCAACCTTTGGCAATGCCCAAGCTACATAATTTTACAAACCGGATTTGAATTTGGCTTGATTTGGTATACATAAATCTCTGAACAGGGCAAACAATAAAAATATGATATCTATTCGTTGAGGGGGATAATATGTTGAAGGACATGGCTTGGCAAATGTTTAAAAAGACCGGCAATATAGAATTCTTTTTACAGTATAAGAGTTTGGATGGCAAAAAACCGGATTTCAATATAGAAGCAGCTTCTGAAACTTTTTTGGATGGTGAAAAATGTCGTATGTCAGAACCAGAGGAATGGTCGTCCGAGAAGTAAAGGTCGGAGAATACGATAAGATTCTTACGGTGGTTACCGAAGATCTGGGGAAAATATCTGTTTCGGCAAGAGGAGTAAGACGCGGTGGAAACCGTTACTCTGCCGGAACTCAGGTTTTTTCATACTGCGACTGGGTTTTATATAAGGGGAAAAATACATATATATTGAATTCATGCGACATTATTGACTCCTTTTATGAAATAAGGCAGGATATGACTTTGTTGGCACATGCCGCCCAGATGCTTCAGCTTGTTCATGACACTACCTTCGAGAATCACCCGGCGAAAGACCAGCTGACGGTTTTTATATATGCGCTGAAAGCCCTGTTAAACAAGAGGACACCTTCCCTTGTTTTCCGGGTTTTTGCGTTAAAAACGGTTCAAATAATAGGTTTCGAGCCTTTTGTTTCAGGTTGCTGTTTATGCGGCACAAAAGAAATAAATGATATCCGTTTCAGTTTTGAACACTGCGGGTTTGTTTGTGAGCAATGCAATACAGGGCTTGAAAATGTTATCCCGGTAAAAACGGGTGCTGCAAAAGCCATGATATATGTATTGTGCGCAGATCCCGGAAAAGCCTTCGGATTTGAGCTTTCACCTGATGTTCTTGAGAATTTCTCAGAGATCGTTGACAGGTACATAGACGACAGATTGGGGAAAAAGTACAGCAAAATGAATTTTTTGCAGGAGATATAGGACCGGAATAAGAATAAAAACTGGTACTTGTATAAATGATCTCTTTATGTTAAAATTAATGGCATTGGATTCACTGAGGAACTGAGTTGTTGGAGGTATTACAATGGAAATTGTAGTAAATATTTTGCATATAATAGTCTGTATCGCAATAATAATCATTGTTCTGTTACAGTCCGGGCGTTCTGCCGGTATTAGCGGTGCTATTGCAGGCGGGGCTGAAACCTTTTTCGGGAAAAATAAGGGCCGCACTATTGATGCAATGCTTAGCAAGTACACAAAATTTGCATTGGCTGTATTCCTTTTAACTTCTGTTATTTTAACATGGTTGTTGAAGTAATGCTGTTTTCGTTAAGGGCTTTGTTTGGTTTATATTGGAACGCGATAAGGACTGTACATGCATTTAGGTATGTATGGTCTTTTTGTTTTATGGCTGAGAAATTTCCTGCATAATTCCATTCACCTAATAAAATATAAAGGAAGAGAAGGTTAAATATGCCCGAATTTAAAATAAAATCAAATTATAAGCCTTCGGGAGATCAACCGCAGGCAATAGAAAAACTGGTGGATTCAATAAACAGGGGAAATACCCACCAGACACTTCTCGGCGTTACAGGGTCAGGCAAGACTTTTACGATAGCCAACGTTATAGAAAGAGTACAGAAACCTACGCTGGTGATTGCGCATAATAAAACATTAGCTGCGCAGCTTTGCTCAGAGTTTCGTGAGTTTTTCCCTGACAATGCGGTGGAGTATTTTGTGAGCTATTATGATTACTACCAGCCCGAGGCATATGTTCCTGCAACCGACACTTATATAGAAAAAGACTCATCAATTAATGATGAAATCGACAATCTGAGGCATTCAGCAACAGCTGCATTATTTGAAAGGCGTGACGTGATAATTGTTGCCAGCGTTTCCTGTATATATGGCCTCGGTGACCCCGAAGACTATACAGAATTGATGTTGTCATTAAGACCCGGCATGCAAAAGGATAGGGACGAAGTAATAAAAAAGCTTGTGGACATCCAGTATACCCGCAATGATATTGATTTCAGGAGAGGAACTTTCAGGGTTAAAGGTGATGTACTGGATATTTATCCTGCTTCTTCTGCAGGTACAATAATAAGGGTGGAGTTTTTCGGGGATGAGATTGACAGGATTACCGAAGTGGATCCGCTCACTGGTGAGATTATAGGAACACGGACATATATAGCCATATTTCCTGCATCCCACTATGCCACCACGAGAGCCAAGATGGAGCTGGCTATAAAATCGATAGAACAGGAACTTGAAGAGAGATTGAAATACTTCAGGGACAACAATAAGCTGCTGGAAGCCCAGAGACTGGAGCAGAGGACACGGTATGACCTTGAAATGATGCGCGAGATAGGTTTTTGCTCGGGGATAGAAAACTACTCCAGGCACATAAGCGGCAGGGCTCCGGGCAGCGCACCGTATACCCTTCTTGATTATTTTCCGGAAGATTTTCTTTTGGTAATTGATGAGTCCCATGTTACCGTTCCTCAGATAGGAGCAATGTACAACGGGGATCGCTCAAGGAAAGAAACTCTGGTGGAATATGGGTTCCGGCTCCCGTCAGCCTTTGACAACAGACCGCTTACGTTTTCAGAGTTTGAGCAGAAAGTCAATCAGGTTATTTATGTAAGCGCAACACCCGGGAAATATGAAAGAGAAAAATCTTCGGTTATTGTTGAGCAGATTATCAGGCCGACAGGGCTGGTTGATCCTGAAATTGCAGTAAAGCCTGTAAAAGGCCAGGTTGACGATCTGATGGAAGAAATAAGAGTGCGGGTAGAACGGAATGAACGTGTTCTGGTAACCACACTAACCAAGAGAATGGCAGAGGATTTAACCCAGTACCTTTCGGATGTTGGAATAAAAGTGCGATACCTCCATTCGGATATAGATACCATTGAGCGAATGGAAATTATCCGGGATCTGCGGTTGGGCGAGTTTGATGTTCTGGTTGGAATCAATCTTCTCAGGGAAGGGCTTGATTTGCCTGAAGTGTCACTCGTTGCAATACTTGATGCCGACAAGGAGGGCTTTTTGCGCTCTGAAACCTCTTTGATACAAACCATTGGACGGGCTGCAAGAAATGTAAACGGAAAAGTTATTATGTATGCCGACAGTATAACAAGTTCAATGGAAAGGGCCATCAGTGAAACCAACAGAAGAAGGCAGATTCAGATGGAGTATAACAAAAAGATGGGAATTACACCAAAGACAATTCAGAAAGCCGTTCACGATACCCTTGAAACATTGAAGGTTGCAGAGGATGAAAAAGAATTTGCCGTTGATCATGGCGATATCCCTGTTGAAAAAATTATAGAAAAACTGACAGCCGAAATGAAGGCGGCGGCGAAAGAACTGGAGTTTGAAAAAGCTGCAATGCTGCGCGACAAAATCAATGAATTGAAGAAAAAACTCTGTGAAGAAGAGACATGTTAATTTGTATTAACATTGAAATAGAACTAATTGGATGACAGGAGAAAGTTATGCGTATACTTCCGGACAATATTCACAGTTCATGGACTGATTTTTTAAATGCTGAACGCATTGAAACTATAAAGGATATATCACAAAAAATAGGAGAAAATGTTAATCCTGAATATAAAAATATATTGCGTTTTTTAAGCGTAGATTTATCAAATGTGAAGGTTGTTATACTCGGGCAGGATCCATACCCCGAAAAGGGAGTAGCCACCGGCAGGGCTTTTGAGGTCGGTGGCCTGAAAACATGGGAGCAGCCTTTCAAACAGGTTTCGCTGAAAAACATTGTGCGGTTGATCCATAAAAGCTACAGCAATATAGAAAAATATGAGGATATTTTTTCTTTTAACCGGATTAAAAACGAAATAAAAGAAGGCAGGTTTCCGATTCTTCCGCCCGACAGGCTGTTTGAGTCATGGGAAAAACAGGGCGTTTTATTGTTGAATACATCTTTCAGCTGCGTACCAAATAACCCTGAAAGCCATGCAATGCTGTGGCAGGAATTTTCGCGCCGACTGATAGGGTACATATCGGAAAAATATAATCTTTGCTGGTTTCTTTGGGGAAAACATGCCATTAGTATGAGAGATGTAATAAATAAAGGGGAGTTCTATGTATCCAGGCATCCCATGCTGTGCTCTTCCAAGTATGACGATGATTTTCTGAAATCCGACTGTTTTACTGAAACCAAACACCTGATAAACTGGCTTGGTGCAGATTAACTGCAATTACGAAAATGATTTCAAAATCAATGTAATTTCTTCCGTTGTTTTAATAGAATAATTTCATAACGCTTCGGTTACCTTAAGAACATCGGCCAAAAAATAAACATATGTGCCATGGCTTATATTGCATCGGGGTGGTTCCATGCATCAAAAGACAGCAGACAGAAAAGACAATGTTGCGGAACTGCGGGATGTGCGTGAACTGGAGCGTGTGATATGATATTTAAGAAAGATAATGCTTTTTTCAGGTTTAGCTTTCTTATTTTTGTTATTATAGCATCATTATATCTTTCCCTTATAGCATTTACACCAAGCCAGATGACTGTTTTGGCAGGAGAAGAATACCGGGTTGAATTCTTCTCGCCCTTTCAGTTGCAATTGTCGGCTGAAACCGGCGGAATACATGTTGAGAAGCTGGGTGTCGGAAACAGGACATCGATTTTCTCGATGCCGTATACACTTAAAGGTACCCAATACGGCCAGAACAGGATTCAGCTTAGCTTGTTTGGGCTGGTTCCTGTTAAAGATATTAAAGTCAATGTAATTCCTGCGAGGGAACTGATTGTTTGCGGGAATACTGTTGGCATCAGGTTGTATATCAAAGGCCTTCTTGTAGTAGGGATTTCAGGTGTTATGACTCCTGACGGGAATGAAGTCCTGCCCGTTAAAGATACCGGTCTGGAACCCGGGGATTTTATTATTGCAGTGAATAACAAGGAAATAGAAAAGATAGCCGATCTGTCAAAAGTAATTGAGCAATCAGACGGGAAAGAAATTGCTTTAAGATTCATACATGACAGCCGGGTTGTCGAAACAAGGATTACTCCGGTGCAAAGCATTGAGGACGGTAAATACCGCATTGGAATCTGGGTAAGGGACAGCACGGCCGGAATCGGAACTTTAACATATATTGAAGAAGAGACAGGCAAATTTGGTGCTTTAGGCCATGGAATCACCGATATTGATACAGGAATTATGATGCCGGTTAAAAACGGGGAGTTGCTGAAATCTTCGGTATATGGCATCAGAAAAGGAATACAGGGCACCCCGGGTGAATTGCAGGGGGATTTTCTGAAAAGCCCGGAAGTGATAGGGGAAATATACTGGAATACGGCATTTGGGGTTTTCGGTACAATAGATAAAAATGCTATATCTGAATTGAATGGCAGGAAGTATCCGGTTGGAACAAGGAGTATGGTGAAGGAGGGGCCGGCGACTATTCTGTCGAACATTCACGGGGATCAGGTTGAAGAATTTTCTGTTGAAATACAGAAGATTGCACGGAAGAACCTTTCGGGTCCGAAAAGCATGATAATAAAAATCACTGATCCACGGCTGTTAAGTGAAACCGGAGGTATAATTCAGGGGATGTCGGGAAGCCCGATTATCCAGGACGGAAGAATAATAGGAGCTGTAACCCATGTTTTGGTTAATGACCCTACAAAGGGTTACGGAATTTTTATAGAAACCATGCTAGGCATGAACTGATTAACCCGGCAGATTCTGTCGGGTTATCTGTTTGGGTTGGTATCTATACAAGAATAAAATTACTATGGTATAATTCAAAAAGTAATATTTGGTCATGAAAAGGAAACTTAAAAGGAAAAACAAAATTGAAACTATAGAAGTGAGGTTTCAGGAAGTAGATGCCAGGAGAGAGACAAAGCAAAATAAGAAATTTTTGTATTATAGCTCATATAGATCACGGAAAGTCAACATTGGCCGACAGGTTGCTTGAAAAAACCGGTGTTCTGACCGAAAGGGAAATGGAAGAACAGGTTCTGGATACTATGGATCTGGAACGGGAACGGGGTATTACGATAAAAGCCCAGGCAGCCCGTTTGGTATATAAGGCAAAGGACGGCCAGGAATACATTCTGAATCTTATCGACACACCGGGTCATGTTGATTTTAACTATGAAGTATCAAGAAGTATTGCAGCCTGTGAAGGTGCGATACTGGTTGTTGACGCTTCCCAGGGCATTGAGGCTCAAACTTTGGCAAATGTCTACCTTGCGCTGGAACATAATCTTGAAATTGTACCCGTTATAAACAAAATAGATTTGCCCGGAGCCAGGCCCGATGAAGTCAAGCGTGAGATAGAAGATGTTATAGGGCTTGATTGCAGTGATGCTCCGCTTATTTCTGCAAAAGTCGGAATAAACATAGAGGACGTTCTTGAAAAAATAGTTGAAGTGATCCCGCCGCCTCCGGGTGATGAGGAATCACCCCTTCGCGCTTTGATTTTTGATTCCCTTTATGACAACTACAAGGGAGTAATAACCCATGTGAGAGTAATGGAAGGAAGCGTTAAACCGGGCCAGGAAATATATATGATGCATACGAAAAAGAAGTTTACAGTAACCGAATTGGGATATTTCCGCCCCGGAGGTTTAATACCTGCTGATGCATTGTATGCAGGCGAAGTCGGTTATATCTGTGCAAGCATTAAAAATGTTGCTGATACACGTGTCGGCGATACGATAACACTTGCAGCAAATCCTGCAAAGGAGCCGCTGCCCGGATATAAAAAGGCCGTTCCGATGGTTTTTTGCGGCATATACCCGGCAGATGGTTCAAAATACACTGATTTGCGGGAAGCCCTTGAAAAGCTGCAATTAAATGATGCTTCCCTGCTGTTTGAACCCGAGACTTCTGCTGCACTGGGATTCGGCTTCAGATGCGGCTTTTTGGGGCTGTTGCATATGGAGATAATCCAGGAGCGGCTGGAGCGCGAATATAACCTTGATCTTGTAACCACGGCTCCAAGCGTTATATACCGGGTAACAAAAACCAACGGCGAGGTTTTGATGATAGACAACCCGACGAACATGCCGGAACCGGGTTTGATTGAAATGATGGAAGAGCCCATTGTTAAAGCTACAATAATGACGCCTCCGGAACATGTCGGCAGCATTATGGAACTGTGCCAGGATCGCAGGGGTGATTACACCGGAATGGAATATATTGAGAGCAACCGGGCGGTATTAACCTACGACATGCCGTTAAATGAAATAGTATATGACTTTTTTGACGCACTGAAATCCCGTTCTAAAGGATATGCTTCCTTTGATTACGAGTTTAAGGGATATAAAGAGTCCGATTTGGTTAAGCTTGATATCCGCCTTAACGGTGAAGTTGTTGACGCATTGTCCTTTATTGTCCATGAAAGCAAAGCATACGCAAGGGGAAGAAAAATTGCTGAAAAGCTTAAGGAGACCATCCCGCGGCAAATGTTTGAAATCCCCATTCAGGCATGTATTGGTTCAAAGGTAATTGCAAGGGAAACAGTGAAGGCTTACAGGAAAGATGTTCTTGCAAAATGCTACGGCGGTGATATTACAAGAAAGAAGAAACTGCTTGAAAAACAGAAGGAAGGTAAAAAGCGTATGCGTCAGGTAGGCAGCGTGGAAATTCCGCAGGAAGCTTTCATGAGCGTGCTGAAACTTGATACATAGGCGTTGGATGAAATGTTGCCTGAAAAAGATGAAACCATTGGAATTTATGTTCATATACCTTTCTGCATGAGGAAATGCAATTATTGTGATTTCCCGTCACTTCCGGGCATGGATGATTTCTTTCAGGACTATGCCGATGCAGTTTGCAGGGAAATTGAGTCAGCTTCAGGTAAATTTTTAAACTGGATTGTAGATTCCGTTTTTTTCGGAGGAGGGACACCATCTGTCCTTCCTGCGGAAAACATTTCAAAGATAGCTGGCACCCTGTCAAAAAACTTTGATATTTCAAAGAATGCAGAAATATCGATAGAAGTTAATCCCGGAACCATCTCTGAGGAAAAGGCTGTTGTCTATAAAGAGCTTAACTTCAACCGTATAAGTATAGGGCTTCAGTCCGCCAGCAACAGCATTTTGAAGTTTATGGGAAGGGTCCATACCAGGGAAATGTTTGAGGAATGCGTGGATCTGGTTAAAAAATGCGGATTCACGAACATTAATGCTGATGTTATTTTTGGAGTTCCGAACCAGACCATGAAAGATTTTCAGGAAACCATTGAACTGGTTTTGCATAAGGGTGTAACCCATGTTTCGTGTTACAGCTTAAAAATCGAAGAAGGTACACCATGGCATGAAATGAATGAAAAGGGTGAACTGCCTCCCGTGGATGAAGATTTGGAAAGGGAAATGTATTACTGGGCAATAAATAGGTTGAACGAGGCAGGCTTTAAACACTATGAAATATCCAATTTTGCAAAACCCGGATTTCAATCGATGCACAATATAAAGTACTGGACAAGCAAGCCTTACATCGGTTTTGGAGCGGCTGCCCACTCTTATATGAATGATGCAAGGTACTCAAATATAGAAAACCCCGTTGAATATATCAAAAGAATTAACGAAGGGAAATCAACGATAGGTTTCAGTGAACATATTGGGATTGATGAGAAACTGTCCGAAAGGTTCATTCTCGGATTAAGAATGATTGAAGGAGTTGACATGGGGCAGCTTGAAAAGGAGTTTGGCAGAGAAGCTTTAAATAAATACCATGATAAAATAAAAATGCTGATCGGGAAAAATCTTCTCTCAGTGGAGAATGGCATGTTAAAACTGACAAAAGCCGGATTGGATTTTGCAAATCAGGTATGGCTTGAATTTATCCTGTAATAAAAGAAAAATACCACCCTCTTGACAAAAGAAAGGCAGGGTGGTATTTTTAATATAGCATTTAGCACTCGTTTAATGAGAGTGCTAACAACAAATAGCAGGGATTATTTACTTTAGTGATATATACTTGATAAAGTATAAACAGGTTTGAATGGGTATATTAATTTTAGTAGGAAAGAACCTGTTTATGATTATATATATACTGATTTGTGGTTTCACTGCAATGTACAATAGTTCCTTTTGGTATCAGGCTGATGAGCTATTGTATGGAGGTGAGGTTACGTTGTGGGATGTAGGGTTAAGTGAGCGCAAGATGCAGATTTTAAAAACTCTTGTTGATGATTATATAAAAACCGCACAGCCTGTAGGGTCAAGAACCATTTCAAGAAAACATGAACTTGGCCTTAGTTCTGCTACCATTCGTAACGAGATGGCTGATTTGGAAGAAATGGGATATATTTCGCAGCCCCATACTTCTGCCGGCAGAGTCCCATCAGACAAGGGATACAGGTTTTATGTGGATCATCTGATGCAGGTGCAGGCACTGAAAATAGAGGAAATAAATCAAATTAAGGATGCAATTGAACGTAAAATAGATGAAATAAACACATTGATCCGGAGAGCATCTGATATTATATCTGCAATTACAGGATATGCGTCAATAGCTTTGTCTCCGAGCCTGACAAAAGCAGCGGTTAAATCTGTGCAGGTATTGCCCGTAGATGAAAAGAAAGTTTTAATTGTGGTTGTGACAAGTACAGGTGTTGTGAAAAACCAGGTTTTTCGCGTTAATAACGAAACAAGTCCGGATTCATTCATATTGCTTACTAATTATTTGCAGGAAAAGTTAAACGGGCGTATAATTGAAAATATTGAATTTCCTCTTACTCATGACATACAAATAGAAACAGGTGTTTCGAAAGAACTGATAAATTATGTTGTTGACGGGATGAAAAAATGCATGCAGGATGTTGAAGATTCCGAGCTTATTATGAACGGTATTACGAATTTGCTGAATCATCCTGAATTCAGCGATCTTTTTAAGGTCAAGGAACTATTTGAACTGTTCAATGAGCAGCATACCATGAAAAGTTTAATGAGTTCGGCTATGAAGAAGCAGGGACTTAATGTTCAGATTGGTGCCGAAAATGAGCACGAAGTGATGCGTGAGTGCAGCCTGGTTACTACGGTTTACAGCCTTGGTGATACCGAACTGGGTACTTTTGGCGTATTGGGTCCCACAAGGATGTATTATTCCAGAGTTATATCGGCTATGAATTATGTCAGGAATTTAATTAACAATGAGATACTGAGGATAATCAATGATGACTGAATTTTCCGTAAATGATAAATGGAAGGATGAAAGCTGATGAGTCAGAATAAGACAGATGATAAAAATCTGGATAAAGCAGAAGAATTATCGAAGGAGAATTTAGAGATGGAAACCAACGCAGAGGAAAAAAAGGCAACCGAAGAAACAGAAGAAAAAACCGGTAAAGCAAATGAAAATGCTGCTGAATGCAATGAAGCTAAAGGCGACAAGGAAGTAAAAAGCCAGGAAGAAAACCTGTTAAATCAAAAAGAAAAGGAAATTAATGAATTGAAAGAGCAAATTCAAAGACTCGCCGCAGAGTTTGACAACTATAAGAAAAGGACAAAAAAGGAAAAAGAAAAATTATATGCCTCTTCAGTTGCAGATGTTGTATCTGCTTTTCTTCCTGTAATGGATAACATCGAAAGAGCGCTGCAGGCCTCTGAAGGAAGCGATGAAAAGATCAGGGAAGGCGTCCTGTTAATCCATAAGCAAATGCAGGAGATATTATCCAGTTTCAAAGTAAAGCCCATTGAAGCCAAGGGCCAAAAATTCAACCCTGATTTTCATGAAGCCGTAATGCATGTTGATGATGAAAATTATGGCGAAAATGAAATTGTTGAGGAGTTCCTCAAAGGATATATATATAATGATGAAATTGTTATTCGTCATTCTGTTGTAAAAGTAGCAAACTAATAGACTTTCTTTGACCTTTAAATATATTATTATTAGGAGTGATTTTTATGCCGAAAGTGATAGGTATAGATTTAGGAACAACCAATTCATGTGTCGCTGTTATTGAGGGTGGTGAACCTGTAGTTATCCCTAATCCCGAAGGAAGCAGGACTACACCTTCAGTTGTTGCTTTCTCCAAAACCGGTGAAAGATTAGTTGGACAGGTTGCTAAAAGACAGGCTGTCACAAATCCCGAGAGAACCGTTATTTCAATTAAAAGGGACATGGGAACCGACAGGAAAGTAAAAATTGATAATAAAGAATATACTCCTCAGGAAATATCAGCAATGATCCTCCAGAAACTGAAGGCAGATGCTGAAGCTTATCTTGGTGAAAAAGTTACACAGGCTGTTATTACCGTCCCTGCATATTTCAGCGATGCTCAGCGCCAGGCAACAAAGGACGCAGGAAGAATTGCAGGTCTTGAAGTATTGCGCATCATAAACGAGCCTACAGCTGCGGCTCTTGCTTACGGACTGGACAAGGAACATGATCAGAAGATCCTTGTATTTGACCTGGGTGGAGGTACATTTGACGTATCTATTCTGGAAATCGGAGACGGAGTATTTGAAGTTCTGGCTACCAGCGGTAATAACCGTCTGGGCGGTGATGATTTTGACCAGAGAATTATCAACTGGCTGGCTGAAGAGTTTAAAAAGGATACAGGAATTGATTTAAGAAACGACAGAATGGCTATGCAACGTTTGAAAGAAGCTGCAGAAAAAGCCAAGATTGAATTGTCCGGAGTTACCACAACTAATATTAACCTTCCTTTTATAACTGCAGATGCGAGTGGTCCGAAACACCTGGACATGACACTTACCAGAGCTAAATTTGACGAGCTGACTGCCGACCTGGTTGAAAAAACCATGGAGCCTACCAGAAGGGCGCTGGCAGATGCTGATCTTACACCTGCAGATATAGACAAAGTTCTGCTGGTTGGAGGTTCAACAAGAATACCTGCAGTTCAGGAAGCTGTCAGGAAGTATCTCGGCAAGGAACCGTTCAAAGGCATTAATCCTGACGAATGCGTTGCCATTGGTGCCGCTATTCAGGCCGGCGTTCTTTCAGGAGAAGTCAAAGACCTTCTGCTTCTTGACGTTACTCCTCTGTCCCTTGGTATTGAAACCCTCGGTGGAGTATTCACAAAACTGATTGAACGCAATACCACAATACCCACTAAAAAGAGCCAAATATTCTCAACCGCAGCCGATGGTCAGACCAGCGTTGACATCCGTGTATACCAGGGTGAAAGAGAAATGGCTGCAGACAATAAACTGCTTGGCAATTTCCAATTAACAGGAATACCGCCTGCTCCGAGAGGGGTTCCCCAGATAGAGGTTACTTTCGACATAGACGCAAACGGTATTGTACATGTATCCGCGAAAGACCTGGGTACAGGCAATGAGCAAAAAATTACCATTACAGCGTCAACAAACCTTTCTGAGCAGGAAATTGAGAGAGCCGTTAAGGAAGCGGAAAAGTACGCTGAAGAGGACAAGAGAAGGAAAGAAGTCATAGAAGCGAAGAACCAGGCAGATTCGCTGATTTATCAGACGGAAAAAACTTTGAAAGATTTGGGAGATAAGATTGATCCTGCAGATAAATCCAATATCGAAGCCGAACTGAACCATCTGAAAGAAGTTGCTAAAGGTAACGATACTGCGGCTATTAAAGCTGCCACCGAAAAACTTTCCCAGGCTTTCTATGCAGTTTCACAGAAAATTTATCAGCAGAATCCTGGTGCTGCGGGAGCAGCCGGAGCAGGAGGGTTTAACCAGACCTATGGCGGCGGAACAGGCAATAGCCAGGATGATGTTTACGATGCAGATTATAAAGTAGTTGATGATGACAAATAGTTCGATATTTTAAAAATCCCCGCTTCGGTAAACAGTAAGTCAAGTTTGCAACAAAACGAGTCAAAGGTATTCCTTTGACTCGTTGTTATGATTAGGGCAATTATTTTTTTCATAAATGAGGATCAGATCATAAAATAAACTTAGTTGAAGGTGTTATTGAAGTGTGTTATAATCGTTAAGCTACTTTAGCAGTAAACCAGCTTTGGGGGTGATAGAATGCCCGAAAAAAGAGATTACTACGAAGTGTTGGGAGTAAGCCGTAATGCTGATGAAACAGAACTGAAAAAGGCATACCGGAAGCTTGCAAAGCAATATCATCCGGATATGAACCCCAATGACAAAGAAGCCGAAGCCAAGTTTAAAGAAATCAATGAAGCCTATGCAGTTTTAAGCGATCCGCAAAAAAGGAAGCAGTACGACATGTATGGCCATGCAGGCCTTAACGGAACAGGTTTTGAAGGTTTCAGCGGTTTTGGAGGCTTTGATTTTGGTTTTGAAGATATTTTCGATACTTTTTTTGGGGGCTCGCCATTTGGCAGAAGTACCAGGAAAAGATCGGGCCCCAGAAGAGGTAACGATTTAAAATATTCGCTTGAAATAAGCTTTCTCGAGGCTGCCTTTGGTACAACCAAAGAAATTAATATCAGCAGGATGCAGTTATGCCATGTTTGCGGCGGGTCAGGATCAAAACCCGGTACTACTCCCGAAACATGCAGGCACTGCAATGGTACAGGGCAGATAAGGCATGTACAATCCACTCCGTTTGGGCAAATGGTGAACATGCGCACTTGCGAAGTTTGCCGTGGAGAAGGTACAATTATAACCCATCCATGTGATGAGTGTCGTGGAAACGGAAGAGTTCAGAAAACTTCAAAGATTAGCATAAATGTGCCGGCAGGCATTGACAACGGACAGACCATATCTTTGCGTGGCGAAGGCGAGCCTGGCATAATGGGCGGACCGCCCGGTGACTTGTATGTGAGCATACGGGTAAAGCCACATCCTCTTTTCAAAAGAGAAGGCTATGATGTAATATGTGAAATACCCATAACTTTTACCCAGGCGGCTCTGGGGGCTGAGTTGGAGATTCCCACCCTCGAGGGAACAATAAAATATAATATACCCGAAGGTACGCAAACAGGGACGGTTTTCAGACTTAAAAACAAAGGAATCAAACATCTGAGATCCAATGCGAAAGGCGACCAGCTTGTTAAAGTCAATGTAGAAGTACCTACAAGGCTTTCTGCAAAACAGAAGGAACTGCTGAAGCAGTTTGCGGAAATCAGCGGGGATGAAGTATTTCAACAGAGAAAATCTTTCTTTGAAAAAATGAAGGATTTATTTCAATAAATAATTGATAATAAACTGAAAAGGGAGTATTTTTGTGGAGTGGTTGGAAGTAGCCGTTACCGTAGATCCTGAAATACAGGAATTAGTTTCACAGGTTCTGCTGGACCAGGGAGTTCAGGGACTTGAAATAGTTGATCCCGACTCTTTCAGGCAGGTTCTTGATCATAACAGGTACCTTGATTATGCAGATGACGGGTTAATTGACAGTTATGGCGAAAAGGTCGTTATCAAGGCCTACTTCAGTTCACGGAAAGCAGAAGAACTGAAAAGCAAACTCGACAGCGAATTTCAGATCTTTTTAAATCATATTCCTGAATATTCTGTCAGAATACGAGATGATTCCGAATGGAAGGATAATTGGAAAAAGTATTATAAAGCCTTTAAAATATCAGACAGGGTTATAGTTAAACCGGCCTGGGAAGATTACCTGCCTCAAGGCAATGAAGTGGTTGTGGAACTCGAGCCTGGAATGGCTTTCGGAACCGGAACCCATGAAACAACAAGAATGTGTGCATCATTACTTGATGAGCTTGTCAAGGGAAATGAAAAAGTTCTGGATTTGGGATGCGGAACCGGAATTTTGGGGATTATTGCCGCAAAACTTGGTGCAAAGGAAGTCACATGCGTTGACATAGATGATGCAGCATATAAAGCTTGCCGTGAGAATGTCATGAAGAACAATGTCTCGGACGTAGTTCATGTAATCCACGGTGAATTAAAGGATTTGGAAATAGAAAAGTATGATATTATTGTAGTTAATATAATTGCGGATATAATTCTGTCATTGCTGCCTGATCTGAGAAAATACAGCAGTGATAGGACTAATATTCTGTTATCGGGCATCATTTCGGATAGACGTGAAGAAATCATTAATGCTGTAAACGAAAATGGCTATCATATGGTAAAGGAAAACAGGGAAGGCGAATGGGTGGCAATGCAGATATGCGCAGATTCCTAGTTTCACCTGATTCAATAAAGAATGATACTGTGTATATTTCCGGAGACGACTTGAAGCACATGGTCCAGGTTCTCAGGTTCAGGACAGGCGATCATTTGCTGGTATTTGACGGTACAGGGCTGGAACATGAGATTGAGCTTGTTTCGGTCGATAAAGCAATGGCCGTCGGGAAAATAGTAAAAACCGGTACACCTGAGACCGAATCGAAGAGGAAGGTCATTCTGTTTCAGGGAATGCCAAAGTCTGATAAAATGGAATGGATAATTCAGAAGACGGTGGAGTTGGGAGTGAGCCAGATTGTCCCAATGATTACGCGGTATTCCGTAGTCCGGGATATAGACAGAAATATTGACGCAAAACTTGAAAGATGGAACAGGATTTCACGGGAAGCATGCAAGCAATCGGGCCGTGTTGTTATTCCCGAAGTTAAAAAACCGTTGGAATACAGCAAAGCTATGGACTTGTGGGATGACATGGTTTCAAATGAAACATGCGGTTCGTCGCTGGCAGTTTTCTGTTATGAAAATGAGGGTAAAAAGTGTTTTAAAGAGTTGCTTAAATGCTATAATATAGACTATATTAAAACCATAGGTATTTTTATAGGTCCCGAAGGCGGCTTTGCAGAAGAAGAAATCAAGCTTGCCGGGGATCACGGAATTATTCCTGTCGGATTGGGAAAAAGAATTTTAAGAACCGAAACCGCTGCTGTTGCAGTTTTATCTATTATAATGTACGAAATGGGAGACTTCGACTTATGACCAAAATATCCTTTGTTATAGTAGATGATGCCATCTTTATGAGAACACTGCTTCGTAAAGTTATAGAACAGGTTGAGGGATATACGGTAATTGCTGAAGCTTCTAATGGAATAGAAGCAATAGAAGCTGCGCGGAAATATCAACCTGATATAATGACATTGGATATAACTATGCCCGAAATGGACGGAATAGTTGCATTGCCCAAAATTGTGGAAGCAAGTCCGAAAACAAGGGTAATCGTTGTTTCGGCAATGGGGCAACAGTCAATGGTTATCGATGCCATAAAAATGGGTGCAAAGGACTTTATTGTGAAGCCGTTTGAAAAGTATAAAGTTTATCAGACCATACAAAATGTACTGGCGTTTTAGGCTTATATTGCCCTTCGGCACATTTTTGCGCCCGAGAATGAAAGACTTTGGAGGAAATAAAATGGTTAGAAGTATGACCGGATACGGTTATTATAAATATCAGGACGAACAGGTTTCGATGGACGTTGAGATAAAAACGGTAAATCACAGGTATTGTGACATATATATACGGATGCCAAGACAGTTAAGCTGTTTTGAAGATAAAGTCCGTTCGCTGATTACGAACCGTATCTACAGGGGTAAGGTTGATGTTTTTATCAATTGGGAAAACCTTGGCGAAGGGATTAAAAAAGTAATACTTGACAAAAATCTGGCCCTGGAATATTACAGAGCCATGAATACATTAGCTGAAGAATTGCAGCTTCGGGATGATATTTCATCTTCATCGCTGGCCAGATTTCCTGAAATCCTCAGAATCGAAAAAAAGGAGGAGACTTCGGAAGAAGTCTGGGCAATTCTGGAACAGGCCGTAAACGAGGCATTGAATGTCCTGGTTGCAATGAGGGAGGCCGAGGGAGAAAAGCTTAAAATAAGCCTGATCGAAATATGTAAAAACATCGAAAATTACAGGTTGCAGATAAAAGCACGTGAACCTTTGGTTATTACAGAGTATAAGGAAAAGCTTTCAGCCAGAATACGGGAATTGATGGACAGCGATATTGTGGATGAAACACGTCTTGCTATGGAGGTTGCGATTTTTGCTGACAAATGCAGTATTAATGAAGAGCTGGTACGTTTAAGAAGCCACCTGGATCAATTCCTTGATATTTTGGCGATGGATGGGCCAATAGGAAGAAAACTGGATTTCCTGCTTCAGGAAATGAACAGGGAAGTAAATACCATAGGGGCCAAAGCGAATGATTTGGATATCACAAAAAATGTAATTGAACTGAAAAGTGAAATTGAAAAAATCAGAGAACAAATACAGAATGTTGAATAATGGAAAATAATCCCTTGATATGGAGGAGTAAGGCATGAAATTAATTAATGTCGGTTTCGGAAATATTGTTGCTGCCAATAGAATTGTTGCAATCGTAAGTCCTGAATCTGCACCTATAAAAAGAATTATTCAGGAAGCAAGGGATCGTGGCATGCTGATTGACGCAACATATGGCAGAAGAACCCGTGCTGTAATTGTAACTGACAGTGACCATATCATTCTGTCTGCCGTTCAGCCCGAAACAGTTGCTCACAGGCTTGGCAGCAAAGATAATGATGCAGTTGCTATTGATGGCGGAGATGAGCAGGAGGTTACCGAATGAATCCGGGTCTTTTGGTTGTTGTGTCGGGTCCCGCGGGAGTTGGAAAAGGAACTGTTGTTTCCCGGGCACGGGAGCAAAATAAGGATATAGTTTTTTCGGTTTCAGCAACTTCACGTTGTCCAAGGCCGGGAGAAATAGATGGCAAAAATTACTTCTTTGTTTCCCGTGAAAGGTTTTTGGAGATGATACGGGAAGGTGCTTTACTGGAATGGGTTGAGTATTGCGGGAACTATTATGGTACGCCGAAGATGTATGTGGAACAGGAACTGGAAAAGGGCCATGTTGTTCTTCTTGAGATTGAGGTGGAAGGCGCGCATAATGTAAAGAGACAATATCCCGATTGCATTTCAGTATTTATTACTCCTCCGACCATTGAAGAGTTAAGGAAGCGCATTACAAAACGCGGAACCGAGTCTCCTGAAGTTATTGAAAAACGGATGAAACGGGCATTGGAAGAGATGGAGCAACTGGACAGCTATGATTATATAATCAAAAATGAATCTGTGGAAGACTCTGCAAGGCAATTGCTTGACATCATAGAAAAAGAACGCAACAGAATAAAAAATAATTGTATAAGGAGTGATAATGAGTGATAAAACCGTCAATATCTGAGCTTTTGGAAAAGGTGGAAAACAGGTATATATTAGTCAACGTAACTGCCAAAAGAGCGCGGATGCTTAATGAAGGAGCGCAGCCTTTAACAAAAACATTCAGTAAAGATGTTGTTACGGCGGTAAACGAGATAAATGAAGGCAAGATCAGATACAGAAAAAACAGACGCACAAATGATGCTCAATAGTATTAAAGATATTATCGGGAGGAAAAAATATGGCTTTTGAGAAAACCATGGATAAGATTGTGGCATTATGCAAAAACAGGGGGTTCATTTTTCAAGGCTCGGAGATTTATGATGGTTTGGCCAACACTTGGGATTACGGACCTCTGGGAGTGGAATTAAAAAATAATGTAAAGAGAATGTGGTGGAAGAAGTTTATCCAGGAAAATCCTTACAATGTAGGGCTGGATACAGCAATATTGATGAACCCTATGGTTTGGGTGGCTTCAGGCCATGTCGGCGGATTTTCAGACCCCCTGATTGACTGTCGCCACTGTAAGGTAAGACACCGTGCCGACAAACTTGTTGAAGACTGGAACAAGGAAAATAATATTGATATGAGAGTGGACGGAATGAGCAATGAAGCTCTCACAAAGTACATCGAAGAAAACGGAATAACCTGTCCTAATTGTGGGGTAAAGGACTTTACTCCTATCAGACAATTCAACCTTATGTTCAAAACCTTCCAGGGTGTTACCGAAGACTCCAAGAATGAAATATATCTGCGCCCCGAAACAGCACAGGGGATATTTGTAAACTTCAAAAATGTTCAACGATCTACAAGAAAAAAGATCCCGTTTGGAATAGGGCAAATTGGCAAATCCTTCAGAAATGAAATAACTCCGGGTAATTTCACTTTCCGGACAAGGGAATTCGAGCAGATGGAACTGGAATTCTTCTGTGAACCCGGCAAGGATATGGAATGGTTTATGTACTGGAAGGAATTTTGCCGCAACTGGTTGCTGTCGTTGAACATGAAGGAAGAAAATATAAAGATGAGGGATCACTCAAAAGAAGAGCTTAGCCACTATAGTACTGCAACTACCGATATTGAATTCAAATTCCCGTTCGGCTGGGGTGAATTATGGGGCATTGCCAACAGAACCGACTTTGACCTGAAGCAGCATATGCAGTATTCAAAAGAAGATTTAAGCTACTTTGATCCAACAACAAATGAAAAATTTGTGCCATATTGCATAGAGCCATCAGTCGGTGTGGACAGAGTAGCCCTGGCATTCCTGTGTGATGCCTACGACGAAGAAGAAGTAGGCGAGGGGGATGTCCGTACTGTATTGCGTTTACATCCGGCACTTGCTCCTGTGAAGATTGCCGTTCTGCCGCTGTCTAAAAAGCTTGGCGAGGAAGCATTTAAGATTTATGAGGATTTAATCAAATACTACAACTGTGAATATGACGATACCGGAAGCATCGGAAAGAGATACCGCCGCCAGGACGAAATTGGTACTCCTTACTGCATAACTTTTGACTTCGAATCGGTTGACGATAAGAAAGTTACAATTCGTGAAAGAGATACTATGGAACAGGTAAGAATACCCATTGAAGAGTTAAAGGATTATTTTGCTGATAAATTTAATTTTTAGCTGAAGCAGCATATTGTCAGGTGGGAATTTTATCCTGCCTGGCATATGTTATTTAAGCATATCCCTGCATAACCTGTCGGAAGGCATAAAATACTCTCACTTATTAATTTTATATTTTATAAGTTTACAGTGAAATTTTCTTATGTTATTATTTTTACGTTATAAACCAATTTGGTATTTATAGTTACTATAGGAAATGAAAAGGTATAAAGGCCTTAGGCAATAATTACATATGATTCAATGAAAACAGCCATATGGAAGTAGTTTTAGGAGGGAAGAAATTAAATGGCCAAATATGTGTATTTATTCAGTGAGGGTAATGCCTCAATGAGAAACCTTCTTGGCGGCAAAGGTGCAAATCTTGCAGAAATGACCGGTCTCGGACTTCCGGTGCCAAGAGGTTTTACAATCACAACAGAAGCATGTACGCGTTTTTATCAGGACGGAAAGATTATTGCAAAAGATATCGAGGATGAAATTTTTGCAACCCTTTCGAAAACAGAAGAAATAGTGGGAAAGAAATTTGGAGATCCCGAAAATCCGTTTTTAGTTTCAGTGCGTTCGGGTGCGAGAGTATCCATGCCTGGAATGATGGACACCATTTTGAATCTCGGGCTGAATGATGAGGTTGTTGAAGGGCTGGCAAAACTTACACAGAATCCGCGTTTTGCATATGACAGTTATAGACGCTTTATCATGATGTTTTCCGATGTTGTTATGGGAATTGACAGGTTAAAATTCGAAAAACTGATGGACGAGATAAAAGAGCAAAAAGGTGTTACATCAGATACCGATCTTGATGCAAATGATTTGAAAAAGCTTACTGAACAGTATAAGGAACTGTATTTGAAAGAGATGGGCGTACCCTTCCCGCAAGATCCGAAAGTTCAGTTGATGGAAGCAGTAAAAGCCGTATTCCGTTCATGGGAAAATCCAAGAGCGATAGTATACAGAAGGCTGAATGATATCCCTTCAGACTGGGGAACAGCCGTAAACGTTCAGGAAATGGTATACGGAAATATGGGCAATGATTCGGGTACCGGTGTTGCATTTACAAGAGACCCGTCCACAGGTGAGAAGAAACTCTACGGAGAATTTTTAATGAATGCCCAGGGCGAGGATGTTGTTGCCGGTATCAGAACACCTCAGCCAATTGAGGTATTGAGAGAAATAAATCCTGATGTATACAACCAGTTTGTTGACATAGCAGGCAAGCTCGAATCCCATTACCGTGATATGCAGGATATGGAGTTTACAATAGAACGCGGAAAACTCTTCATGCTCCAGACAAGAAACGGAAAGAGAACCGCTCAGGCAGCACTGAAAATTGCAGTTGATCTTGTAAATGAGAATATGATAACCAAGGAAGAGGCTTTGCTGAAAGTGGATCCGAAGCAATTGGATACACTTCTCCATCCTCAGTTCGAACCGAAGGCATTAAAGGCAGCAAAACCGATTGCAAAAGGTCTGGCTGCATCACCGGGTGCTGCTACAGGTAAGATTTACTTTACAGCAGAAAACGCTACCAAGGCATTTAATGAAGGTGAGAAACAAGTAATTCTGGTCCGTAATGAAACATCACCAGAGGATATTGAAGGAATGCATGTTTCTCAGGGTATTTTGACAGGCCGTGGCGGAATGACTTCCCATGCAGCCGTTGTTGCAAGAGGTATGGGCAGATGCTGTGTTGTTGGCTGCGGTGAGATTACAATAAACGAAGAGGAAGGATATTTCATAGATAAAAACGGCAAGAGATATAACGAGGGAGACTGGATTTCCCTTGACGGTTCCACCGGAAATGTATATGGAGAGCAATTGCCAACTGTGGCTCCTGAAATGACAGGATATTTTGAAATCTTAATGAATTGGGCTGACGAAGTCCGGACTCTGAAGATAAGAACTAATGCCGATACTCCTAAAGACGCAGCACAGGCATTAAAGTTTGGTGCAGAAGGTATTGGATTGTGCCGTACAGAGCATATGTTCTTTGACAGCGACAGAATCGGCGCAATGAGAAAAATGATTGTAGCCCGTACAGAGGAGCAGAGAAGAAAGGCCCTGGATAAACTTCTGCCAATGCAGAGAGGCGACTTTGAAGAACTGTTCAGAGTAATGAAAGGATATCCTGTAACAATCCGTTTCCTTGATCCTCCGCTGCATGAATTCCTGCCGAAGGAACAGGAAGATATCGAGGCGATAGCAGCCGAAATGGGTATATCGGCCGCTGAACTGAATGCAGTAATTTCAGAGCTGCATGAATTCAACCCGATGCTGGGTCACAGAGGATGCCGACTGGCTGTAAGCTATCCTGAAATTGCTGAAATGCAGACAAGAGCAGTTATAGAAGCTGCTATAAATGTAACCAGGGAAGGCCTTAATGTTGTGCCCGAAATTATGATTCCTCTGGTAGGCGATGTGAAAGAACTGAAATATGTTAAGGATGTTGTTGTAAAGACAGCAGACCGGATTATTAAGGAATCAGGCGTTGAGCTTAAGTACCTTGTCGGTACAATGATTGAAGTTCCGCGCGCTGCCATCACTGCTCATGAAATAGCAAGCGAAGCTGAATTCTTCTCATTCGGAACGAACGATTTAACACAGATGACATTTGGTTTCAGCCGTGATGACGCAGGCAAGTTCCTTGAAGAATATTATAACAAGAAGATTTATGAATTTGATCCGTTTGCAAAACTCGACCAGACCGGTGTTGGCGAACTTATAAGAATTGCAGCCGAAAAGGGACGCAAAACCAGGCCAAATATCAAAATGGGTATTTGCGGTGAACATGGCGGAGATCCTTCTTCAATTGAATTCTGCCATATTGTAGGTCTGCAGTATGTTTCATGCTCGCCGTTCAGAGTGCCGATTGCAAGGCTGGCAGCTGCCCAGGCAGCAATAAAGAATAAATAGATATATAAAATATAAAAAGGCAGTCCATAGGGGCTGCCTTTTATTAGTGCGCGCGGCACGCGCGCGACCTTGACGGTGAAAGTCCGTTACGGGGGTTGATAGCACCAACCGTTAGCCAAGGGCAAGGGTGTCCATCGTGAGGTGGAATCTGAAGGAAGCCGGAGGCAAAGTCCCGGCCTGACGAACAGGAACTGCATATGAGGCATATATAGACCGGATGAGTTTGCTAAACAAAACGAAGTCCAATGCTATCCGAGGTCTATGGTGTAAATGCAGCAGGTAGATGGGATGAAAGGGCGCGAGCTTACCCGCGGAGGTCTGACAGATAAGCTGAGGAAATGAATTTTGAATCAGCAACCCATGCAGTGATGTATGACTGAACTGTCAGAAGTCAGCAGAGGTCATAGTACGCCGGTGGTCATGAACAGCGGCGGAAGGACCGAACAATAGGAGGTTTCTGAATTTTGAAGGACTCGATAAAATGTGTTGAAAGCAGACAACTTCATAATGAAGGCTACCTGATAAAGTCAAAGGTGGAACCTGAAGGCAAAGCAGGAGTGCGGAGCATTTTAACGGCGTCAGAAAAAGGAAGAAACGATGACGGTGAATATGCCGGAGGCTTGCTTGAGGAAATACTTGACCGGGACAATATGAACAGAGCATACAAGAGGGTCAAGGCAAATAAAGGGAGCTATGGAGTAGATAGGTTGACAGTAGATGAACTTCTACAATACCTTAAGCAAAATGGCACTCAACTTAGGCAGGCAATACTGGAAGGGAAGTACAAACCCGCCCCTGTAAGGAGGGTAGAAATACCGAAACCAGACGGGGGAAAACGAATGCTTGGTATACCTACGGCAGTAGACAGGGTAGTACAACAGGCAATAGCACAAGTACTAACCCCGATATTCGAACCTAAGTTCTCAGACAACAGTTACGGGTTCAGACCGGGAAGGAGCGCAAAACAGGCGATAGTAAAATGCAAGGAGTACATACAATCAGGCTACAACTGGGTTGTTGATATAGACCTTGCAAGATACTTTGATACTGTAAATCATGACAAACTCATGGGACTTCTCGCAAAAGAGATTGAAGATAAAAGAGTGCTAACACTCATAAGAAAATATCTGCAATCAGGAGTAATGATAAATGGAGTAGTAACAGAGACAGAGGAAGGGTGTCCACAGGGAGGCCCTTTGAGCCCACTGCTCAGTAATATCATGCTCAACGAGCTGGACAAGGAACTGGAGAAAAGAGGGCGAAGATTCTGCCGATATGCGGACGACTGTAACATTTACGTTAAAAGCAGGAAAGCAGCAGAACGGGTTATGAAGAGCGTCACTCGATTCCTCGAAGAAGAGTTAAAACTCAAAGTCAACAGGGATAAGAGTACCGTAGGAAGGCCGTGGAATCTCAAGTTTTTAGGATTCTCATTTTACAGCAGAAAAGGTGAAATCAGAATCCGTGCGCATGATAAACCAGTCAGAAGATTCATGAATAAGATAAGGGAAATCACGGCAAGAAGTAACGGTAAGAGTATGGCATGGAGAATAGGAAAACTGAACCAGTGTATAATCGGATGGGTAAACTACTTTAGTATTGCAGACATGGGAAAAACCGCCCGGAAGATAGACGAGTGGATGCGACGCAGGATAAGGATGTGCTTCTGGAAACAATGGAAGAAAATCAGAACGAAGTATGATAATCTCGTAAAACTGGGAATAGACAAAAGGAAAGCCTGGGAATTTGCAAACACAAGAAAAGGCTATTGGCGAATAGCCAACAGCCCCATACTCAGTATGACAATTACCAATGAATACCTTAAGAAGTTAGGTCTTCAAAGCATTTCGGAAAGATATTCACTTGTTCATTAAGTCCTATTGAACCGCCGTATACCGAACGGTACGTACGGTGGTGTGAGAGGTCGGTAGGTGAAATAATCACCTACCTCCTACTCGATTAATCCTCAAAAAAGTCGAGACGTCAAAATCTGCAACATGGTATAATATGGATGCTTCATGAAGCATAGATTTTTAAATCGGAGTGTAAGATGGATCAGCTTTTTTTGTTTGTAAATGCAGTGATCACATTTGTCGAAACTCGAATAAAGGGGAAGATTGATTATAACGAATTAGCAGCAGCAACAGGATTTTCGTTGCCCTATGTCCGTGAGTTGTTTGCCGGCCAAACGAATAAGTCACTCTACCGCTATATTCTGGAGCGTAAAATTGCAAACGCTGCCTTTGAATGCAGGTATACCGACAAGACTCTGGTTACCATCGGAATGGAGTATGGCTTTAACAATGCAGATGCTTTTACCAGGGCTTTTAAAAGGATTACTGGAGTGACTCCGTCTGAATTCCGAAAAATGAAAGTTAACCTGAAAAGAGCCAAACTTTGTGCAGGAGTTTACGGTGTTGAGCTTCCTGTCCTTAATCAGAATGAATCAATGAAAGGTGAAGAAAATCATGAGAAGTAGTGAAGCAAATCAGGAACAAATGATTTTACTGGGGGTACCCAGAGTTCAGTACGGTCCCGAAGGGCTGACACCCTTCCCGGCTTGCTTGAGAGCTTGCGCAAATTATATCGGTATAGATGTAAGTTATGACTATGCAATGGCAGCAAGTGGTGCGGCATTCAGGCTGACATGGGACGAAACACAATGGAATTTGGGAAATGTCGATTCAGTTTTTACTTATGATGACCCGGAGCGCGTGTTCAGGCAGGGTATTGAATCAACTGGCTGTTCCTTCCGTTTCCTGGGCAGGGAAAACAGTACAAAGGAAGAGTTCATTGCTTTTATAAAACCACAAATAGACAAGGGAATACCTGTTATTGCGCTGGGAATTATCGGACCGCCCGAAGCCTGCATTGTAACAGGCTATCGCAACGGTGGAAACACCCTGCTTGGATGGAATTTTTTCCAGGATAATCCCGAGCTTAATCGTGATGTTACTTTTGATCAATCGGGCTATTTTATTACCGATCGCTGGTGGGATAATCCAGAGACATTGGCTGTCATGGCACTTGAACCGGCAGATACAGGAAAAGCAGATGTAAAAACCATACTGAACAATGCCATTGATGCAATGACCGGCCGCAAGTGCGGTGTTTATGCAAAAGGGTTGCTGGCGTATGAAGCATGGATAAAGGCTGTGGCAGATGACAGTGATTTTTCGGAAGATATGATTATGCCGCTGCTGGCCGAGAGACTGTTCACTCATGACGATGCCATTGATTGTATTGCAGATGGAAGGTATAACGCCGCCAAGTTCATGAAAAAAGCAGCAGAACAATATCCTGAGCAAAGAGCGCTTTTTGAAAAGGCATCAACATATTTCATGGAAATTTCCAAAGTCTCCGCGAAGTTGTATGAAGTTTTGGGCGGATGGGAACGTGGTGAGAAACAGATGCGCAATTTCGCCAGAGCTGATGTGAGAAAAAGAACAGTGCAGTTAATCCGGGAGGCAAAAGAATATGATGAAAAAGCTTTTGCCATCATGAAACAGTTGGCTGATTGCTTAAAGTAAACTGTTACATAAAACCGAACCGAGGAGTTTTATAACGGCGCTGGTTCGGATAGTTTAAATGAAAAGCCGATCTTTTGGATATCATGCTAAAAATAACAGAATAAATCATGGTAATTTATGCAAAATATATAATTGACAAAAAAAGTCAGCTGTGCTACAATCAAAAAAATATTTTACTTAAATTAGCAACAAAGTAAGTCTGATATATCGCATAAACCGTAGAGCAAGAGTAGTAAGAATAATCACTTGCATTCAGAGAGCCGTGGTTGGTGTGATACGGTTGCAAGCTTATTCCGAATGGACTTGCGAGGGAAGCCCGAAATCGAAAGAGAGTAGTCGCTTACGGGGGCCCTGCCCGTTATCAGCTGGGTGCATATGTTGGTATGCAGTAATGAGTGGGCGTAGCAATACGCCAATTTGGGTGGCACCGCAGAAGTTGAAGCTTTTGTCCCTTAGTTGGGATAAAAGCTTTTTTTATATCCTTTTTAGATTGTTGCTTAGGGTATGAAAACCAACAAATAAATTCAAAGGGGTGATTACTGTGATAATTCCAGATTACAATGAAATCCGGAATCTGGCAAAGAAGTACAATGTAATTCCGGTATGCAGGGAAATTTATGCAGACATTACAACTCCGATAGCGCTTCTTATGAAAATTTCCCGGATAAGCCAAAGATACTGCCTGCTTGAGAGCATTGAAGGCGGTGAAAAATGGGGAAGATACTCGTTTATATGCTTCGATCCTGTGGCGTGTGTTTCGTGCAAAAATGGAGAAATAACTTTTGAGGACAGCGGGAAAAAAGTATTGCATTCGCTTAATCCTCTTGATGAATTAAGGAATTACCTTGCGAAATATAAAACACCGAGGCTTAAAGAAATTCCCCCTTTCACAGGAGGGTTTGTGGGATATTTTTCCTACAGCATGATTGGTTACACCGAACGGGTTTTAAACTTAAGGAGCAGTGAATTCAATGATTTTGACCTTATGCTGTTTGAAAAGGTAATCGCCTATGACCATCTAAAGCAAAAGATTAACGTAATTGTAAACATGGCAGCTGACAATGTAGCTGAAAACTACAAAAAAGCCCTTAACGAGATTGATGGAATTGTCAGGCTGATTACACAGCAGACTGTAATAGAAAAAACAGAAATGGAAAGTAAACCCTTCTTCACCAGCAATGTGTCCAGGGAAGAGTACTGCGGTATTGTTGAGAAAGCAAAGGAATATATAAGGAATGGGGATATATTCCAGGTCGTGCTTTCCAGGCGTTTTGAAACAGAATACAAGGATAGCCTTTTAAATGCCTACAGGGTTCTGAGGACAACAAATCCGTCACCATACATGGTATTCATGCAAAAGGACGAAGTTCAGCTTATCGGTGCATCCCCCGAAACCCTTGTAAAGCTGCAAAACGGCAAGCTAACAACTTTTCCGATTGCCGGAACCAGACCACGCGGAAAAAACGGCGAAGAAGACAGGGCTCTGGAAAAGGAACTGCTGGAAGATGAAAAGGAACTGGCCGAACATGATATGCTGGTTGACCTTGCAAGAAATGATCTTGGGAAAATATCAAAGTATTCCAGCGTGAATGTTGTAAATTATAAATCAATACAGCGCTATTCAAAAGTTATGCATATCACTTCAGAAGTGGAGAGCTTTATAGAAGAAGGAAAGGACGCCTTTGATGCGATAGCAGCGCTTCTGCCTGCAGGTACATTGTCAGGAGCTCCCAAAATACGCGCATGCGAGATTATTGAGGAACTCGAAAAAGAACCAAGGGGCATATATGGCGGGGCAATAGGTTATATAGACTTTACAGGAAACATGGATACGTGCATTGCAATACGCATGGCGGTAAAGAAGAATGGCAGGGTGTATGTTCAGGCCGGTGCAGGTATTGTCGCAGACAGTGTCCCTGAAAAAGAATATCTGGAATCGGAAAACAAGGCCAAAGCCGTAATGGAAGCTATTTTAAAAGCAAGCGAGGTGGATCTTTAATGATTTTGTTAATTGATAACTACGACAGCTTTGCTTACAACCTGGTACAGCTTGCCGGAAGCTTTAATCCTGGTATTGTGGTGATCCGCAATGATGAAAAAACCATTGAAGAAATAGAAGTAATGCGCCCGTCGCACATTATTATTTCACCCGGGCCGGGCTATCCGAAAAATGCAGGCATATGTGAAGAGCTGATTGATTATATGAAGGGCAGAGCTCCCATTCTCGGAATATGTCTTGGACATCAGGCAATATGCGAGGTGTTTGGGGCATCAATTGCACATGCTAAAAAACTGATGCACGGAAAGCAAAGCAGCATTCATATTGCCAACGGAAGCAGAGTGTTTAGAGGACTTCCGCCTATAATACAGGCAGCGAGGTACCATTCGCTGATAGCTGAACGGGAATCACTTCCCGATGAACTTCTGGTTATAGCAGAAGATGATGAAGGCGAAGTTATGGGAGTAAAACACAGGGATTATGAGATATATGGCCTGCAATTTCACCCCGAATCCATCCTGACCCCCCAGGGGGCTATAATAATGAAAAATTTCCTTAAGATTGGCGGTGAAACATTATGATAAAGGAAGCCATCCAGAAATTATTGGACAGGGAAGACCTGACTTTCGAAATGACCAAATCGGTAATGGACGAGATCATGAACGGGACTGCAACAAATGCCCAGATAGCATCCTTTATTACAGCAATGAGAATGAAAGGCGAAACAATAGATGAAATCACGGCCTGTGCGACAATTATGAGAAAATACGGCACAAAACTTAAGCATGACGGCGATGTTCTCGATATTGTCGGAACTGGTGGAGACAGGTCTTACACGTTTAATATATCCACAGTGTCATCATTTGTGATTTCCGCAGCGGGCGTACCTGTGGCAAAACACGGCAACAGGAGCGTATCAAGCAAATGCGGCAGCGCAGATGTGCTGGAAGCTTTGGGAGTAAAAATAGATATACCTGTTTCAAAAAGTGAAAAAATACTGAAAGAAATCGGAATGTGTTTCATGTTTGCTCCATATTATCATTCTTCAATGAAATATGCCGCACCGGTAAGAAAAGAACTTGGTGTACGCACGGTTTTCAATATTCTGGGGCCGCTTTCAAGTCCTGCGAATGCAAATTGTCAACTACTTGGTGTTTATGATGAAAACCTGGTAGAACCTCTTGCAAGGGTGCTTTCAAATCTTGGAGTGAAAAAGGCCATGGTGGTGCATGGGCATGACGGCCTTGATGAAATAACGCTGACCACATCATCCACTGTCTGTGAAGTAAATAACGGGTATTTGAACAGTTTCTTCCTCGACCCGCGCCAGTTCGGGTTTGAGTATTGCAAGCCGGAGGATCTGGTTGGTGGCGGGCCCGAAGAAAATGCAGGGATTGCAAGAAGAATATTGAGCGGCGAAAAAGGTCCTAAGCGGGATATAGTGCTTTTGAATTCTGCTGTCTGCCTTTATATGTTTTACGATAACGTTACATTACGGGAATGCGTGAAAATCGCACAGGAGACAATTGACAGCGGCAGGGCAATGGAGCAGTTGAACAGGTTTGTCAAGCTGTCCAATGAGGATTAAGAAAACGGGGGATTGGAATGTTTCTAGAAGTTCTTGCACAATCCACGAGAAGGAGAGTTGAATCCGCCAAAAAAGAGGTTAGCCTTGATGATTTGAAATCTCAGGTTTTTTATGACGGCAATGTTAAAAGGTTTCACAGGCGGGAAGACTTTGCGTTTGAAAAAAGCCTGAAAAGCGATGGAATCTCGTTCATATGCGAAGTTAAAAAGGCATCACCGTCAAAGGGAATTATAGCGCCGTTCTTTCCGTACCTTGAAATTGCCAAAGATTACGAAAATGCCGGGGCAGATGCGATATCGGTGCTGACCGAACCGGAGTATTTTAAAGGAAATGACCTGTTCCTGGAAGAAATCAGCGAAATTGTCGGTATTCCTGTGCTGCGCAAGGATTTTATCATTGATGAGTATCAGATATATGAGGCAAAACTCATTGGAGCGGATGCGGTTTTACTGATCTGTGCGCTGCATGATACCGGTACCATAAAAAAATACATTGAGATATGTGACGAACTGGGGCTTTCCGCACTGGTCGAAGCCCATACCGAAGAAGAAGTCAAATCGGCAGTTAAGGCCGGTGCCAGAATAATCGGTGTAAACAACCGGGATTTAAAGACATTTCAGGTGGATATAAAGAACTGTATCGCTTTAAGGAAACTTGTTCCTGAAGGCATTGTCTATGTTGCAGAGAGCGGAATTCAAACACCCGGGGATATATCAATGCTTGAGAAAGCCGGCATCAACGCTGTTTTAATCGGAGAAGCCCTTATGAGAAGCAATGATAAAAAAGCCATGCTTTTATACCTTAAGGGCGGCAGAGGTTAAAAAATCGGGAGGGTTTATAATGGCAAAGATAAAAATATGCGGTATAACCCGGGAACAGGATATAGATGCAGTAAATGCAGTTCTTCCCGATTACATTGGTTTTGTTTTCGCAAAAAGCAAAAGGCAGGTTGATGAGAATAGGGCAAAAGAACTTAAAAGACGTTTGGATCCCCGTATAAAAGCCGTTGGAGTGTTTGTCAATGAAGAAGTAGAAAAGGTTATTAAATTATGCACTTTGCATGTGATTGATCTGGTTCAGCTGCATGGCGATGAAAATGACGACTATATCAAACGGCTGAAAAATAATGTACCGAATAAAATTATCAGGGCAGTAAGGGTAAAAGGCAGGGAGGATATCGAAAAGGCACAGGCGTTATTAAGTGATTACCTGCTGTTTGATACATATCAGGAAAAAGATTACGGCGGTACAGGAAAGACTTTTGACTGGTCGATGATTCCGGCCATGAGAAAGCCGTTTTTCCTCGCAGGAGGGATTAACCTGTACAACGCGGCACATGCGATAAAGCACAATCCTTACTGCATTGATGTGAGCAGCGGTGTGGAAACCAACGGACTCAAAGACCCAAAGAAAATTACGGATATCATAAGGCTCACAAGGAAATTAACAGGGCAACCGGTAAATACAGAACTTGGCTAAAAAATGGTTTATGCAATAAAGTACAAGCATTTCGAAATATTGCAGACCAGGTTACACGAGATTTTTATATTTCAGAACTGCTTGCCGGTTGAAACTGTATTAAACTGCTTTTTATAAAAAACGAGAAGGAGGAGAATGCATGGGAAAGGGAAGATTTGGCATCCATGGCGGGCAGTATATTCCTGAAACGCTTATGAATGCGGTAATTGAGCTAGAACAGGCATATAACAGGTTTAAGGACGATCCCGCTTTCAAAGCGGAGCTTAATGATCTGCTCGTAAATTATGCGGGAAGGCCGTCACTTTTGTATTATGCGAAAAAGATGACCCAGGATCTGGGTGGGGCAAAGATATATCTCAAAAGAGAAGATCTGAACCATACAGGTTCCCATAAAATAAATAATGTGCTGGGGCAGGTGCTTCTTGCGAAGTATATGGGAAAAACACGGGTAATTGCCGAAACCGGAGCAGGCCAGCACGGTGTTGCCACCGCAACTGCCGCTGCGCTGATGGGTATGGAATGTGAAATATTCATGGGCAAGGAAGATACCGACCGCCAGGCGTTAAATGTTTACCGCATGAAGCTGCTTGGCGCAAAAGTTCATGTGGTGACAAGCGGCACGCAAACACTTAAGGACGCGGTGAATGAAACTCTCAAGGAATGGAGCAGGCGTGTTGATGACACCCATTATGTGCTGGGGTCGGTAATGGGACCGCATCCGTTCCCTACTATTGTCCGCGATTTTCAGAGAATCATTGGATGCGAAGTCAGAAAACAAATGCTTGAGATGGAGGGGAGGCTGCCTGATGTTCTGATTGCCTGTGTTGGAGGAGGAAGTAACGCAATTGGGCTGTTTCATGATTTTATTGACGAGCCTGCTGTACGACTTATTGGCTGTGAAGCGGCAGGGTTAGGTATTGATACCGACAGGAATGCTGCAACATTGTCGACGGGGAAGGTAGGAATTTTCCATGGCATGAAATCATACTTCTGCCAGGATGAGTACGGTCAGATTGCACCGGTTTACTCCATTTCTGCGGGGCTCGACTATCCCGGTGTGGGTCCTGAGCACGCTTACCTGCATGACACCGGAAGGGCAGAATACGTGGCAATTAAAGATGAAGAAGCTGTAGAAGCATTCGAATACCTGTCACGTACCGAAGGAATTATTCCTGCAATTGAAAGTGCTCATGCAGTTGCTTATGCTATGAAACTTGCACCGGCATTGAGCAAGGATAAGATTATAGTTATCGGGCTTTCGGGCAGGGGAGACAAGGATGTTGCATCAATAGCGCGATACAGGGGGGTTGAGATCAATGAGTAATATTCAGAAGGCATTTTCACATGGAAAAGCTTTTATTCCGTTCATAACTTCCGGCGATCCCTCGTTAGAAATAACAGAACAGCTGGTGCTTCAAATGGCGAAAGCCGGAGCTGATTTAATAGAACTGGGAATTCCGTTTTCCGATCCTGTTGCCGAAGGCGAGGTAATACAGGCAGCAAACATGCGTGCATTGTCGGGCGGAGTAACGGTGGATAAAATATTTGACATGGTCAGGCGCATACGTAAAACATGCTCTGTACCGATTGCTTTTATGACATATGCAAATCCGGTATTTGCTTATGGATCTGAAAAATTTTTAAGTAACTGCCGGGAAGCAGGCGTTGACGGGCTTATTATTCCCGATCTGCCTTATGAAGAAAAGGGGGAAATATTGCCCTATTGCTCCAAACATGGAGTAAGCCTGATCTCAATGATTGCGCCCACATCTAAAAACAGGATAATTATGATAGCGAAAGAAGCCCAGGGGTTTATATACTGTGTATCATCGATGGGTGTGACCGGCGTAAGGCAGCATATCGGTGATGAAGTTAAGGAAATGATTGAGATTGTGAAAACCGTTAATGACATTCCCTGTGCTGTTGGCTTTGGAGTTTCAACTCCAGAGCAGGCGGTGAAAATGGCCGGATTTGCCGATGGTGTTATTGTAGGAAGCGCAATTGTGAAGATAGTGGAAAAGTACGGATTTGAATGTGTGCCGCGTGTTGCCGAATATGTGCGTATTATGAAAAATGCGGTTGCAAATTGTACCCGATAAAAAGTAATTGCTAAACTAATCAATAAGCTGTACTATGCTGAGTGTTCCTAGCATTGTACAATTTCTGTGCGCCTTTAATGTGATAGGATATGGTGCGGTACCGGAAACAAGCGTTTCAGGTATTTGGTCCGGTTAAAAGTTTACTGCCATTTGTCCTGATTATTATGCCCGGTGAAAGTCATCGTCACATTTTACTCTCAGATCACCGTAAAAATAACGCATCAACTTTAAGGTTGATGCGTTAAGCTTGTCATTATTTGAATTCGTTTACGCAGGATTATTTAATAACCGTCATACCACCCATATATGGCTGCAACGCAACCGGTATATTAACAGAACCATCGGCATTCAGGTTATTTTCCAGGAAAGCTATTAACATTCTGGGAGGAGCGACCACGGTATTATTTAACGTATGTGGATAGTATTTTCCTTTTTCGCCGTTTACGCGAATCCTGAGCCGACGTGCCTGTGCTTCTCCCAAATTTGAGCAGCTTCCTACTTCAAAATACTTTTTCTGCCTTGGGGACCATGCTTCCACATCAAGTGATTTTACCTTAAGGTCAGCCAAATCTCCTGAGCAGCATTCCAGAGTTCTTACAGGTATATCCAGGGAACGGAAAAAATCTACGGTATTCTGCCATAGCTTGTCAAACCATATCATACTGTCTTCGGGTTTACATATAACAATCATTTCCTGCTTTTCGAACTGGTGAATGCGGTATACCCCTCTTTCCTCGAGGCCATGTGCCCCCTTCTCCTTTCTGAAACAGGGGGAATAACTGGTTAATGTCTGTGGCAGAGCTTCTTCAGGTAATATCGTGTCTATAAATTTTCCAATCATGGAATGCTCACTGGTGCCAATCAAATATAAATCTTCACCTTCAATCTTGTACATCATTGCATCCATTTCAGCAAAACTCATAACTCCGGTTACAATTTCGCTTCGAATCATAAAGGGAGGGATGCAATATGTAAAACCTCGATTAATCATAAAATCTCTGGCATAAGAAATGACGGCGGAATGAAGCCTGGCAATATCCCCCATAAGATAATAGAACCCATTACCTGAGACCTTTCTGGCACTGTCCAGGTCAATACCCTTAAGTCTTGCCATTATTTCTGTGTGATACGGTATTTCAAAATCCGGCACAACCGGTTCACCGAAACGCTGAATCTCCACATTTTCACTGTCATCTTTACCAATGGGGACACTGGGATCGATTATATTCGGAATAACCATTAAAATATCTTTGATTTTCTTTTCAAGTTCTTTTTCTTTTAGTTCCAACTCTGCCAGGCGATCTGAATTTGCAGTGACTTTCTGTTTCAGGGATTCGGCTTCATCCTTTTTTCCTTTCGCCATCAATCCGCCAATTTCCTTTGAAATCCTGTTTCTTTCAGCCCTTAATGCTTCTGCTTCGTTTTTTGCTTTCCTTAGTTCAAGATCCAGTTCAATTACTTCATCCACCAAAGCCAGCTTATTATCCTGGAACTTGTTTCTGATATTTTGCTTAACAATATCAGGGTTTTCTCTCACAAATTTTATATCCAGCATAGCAACTTCTCTCCTATTATTTATAAATAACACAGTTTATAATATTTTAATTATAAACAGAATAAAAGGTTTTGAATACTTCAATATCTTCGATCGATAAATAACATCTATATTTTAAAACTTATTTTAACTATTGTGCAAGGGATCTTTTCTTAGCTTTATTGAGACGGGATATTTTCATTTACAAAAGGGAAACCCGGGCTGTGTTTATCTGTGTAAAGATGGTATAATTTACCTGTGTATTACTCTTGTTTTATTGAAAAAAGTAGAGTATAATAAATCATTGCCACATTTGGTGTATTGACAGGGGTTTTAAAATATGTTAAACTAAAACCTGCTTTGCAAATAAGGCTTTTTTTTATGCATGGAAAATTTATGCATGAGTAATATGCCTTGACACGGTTAGTTAAAGTTATACATTTCGACCAGATTTATAAGGGGTGTAAAAAATGAGAGTAAAAATTACCTTAGCCTGTACTGAATGCAAACAGAGAAATTATGATACCATGAAGAACAAGAAAAACGATCCGGATAGACTCGAAATGAATAAGTATTGCAAATTTTGCCGTAAACATACTTTGCACAAAGAGACCAGATAAAGGCAGGCAGTTATTTTTGCATACAGTTTACACATAGTTAGGAGATGTTTTCCAATGGCTGAACAAGTACAGAAAAAGCCTAGTGTCTTTAAAAGGTTTGCTAAATTTGCCAAAGAAGTTCGCAGTGAACTGAAAAAGGTTATTTGGCCTTCAAGAAGCCAATTAATTACCTATACACTTACAGTAATAGTTGTATGCCTTTTGGTGGGTGCCGTAATCTGGCTTTTTGACGCCCTTTTTGGATTCTTATATTCACTTGTATTTGCCTGAGCATGGCAGGTACAACGTTAAAAAAGGAGGGCAGGAGCTTGGCTCCGTATAACAATGGCTGAACAGGCATATTGGTATGTTGTGCATACTTATTCGGGTTATGAGAATAAAGTAAAAGCGAATCTGGAGAAAATTCTGGAAAATAACCCCCATCTTCAGGATTACATTTTCGATATTGTTGTTCCAATGGAAGAACAGATAGAAATAAAAGATGGGAAAAAGAAAACGACACTGAAGAAGGTTTTTCCTGGGTACGTACTTGTTAAGATGATAATCAACGATGAGTCGTGGTATGTTGTACGCAACATAAGAGGGGTTACCGGGTTCGTTGGTCCGGGTTCGAAACCTGTTCCGTTGTCCGATGATGAGATACGGTCGATGGGTGTTGAACAGATCGAAACAGTTGTTGATTATGAAGTAGGTGACAGCGTAAGGGTCATAGAAGGACCTCTGGAGAGTTTTATCGGTACTGTGGAAGAAATCAGCATGGACAGGAAGAAGGTCCGCGTATTGGTATCGATGTTTGGACGTGAAACCCCGGTAGAGCTGGATTTTACACAAATTCAAAAACTGTAGCGAGTTAATATTTATTTGAATTAATTTATCCATAATAAAATAACGGAAGGAATTGCATAGCAATTCAATACCGTTTTAATATAAACTGCCGAATGGCAGTAATTTTTCTGGGAGGTGGATTATTATGGCAAAGAAAGTTACGGGCTATGTAAAGCTCCAAATACCTGCAGGAAAGGCTACACCTGCTCCACCGGTTGGACCAGCTTTAGGACAACATGGTGTTAACATTATGGGTTTCTGTAAGGAATTCAACGAGAGAACGGCTAAGGATGCCGGGCTGATCATTCCGGTTGTTATAACAATTTACGCTGACAGATCTTTTACTTTTATAACAAAAACACCGCCTGCTGCAGTGCTTATTAAAAGAGCATGCAAGATCGAAAAAGGTTCGGGCGTTCCGCACCGCGACAAAGTAGCAAAATTGTCAAAGGAAGATCTGAGAAAAATTGCTGAGCTGAAGATGCCCGATTTGAATGCGGCAAGCATTGAAGCAGCGATGAGCATGATAGCTGGAACTGCCAGAAGTATGGGCGTTGTTATTGAAGACTGATTATCGTCTTACAACGTGGGAGGGAGTAATCCCGAGTATAAACCACAAAGGAGTGATAGAATATGAGAAAAAGAGGCAAGAAATATCTTGAAAGCGCAAAGCTTGTAGATAAAACAGCATTATATGAACCAAAAGAAGCCTTTGACATAGTTCAAAAAGCTGCAAGGGCTAAGTTTGATGAAACAGTTGAAGTTCACATTCGTTTGGGCGTTGACTCCCGTCATGCCGATCAACAGGTAAGAGGCGCTGTCGTTCTCCCGCACGGAACAGGTAAAACAGTCCGTGTTCTGGTTTTTGCAAAGGGTGAAAAGGCATCAGAAGCTGAAAAAGCCGGTGCCGATTATGTTGGCGCTGAGGATCTTGTAGCAAAGATTCAAAATGAAAACTGGTTTGAGTTTGATGTTGTTGTTGCAACTCCTGACATGATGGGTGTTGTTGGGCGACTCGGACGTGTTTTGGGACCGAAAGGTTTAATGCCAAACCCTAAAGCCGGTACTGTTACCATGGATGTTGCAAAGGCTATTGCAGATATAAAAGCCGGTAAAATTGAGTACCGCCTTGATAAAACAAATATTGTCCATTGTCCGATAGGTAAAGTATCATTTGGTACAGAAAAACTGCTTGATAATTTCCGTACTTTAATGGACGCTATTATAAAGGCAAAACCTGCAGCAGCAAAGGGCCAGTATTTGAAGAGCGTTGTTGTATCCTCAACTATGGGTCCTGGTATTAAAATCAACCAGCAGAAAGTTTTAGACTAAAAAGTTCTTTACAAACCGGGTTTTATGTAGTAGAATAACATTTGTTTGTAAAACTGAATACAAACCATAGACAGCAGGAACCATTTGGTGTAACGTATATCATCCTGCCGAGGTTAAAGTAATATAACGGGCTATAAAAATAATCCCTCTGTATGTCTATGGTTATCCATAATACAGAGGGTTTTTTATATGCGGTTATTACCTGGCTGAAGGCAGGTGTAATAATTAGCAAGGAGGTGCAGCAGGTGGCTAGTGAAAAAATCCTTAATATAAAGAAAGCTAAAGTGGAAGAGCTTTCACAAAAAATGAAAGAAGCAAAGTCTTTTATTTTAGCTGATTACAGAGGATTGACCGTTGAACAGGATACTCAGTTGAGAAAAGAAATGCGCGAAGCTGGTGTTGAGTATACCGTAATAAAGAATTCAATCATCAGGTTTGCAGCAAAAGAAAATGGTTATGACGGATTGGATCAGTATTTGGCAGGGCCCACAGCTCTGGCAATCAGTACAAACGATCCGGTTGCTCCATCAAAGTTGTTGACAAAGTTTGCCAAGCAATATGAGAAACTAGAAATAAAAGCCGGTGTTGTTGAAGGTAATATTGTAGACATCAATGGCATTAAAGCTATTGCAAATCTTCCTTCAAGGGAGGAATTGATAGCAAAGGTCGTTGGTGGTTTGGCTGGTCCGATGTACGGAATAGTAAATGTTTTAAATGCAAATATTCGTGGTTTGGTAGTGGCATTGAACGCCATTGCGGAAAAAAAGCAAGCTGAAGCTTAATTAAAAAATAATAATTGGAGGTTATTATAATGAGTGAAAAAGTTACAAAATTAATTGAAGAAATTAAAGGTTTAACCGTTCTTGAACTTTCTGAATTAGTAAAAGCTCTTGAAGAAGAATTTGGAGTATCCGCTGCTGCTCCTGTGGCAGTTGCTGCTGCTCCTGTAGCAGGCGGTGCTGCTGCTGAAGCTGCTCCTGTAGAAGAAAAGACAGAATTTAACGTAATTCTGAAGGATGTTGGACCCGAAAAGATTAAGGTTATTAAGGTTGTTCGTGAAGTTACAGGCCTTGGCCTTAAGGAAGCTAAGGATCTTGTTGACGGAGCACCTTCAACCGTTAAAGAAGGAGTTTCCAAGGAAGAAGCAGAATCTATGGTTGCTAAGTTCAAGGAAGCTGGAGCTACCTGCGAATTGAAGTAATAAACTGTAAAATAGAAACCCGCATTAATTTGCGGGTTTTTTCATATCATCCGGAATATATATGATATTAATTTTGCAAGTTTTTATTTCAAAACTTGCATTTTTTATTTTTAAATGTTAATATATTTTAAACTGTCTAAAGAAAATTCAAAAAAATGTGATTTTTAATAAGAATTATGGGATATTAACAATAACATATGAATTATTGCAGGACGGTGACAATATGGTAGGGAATATGAAGATTAATGCTGCGGGACATCTGGAAATAGGCGGATGTGACACAGTTGAGCTGGCAAAAAAATATGGAACTCCGCTGTATGTTATGGATGAAATGGTCATTCGCAATAATTGCAGGAAATATAAAAATGCACTTGAAAAATACTTTGATGGAAATGGATTGGTGCTGTATGCCAGTAAAGCCTTCTGTACAATCGCTGCATGCAGGATTGCTCATCAGGAAGGCCTTGGGCTTGATGTGGTTTCGGGAGGAGAACTGTACACTGCAATAAAAGCAGGTTTTCCAATGGAGAAGGTTTATTTTCACGGCAACAACAAGACCATTGATGAAATTGAAATGGGTGTTGAAAATAATGTAGGCCGTTTTGTGGTTGATAATGAAACAGAGCTTTATAATATTGAAAAAATTGCAGCCCGCAAAGGCAAAAAGGTGAAAGTGCTGTTTCGGATAAAACCTGGTATTGACGCCCATACTCACGATTTTATCAAGACCGGGCAAATTGATTCGAAATTCGGCGTGGCCCTGGAAAACGGAGAGGCACATGCTATTTTTGAGAAGGCTGTAAAGATGAAAAACATAGAAGTGGTGGGTGTACACTGCCATATCGGTTCGCAGATATTTGAACTTGAACCTTATGAAGCTGCAGCTGAGATCCTTTTGGATTTTATTGCTGATGTAAGATACAGGTTTGGTATAGAAATGTCAGAGATAAATCTTGGGGGAGGTTACGGAATTAAATACACAGACAAGGATAACCCGTTGGAGTATGAGCAATTCGTGGAATCGATTTCAAAAGTGGTAAAAAGAATATGCGAAGAGAAGAAAATAAGCAACATGTTCATTTTGATGGAACCGGGCCGATCTATTGTAGCACCTGCAGGAATAACATTGTACGAGGTCGGGAATATTAAAGACATAAAAGGCGTTAGAAAATATATTTCAATAGACGGGGGAATGAGCGATAATCCACGGTACGCTTTGTATAATGCTGAGTATACTGCAATGCTTGCCAATAAGGCAAACAGCCCTAAAACCGAAATTGTTACAATTGCAGGAAAATGCTGCGAATCAGGGGATCTGATAGCAAAGGATATAGAAATGTCAGAGGCTGAGCCCGGTGATATCCTGGCGGTGCTTGCGACAGGCGCATATAATTATTCAATGGCAATGAATTACAACAGGATACCGAAGCCTCCGGTCGTATTGGTGAAAGAAGGTAAGGATCGCCTTATAGTCAGGCGGGAAACCTATGATGATATAATCCGGAATGATCTGGTTCCTGATGACTTGTAGTAAAATATTTCAAAATAATGTAAAATAGCATTAAATTAAACTGCATTCGTGAAAATTTTATAAAAAATTACACCGAATGCAGTTTTATATTTTATATTGAAAATTAATCAGGTATAATTGGTTATAACAGGTAAAATAATGTGGGTAGATGGATATATAAACGTTGACAGAGCACTGTTAAATGTTTATCATAGTATGAGGAATTTTTATATCGGAGGCTGAGGAATTGTCAAAACCCATTGTAGCAATAGTAGGAAGACCTAATGTAGGTAAATCAACGTTATTCAACTATATAGCAGGGCGAAGGATATCCATAACCGAAGATACACCGGGAATAACCAGGGACAGGATTTATGCCGAAGCAGAATGGCGCGGAAGAAAGTTTACACTGATTGATACCGGCGGAATAGAGCCATACACCGGGGATTATATAAAGAAGATGATGCTTCGCCAGGCAGAACTGGCCATGGAAACAGCCGATGTTATCATATTTTTGCTGGATATGAAAACAGGCTTGACTTCGGCAGACAGTGATGTTGCTGCCATGCTCAGAAAATCTGAAAAGCCGGTAGTTGTTGCTGTGAACAAGGTTGACAATGTTGGTGAGCTTCCACCTGATGCTTATGAGTTTTATAATCTGGGAATGGGTGAATTCTACCCGATATCATCAATTCATGGTCTTGGCATGGGGGATTTGCTTGATGCCATATTTGAGTATTTTCCAGAAGATGTAAATGAAGAACAGGATGAGGATATAATAAAAGTTGCAGTTATAGGCAGGCCTAATGTCGGAAAATCATCTCTCATTAACTGCATTCTGGGGGAAGAGCGGGTAATTGTCAGTGATATACCCGGAACCACAAGAGATGCGATTGATACCCAGGTTAAACGCAACGGGAAGCTGTATAATTTTATTGATACTGCAGGGATTCGAAGAAAAAGCAAGATAGAAGAGAGCATTGAAAAATACAGTGTAATTCGCTCGTGGACCGCTGTTGACAGGGCAGATGTCTGCATAATAATGATTGATGCGAATGACGGGGTTACCGAGCAGGATACCAAAATAGCAGGCTATGCTCACGAACAGGGTAAAGCTTCCATTATAGCGGTAAACAAGTGGGATGCTGTTGAGAAAGAAACAGGAACACTTGAGAAAATGAGAAAAGAAGTTCTGCAAAAACTTGATTTCATGGATTATGCTCCTGTTGTTTTTATTTCAGCAAAAACAGGCCAAAGGGTTGAAAGACTGTTTGAGCTTGTGGATTTTGTCTTTGATCAGGCATCGTTCAGAGTTCAGACAGGGATGCTTAATGATGTAATTAATGAAGCCACAGCTATGGTTCAGCCTCCTTCAGATAAAGGCAAACGTCTGAAAATATACTATATGACTCAGACAGGTGTAAGGCCTCCAAAGTTTGTTGTGTTTGTTAATGATATGGAATTAATGCATTTCTCATACGAAAGATATATAATAAATACTTTAAGGAATAATTTTGGCTTTGAAGGAACACCAATACAGTTGGTTATAAGAGAGAAGCAGGAATAGTTAATGAAAGCAGGGGATTGCTGGGATGCTCATTAAAACTGCTTTATGTGTAGTTGCCGGATATTTACTGGGGAGTCTGAATGGCTCGCTTGTGATTGGAAAATTATTTTATAAAAAGGATGTAAGAGAATATGGCAGCGGTAATGCCGGCGCTACAAATACCCTACGATCTTTAGGTGCAAAAGCTGCTGCTGCAGTTTCAATAGTTGATATACTAAAGGGAATTCTTGCATGCATAATAGGTCAGCTTGTTGTTGGCTACATAGAAAACTATGGTTATGTTGGAATGTATGTTGCGGGTTTTGCCGCAGTTTTAGGCCATAACTGGCCGGTATTCTTTGGTTTTAAGGGCGGTAAAGGTGTATTGACCACGTTTTCGGTTATTCTTTACATCAGTCCTTTCCCGGCCCTTATTTGTCTGGGAGTTTTCATCATAGTAGTTGCCTTGACCGGATATGTTTCTCTTGGTTCAATAATTGCATCGGTTTGCTGGCCTGTTGTATCAATTTTCTTTGATATGCCTGTTATCTTGAGAATTACAGGTATATTGATGGTTGTGCTGATTGTAGCCAGACATAAGGATAATATTGTGAGATTGATTAATCATAGTGAGAAAAAAATCAGTTTTACCAAAAAGAGCAGATAAAAATACGGGTGGGGGATTAGGCTTTACAGAAATCTAAAAAATTAAAAATAAGTGGGGAAAAATATGAAGGTTGATTATATCAATCCCGTTTTAATTGCTTCTAGCAAAATTTTAAAAGCACTTTTGCAGGAGGATGTAACATTGGGAAGATTGTCTCTGCTTGACACCCACAATCTGAGAGACAGCATGGCTATTATTCTGTGGATGAGCGGAGATTTTGAAGGACGTTTTATTTTTGCATTAAAGCGTAATGTTGCTTTATACATTGCCAGTGTAATGATAGGGGAAGAAGTTACCGAACTTAACGATATGGCTAAAAGTGCTGTCGCCGAAATGGCTACTATAATTCTTGGCAGAACGGGTATCATATTTTCAGAGAGAGGAATCGATGTAAAAATAAGCTATCCCACATTAGTTGAAGGAGATTGCGTTTATATTTCAACTCTTAACCAAAAAAAGCGTTCTATAATAAATATACCTTTGGTTATGAGTAGAGGCAATGTAATTGACATAAAAATTGAAAGCGGGGATTTAATTCGCGAATAAACCGGATTGGAGAGTACTTTTATGGAAAACGGATGGATCATTGCACTGTATTTTTCGGGAATAGCTGCATGTCTGGGGATAGCTACTGCCCTGAAGCTAAAGGT
>DATCKN010000026.1:0-18774 GCA_036562185.1 Thermoclostridium sp.
AAATGTGCCCTATGTTTTCAGACTCGGTGCAGAAGCAACCGATGGGATAAACGATTTTGCTTATGATTTTCCTGTAATTTTATTAATTGACGGTGCTGAAGTTTCTTACGGAATATTGCCTGTTTCTGAAGAAAAAGCCGCAGAATTGCTGGCAACATTATCAGAAACCGGGGAAACAGCAGAAAATGAAACTGCCACAGAGGAATCACAGGAAAGCGAAGCTGTTGTTGAAGAAACACAGGAAAACACTGTCGCCATTGAAGAAACAGTTTATACTGCTAATCCGTCAACAACAAAATTTGAACTCAATGGCAATCCTGTTTCCTTAGAAGCATATTTAATAGGAAATAACAATTATGTTAAGTTAAGAGATATTGCCATGGCTCTTAATGGTACATCTAAACAGTTTAATGTAACCTGGGATCAAGAGAAGAATGCCATTAATATGTTTTCAAATACTCCTTACACACCTGTAGGTGGCGAAATGGCTGCAGGAGACGGAATTTCCAAGGCTGCAAAAGCCAATGTATCTAAAATTTACAAGGATAACGAGGAAATTACCCTTGTAGCATATACAATCGACGGATATAACTATTTCAAACTTCGTGATATTGCAAAGGCTTTCGATATCGGTATAACCTGGGATGGAGAAACATTAACGGCAAAAATTGATACTGAGAGCAGTTACGTGGAAGAATAAAACTTATTTCGATTTCAGCTCAATGAATATTTATGCTTGTGGTTTTTAAATCAAATAATATGATTCATGAAGAAACAGGATACATAATAGAATGTATCCTGTTTTTTATGAAGGCGGGATAACAGTGAGTTCCGACTATAATCAAAGCGATGAATGTTTTTTGAAGACTTTGCAGGAGTATATGGCCTGGGTGGAAATTTGCCGGCCGAGGTTAAAAAGTTAATTCAATTATTGTATAATGTAAGCTATTATGAATTTAATCCGGTAGATATGGAAGGTCAGGATTACGATAAACCATGGATATAATTAAAATTGACGGCATAGAAATAGAAGTTGTAAGAAAAAAGATTAAAAACATGAATTTGTATGTCCTCCCTCCCGATGGCAGGGTGCGGATTACAGCCCCACTAAGGATGAAAGACAGTACTATCAGAAACTTTGCAGGTTCAAAACTGGATTGGATTAAAAAACACCGTGAAAAATACCTGGCATTAGGAATACAGCACGGGAAAAAATACTTATCGGGGGAGATCCATTCTTACCAGGGCAAGGATTATTTGCTGAATGTTTTTTGCACAAATAAAAAGCAAAGAGTAGAATTATGCAATGAAAAAGGCCAAATAAATTTATATGTCCGTGAAAACAGTACAGTGGAGCAAAGGAAGAAAATACTGGCCGAATGGTACAGGAGCCGGCTTAAAGAACAGATACCCGGGCTGATAGATAAGTGGGAGAAAATAATGGGTGTAAAAGTTAAAAGCTTTGGAGTAAAATCAATGAAAACCAGATGGGGTACATGTAACCGTAACGCCGGACGGATTTGGATTAATCTTGAATTGGCAAAGAAGTCCCCAAAATGCCTTGAATATATAGTGGTTCATGAGATGACTCACCTTATTGAGAAATACCACAATAAAAGGTTTTATTCATGTATGGACAGGTTTATGCCCGATTGGAAAGAAGCCAGAAAGGAACTGAAAAACACTTTGATAATTACTCAATAACGCCGCCAATGGGCTTTAAACCAAAGTGTTCAAGCGCACTGTTTACGTCCTCTGTTTTATATATTTTTCTTTCTATACAGAAAAGGATTACTAAATCTGATAATTCGCTTTTTGACAGGGAATAACCGGCTGATGCCAATAGTTCATTTGTTTCATTTTTGTCAAGTTCCAGGGCTAATGCCAGAGAAATAACCGTACTTTTATTTGGTTTATAACCAGAGTTCGACCGTATTTTGGAAAAATGCCTGCGGTCTATGCCTGCCCTTCTATAAACCTGTGAATCGCTAAGGCCTTTTTTATCTATAAACTTAAGAAGCGTCTGGCTGAATGTTGGCTTTTTGTTTCCTTCAATAAAATTCTCCAATTCATAGTGTAATGGCTCAGATACCATGAAAGATGTTCTTTCAAACAGCCTGGCGGGATGAAAGTTCTTATCTAAGTATGCCTGTAACTCCTGAAGTATTTTTTGTGTAAGCATTTAAACCCCCCGAAAATGTCGCCTGGCAGGCGACCATTTGCTTTATCTGATTATTTATCATTATATCATATCAAACTTAAGGGGGTTGATTATTTTGAACATGAATTTGACCGAAATTATTTTTCTGCTTGACAGAAGTGGTTCGATGCGTGGGCTTGAAAGCGACACAATAGGCGGCTTTAATGCTTTTATTGAAAAACAGAAGGAGATGCCTGGTGAAACCATTGTAACAACCGTTCTGTTTGATGATCGATATGAGATATTATGGAACGGGGTCAATATTGATAATATAAAACTTACCGAAAAAGAGTATTATGTAAGAGGTATGACAGCATTGCTTGATGCTGTCGGAAAAACCATTCTGGATGTTAATAACAGGCTGCTGATGACCGAAGAAAGTAAGCGGCCGGGCAAAGTAATTTTTGTAATTACAACCGACGGCATGGAAAATTCAAGCAAGGAATTTACCTATAAACAGGTAAAGGAAATGATAAGACATCAGCAGGAAAAATACAGATGGGAATTTATATTTCTTGGCGCTAATATTGATTCTGTAAGGGAAGCGGGAAATATCGGAATAAGCCAAAATGACACATATCGTTTTGAAGCATCACAGGAAGGCGTACACAGAATGTATTGCACACTTTATGAAGAAGTAAATAAAAGGAGAGAAAATAAAAAATTCAAAAAGTGAGCCTAATACAGCTCACTTTTTGGCTCTGTAAATACTAATTACTGCAAAAGTGGCAAGAAGGAATAAAACCAGCATTAATGCTACCAATACCAGTGGATTGGATAAAACACCGTGAATGGCTCTGTAAGAGTAAGCTCTGTTTTGGATGTTGATTTTACTGTCTGCATGGATTGTAAAATAAAGGTCTTTTTCGGGCAATGAGGCTAAACTTGCGGTATAATGTCCTGGGCTTGTCTTTTCCAGCTCTATGTTGCTTTGAACTATATGTGGAGCCTGGGAAGGAGTAATAATTTCAATATCCAGGTTATTAAACGCTGCCCAATACTTTGCAGGGGTCAGCAAATATGAAAAAGTATACAGGGGGCTGCCTGTATTTCTTGAATCCATTGTTCCGAGAGCTTTATAACCGACACTGACAGTTTTGCCCGAACTTGCAGGAAACTGAACATTATATAATAAAATGATGAGCCTATTTACATAAAACTCCCCTACCAAGTCATTGTATGTTATAAATGAATTTGCTGATAATGCTTCGTCCATGGCTGATATATACATCCTGTATATTTGGGACATGTCTATACCGGTTGAATTAATAATATCAGATTCTGCTCTTTCTTTTTCAACCATATCTTCAATAAAAACTTTTACATTAAGAGTCTTACGAAAAATTGTGTATGTAAAATTATCTGTTTTTTGCTTATGGCTTCCGTCGGTATAGCCTTCAATCCGAAAATCTGCGTCACTGCCTAAAACAAATATTTCGAAGCCGGTTTTCTCATGGCACCAACCCGAAACCTTGATGTAGTTTTGCCCGGCTTCAATGGAGTTAAATCCGTCGGTCACTATTTTAGTCCTGTTTATGTCAATTTCATCGAGTCCAACAGAAAAATATACCATTTCATTATTTTCAGGTACTACTTCAAAAGTATACAAAATGCCTTCATCGGTCTCAGAGAAATTCTTACCATGGTATGGGCCGGCTGTAATTGCTGATGCTACTTCAGAAAAGTCAAATGAGATGTCTTCCTGATCAACAGCGGCCCCGTAACTGCCCACTGGCTCGCCTAAGAATATGTCAAATGGAATATTTTCATTGCCGGCTGATATGGATATATCTTCTTTCGAGAAGTTGTAAACTTTGCTGATAAATGGAAAGGCCATCTGTACCGTTAAATTTTCATCCGTGGGATTAAACATTTCATATGTAGCAGTTACCCTGCCTGTAATAGTATGTTCCAGCTTATCAAATTCGCTTATGTCAAATATAAGATGCTCATGCTTTACTTCTATCGGTGAATTTGAATCCAGCGTCAGAACTTCGAAGGACGGGTAACCCTGCCAATAAACAGGGAGTGAGTTAGCAAAGGAATGCGATGTTAAAATCAGCAAATATAAAGGTACAATCAGGAAAATCCTGTTTCTGATTCTGGTATGCAAAGTTTTTACCTCCACCTGTTAAGTCTGTAATTCATTATATTATAGTTGGAAAACATATACAACCGGCATATTTATTATGAATGAATCCATGTTCCCGGAGCAATGAAAATGGCTGTACAAAAAAGTTCATAAAAAGTTCAGATTAACAACATTTTCATTTCAGTTTGGCATGTAAAAATAATCAAAGGAAAGCAGAAAGGGGTGAGTATCAGCAGGAATATGAATGGACGCCATGAAATAAAGCATTTTATCAGCTATTCTGATTTTATTCAGCTTCGCTCAAGGCTTCCCTATGTTTTAAAACCCGACATGAACGCAAACGACGACAATACTTATCGGGTGCGCAGCCTGTATTTTGATAATTATAACGATAAAGCGCTGCGGGAAAAAAAGGACGGTGTTGACGAGCGTGAGAAATTCCGGTTGAGACTGTATAATGATGACCCTTCATTAATAAAGCTGGAGAAGAAAAGCAAGAAGAATGGATTATGCTATAAGCAAAGTGCGGTAATATCCATGGAGCATTGCAAAAAACTTCTGAATGGAGAATATGAAGTATTAAAGCAGGACGGGCACCCGCTTATGCTGGAGCTTTATACTAAACTGAATTCACAGCTTCTAAGGCCTAAAAGTATTGTCGATTACAAACGCGAGGCATATGTTTATCCGGCAGGGAATGTTCGGGTTACACTGGATTATGATATCCGGGCAGGGACTGATACAGGGGCATTTCTTGATCAGGAAATTATTACCGTACCCATTCAGGACAAGATAATACTTGAGGTTAAATATGATCGCTTTATACCTGAGATTGTAAGAGGAGTAATTGCTCTTTCAAACAGGCAGCAAACTTCATTTTCAAAATATGCCGCTGCAAGATTTGTATAGTACTGGAGGTAGATTAATAATGACATTTAAAGATATTTTTAAAAGCAGCTTCCTTGAAAAGGTAACGGAATTTTCGTTGCTGGATGTAGCTTTGGCAATGCTGGTTTCTTTTGCGCTGGGGCTTTTTATTTTCTATGTATATAAAAAGACTTTTGCCGGGGTTATGTATTCAGCATCCTTCGGTGTATCCATTATGGGCATGACACTGGTTACTACCCTTATCATAATTGCTGTAACATCAAATGTAGTTCTGTCCCTTGGCATGGTAGGTGCCCTGTCCATTGTACGTTTTCGTACTGCAATAAAGGAGCCGCTTGATATAGTATTTTTATTCTGGTCAATATCGGCAGGTATTGTAACCGGTGCAGGGTTATTGCCCCTTGCCGTATTTGGTTCACTGTTTATCGGAATAATCCTGTTAATATTTGTAAACAGGAAAAGTACCGATACTCCATACATTATTGTGCTTAACCTTGAAAATGATAGGGCGGAAGATGATGCTGTATCATTGATTAAATCAAAGACCAAAAAAGCGCTGATTAAATCCAAAACTGTATCCAGAAATGGTATTGAGCTTACTGTTGAAGTACGGCTGTTAGATATGTCTGCAAAGCTGGTCAATGAACTTCTTCAGGTTAATGGTGTAAATAATGCAGTACTGGTAAGTTATAACGGTGATTACGCTGCATAGTTAAAAATCGCGTGAGCACTGAGGTGAACACATGATAGAAAGCAAAAGAATAAATTTAATTGTTTTTATATCAATGGCATTGGCATTAATTATCGTAACTGAATTAATTGTCATGGGTAACACCATTGATGTCAGTGCGGTTAAAAGCGAGCCGGCGTATGCCGCCAAAGTTTTCGGTACCGGCATCATATCCATAGAAATCATGGCTGATGAGGACGAATGGCAGAAAATGCTTGATAATGCCATTTCTGAAGAGTATATCATGGTGGATGTAATTGTCAACGGCACAAAATTTGAAAAGGTTGGTATACGGCCTAAAGGTAATTCCAGCCTTTCCCAGGTGGCAAGGTCGGATAGTGATCGTTACAGTTTCCGCCTGCAGTTTGACGAGTACATAAAGGGTCAGACATGCTTTGGGCTTGAAAGTTTTGTCCTGAACAACATGCTGGGAGACAATACCTATATGAAGGAATATATTTCTTTTGACCTGATGAAGGAGGCGGGAGTTGATACACCGTATTTCAGTTTTGCTGATATTAAGGTGAACGGAGAGCCATGGGGTTTCTACCTTGCGATTGAATTATACAATAAAAGTTATGAACAACGGGTTTTTGGTGATGTTTCCGGAATGCTGTATAATGTGAAAAGTATGGAAATAGGCAACAATAACATGCAGCAATTTCCCGGTGGCAGATGGAATGGTGAAGCACAGCCATTTAAACGGGAAAACATGGAAAACACAGAAATACAGCCATTTAATGCGGGTGATACAGGTAATGGCGGGATACGACCGTTTAATCCCGGTGATATGGGGAATAGTGAAATAATGCCGTTTAACCCAGGTAACGCAGGAAATGGCGGAATGCAGCCATTTAATCCCGGAGATACAGGGAATGGACAAATTCAACCAGGCCCAACCCCGGATAACGGCGAAAACAGTGAATCATTGCCTGAAAGCTCGAATGGCAGAGGGAACAATGATATGATGCCCGAAAACTTCCCACAGAGAGGAAATGGAAGAATGCAGTTTCCCGGCATGAACAGAGGACAGGGAATGGGCGGAATGGCAGGCAGAGGCCCCGGAGGTGATAATGGCGGCAGTCTTAAATATATTGATGATAATCCCGAAAGCTATGGCGCCATTTTCAATAATGTGGTCGGAAAGGGAAATGAGAGTGATTACAAAAGGGTTATTGAAGCGCTGAAAGCCTTATCCGAGGGCAGGGATTTGGAGAAGTATTTTGATGTGGACAAGATACTGCGGTACCTGGCAGCCCACACCATTGTTGTTAACCTCGACAGTTATTCATCCGGCATGGCGCAGAATTATTATATATATGAAAAAGACGGGAAAATAACAATCCTGCCGTGGGACTACAACCTGGCATGGGGAGGCTTCCAAAGCATGGATGCTTCGTCTGTTATCAATTTTCCCATTGACACGCCGGTGAGCGGTGTGGAGATGTCAGAACGCCCTCTTTTGGAAAAATTATTATCCAATAACGAGTATCTTGAACGGTACCACGGCTATCTGCAAAATCTGACAGATAATTATTTCACCAACGGGAAATTTGAAGCGAAGGTAAAAGAGCTGGACGAACTGATCAAAGACTATGTAAAGAACGATGTATCTTCTTTCTGTACGTATGAAGATTATGAAAAGGCGGTTTCAGCCTTTATTACGCTGGGAAACCTTCGTGCACAGAGCATCCAGGGACAGTTGGATGGCACAGTGCCCAGTACAACGGCAGAACAAAGGGCAAACCCGGATAAACTCATCCAGGCAGGTGATTTAAACCTGCAGGTTCTTGGCAGCATGATGGGGGGCGGAAGAAGAGCAGGTGGACGAGGTGGCAGGCAATAATGCATGCCACCTTGCAATTACCTGGACTATTTTATTATATATACTCCTGTGCTAAAATCAAAATAAGGGGGGAAATGTATGGCAAAAGTGCTGATATGTGATGATGAGGCGGGCTTACGTTCCGTACTTAAACGGTATGCAACCTTTGAAGGACATGAAGTTACAGAAGCACGCAATGGCCTGGAAGCAGTGAACATTTGTAAAACCAATACATTCGATATTATCATTATGGATATTATGATGCCTGAACTTGACGGGTTTTCAGCTGTTAAAGAGATCAGGAAATTTTCCGACACACCTGTGCTGATGCTTTCTGCACGCGGTGAAGAGTTTGATAAGGTGCTGGGTTTTGAACTGGGTGTTGATGACTATGTTGTAAAGCCTTTTTCATCAAAAGAAGTAATGTTGCGCATAAATGCAATCCTTAGAAGGACCGCAAAGGGAAGTAATGCTTCTACAGATGACGAAGGCCATGTTATTTACGAAAAAGAAGGCCTGAAAGCCGACATGACAGCCTACAAGGTTTATATAGACGGAGAATTGGCGGATATGGCTCCCAAGGAATATGATCTGTTGTTTTTTCTGATACGGAACAGAAACATAGCCATACCGCGGGAACGGATAATGACCGAAGTATGGGGGTTTGATTATTGTGGAGATGACAGAACACTGGATACCCACATGAAGCTTTTAAGAAAATCACTTGGGCCATATGCGCATTTTATAAAGACACTTCGCGGATTGGGGTACCGGTTTGATGGATAAACTGAAGCTGAAATGGTGGATTTTTGCTTATTTGCTTGGGTTCAGCGCTTTGCTGCTGATCATACTCTGGCTGTTTCAAACCGTGTTTCTTTATGATATGTATAAATACAGCAGAAAGATAGAAATACAGAAAGCTATTTCCTACGTACGGGAGAATATAAACAGCCAGGATTTATTATCGATATTTGATGAATTGCAGAGGGAAAAAGAGATCCTGGTTATGCCGGCAAACCAGTTTACCCCGCCTGCAAACCCTGCTCCGGCGGGCAGAAGACGCCGCAGGGAGGAGACCATAACTCAGACCGAAGATTTTTTACTTAATGACGGGCGCATACTTTCGCTAACCTTCCATGCCATCATTACACCCGTAGATGCAACAGTGTCAACATTACAGATGCAGCTTTACATCATAACCAGCATTATGATTGTGTTGTCTGTTCTGCTTGCCATATTAATATCAAAAAGAATCTCCAGGCCAATCGAGGAGATCAACAGAAGTGCCAAAACTTTGGCCAGGGGTAATTATAATACTGCTTTTAACGGAAAAGGGTTCCTGGAAATAAAAGAACTTTCAGATACTCTCAATACAGCTGCGCATGAGCTCTCAAAGGTAGACAATCTGCGGCGGGAATTGATGGCAAATGTATCCCATGATTTAAGAACGCCGCTTAGCCTTATATACAGCTATGCCGAAATGATGCATGACTTTCCGGATGAAATAACACCGGAGCAAACCCAGGTGATCATGGATGAAACAAAACGGCTGAGCTTGCTTGTTAACGATATTCTTGACCTGTCGAAACTGGAAGGCTCCGTTGATACGGTAAACCGTACCGAGTTTAACCTGACTGCAGCAATAAGGCAGACTACACAGAGGCTTGCTGAGCTGTTAAAGCATGAGAATTATATCATCTCTTTCGATTATGACCGCGAATTAATGGTATATGCTGACGAAGTAAAAATTTTGCAGGCATTTTACAATCTTTTGACAAACGCCATTAACTATTGCGGGGAGGAGCGGCGGGTAATGGTAAAACAAGTTGAGGACAACGGGTGTGTTGAAATTGAGGTTATTGACTATGGTGACGGGATTTCCGATGAAGATTTGCCATATATCTGGGACAGGTATTACAAGGTTGATAAAAACCACAAAAGAGCAGTGGTTGGAACAGGGCTTGGATTGTCAATTGTCAAGCGAATATTCGAACTTCACAATATAGAATACGGAGTTAAATCAGAAAAGGGGAAAGGCAGTGTTTTCTGGTTCCGGCTTGAATACAGGACATAGAAGTCAGCGGTGCTGCTGATTAAGTTAAGATTTATATTGCTTTGCCATGGAAAGATATATTTGTGGCGATTATTGGGTTTTATATTAACGGAATGTACGGGAATGCTCTATTCCGGTGCATCATAGGTATAGAAGGAAAAATATTATTGATATTTAAAACAGGAGATTGCTTTAATATTAATACGGCAGGCGGTCTATGGAAACTGATCATGTACCGCCTGCGCTGCTTTCCTGGATTTTTTTAATTTTTCTCCTGCCATACCCTGTTTATTTTATAGCATTACTGCTCCGCTTCCTTAAGCAGTTCTTCCACGTAGGTCGGCAAAGCAAATGCGCCGATATGCAAATTTGTATTGTAATACCGGGTTTTTATACCCAATGTATTCCATCTGTCGGCATCCAGATCACGCAAGGGATGGTATTTTTTTGACGCAAACCCAAACAGCCAGTGCCCTGAAGCGTATGTTGGAATATGTGCCTGGTAGACATCGCTTATATCAAAAATTCGAAATATTTTTTTATGGGCGCTCTGCATTGCAATGGCATCATTTTTATAAAACGGGCTTTCATGCTGATTAACCATGATACCGTCTTCTTTAAGAGCTTTATGGCAGTCCCTGTAAAATTCCATTCCAAACAGTGTTTCACCCGGGCCGAATGGATCGGTGGAATCTACAATTATCAGGTCATATTGATTTTCATATTTTTTAATATACTCCGAACCATCCTGAATATGAATGTTTACCCTTTCATCATCGAATTTGCAGGCAATCTGCGGGAAAAATTCTTTGCAGATTTTAATAACCATTTCATCTATTTCAACAAGATCAATTTTTTTAACACGGTCATAGCGGGTCAGTTCACGTAAAATACCTCCATCACCGGCGCCAATAACGAGAATCCGTTCTGCACTTGGATGTACCGCCATTGGAACATGAACAAGCATTTCATGATAAATAAATTCGTCCTTTTCGGTAAGCATCAAAAACCCGTCAATAACCAAAATCCTGCCGAAATCCGCCGATTCGTAAACATCTATCCGCTGAAATTCGCTTTGAACACTGGCAAGCTGTTTCTTTAGCTGAACGGAAAAAACAACGCTGTCAGTATAATATTCTGAAAACCATAAATTCATATGGATCTTTCCTTTCAAATCAATATTTTAAAACTGCGTATTAATGGATTTCCCCTTTGAATATGTCTTCCATTTCACGCCTTAAGCTGCTGATTATCTGAAGGCGCATTTCTTCAGAAAGTTCATTCTCATCTGTGTTAAAAAGGTAGTTGTTCAGGTCAATTTCCTTAATCATCATTCTTGTATGGAACAGATTACATTGAGACATGTTCATGTCAATGGTTACATATTTTTTCAGCGTTTCTTTATCAATAAAATCCTGGATGGATGTTATTTCATGATCCAGGAACAGTTTTTTTCCGTTAATGTCCCTTGTAAATCCCCTTATTCTGTAATCCATCGTAATAATGTCAGAATCAAAACTGTTTATTAATAAATTAAGAGTATTTAACGGGGATATTTCTCCGCACGTTGAAACATCAATATCAACGCGGAAAGTTGCCAGCGAGGATACAGGATGATATTCAGGATAGGTATGCACAGCGATATGGCTTTTGTCCAAATGGGCGAGCGTTTCATTGTTATGATTGGTATTTTCTGCAATCAGAATGGTTGCACTTGCTCCCTGCGGGTCATAATCCTGTTTGGAAATGTGCAGAACTTTTGCACCAATTATATCGGAGACATGCAGCAGTATGTTTGTAAGCCTTTCGGAATTGTATTGATCATCAATATACTCTATGTATTCCTTCCGGTCCTGTTCAGATAATGTGTAGCAAACGTCAAAGATATTGAAGCATAAAGACTTTGTCAGATTATTGAAACCATATAGCCTGAGTTTATTCTCCATCTCACTTCTCCCTTCTATTTAATTTACATGGTCTCAAGTGAATATTTAATTTACCGTGGCCAAAGAAACTAAACGAGAGAGTTTCATAGGATAAACCCAAAGTCAAAAGTAATTCTACATATAAATCAAAATATTGTCAACCTTGATGCAGACAGTCCGTGTTATTTATTCCTTACCTTTTTACGAAGCCTTACCCCGCAGCAAAATGCCAACGTCCGGAATAATATTAATGAAAAACTTTTGTAAAGGACTCAAGAGCATATTATGTAATTTTTTTCAATATGTGACTTTCTTATGTTCAGTTACAGGAACTTTTTCCAGAATAAATTATCAAATGTAATGAGAGGTGATATTTTATGGGCAAAAAAGAACTTTCGGGTATAATTCTTATTGTGCTTGGCATAGCGTCGGGAATACTTCTTTTCACTGCGATGGCAGGAAAAAGACCGTTTAGAGAGTTAAAGCATGAACAGGTTCAAAGCATAAGCTTATTTGCCGTTCCACCCGGAATTACTGTTGATGTTAAGGACAAAAAGCAAATAGAAGAAATAGCAGAGATGCTGAATGATGTTGTAGTGTACCGGGAAGACAATTCGGGCAGAGAATATGTCGGGCAACTTGTACGCTATACTTTGTTTTTCACTGACGGTACGGTTTTGGAAGCAGGGACCTATAATCCGTTTATTTTCATAAATGATAAGTGTTACAGGACAAAATATAAGCCCTGCGAAAAATTAAACGCTTACGGGAACAAACTGATTAAAAAAGCAATGAGCAATGGGGATTGAAAATGATGACAGTACGGTTTTTACTTTGCAGCTATTGTTTGTTGGAATATTATGTTATATAATGGATAATTAAAACATGTTCCCTGATAAATTCCGGTAATTCTTTTTATTACAGGTTCGCATGCACAAGGGAGTGAAAAAGATGTACCAGCGAATGTTTCAATATGTAAAGGATTTGCTTTTAAGTTACGGGGATGAAGCAGGCATCGGGGATTTTCCTTTTCGAAAGCGTTCAGAGCATATTAAGCGGGTGTTCAAATGGGCAGAGCGGATTACATATGAAGAACCGGATATTGACAGGGATGCGGTTTTGACAGCGGCAATCTTCCATGATGTGGGGTACTCTGTGCCCTATAACGGCTTAAGTCATGCTGAAAATGGTGCTGTTATCTGCGAAAAGTATTTAAAAGAGAATAATTTTGATGCCAAATTTATTGATTTGGTTGTTTACCTTGTAAAAAACCATTCCAGGAAAGAATTAATGACTGACAGGGATGTACCTAAAGAATTAATACTGTTAATGGAAGCCGATCTGCTGGATGAAACGGGTGCGTTGTCCATAGTTTGGGATTGCATGAGCGAAGGAAATGAAGAAATTCAATCCTTCGAAAAGACTTATAATCATCTTTTGGATTATTCGTACCAGTCGATGGAACTTAATCCGATGATCACGCCAAAAGCCCGGGCCCTTTGGGAGAAGAAGAAGGAACTTGTCGAAAGCTTTATTAGCCATTTAAAATGCGATTTGGCACTGGATGATGGCGAGTTGACCGGGATTAGATTATAAGGCCGTATTTATGCCGCGTATACCTTGTTAATTGAGGCTGTAATATAGGAAAAATTATTGCATTCAACAAGGAAAAGGCATATCTCTTAAGAGTATGTGTCAATAAATTAATTAAAAGAACTGCACGAAGGAGAATTCATTTTGTAATATGGGGAACTTAGTCAAAAAAATAGGTGTTATAGGTCTTGGAATTATTGGCGGCTCGCTTGTGAAGGCAGTAAAAAGAAAAGGATTGTGTGGTACCGTTGTTGCATATGATCAGGATACAGATACATTGGATCTGGCATTAAAGGAAGGCACAATACATGAGGCTGCTTTCGGCATAGATAATACATTCTGTGACTGTGAGATTGTATTTGTCTGTGTGCCTGTAAAGAAGATACCCGAAATGGTGAAGCAACTGAATGGTATTGTCGGCAGCGACTGTATACTGACAGATGTGGGCAGTACTAAAGCTGATGTCATGAATGCTGTCCGGAGTTTAAGTCTTTCATGCAGGTTTATCGGCGGCCATCCGATGGCAGGGTCGGAAGCATCCGGGTATAAGGCCTCACGCCATACACTGTTTGAGAATGCATATTATGTGTTGACTCCGATGGACGGAACAGAGGAGGTTTACGTAAATAAACTTACAGAGTTTCTTAAATCCCTGGGAGCTTTGCCCATTGTGATTGATCCTGCAAATCATGATTATGCGACTGCAGCAATAAGCCATGTTCCGCATGTAATTGCCAGTGCTCTGGTTAATACGGTAAAAGAGCTTGACACTGGCAGTAAATTGATGCATACGCTGGCTGCCGGCGGGTTCAGGGATATCACAAGGATTGCTTCATCGGAACCTTCAGTGTGGGAAAGTATTTGCCTTACAAACAGGGATAATATCATCAGAATACTTGATGAACTGGGGAAAAATATCAGCTCTTTTGTGAGCGCGTTGAATGGCGGCGATGAAAAAAGGTTAAGGCAGTTCTTCCAAAGCGCAAAGGAATACAGGGATTCTTTCTCTGACAAAAGAGTGGGAGCTTTGCTTAAAACCTATGATATTACAGTTGATGTGGAAGACAAACCCGGTGTTATTGCTACGGTAGCAGGAGAATTGGGTAAACACGGGATTAATATAAAAAACATAGGCATCAATAACAGCCGTGAAATGGAAGGCGGCGCCATGGAAATAAGATTCTATGACAGGGAAAGCCAGACGAAGAGTTACCAAATTTTAAAGCAAATGGGGTATTCGGTATATTACAAATCGTAGGGCATGTTTCCAGAACAGGGATAAAAAAAGCCGGAGCTACCGAAGCATGCCCGATAAACCATATAATACTTATGTACGGTAATCCGGCACTAAGCATGTTAATAACATGTTAATTATTCTTTTTAGATGTGGAAACCCCGAATAAACTTCCAAGTATACCAAGGGCAGCGCTTGCCGACAGCAGGAATACGGTAAGTCCCAAAGAAAGCCGGCTTTTTGGAGGCAACGGTATGAAGGGAAGGGTACTGGCCAGCCTGCTGTAACCCTGGTTAATTAATATGTTTATTAAAACTGTTGCTGCAATCCCACCACCGAAAGTCAATAAAAAGCCAAGCAGGATGTAGGGAAAGTTAATAAAATTATCGGGTGCACCCAACAGCATGAACGTTTTTATTTGCTCGCGGTTCTGGTATATGCCCTGCCTTATCATGTGCGATATAATAACCAATGTGGTTATGCTTACGGCCGCAATAACAAGATAACCGAGCGCTTCAAGAGCTTTCGATACTCCTTCAATCTGTTCAAGCACTTCCCGGTTTTCCCTGACATAATCTATTCCATTTAAACCGGATATTTGAGTAAAAACAGAATCAGTTTTTTCGAGATTGATTTTTACTTCAAAGTATGCTTCAAACGGGTTTTCATCAAACAAATCCAGTATACCCGATTCTTCTCCCAGGATTTTTTCCATGCGGCTGCGGGCTTCTTCCTTATCTACCAGCCGTACATTACGTACCCCGTCGATTTGCTCTATCATATGAAGAAGTTCTTCGGTATTTTGAATATCCTGCTTAAAATAAGCGCTTATTTCAGCCTCTTCCTTAAGAAGTGCCGTCAGCTGGCTGCTTATACTCCAGATACCTACGACCAGAGCCAGCAGGAACAAAATAAGGAAAGTTCCGAAAAATGAGAATATATTTGAAAGCTTGTTACTGCGAAATATCCTCACCGATTCCTTTATGAAATAAACCGCATTCTTCATTTTTGCTCACCCCGGTGTTCAACATGAATTTTTCCGCTTTCAACGTGAATAATCGAAGCGTCCCTGTAATTGTCAATCAAATGTGTTGCGTGGGTTGTGACCAATACAGTTGTATTTTCATCCTTGAAGTTATATAAAAGATTCATTATGTTTATTGCATTATCAAAATCCAGGTTGCCTGTTGGTTCATCGGCCAGGATTAACGCGGGTTTTCTTGCCACTGCCCTTGCTATTGCAACTCGCTGTGCCTCTCCGTAAGACAGTTTTTCTACCATTACCGAAGCTTTATGTTCAAGACCCACTTTTTTTAAAGCATTGTTGGCATTATCAATCATTTGGCGGTTTGGAATATCCAAAAAACGCATACCCATCAGAACATTCTCGAGAGCGGTCCTGCCCTGTATAAGCCTGAACTCCTGAAATACCGGCCCTATTTTTCTTCTGAGCTTTCGTATATTCCTTGCTTCATTCTTCACCATAAACTGATCCAAAACATAAAGAGAGCCGGAAGAAGCGAACTCAATGCCCATTAACAGCTTAAGAAGGCTGGTTTTCCCCGAACCGCTCGGCCCAACAATGTAAACAAATTCGCCGGGCTTTATGTTTAAATTGACATTGTGAAGCGCAACAGTACCATCAGCATACTTCAAAGAGACATTATTTGCTTTAATCATGTTGTCATCCCCCGTATATTATCAAAAATTGGGCATAATTACAAATTCCAGGTAACCTTCAAACACCTCAACGGATTCCAATGACACACTTCCCAATATCTCTTCAAAATTAATAACTATGGGGCCGTTTTTGAATAATTCTGCAATGGAAGCCTCGGTAAGTGGCATTCCATAAAAAGTACCTTCTTCCACTTCGAATTTCAGGACAGTTTTATTTTCAATTGTAAAAACCCCACGCAGAGATAATTGCTTTTCGGGAACGCTGACCCAAACCCCGCCGGGTGTGAATTTAAACACCATTTTGGGCAGTTCGGGCTGATTCTTTAAGATCTCATTCAATGTTTGATCGTATATTGTACCTGATATTTTCGGAAAACTTACTTTCAGGTTCAGGTCTTCTATGGAAAATTCTCCCCGTTCCACAATTTTAGTGAAGTGGACCAGGATTTCGGAAAACAGGGCCTTTATCTCATCCCAAAGCTCCTGCAAATGCTGTAATTCATCCTGATACATATCCCGGGCTTCACCCAGCGAATTTAGTATTGCTTCCTGCTCATCCTTCAGCCCATACATCTCACTGAGCGTATCCTGAAGCTTAGCCATATAGTTTTCAAGTTCCTGTTCTTTTACCCTTAATTTTTCATTTTCCAGAACCAGTTCATTCTTACGGTTTTCAACTTCATCTAACAGTTCGTCGGTATTCCGGCTGATTTGACGGATAACATTCAGGCTTTGGACAAATTCAGACAAATTCTCGGACTTGAGGATTGTTTCCAGGAAAGAAGCAGGCCCTCTTCGCTGATAGCTTACAAGGACTTTTTTGAGAGTATCAAGCTGCTTGTTGTATATGTTTTGCTTTTCCTCAATTTCCTTTAAAAGATTTTCAGAGTCTTTTTTTAGCAGTTCTATTTCAGCGGTTATTTTTTCTTTCTGCCTTTCAGCTTCTTCGATTTCCTGAGAAAGGGAAAACAGGCTTTCAAGCACAGCCTTTTCAATCTCTGAAATATCCTGGAGCTTTTCTTCAACTTCGGTTATTGGCTGTACCTGGCCCGAAACCTGGTTTGAAAATGTATTTGCAGAAATAACGGTTATGGCGATTGCTGTTCCAATGAAAAAGGAGAGTTTTTTCCACCGCACAACACTTTCAACTCCCTGAAACCATTCTGGTTATTTATATGATTGATAATCAGCCGGTAAACAAGAAATAAACCTGCAATATGTACTGCAAATAATTGCAGATGAAAATTATTACGTTTTGATAAGAATTATAGCATGTTATAAAAAGATCTTCCACTACCGATCTCGAAAAATCATAATATTACAGTGACAAAAGAGCGGGTTCGCATCGTCATCCGGCAACTATGCTACGCCTGGCCAGGCATGTGAAAACCATGCATAAAGGATAAATGAACCGATTGTTTGCCCGAACCGTTTCACAATTCAGTTAATTTCCCTGTTGTTAAACCGTACAGTAGCTTCCCGCTAATGTACCAGGGATATAAATTGACATTTTTGGGTATATGAAATATATTCAAAGAGGAAATTTAATTTATCCTGATATTGCATACAGATAATTCCAGAAGGAGGTTTTCATATGGAGTTTTTTGAAGTAATAAACAAAAGGTACAGTGTCAGATCATATCTTCCGGATGATATAGAGCAGGATAAAATTCAGAAAATCCTTGAAGCTGCAAGGCTTGCACCAACGGCTTGCAATTTGCAGGCTTTCAGGGTTGTAGTGGCAAAAACAGAGGGGCGTAAGGAAGAAATAAGCAGAATATATCCAAGAGGCTGGTTCGCCGAAGCACCTTATATAATTGCAGTATGTGCAATAAAAGGCAAAGGCTGGGTAAGAAGCGACCAAAAAAGTTTTGCAGATGTCGATGCGACCATCGTAATGGATCATATAATACTTGCTGCAACGGCATTAGGCCTTGGCACATGCTGGATTGGAGCATTTGATCCTAAGGCGTGTGCGGAGGTATTGAATCTTGATAAAGATCTGGAGCCAATCGTGTTAACCCCGCTGGGATACCCGAAAGGGGAACAGCTTCCGAGAAGAAGGAAAGCGCTTGAGGAATTGGTTATTTACAGATGAATATCAATGTTATGATGATTTTTAATGAATGATGTAAGGATAAAAAATATTGATATAAGGTAGATATTGCTATGGCATATGTTCTTAAGGAAAAATTTTTGCATCCCGATGATGAATTTACTCCCATTCCCTTTTGGTTCTGGAATGCCCCGTTGAACGAAGAGGAGATAAAAAGGCAAATCCGCGACTTTAAAGAAAAGGGAGTAATGGGGTTTGTAATACATCCCAGGATAGGGATACCTGAGGATATAGAATATCTTTCAGATAAGTTCATGAAGCTGGTTAAATTTGCGGTAACCGAGGCGGCTTCACTGGGAATGAGAGTCGTGCTGTATGACGAAGGCATGTATCCTTCGGGCTCGGCCCACGGGCTTGTGGTTAAAAGCAATCCTGAATTTGCATCCAAAGGCTTGAAAATGGCTGAATATTCCCTCGAGAATATGCAGGAAATAGAGA
>DATCKN010000030.1:0-49312 GCA_036562185.1 Thermoclostridium sp.
GGAACAATATAAAGGTTGTTCCCGTTGTCCACAATCTTCTTTACCGCCCTGGCGGAACAGCTCTGGCAAAAGATCTGGTAAGGCAGTTGGTTTCTTCACCCCAGAACCGCCGGGCATTTGCGCAAAACCTGGTCCAGCTGGTTGAACAGAATAATTTTGACGGTATAAATATTGATATCGAAGATGCCTATACCGAAGACAGCGTAAATCTTGCCCAGCTTTATGTTGATATTGCCGAAGCGTTCAGGCCAAGGGGTTATTTTTTGTCGGCGTCGGTTCCTTCAAGGATAAGCGATGAACCCTTCAATCCGTTCTCCGACCCGTTCGATTATGCAACTATAGGAAGTGCGGTGGATGAATTTATTGTTATGCTGTATAACGAATATGGCTGGCCCGGAAGCCCCCCCGGTCCTCCTGTTTCTATACCGTGGATGAGAAGAGTATTAGACTATACAAAAACCAAAATGCCCTGGTATAAAATTGCAGCAGCCGTTTCGGTATTTGGTTTTGATTTCAATCTGACAACAAACAGAAGCTCCTATGTATCTTTTGACAGGGCAATGCAGCTTGCCAACCAGTATGGTGCCACCATTCAGTTTGACATGCGCCAGCAAACACCGTGGTTTGCTTATACTGATGCTCAAGGCCAGCAGCATCAGGTATGGTTTGAAAATGCCGACAGCATCCGCGTCAAGGTAAGAACGGCATGGAATATGGGCATTAACGGAGTTGCGCTGTGGAGGCTTGGGATGGAAGACCCGGAAATATGGGATATGCTGGCAAACGAAACGGTGGTAAAGAAAATAATTCAAAATTCCAGATAAAGACCGCGCCATGAGCGGTCTTTTAAATATCTTTTCCGGCTTAATCATAATTGCCGGGATGAATATGGTTCTGCCTGATTAAGATGATTGTTTTGCATAGTCGGCCTGCATGTTCTATAATATATAAAAATGAATTATCCGTGTATTTGCATTTTATGATATAATAACCTAGCCGGTTTATCCGGATTATGGATTTCAAACTGGTACCCATGAACATTATATCATAATTTATACAGCAGATGGCTGCCCCCGGCAGGGCTGAGAGAAAATCTTATTATTTTCTTGAATTCATGATATAATAAACTCGGATTGATTTTGATTTATCCCTTGCTTTTTTATGCAGGAGAGTATGGCATTTGATGAATGTAAATTATTCTTAAAATTGAACGGAGAATAGCCATGGAGTTTCAACTTTCCACAGATATGCTGTTTTCGGACACACTCGTTCCCGATGTATTTATTAACGATATAATGCCGTCACTTCCGTCAGATTGTGTGAAGGTTTACATATATGGGCTATATTTATGTAAATATAATAAAAGCATAAGCCTGGATGATTTTTCTAAAAGGCTTGGTATGTCAAGGGATTCTCTGAATGCGGCGCTTGTGCTTCTCGAAAATGAGGAACTGCTTGTCCGTACCCATACCGGTATAACATTTACCAATGTAAAGGACAAGCTGTTAAGCCGCTTATATCGCAAAAAAGAAGAATCAACACCTGAGGAAGCATTATCCAACACTCAGTTTAACCAGCGCAGAAGCCAATGCATACAATCAATGAACCAGATGTTCTTTCAAGGCAGTATGCCCAGCAGCTGGTATACTTTCATTGACCACCTGTTCAGCCAGTACAATTTTGATGAAGATGTTATGATTTCGTTGTTCCAGTATTGCTATAACAAGAACGCAATGAACAGGAAATACATAGGGCAGGTTGCTGCCAACTGGGCTAAACGGAATATTACATCCCATATAGAACTGGAAAAATACATGGAGGTTTTCCAGCGGACCAAGGATTTAAGTTATCAGATAGCAAAGGTATTGCGTTTTAACAGGAGCCTTACGGTTTTTGAAGAGGAATTTGTTGATATATGGGCAAACCAGTATGGCTATGGAATGGATATTATTGAATTGGCCCTGAAAAAAACATCAGGAAAGTCCGACCTGAATTTCAGGTACATACACAAAATATTGACCGACTGGCACGATGCAGGCCTTAAAACAAAAGAAGATGTAATTGCTTATTTATCCAGGAAGGAAACAACGGCGAGGAAGGAAGTTGCTGCGGCAAAAGTACCGCAAAAAAGCAATTTCAATCAAAGGGAATACGATAATGATTTTTATGAAAAACTTAAAAATTCATCTTTTAAATAAGTTGTTGTGCCAATTTAGCAATGTTAATTCAAGCAGGAGGGGTTTATGAATACAAACTGGCAGGAATTAAAAAGAGAATTTCATAAGCGCAGGGAAAATGCAATAACTGCCCGTGATCAAAGAAAAGAAGAAATATACCGGAAAATACCCGAAATTAAAATACTTGATCAACGGATAACCGAGCTTGGCCTGTCCTTTACCCGTGAAGCCATAAAACAGCAATTAACACCCGACAGTGCCGGATTTTTTGAAAAAAAAATAAATCAGCTTATTGAACAAAAGAAAAAGCTACTCACTGATAACGGTTTTCCTGCCAACTATCTTGAAGTTGATTATACATGCAAAAACTGTAACGATACGGGGTTTGTACTCGACAAGGAAGGAAAACCAAGTACAACGCCCTGCCATTGTTACCGCCAGCTTCTTATTGAAAAGTTTTACGATGTTTCAAATTTAAACAGTGACGGCCAGACAGGATTTGAATTCTTTAACGAACACTACTACAGGGATTCGATTCCGGACGGTTCTAATTATAATATTACACCAAGGGCTCAGGCACTAAGGGTAAAGCAAAAGTGCCTGGATTTCGTCAACAACTTCGAAGATACGAGATACCCCAATCTTTACTTTACAGGACCTACAGGGGTGGGCAAAACATTTTTATCCAAATGTATAGCACTGGAAATCCTGAAAAAAGGGCATACCGTCCTGTACTTGCCTGCTCCTGCCATGTTTGATATCATCTACAGGAGCAAATACCAATTTGACGACAGTGAACAGGACAGCACCTACCAGGATATACTTAATACCGAGCTTCTTATAATTGATGATTTGGGTACCGAATCCCCCAGTGCCGCTAAATACACCGAATTACTAACCCTTTTGGATTACAGAAGTGCAAGGAATGTTACAACACCATGCAAAACAATCCTGGCTACAAACCTTGAACCCAAGGACCTGCACAAAATGTATTCTGAACGTGTGGAATCGCGCATACTTGGTGAATATGATATCCTTTACCTCTTCGGTGATGATATCAGACTTGTAAAAAGGTTTCTGAGGGATAACATATAATTTTTTCTGAGCGCATTTTTAGCCCAAAATGTTAACCTTATATTTTTTTAGGTTGACATTTTGGGTTGTTTATTGTATCATCATATAAAACATCCGGATGTTAATATGTGTAATTTTTATATTGAATCTGGGGTGAAGAATGATGGTACATAATTCAAATATCAAAAATATGATCCTTATTGCTCTTTTTACTGCACTGATTATTGTTGGAGCATTCATAAAAATTCCTAATCCCTTTTTCCCCGTACCGTTCACTTTGCAGGGTGTTTTTTGCGCTTTAGCCGGGCTCCTGTTAGGCTCAAAGCGTGGGTCAGGTGCGGTGGCTCTTTATATCATTATGGGGCTTGTCGGATTGCCAGTATTCACTTTGCCATCCGGTCCTCAATACATATTCCAGCCAACCTTTGGCTTTTTGGTAGGATTTGTTGCTACAGCGTTTATAATCGGGAAGTTTGCGGAGTCAAACGGATCCTTTACACATATAAAAGCTTTCTTGGCATCTTACCTGGGCCTTTTCGTCCAATACGTAATCGGAATACTTCATATGTACCTGATATATAATTTTTACAACAAAAGCCCAATTGGATTTTGGGCTCTTGTTACAAGCATGTCTCTTTACTTTATGAAAGACCTGATATTATATTCAATCGTGGCTTCGGTATCTGTTGTACTAAGAAGAAGAATGGTACCCATTATAAACAGCAGGTAATCCATACTTTAATCCTGCAACCCTGCAATAAAAAAGCAGCGCTGTGATTTTTCAGAGGGCGGGTTCTGAGTATACTCTTCAAATATTTTCACCAGCTTTAAATCCGATTCATCAAGTGCTGCTTTTACTTCATCAAAACTCCAGGCCTTTTGCTGTTGCTCTTCTTCTATTCTTTCGTACAGCCGGCCTTTTTCCCTGACAAAAAAAGTTAAATCAAAGGTGCAAATCCTTGTATCCGGATTATACGTATTCTGCCAGATATATGCGATATCCTCCCCGATCTCGTAAAAAAAGTTATTTCCAAGTATATTTTCAAACTTGTATGGGGTATTTAAATCGAAAATAAAAAGACCGCCTGGGTTCAGGTAGTTTTTTACAAGTCTGAAAATGGATTTCAAATCGCTGAAATCGGTAATATAATTCAGGCTGTCCAATGTGCAAATAACAGCATCAACAGTCCCGTACAGCTCAAAATTTCTCATGTCCTGGCAAACCCACAAAGGGGACACCTTAAGTTCCATGGACTTTTCTAAAGCACAGTTCAGCATATCCGGGGATACATCAATTCCTATCATGTCATAGCCCCGTTTTGCAAATTCCAGTGTCAGGCTGCCGGTACCACATGCCAGGTCCAGCATAAGCTTTGGCTTAATTCTCCCGTAATCTGACAACAATACCTCAATATAATCAGCCAGTTTCGAATAATCTATATCCCTCATCAAGCGATCATAAACATAGGCAAAATCGCTGTACATTTTAACCCCCACGCTTTACAGTAAGTAAATTCTGCAAAAATTTTTAAAACATAATTATCCGAATTTTTTCCTTTTTGACAGTAAACCGCCTATCCTGCCTGTTTCTTTCGAACTTAAGCTTTTCCAGCCTTCTTTTTGCACTTTTTCCAAAAGCCCCAGTTCTTTTGCTATTTCCAGCTTCAATTTTTCATTTTTCTTTGATGCCATATATAACCACCTCGTAGAGTATTATACCCCTCACGAGAGGCATGTATACAATAAACTTAAAACAGGTCCTGTTTTTTCAGGACCTGCCCTTACTATTTTTGAGACTCCCTCTCTGAAATTAACCTGCTTATTTCATCGATTGCCCTTAGTAATTGCTTGTCTTCTCCCTCAGGAATATCGTCAATGCTATAATACTTATACTTTTCATCATTATCTATCTCAATATCGGGAGTAACTCCCACCCCGTGTATGCAGATACCCGAAGGTGTAAAATACCTCGATGAGGTAAATTTCAATCCTGCATCTCCTTCGAGCGGTATTATTGTCTGAACAAGGCCCTTGCCAAAAGTGGTTTTACCGATTAGAGTACCTTTGCCATAATCTTTTATAGCTGCAGAAAGAATTTCGGAAGCGCTGGCACTGTATTCATTAATCAATACGGTCAGCGGCATGTTAAGCTCACTGGCTCCTGACTTTTCCTCATCACGGTTTCCGTTTCTGTCTTCAGTATATACTATCAGTCCTTCAGGAACAATGATATCGGCCATACGAACCACCTGGCTGTAATCACCGCCCGGATTGTTTCTCAAATCTAAAATCAAGCCTTTTGCCCCCTGGGAAATAAGCTTGTTAACGTGAGTTACAAAGTCTTGTGTAATGTCTTCGTCAAACAGTTTCAACTGGATGTAACCTATGTTATCATTAATCATCCTGCTTTTAATGTACACCAGGTTAATTACCCTACGAACCATTGAAAGTTCCACGTAGTTATTTATTTCAGGCCTGTATACGGTAAGTTTAACATCTGTATTTGGCAGTCCTCTTATCCTCTGTACAATCAGATCCAAATCGGTTATTGAAGTAACATCCTCCCCATTAACCATAACTATCTTATCACCACTGCGAATTCCGGAATCTTTTGCGGGTGAATCATCAAATATGTCAGCAACGGTAGCCAATCCGTCATCATCCATAAAGACGGTAACCCCTATGCCTACATAGCTTCCGCTCTGTTTCTCCATAAAACTTTCCATCATGTCCGGTGTATAATATACGGTGTATGGATCTCCTACCGCTTCAACCATCCCTTTTATGGCACCTTCAAGGAGTACGTTTTCATCTATTTCCTGATAATAACTGTTTAGCAGAATGGATTTTACCCGGTTAAAATTTATGATGTTTTCACGTGACACATTCTGGCTGAACAGTATTTCATATTTAGGATTCAGCGCATCAATCAGGTTATTTGTGAAAAAACCCGCAGCAAAAAATGTAATGGCAACAAAAAAGCATATAAGGGCAAGCAACCAGTTTCTTTTCATTTTAACACTTCCTATACTTAATTTATAAGTTATTTATATCAATTTTACATTATGCAATATATTCTACATATAAATATATATTTGCCTGGTAATTTAAAATGTCTCATCTATAAGACAATTTTATGCTGTTTAAAAGAAAATACCCGGTTCCCCGGGATTTTTCTCAGCTCTGTTTAAGTATTAACGAATAATGTAAATATCTACGGACTGACATAATTCAAAGGATTTTGAGTGGCTCCGTTCTTTCTTACTTCAAAATGCAGGTGAGGACCTGTAGCTACTCCGGTCTGTCCTGCTTTTGCTATTTGCTGGCCTGCTTTTACGCTTTGTCCCGTCTGAACCAGGATACCGCGATTGTTAATATGGGCATACAAAGTTGTAATTCCGCTTCCGTGGTCAATAATTATACAATTTCCGTATCCGTTGCGTGTTCCTGCAAAAATAACAACCCCATCGGCAGCCGCAACAATAGCCTCATTCATTTTTGAACCAATGTCTACCCCTGTATGCATTTTCCAGACTTTGTATATCGGATGAAGCCTGTTACCATATGGGGATGATATGGTTTTATTTGTAGGCATGGGCCAGACCATTTTGCCGCCATACTTCAGATTGCTTTGGCTTTCCAGGTTCTTAATCAACTGTTCCAGCTCTTTCGATTCTTTCTCCAATATATTCTGCTGTCTTTCATATTCTTCTTTGCTCTGTTCATCTTTTTTAATTGCAGCTTCCAATGAAGATCTTGACACCTCAAGTTCCTGTATCTGCTGAGCATAAAGCTTGGCCTGTTCCACACAGTTGTCTATTTCATACTGTCTCTGCTCTTTTAATTCTTCAATTTCCTGTTTTTTCTTCTTTAAGTTGTTCAAAAGCATCCTGTCGTATTCGCCAAGCTTGTTCATCAGTCTTACCCTTGTAAACAGTTCATTCCAGTCGCTGCTTTTTAACAACTCGTCAAGTTTCCATACGGTGCTGGTAGATTTATACATTACATTAAGGCGCCTTTTCAGCAGCTCTTCCTGTTGTGCGTATTCTTCCTCTGCTAAAGCAATTGCTTCGGTAAGGGTATCTATCGCAGATTCAAGAAGTTCAATCTGCTGTTCGATTTCTGCTTTTTTAAGGCCCATTTCTTCAAGTTCTTTAACAATCTGCTCACGTTTATATTTTCTCCAGTTTAAATCTTCGCTGATCTTTTTTATCTTATTTTGCAGATTTGATTTTTCAGACTGAGTTTGCTTTAATTTCTGCTGGTATGTGGAGATGTCATTGCCGGCATAGGCGTCAAAAGCCATTATAGATATTAATAAGAACACAATAAATATATAACCGGTGCGTTTTATCCCCGTTGAAAGTTTCTTATGCGTTTTATGCATCATTATTGTCCTCCAGCACATGTTACTATTATCCGTTGTTTATTTACCTGTTTATCTTTTTCCTGTTGCAGGAAATATCCCTGATATAACTAATTATACATAAACAGGCACTAAACATTCAAGTGTTTTCTTACAGAAATTACGCTTCCCACGCTTCCCATAACCATACCTATTATTGCGTAGATTATAAAAATCTGTCCGCTGACATTGCCAAGCGGAACCAGCTTGATCAAATCACTGATGCCATATTCCAATGTATGGGAATTCACGTAGGACTCCAGCGAATTATAAAGGTAGCTTGTCAGGATGAACGAAGTAAGTGCTCCTGCAAAACCAATAATTGCCCCTTCTATGATAAACGGCCAGCGTATAAACCAATCGCTTGCGCCGACATATTTCATTATCTCAATTTCTCTCCGTCTGGCGTAAACAGTAAGCTTTATGGTATTTGCTATGATGGATACCGAAATAACCAGGAGCAGGGTAAGAACAACCATACTTCCTGCATTAATCCAGTTCAGCACGGTACTTAGCTTTTTAAGCGATTCATATGGATAACTCACATCCTCAACACCCTGAAGCTTACTTATTTCCTCTGTAAAGGCAGCGCTGTCGTCAACATTCTTAAGGTGTACCGTGAATGACGGGCTTAAGAAGTCAGGGGAAAGGCCCTCAAGAATTTCAGCATCTTCAAGATATATCTGTAATAATTCTGCATATGCCTGCTCTTTTGTTTTCTTTACATAGGCAAGAACCCGTTCGTCATTTTTAATTTTTAATTCTATGCTGTCAGCTTCCAATTGGGTAACATCGGGTTCAAGAAAGACCACAATCTCCATTTGTGCTTTCAGTCTGTTCAGGTTGTAAGAAAAATTTATGATAAGCATTAAGAATAGTCCGAATATCAAAAGTGAAGCAATCACCATAGACACAGATGCTAGCGACATCAATAAGTTTCTCTGTGTATTGATGAACCCTTCCTTTACCATGTATTTCATTGTTCTAATCTTCATTTGAATAATTCCCTTCCTGTACGTCCCGAACAATTATTCCGCGCTCAATGTTAAATACCCTTTTCTTCATCTGGTCCACGATGCTCTTTTCATGAGTCGCCACAACTACAGTAGTCCCTCTTTGATTGATTTCATCCAATAAATTCATGATTTCCCAGCTTGTTTCCGGATCCAAATTACCTGTCGGCTCATCGGCAAGCAAAACAGACGGATTATTTACGATAGCTCTTGCCAGTGCCACTCTCTGCTGTTCCCCTCCCGAAAGCTGGTTAGGATATACTTTGGCTTTTTTACTTAAGCCCACCAATGCAAGAGCAACAGGAACCTGCCTGCGAATATCCTTGGGTTGTGCTTCCACAATTTGCATTGCAAATGCAACGTTTTCATAAACCGTCTTGTTGGGCAGCAGTCTGAAATCCTGAAAGACAATGCCCAACCCCCTTCTCAGGTATGGCACTTCCCTCCTCGGCATGTCATGTATGCTGAACTCATTTACATAGACTTCGCCCTCTGTAGGAACTTCCTCGCGAAGCATCAGTTTCAGCAAGGTGGATTTGCCTGACCCGCTTGGACCTACAATAAAAACAAATTCACCTTTTTCTATCTTAAATGTTGCATTTTGCAATCCAATGCAACCATTTGGATAAAGCTTTGTGACATTCCTGAATTCTATCAATACTTTTCATCCTTCGTCATTATTTAATATAAACTATATTATAACAGCATGTCCTTAAAATAAGTTAAAAAAATTACTTACTGGTTTTTATTAGTTTCATCGAGATAACGCTTAACCATCATTGCCACCTTGAACAGCATGGCATCTTCAAAATTGCGCAAATCCATTCCCGTAAGCTTTTGAATCTTGTCCAGCCTGTAAACAAGCGTATTCCTATGTACGAACAGCTGTCTTGAAGTTTCACTGACATTCAGGCTGTTTTCAAAAAACTTCTTTATGGTAATCATTGTTTCCTGATCTATATGATCATAAACATTGTCTTTGAAAACTTCGTTCAGAAAGAGTTTGCACAAAGTAGTAGGAAGTTGGTATATCAGGCGGCCTATCCCTAAATGATTGTAATCTATTATATCCTTGTCTGTTTCAAAAATCTTTCCAATAGCAAGCGCAGTCTGAGCGTCTTTATAGGAACGTGAAATATCGCGCAGCCTGGTAACCTCGGAACCTATTCCCACCGATGCTTTTACCATAAGCTCGGTGTTTAATGTATCAATAATTATTCTTGCCTTACGGTAAATATCGTCCTCCTGTTCCTTATCCTTCAGTTCCTTAACCAAAACGGTATTCTGATCATCCAGAAGAACGACAAAATCCTTCGTATCATTCGGGAAAAGGCTTTGAATAATATTGTATGCGTGAATATCCCTGGACTTTTCAGTGTGAATGGAATATATTATTCTTCGTACATCATCTTTCACTCTTAATTCTTTTGCCCTGAGTGAAATATCCCCAGGTAATATGTTCCCAAGTACAACATTTTTGATAAAGTTGTTTTTATCAAACTTTTCTTCATAATATAACCTGGCATTCTCAATGGATAAGCAGACCAGCTCCAATGCTTTTTTCCGTTGCTCTATATTGCCGTACACCACTGCAATAAAATCCAGGTTGCCCCTGTTCCCAACTTTCATAAATGCAGCATTCTCGTTCTCGGTATAGTCTTCATTCGACTCAATAAAATTCATGACTTCCTCATTATAATCGCCTAAAACGTTCCGCCTGGTACTGGCAAAAATAATACCACTGGAATCGGTAATATCAACATCACAATCCAGAATTTCCTTTATTCTGTATACAAGGGATTGAAAAATTTTAGCCGACAAAAAAAATCCCCCCATTTCTTCCCTTCAAAACATTCAAAGGGAATGAGACATTTTTGTGCATTTTCACCTATACATTATACAACAAAATTTTCTGGCTGTACAAGCTTTGTAGATAAATATAAAATGAAAATTTATGAAAAAAGTGCCAGTATTAATCATTAAAAGCCGTTACTCTTCCTGAGAAAACCTGCATTATGGTGTCTATCAGTTCTTTATTGCTTATCTCGGATATATTGTGCATAACAATTTGTCTTGGGGCAGCTGAAATGAGGAAACTAATCAGCAGATCCTCTTCTTTTATTATTCCATCGGCATGATCACCTGCTAAATCAATCAGCCACTGATCAGAAATTCTTTCCATATTTTCATCGTATATTGAGAAACTTGAATCTTTCTCTGCTATTATGTGGACACATCTGAATTTGGGCTTCTGCATCTGCACAAAGCATGTCAGAAGTTTAATGAATTCCTGATACTCTTTTTCGATTAAATATTGCCTTACCGCCCAATCCATAATCTCCTCGAGTTCCTTTACATACTCCTGCATTCTGAACGTAACAAACCCCTCGAGGATTATATGATTGCTCTGGTTCAGAAAATCCGCAAGTTTCTTTGAAACCAGATTTTTTCTTCTGATTCTGATAACAGTATCAATCAGATTCTGGTTGCTCTCTTTTATTTTCCTTTGTGCAATGAGGATTATCTCTTTACGTTCGTCGGGTTTTAAATAACCGTAATTTTTTCTGGCTATACGGTTTAGCAACATGCCATCATAAGCAGTTATCAGATAATCCGCCAATACTTGCGATAATTGCTCAACAAAAGTCTTGCCTTCCCTGTGCTTGTCTTTTTTTGTGCATTCTACAGCAATAAGCCCGTCTTCCTGTTCCTGGTTCACTTTAAATAGTTCCCGGTCGGAACTGGTTTCAACAAGTTCTTTCTGCAAATAATTAAAAAGCTCACCGGCTCCGTCTCCTGCTGTAATCCGGACAGGCTGCATATTCACACTTCCTTTCTCACGTGTAGTATATGAAAGTCTGAAAGTGCGTATACTGTTGCATTATATGTAAAAAATGTTAAGTCAAATTTTGATACTTTTCTGTTTTTAAAATCACAAGCATTCATAACTTCTCCTTTTGGCAGTTGCTTTCCGCAAGCCTGAACTCTGCATACAAATCAGTACGCAAGCATTAATTCGGCTTTTATATTTTATTCATCCTAAAAACCTTAGGTGCAAGAACAACATCAGTTCAATTGCTCACCCAGGTATTTAAAATCGGGTTTAATTATCAGATCCATCAGGTAAGCCGACCTCTGGGAATTACTTATTCTGTTCCTGTTAAGTTCCCGTATAATTCCATCAGCTGTCTTAATTCCAATTCCGTGTCCATAATAGTAATCATTCAACAGCTTGATCACATTTTCACCCTGCCATTCGGGTGTATCGGGGTTAACGTCAGGATTTTTAAAATATAAACAGTCTCCGGGTATTGCATTTTCTACTCCGCGATAATTGCGGACTCCCAAATCTTTGTCCAGATACTTCCAATCCATCAGATAAATATCCGAAAACATGCTGTTGAACAATTCTCTCGGGTATACTTCAACCAGGGCAAGGTAAAAAACAATTACAATAGCCGTTGCGCATTCCGTTCCGTACATCCTGCTGTTTTTCAGGATATCCCGAACAGCATCATACGCACTGACATCCTTTTTCAGCCTGAACCCTCCCTCTTCGGTTCTGTCCCAATACCTTTTATTGCAAATTGAGTCTTTAAACAGCCTGAAAGAAAAGAAACTGTTATTAAGCCGTTCTGATGCTTTAACCAGCTCTTTTCTGGCAGATATTTCAAAGTCAAGTAGTTGTTCATTCCTGTATGAAAAAACTGTACCCACCTGTAGCATCCTGTTTGCTATCTGGAATTTGATTTCATCCGCTCCATATCTTGTTGATATCCAATCCTCTGTAATTAAATTTCTCCTTACCAAAATCATAAAATCCCACCTTTTTATTGCCTTACTTCATCATATGTACAAGGCATCAAAATGGTAATATGAGCAACCCAATTTTATTAAGATACCGGCAATTAAAAATATTTTTACTGTTGACATTTAATGGGATATACTGTATTATTGTATTAAGAGATTAATACAGTAATACAATAATACAGTGCTACATAAATGCAAAGGAGTGATATGATGCCCTGGGACCTAAAGCCTGATCGCCCTATTTATACACAGTTAATTGAACAGATCGAATTAAAGATTTGTTCAGGGGTCTATCCTCTTGGATCTAAACTTCCATCTGTTCGGGATCTTGCGCAGGAAGCTTCGGTTAATCCCAATACAATGCAGAGAGCGCTTGCAAAACTTGAAGAAAACGGGCTGCTTTATACCAATCGCACAAGCGGCAGATATGTAACGGAGGATATAAAAATGGTTCAAAAAGTTAAAGACAGACTGGCTCATGACCTTATACAGGAGTTTCTTCAAAACATGAAACGGCTTGGATTCAGTGAAAAAGAAATTTTAACGGTTATCACCAAAATGGCAGGGGGTGCGGAAAATGAATAACATTCTTGAATGCGAAAATCTGTCAAAATACTATGGATCAACAAAAGCACTTGATTCAGTTACGCTGAACATACCCGAAGGCAGAATCGTAGGTCTTTTGGGGCCAAATGGAAGTGGAAAAACAACCTTTATCAAAATCTGCAACGATCTTCTTACCCCGACAAAGGGCAGAATACGTATTGGCGGATTTGAACCAGGTATTGAAACAAAGAAAATTGTTTCCTATCTCCCTGAAAAAACTTATTTGAACAACTGGATGAAAGTTTCTGAACTTATCAATTTCTTTAAAGACTTCTATACTGATTTTAATACCGACAAAGCCTATGACATGCTTAATAAACTGAAAATAGACGCTAACACAAGGTTAAAGACATTGTCCAAGGGAACAAAGGAGAAGGTACAGCTTATCCTGGTTATGAGCAGGGAAGCAAAGCTGTATCTGCTTGACGAACCAATTGGCGGGGTTGACCCGGCAGCCCGCGATTATATACTTGACACAATAATTAAAAACTACAGTGAAAATGCTACCGTTATTATATCCACCCACTTAATATCGGATATTGAAAAAATTCTTGACGATATTATCTTTTTAAAGGACGGGCAGGTTATACTCTCAAAAACAGTGGATGAAATCCGTGATGAATCGGGTAAGTCAATAGATGCGCTTTTCAGGGAGGTATTCAGATGCTAGCAAAATTGATGAAATATGAAGTTAAAGCCACCGCACGCTGGTTTTTGCCACTATATGTATCCGTATTGCTTTTTGCATTAATAAACAAGTTTACATGGTATGGTCCTTTTATGGAAAACAAATTTTCATTCACAGATTCATCAATTAATAACCCTGCCTTATCCGGCAATTCTTTTGTTCCGGTAATAAAAGGGATTATGTCGTCGCTTTTCATGTTTATATACGTGATGCTGTTTGTAGGATTGTTTGTCGCCACATTGATTGTGGTCATACAAAGGTATTATAAAAGTCTTCTTGGTGACGAAGGGTACCTCATGTTCACCCTTCCTGTTAATGCATGGCAGCATATTCTGAACAAACTGGTTATTTCGGCTTTGTGGTGCTTATTAAGTTCAATAGTGGGAATTTGCTCAATACTTATTCTTATTCCGAGGGAAGCTTTGCAGGAACTGCCTTATGCATTTGCCCGGGTAAAGGAATTTATTGGTGTATCGGGAATTGTAATTTTTGTTCTGGGTGCGGTCACGTCACTGGTATTAGGTATATTAAAAATATATTCTGCTATATCGCTGGGCCATTTATTCAACAAGTATAAACTGTTGCTTTCCTTTGTCATGTATCTTGCCATTGATGCAATCACCCAGGTTGTTTGGATGTTGATTACTGTTTTTTCGGTAAATATATCTTTAAACAAAATTGATTTTGCTTCTATGAGCAATTTACATCAGGTTAAATATGTATTTGCGGCATTAACGGTTCTAAACGTAGTTTTTTCAGCAGGGCACTTTTTACTGACAAGTTATCTTGTAAAAAGAAGGCTGAACCTTGAATAGCCCGCATTATAAAAGGCATTTAAAAACAACCCCGGGGGTGATGCAAATAAGTAAAATATAAGTTTTATATTAAGCTGCCGGAAATCACCTCATCAATAATCTTCCGGCAGTTTTTCCATATAAACCTGCAAATTCCAATTTATCACGGCCTACCTGATATCATTTCGCTGCTTTTTCCGCTATCTTTACAATTACTTCAACTGCCTTCCGCATAGAATTAATGGACACAAATTCAAATTTCCCATGGTAGTTTTGTCCGCCGGTAAATAAATTCGGTGTGGGAATTCCCATGTATGAAAGCCTTGCTCCGTCTGTACCACCCCTAATCGGACTGACAAAAGGTTTTACTCCCACCTGCTCCATGGCCTCTTTTGCCAGGTCAATAATATGCATAACCGGCTCTATCTTTTCTCTCATGTTGTAATACTGATCCTTCAGTTCGAGCACAACAGTACCGGCACCATATTTGTAATTTAGAAATTCGGCTATTTTCTCCATTAACTCTTTTCTTTTTCCAAACATTACTTTGTCGTGATCACGGATAATATAATTCAATGTGGTCTTTTCAACAGTACCTTCCATATTATTAAGATGGAAGAAACCTTCATATTTTTCGGTGTGTGAAGGTGTCTCGGCCTGAGGAAGCATGTTATTAAGTTCCATGGCAATTAATAAAGAATTTTTCATCTTGTTTTTTGAACTTCCAGGATGTACATTGACACCGTTTATGGTGATTTTAGCAGAAGCAGCGTTGAAATTTTCATATTCTATGCATCCTTCAACATCACCGTCAATAGTATATGCGAAATCGGCTCCGAACCTATCCACGTTAAAAAGATCCACTCCCCTGCCTATTTCTTCATCGGGAGTAAAGGCAATTTTTATCGTGCCGTGCTTAATCTCGGGGTGTTTTATCAGGTACTCCACTGCTGTTACTATTTCAGCTATCCCTGCCTTGTCATCTGCACCAAGAAGGGTTGTTCCATCTGTAACAATTAAATCATGCCCTTTTACGGTGAGCAAGTTCGGGAAAGTGCTTACCGGCATGACTATATTTTTTTCGCTGTTGAGCACTATGTCATTACCGTCATAATTTTCAATGATACGTGGTTTTACACTTGACCCGGTCATGTCCGGGCTTGTATCCATATGGGCAATAAACCCTATTACTGGCACTTTTTTATCAATGTTTCCTTCAAGTGTGGCATATACATATCCATTTTGATCGATTTCAGCATCGCTAAGTCCAATTTTGTGGAGCTCTTCAACCAGATATTTTCCAAACTCATACTGTTTTCCGGTACTGGGACAGGTTTCAGAGTTTTCGTCAGACTGCGTGTCAAAAGAAACATACTTTAAGAACCTTTCTACCAAAGTATCCATATCTAAACCTCCATTGGAATGTAAAACCTTATTTTGACTCAATTTACATCCGATGCATACTTATTATTTGTTAATTACGATAATATCAGACTTCTAAAAACACTTCAACAACCGATATATCATTCTCTTCCTTTTTGATGCTATAACGGTATTGTGTTCGGGATAAAATTTGCAGTGCAGTTGATGCTTGCCTTATTTTGATACTGTAATGAAATGGCAAAAAACGTATTGAAAAAGCCTCAAATGGCGATGGAGCGTTCAGGCCGGCATTTGATTGTGCCGATATCTTCAATATGAAATACAACATAGTTTGGGATAGAACTGGAGGAAATGAGGGGATTAACTTATGGATTGGATAAAACCAACATTTAAAGAGAGCTTCGATGTACTGGTGGTCGGCGGCGGCATCGCCGGCGTATGCGCTGCCGTAAGTGCAGCAAGGCTTGGCAAAAAAACGCTTCTTATCGAAAAACAAAATAATCTCGGCGGGCTTGCAACAGTCGGCCTTATAAACTGGTTTGAACCTTTATGCGACGGAAAAGGCCATCAAATCACGGGGGGGATTGCCGAGGAACTTATAAAAATCAGCGTTCAATACTGCTATGATACGCTTCCGCCTGCCTGGGGAGGCAGTAAGCTGAGCTTACCCAAAAGCAACAGGTTTGCGACAACTTTCTCTCCGATGGTATTCTCAATGATTTTGGACGAGTTTGTCATGAACAGCGGAGCAAGGATCCTGTTTGATACCTACGCCACCTATCCTGTGATGGATGGAAACATCTGTACCGGTGTTATTACAGAAAACTGCAACGGCCGTGAATTTTATAAAGCCACTGCAGTAGTGGATGCGACAGGTGATGCGTCCATTATGTACAGGGCAAATGTCCCATGCCGCGCTGGAAGCAATTATATGACATATATTATTCATGGTTTTGAAAAAACTGACATTGCGCCTGCAGAAGAAGCCGGCAATCTGTCATTACTGCGTAAGTGGATGGTATATGGCAGCGATTTGAACGGGAATGGACAGCCGGCCGGAATAAAAAAACGCCCATACCTAAGTGCTGAGGAACGCACCGAGTATATCTTGCATGGTAAGGCGATGCTTTTGGGCAAGCTCAAGGAAAAAAACAGGTTCTCCTTTGAGATAATGTCGCTGCCGTCAATGCCTCAGCTCAGGACGATCAGACAGATAATTGGAGATACCGATTTCAACGCAGTTGACGGTGAGAAATATCCTGATTCCATTGGATGTGTCAGCGATTTTCGTGAAGGGAAAGAAGGCTGTTGCTACGAAATACCTCTCTCAGCTTTACGAAGGTCTGACTTCCCTAATCTTTTTGCAGCAGGAAGGATAATTTCAGCTCCTGAAGGAGACGGATGGGAAGTAGCGAGAGTAATACCAACCTGCGCACTGACGGGTGAGGCGGCGGGACGCGCAGCTGCCGGGTATTGCAATTCAACCGAAGCTTAACAGGTTCATCCCCAAATTTTCAAACTTTTATAATTTAAAAGGCGGGTACTGCTTTTTATGGCAGTACCCGCCTGTATTTCATTATGCGATATGTGTATCAGTCCCTGCAAGGTTTAACCTTTTCAAACCTCAAAGGAGAAAGCTTTTAACGCACCCGTTCACTGCACTTCCTGCTTTGATCCCTTAATAATCACATAACTATGCACAATTATTTCCTATTACTGTATTCATGCGACTGCTCCAGCATCATGTCTTTAACCTTCATAAGCCGTGTAAGGTTGGAACGCTCATTTTCATCAAGTTTCATGACAATATACTTAATTGTTTCCTCAAGGTTTGGTATCAGTACATATTCCAAAGCATTAACACGGCGGCGGGTTCTTTCTATTTCATCGGCAAGGAGCTGGGCAGACTTCTCAATCTCAGCAAGCTTCAACAGCTTTGGTGCAAGTTCGGACAAGGTTGAGATTGCTTCGTCCAGTTCTGCTGTAGTATTGGCAAAACCGTAAGGGTAAATATCTCCATCGGTATTTATGTCAGCTGTAAACTCAAGTACCGGAACATCAACACTCATGATATTCTTTGTGCGGGTGTTAAGACTTACCTCAACCTTTGGAAACATCAGCGCTTCCTCAACAATCTCAGAACTCATGACAGCTCTCGCCATGACAAAACGGGAGTGCACAAGCTGAAGCTTTTCTTCCACTTCTTCCCGTAAAGCTTTATTTTCACGCACCACCTCAAGAAACTTCTTCATCAGTTCGTCCCGTTTATCTTTTAACAGCTTGTGACCTCTTCTTGCAGTCCGAAGTCTTTTCTTTAACCCGGTTAAAACCATCCTTGTAGGGTTTACATTCATTCTTGCCATGAAATAATCTCCTTGTGTGCATTTTTAAATGCAATAAATTATGTTCAGCGAGGCATGTATTTTTCAATGTACTTGGGATCTATACGTTTAAGTTCACTCACAGGCAGGATTGACAAAAGCTTCCACCCTATATTAAGGGTAGTCTCTATATCCCTGTCCGTATCAAATCCTTGCGATACATATTCAGCCTCAAATTCATCTGCAAACCTGGCATATAACTTGTCTATGTCGGTAAGCGCTGCATCACCTAAAATAACTGCCAGTTCTTTGGCCTCTTTTCCGCGTGCATATGCAGCAAACAGCTGGTTCATTGTATTTGCATGATCCTCACGGGTCTTTCCCTTACCAATACCTTTGTCTTTAAGTCGCGACAGCGATGGCAGTACGTCAATAGGTGGCGTAATTCCCTTTTTATACAGTTCACGGCTTAATATAATCTGGCCTTCGGTAATATAACCCGTCAGGTCAGGTATCGGGTGGGTCTTGTCATCTTCTGGCATTGTAAGAATGGGTATCAATGTGATACTGCCCTCTTTACCTCTTATTCTTCCTGCACGCTCATACAAGGTTGCCAGGTCTGTGTACAAGTACCCGGGATATCCGCGCCTTCCGGGTACTTCCTTGCGGGCAGCCGAAACCTCACGCAGTGCATCGGCATAGTTTGTTATATCGGTGATAATGACAAGAACGTGCATATCTTTTTCAAAAGCAAGGTACTCTGCTGCGGTAAGGGCCATTCTTGGTGTTGCTATACGCTCAACGGCAGGGTCATTGGCAAGGTTCATAAAAAGTACCGCACGTTCAATTGCACCGGTTTTCTTAAAATCGGTTATAAAAAAGTCTGCTTCTTCAAAGGTTATACCAACAGCACAGAATACAACCGCGAACTTGCTGTCGGTTCCCAGCACTTTTGCCTGGCGTGCTATTTGAGCAGCCAGTTGTGCATGAGGAAGACCCGATCCTGAGAAAATCGGCAGTTTCTGTCCTCTTACCAATGTATTTAAACCGTCTATTGCCGAAACACCTGTCTGAATAAATTCTGACGGATAGTTCCGCGCTGAAGGATTGATTGGAACACCATTGATATCCAGCCGTTTTTCGGGAATTATCTCGGGGCCGCCGTCTATGGGTTTGCCAAGACCGTCAAAGACACGCCCCAGCATATCCATAGAAACCGGAAGCTCAAGACCACGGCCAAGAAAACGTACTTTACTGTTCGACAGGTTTATTCCTACGGCGCTTTCAAAAAGCTGAACCACCGCATTGGAACCGTCAACCTCAAGCACCTTGCAGCGCCTGATTTCTCCGTTTGCTAATTCTATTTCGCCCAGTTCATTATAAGTAACTCCTTCAACATCCTGCACCAGCATCAAGGGTCCGGCTACTTCATAAATGGAACGGTATTCCTTAAGCATCATTGTTCACCTTCCTTTGCTATAAGTGCACCCATTTGCTCTGCCAGTTCATTCTCTATTTTATTGAACTCTTCATCCACTTTATCTTCTCTGATATACTTTGCGCGGCCGATTCGCTCAATAACAGGAAGGCTGAAAAGATCCTTCAGTTCCACTCCCTTACTAACTGCATCCTGCGACATGTGGTAATATGACAGCATCAGTTTCAGCATCCTGAACTGCTTATGCAATGTAGCATAAGTATCTACTTCATGAAAGGCATCCTGGTGCAGATAATCTTCACGTATTGAACGGGCTGCCTCAAGTGTTACCCTGTCTTTTGGCGAAAGGGCATCAATACCGACAAGCCTTACGATTTCCTCCAGCTCCGACTCTTCCTGGAGAATTTTCATCATTTCCGCCCTGTATTTATTGAAATCTCTCGATATATTCCCCTCATACCAGCTTTCCATTCGATCTGTATAAAGTGAATAGCTGATAAGCCAGTTAATAGCCGGGAAATGCCGCCTGTAAGCAAGGTTCGAATCAAGCCCCCAGAATACTTTTACTATACGAAGTGTCGCCTGGGTTACAGGTTCGGATAAGTCACCGCCAGGAGGTGATACAGCTCCAATAACCGAAACCGAACCCGTACGTCCGTCAGTTCCAAGAGTTATGACCTTACCTGCACGCTCATAGAACTGGGCAAGCCTTGATGAAAGATAAGCAGGATATCCCTCTTCACCCGGCATTTCCTCAAGACGCCCCGACATTTCTCTTAGCGCCTCTGCCCATCTTGACGTTGAGTCGGCCATTAATGCCACTGAATATCCCATATCTCTGAAGTACTCTGCAATTGTAATTCCGGTATAGATTGAAGCTTCACGGGCTGCAACGGGCATATCCGAGGTATTTGCAATCAATACCGTTCTTTTCATCAGCGATTTGCCCGTTCTTGGATCCTTCAGTTCCGGGAATTCCATCAAAACGTCGGTCATTTCATTTCCGCGTTCTCCACAACCTATATAAACAACCAAATCGGCATCCGCCCATTTAGCCAGCTGGTGCTGCACAACGGTCTTTCCGCTTCCGAACGGACCGGGAATGGCGGCAACACCGCCCTTTGCAATCGGGAATAATGTGTCTATTATTCTTTGACCTGTTACCATTGGTTCATCAGGCGCCAACTTTTGCCTGTATGGCCTTTCTTTTCGTACAGGCCATTTTTGCATCAATTTCACCGGTTTAATTTCACCATCTTTGGTTTTTACAGTGGCGACAGTCTCTTCAACAGTAAATTCGCCCTCTTTAATATCTGCAATAGTGCCTTCGGTTCCGAACGGCACCATAATACGGTGTTCAAAAACCTCATTCTCCTGTACTGTACCTATTATATCTCCTGCAACAACTTTATCGCCTTTTGACAGAACAGGCTTGAAAGCCCACTTTTTGCTGCGATCAAGAGCATTTATATTAATACCGCGGGTTATATTGCTCCCCACCTGCCTGCGCATAGCTTCCAAAGGCCGCTGAATACCGTCAAACATATTTTCTAAAAGGCCAGGACCAAGCTCAACACTTAATGGTTCACCGGTGGATATAACCCTGCTTCCCGGTCCGAGGCCTGAAGTTTCCTCATAAACCTGTATTGACGCCCTGTCGTTGTGTATTTCAAGTATTTCGCCAATAAGTTCATATTCACTGACACGCACAACGTCGAACATATTGGCGTCCTTCATACCTTCTGCTATGACCAGAGGACCAGATACTTTTACTATTCTTCCCTGGCTCAAACCATATCCCTCTCTTTCAGTGCCTTATATGGCTTTATTCGTTAAATAGAATGTCGGCTCCCACAGCCTTTTCGACACATTTCTTCACACCCTGCATTCCAATACCAAGGCTGCCCTGAATGCCCGGAACCGGAATAACCGCTGGGAAGCGTCTTTCCCTGTATTGATTGATCTTATCGGCAATATTGGCAGCTGTCTGTTCTGTAATATAGATTACGGCATAATTGCTTTCTGCCAGTTCGGTTAAAGCCTTTTCAGCCTGTTCCTTGTTCTCAACAGGAAAAACCGAAAACCCCAGGGATTTAAATCCTAATACCGCATCCTTCTCTCCTATAACACCAATTTTATACATAAATCAAACGCAACCTTTCACGAATTACATCATTGGGCAACTGGTTAATTTTCCCCGTGAGTATAATCCTTACATTCTTTATTTCAGTTTCTTTTGCAAAAAGAAATGCAATAAAGGGTTCAATCCCAATTGTAACCAATTTCGCCCTGTGCATGTATTTCATCAGATAATCATCCAGGGCTTTCTCAATAGCCTGAATATTCCCACTTTCATTAAGTTTCAGGCCTTTTATTACTTCCGCGCCAAGCTCTGTTTTAACCAAGTCGTTTATAAAATCATTAACCGGTTTATCGTGGTTGTTAAAGTATAAAGCCTTGTCAATTTTTCCGCCATCCAGCAAAATACTCCTGACAAAGGCCAATGACCTGTTAAGAGCACGCGCTCTGACATACATTTTTATGTTCGTCGTATCCACAATAATGTCGGCTAATTCACCTATAAACTCATTATTAATGCTCTTTAAGTCGTAATAGAATTGATTATATAATGCCTTGTCCAAAATTAAATCTATGGCCTGAGGATCCCGTGTTCTTGAAAAAACATCATATACCTCAAGAACAGCTTCTTTCATAATCGGTTCAAGCCTGTCATAATCCCGTTCCCGGATAATTCGTACTATTTCTGAAACAGCAAATGATCCTGTTTCAACAAGGATGGGCGGTGTTTCCTGGTTTGACAGCTCGGCTTTTAGCAAAACCTTTACGTTAAAGAAGTCGTAACGCTTTTTAAACGCCTTCACCACTTCTTTGTCAGGTGCGATCTCTGACAGGAGAGCATATGTTTTCTTCATCTCATCGGCCAAAAGAGAATCAAAGGCATAAACACTCTTGGTATTGTCATTACCCATGCCATATTCTGCTTCGGCCAATATTTTATATGCTTCCTCCGCATTAGGGGCTTCAAGCATTCTGTCAAACCTGCTTTTATCCAAAAGCTTTATTTCTCTTGCCCTTATCCGGCCTGTGGCATATGCATAATCATCCTGGTTAACTTTAATCATTCTATCCCTCATTTATTTCAAGGCTTACGAAAAAAGAATCTTTACCACATCATTTTCAAGTTTGGGCTTTAGCATTTCGAAGATTACTTCAAAAGTATTGTTGATTTCCATTTGATCATATCTTAAAACAAAACCGCCCACAGTTTTTATTGTGTCTTGTGACAATGCAAGCTTTCCATTCTTACCGGAAGAAGCAATTCTCTTGTTTATGTTTTTCACAAAGTCCTTGCTGACCCTGTTCCTGTCCTGTTCTGACAGAAGTATTTCCCCGTCTTCATCTTTTGCTGCTTCAACTGCCATATCTTCAAGCAGTTTCTGGTAATCCTGGTCGGATAGCTTGCATAGTTTATCCATTGCCAAAGAGAAAGCCGATTCCACCAAATCCTGTTTGGCTTTAAGAACTTCCTTCCTGCCCTCAAGATTGGCCTCGGACATCATCCTCCGGTACACTTCCCTGCCGTCGGATTCTCCTTTTCTAAGAATATCAGACCTTTTCTGCTCTGCTTCCTTCAGCGCATTATCTATAATTTCCCGTGCTTCAGCCCGGGCCTGTTCCAATATCTGACCGGCCCTTACTTCTGCATCCTCAAGAATCTTGGCTTTTATTTTCTCCGTTCCTGTCATTTGGAAAGCTCCTTCATTAATCACAGCTTACTTTCAATCACTGTGCTATTATCTAATCATAAGGATGGATACAATCAGAGACAAAATAGCAAACATTTCAACCATCAATGCGAGTGTAATGGCACTTCCTAAAGCTTCCGGACGTTTTGAAATCATTTGTATGCCTGCTGCAGCAACTTTACCCTGGTAAATAGCCGAAATAAATCCTACAATCCCCATTGGCAAACCAGCTACAAAAAGGCTTAACCCCTGCTGAAGTGTAATTGCATCATTTATGTTGCCAATGATTAAGAATGCGATAACAAAACCGTAAATGGCCTGTGTACTCGGAAGTGCTTCCAGAAGCATTACAGAACCGAACTTGGACGGATCTTCGGATAATACTCCTGCGCCTGTCTGTCCTGCCAGACCAACTCCTTTTGATGAGCCTAATCCGGCAACCAAAAAGGCAATAGCTGCACCAAGGTAAGCAAAAAATTGTCCGGTAAAAATATTCTCCCACAACATTGTCAAAACCTCCACTTTCCTATCCTGTTCATGCGGTATGCATCGGTTGCATTTTATATTCCGCATCGGATTTCAGTTTAGTATATTTTGTATTGATTTTTAAAGGACTGAAGGCTTCGCCTCCGCCTGTAAAAAACTTGCCGAAAAATTCAAGATACTGAAGCCTGCATGAGTGCACATACGCACCAAGGACGTTTATTCCAAAATTTATTAAGTGTCCCACCAACAGTATTACTGCTGCTGCAATAACTTTCAGCACAATTGGCATGTCAAACATGACACCTAACTGATTTACTATGGATGCTATGATTGATGTCGCAAGGCCAAGGGCTAACAACCTTGAATATGACAACACATCGCTCAGGAAACTTACAACATTATAAATACTGGACAAACCACCGGTTATTTTACCGATTATATTCTTTTTAGCTCTTCCCTGCGTGAGTATTAACAAAACTCCGCCGATAACCAGCATATATTTGCCTGCATTAACAAGTGGAACCACTTTGTCTGGATTTACAGCCGGTATGTACGGCAAAAGGAAAAATACCGCTCCGGTATAAAACACATATACAAAGCCCACATCGAACAGCGCATCCAGGTATTTCTTTTCACGTATAAGATTTGCCGCTTTCAGTGCAAAACCGGCATAAATGTGGATTACTCCGAAAAGCAGCGACCAGCTTAACATCTTTTCAGGTTCGCTGACCATGTCAAACCATACGGCATACTTAACAAGTGCACTTATGCCAAACCAGCCGCCAAACATTAAACCCCAGAACATTGTGGAAAGTCCGCAGAAAAACATGAGCTTCATAAATTTCCTCATGTCGTCTTCCAGTTTAAAACGCCACAATATAATCCCGGTTATAAGCGATAAAATCAAGCCATAACCGCCGTCAGAGAACATGATACCAAAAAGCAATATAAAAAACGGGGCCATCACAGTATTAGGATCTATTTCCTTACTGCTGGGCAGACTGTACATTTGCATAACCGGTTCGCCGGCTTCGGCGATTCCCCTGTTTTCAAGCAATACAGGGTACTCCTCGTCCTCACCGGGTTCTTCAAGTTCTATGCTCACTATAAATTTAGACTCAAGAAATTTCTTCACATCAAGAGCATTTCTTTCAGGCACCCATCCTGTTATCAAAAATACCTTTTTTGTATTAATGATTCTTTCTGTGGCTTCGAGGCGCCCTTTCTCCATCATGAGCCAATCATACAGAATTTCCATTGCATTTCTGCTGTCGCTCATGTTTTTTATCTGCTCTATGGTTTTTTCCCTCTCGGCAGCTATTTCGTTGATGCGTTTATTTATTTTCCCTGTATTATCAGTTACCGTTCCGGTCAAAGCCGAAAATGTAACCCGGTTATAGCCCTTTGACGCAAGATATGACAGGCACTCCTGCTCGCTGTCTTTATGAGCTATCAGAAACAGGTAATGCTGATCTTTATCGCTGTTGATTCTCTCAATATATGAATCAGGAACTTTTTCACTAAGTTCTGTTTTGACAGAATCCCATTCAACAATGGACGGTATTGTTCCATACTGAAAAACCGTCTTTTGAGTACCGGTGTAGTCTAACGGTACATCAAGATCCTTCCATGGAAGCAGCGATAAATATAGATTGTTAAGTCTGTTCTCTTCTGATTTTAGATTGATAAGATGTTCTTCTTTTTTCAGGATTTCTTTAACCGATTCCCACACGGCGTCACTGTTTTTTACAGTATTATTAAACTCGGAAACTGTAACTTCCCGTCGGCTGCTGAACAATGACTTCTTCGCCGGTGAATATTTATTTAAACAGTCTAATGCCGAATCAACCTGCGTAAGTTCGGTATCAATGCGCTGTAATTCGGCCTGTACATCAGGATTTCCAATTATTTCCCTGTAATCGTCTATATCAACTGTACTAATCTCAACAATTCCTAGTCCCATTAAGGCTTTTGTCAACTCTTCGCGTTGATATTCCATACCAAGCAGAGTTATTTTGTTCATTTTAACGATCACTATGCTTCACAATCCTTCCAACTATGAAGTCCGCAGCTTTTTCAATTTTTCTGCCAGACATTTCACGAATATTCTGACATTCTTCCTGAATTTTAATTCGGAAATTTTCTATGTCATCTAAAGCTTTTTTTTCCTGGGCTTTGATAATTTCCTTTGCTTCAAGTTCTGCTGCTTTTTCTTTCTCTGCCAATAAAGCTGAGGCTTCTTTTTTAGCTGAAGCAATGATTTCCCTGGCCTTCTGATGTGCCTCGGCTTCTTTCTGCTCAGCTGTTTTTTCAACAGATACAATGTCTTTTAATAATGAAATTGCCATTCAATCACCTCAGTATAGTTATTTGAAACAAGAAACCGGCAATCAAGCATAGCGAATCCTGAACTGCCTGATATTAACCATTATAATGAAAAGTTATCTCGGTATATTATATCAATTTTTTCTTTAACAAACAATAAAATTGCTTATTTTTCGGCTTAAAAAGCGAAAAAACTCGTATTTTATATAAAAACTCCTGGTTTGTCATTCTACAAAAAATAATAGTTTATAATTCAGGAAAAATATTGTATTATAATATTATATCCCATCGGCTTTAATCTATCATTGATTTTTCCCAATAGTGGATTAGATTATAAATACAAGAAGGATCAGGGTGAAACCGGAGGATGGATGAAAGATAACATCAGTTTATGAAAAAGCCGCTCTGTATTATTATGCAGTTCAGGGATACACATACGCGTAATACAAAGCCTTACATATAACATAAGGAGTGATGTAACATTGAACATAAAGTTCGGAGCCGATTATTACCCCGAGCATTGGGATGAAAAACGCTGGGAAACAGATGCAAAACTTATGAGTGACATGGGAATTAACGTTGTAAGGATGGCTGAATTTTCGTGGAGCAGGCTTGAACCTGAAAAGGGTGTTTTCCGGTTTGAATGGCTGGATAATGCTATAAACATGCTGGCAAAGTATAACATACGCACTGTCCTTGGTACTCCATCCGCTGCCCCGCCTGCATGGATTATTGACGAAATACCCGATTTGCTGCCCATTGATTCGCAGGGCAGAGTAAGGGGTTTTGGCGGAAGGCATCATGTATGCCAGTCAAATGAAGCATATAAAGAACACATAAGAAGATTGGTTACCGAAATGGCAAATCACTATAAGGAAAATCCGGGTGTTATTGGGTGGCAGGTAGACAACGAACTTGGCAACAGCCATAACGATTTATGCCATTGTAAATCCTGCCGTATTCATTTTCAAAAGTGGCTTAAATCCAGGTATAAAACAATTGAGCATCTGAACAGCGAATGGGGTACCGGCTTCTGGAGCCAAACTTATGACAGTTTTGATCATATTCCTACTCCGATGATTACTCCCAATTCTCATAATCCATCATTATTGCTGGACTGGAAGAGGTTCCATTCAGATCTGATCGTAGAGTTTCAACAATTTCAGATAAATATTATTCGTGAAATCTGCCCTCACCATTTTATTACACATAACATGATGGGATTCTTTAACCTGGTTGATTATTTTAAACTGGCGGAAAACCTTGATTTTGTCAGCCACGATCAGTATCCTATGGGTTTTTATGACAATCCCCAGCCCATGAAAGAGCCCTCCGCGCTTGCAGCTGATTTGGATTTGATGCGTGGATTGAAAAATCAGACTTTCTGGATAATGGAACAACAGGCAGGGCCGACAGGCTGGGAGATACTCGGGAGAACTCCAAAACCCGGCCAGCTGGCTTTATGGACAGCTCAGTCAATTGCGCATGGAGCAGACACAGTTGTATTCTTCAGATGGAGAACATGTCCGTTCGGTACAGAAGAATACTGGCATGGAATTTTGCCTCATAGCGGAATCCCTGGGCGCAGATATTTTGAACTTAAGAATTTTATCCATGAAATAGCCCCGCATATGAACAATTTTAAAAACGCCCTTCCGGAGTCTGAAGTTGCAATACTGTTTTCCTATGAACAGAGCTGGGCATTTGAAATACAGCCCCATCATCCCGAGCTGAATTACATAAATCAAATAAGAAAATATTATAAAGGTCTGTACAAGCAAAACGTCCCGGTGGATTTTATATCCGAAAAGGGTGATTTTAAAAAGTATAAACTGCTCATAGCCCCGTTGCAGTTCCTTGTAAGTGACGCTCTTGTAAACAATTTGACCGAGTATGTTTCCCGAGGTGGAATCCTTGTGCTTACAATGCGCTCGGGAGTGAAAGATATAAGCAATAAATGCCACATTGACTCCGATTTGCCCGGAAAACTGACAGGGCTTGTCGGCGCAACCATTGCAGAATATGACTGCTTAAGGGATCAGGATATGGGAATTCGATTTAATGATAAGGATTACCGTTGCGGGCTCTGGTGCGACATATTAAAACCCGGTAAGGCCGAAAGCATCGGCATATACACTGAAGATTTTTATGCGGGCGAACCGGCAATGACAGTGAATAAACTGGGACAAGGCCTGGTTTATTATATTGGAACCGAACCCGAGCAAAAGCTGATTGAAGATTTCCTTTCAAATATTGTTGACAGGGCAGGCATTGAAAGAATATATGAGGATCCTGCTGAAGTAGAGTTTGTACGGCGCAGGACAAAAGACGCAGATTATATTTTTGCATTAAATCATACAAGTAAAATACAGGTCATAAATTGCAAAGAGAGCTGGAAAAATGTAATTAACAGTGAAAAAATTGAACCATATGGATATGCCTTATTTATGGCCGAGAGGAAATAAAGCCTAAAAATACATGACCTCCCTGCTTCGGGAGGTCCAAAATCCATAAACCCTAATATACTATACAGTTTCTTCCGTTGGATTTTGCCATGTATACCGCTTTATCAGCCATTTCAATGATTTCAGCATCGGTACGGTTGCGCATTTTATCAGTTTTTTCAGCCACCCCGATACTTACGGTTATCCTAATCTTCTCAGTCCCTCCGGGGGGCAACACTTCGCCTTTGGGTTTTTTCTTAGGCCTGTTCGGTCCCCTTATAACAAAAGGCCTCTTCTGTACTCCAACTCTTACCCGTTCCAGTACAGGCAGTGTTTCCTTTACGGTTTTCTTCGGGAATATAACGACAAACTCTTCACCGCCATACCGGAATACTTTTCCTCCTCTTGCATATTTCTGCAGGCACGAAGCTACCATCCTCAGCACTTCATCACCAACCTGGTGGCCAAATCGGTCATTAACCTGCTTAAAATGATCCACGTCAACCATTGCCAAAGTATACCTGTTCCCAATTCTTAAAAATTCCTGCTCCATAGCCCTTCTTGACAAAAGGCCGGTTAATGTATCATGAAAAGCAAGGGAATATGACGCTTCAAATAATGCAATAATAAAAATTAAAAATACAGCTGATGAAAACAACGATAAAATATCGGTAAACTGAGTAAAATGCAGGATAATAAAGCAGCCAAGAACAGCCCCGGTAAATGCCATGTCTATATTGGATGACAAAATAAAATACCTTGTCAGCAATACGCATAGACATAAGAAAAACAGGAAGACACTTACTACGGGTATTCCCTGGACATTCTCTGTGTTATTGAATACGAATTCAATGGGTTTCAGCCTTTCAAAACACGGTTTTACACTGCCTGCATCTATTACGGCAAAAAGTATCATTCCAATAAAAACAAGACCTTTTATAAGGCCATGCTTGCTTGTAATGCCTCTTTCCTCAACAGTGGCAAGAATTATAAAAATGATGGGTATAATAACAGACATACCATTCTTAAATGCCTGCGCATTTAATCTTCCAGGGGATGACAATACCGCGACGGAAATCAGAATCACGCACACGGCATAAAAAACCCTGCTGTGCTGAAACCAAATACTTAAAACTATTGCAAAAAACGCAAATATATATGGGATAGCAACAAAAACGACATTCAGTTCGCTATTGGACGCGAATGTGCTCATGGCTAATATCCAGGCTATTAGCAAAACAAGAAAAGGTATAACCGAAATTACAACTTTTTTACTGTCCAACTTTAACATAAAGCCCTCACAACACTATTCAGGCTACAAGCATAAAACCCATCCGCATCCATATTTACAGCAAATACTGTCATCTATTTTACAGTAAGATTATATAATATATTTGACTATAAAACAACCTTTAATCCATCCAAAAATTAAAGGGAGGATATTTCCTCCCTTTAGCATTGAATATTTACCTCCTGCGGCGTCTGTCATCCTCACGTTCTTCTCTTCCTGCTTCCTCCCTTTCCTTTCTTTTCCTGTCATCTTCCTCTTCAGCTTCTTCAACAGGGAAGTCAAAGATTTGAGGCGGGAAGAACTGATCGAACGGGAATTCAATGGTTTCAAACAAGTCGCAGGGATTTTCATCTGTAGAAGCAATACATTCACGTGTCGGGATGCAGAAATCGAAAGCAGGTATCAACAGCTGTACCAGCCTGGTCAATTTGATTATTGAGAACAAGCCTAATGTAACAACTACCCGTCTTGGCGGGAAGAACCTTCTTCCGCCTACAATATTATCCCTGTCGTCATCGTCATCATCGTCATCGTCAAAATCGCTGCCAAACGGTTTTACAGGACTGCAATGCACACGTTTTATTTTGGTATTCAGTACCAGCGGTTCAGCAACCTCTATCTTGATATTCGGTGCATTATCCTGTTGTATGGTTGCGTTGCATCCATCCTCGTCGCTTCCATGGTAATTTGTCGGATCAACTGAGCTGAAAATTTTCACCTGACCTTCGGAACCAAAGAGAATAACCGTCTTGCTGAACCATACGAAGCCTACCTTTGTGTCTGAAACGCACATATTTCCGAACTGGTCACGATAAGTAAATTCAACACGTACTTTAATCTTATAGCGTACATTTACAGTAAAGTATCCTCTTTTAAACGGTACATCCTCCAGATCGGCAAAAACTTTTACAACTTCCGCATCCCTTGCCCGTACTTTAACCGCTCTGTCAATTAAATTCTGTACATCCTCTACAAAATCCACTACCGCATCTTCAACGCAATCCTTTTCTCTGCAATGGTCGTATACTTTTTCAACTTGCACGCAAACAGCTTCCCGAAGCTTACAAATATCTTCGCCGTTTATCAGGCCGGCAACAACCTGATCCTTTCTCATAGAATACATTCCCCCATAGTCAAAAGTATCTCAATTACATAATATGATTCAAGTATTATTTGGTGATTAAATGCATATCATGAATAATCTATTTTTCGGGTGAATATAAATGCAAATAGTGGAACAGTCCTTCGGCATAGAGGTGGAGATCTGAATGTATAGTCCCGAGCAAAAGCAATATATTCTTAAAAACAGCTTAGGCGTATCGTATCATGTCTATTTCGAGCAGGGACGCGGTTTATGCATAAGAATGCTCAGCGACAGCAGGATCTGGTCAAGGGGGTATGTTCTTGATAAATCGGCAATAAATGATTTTTCGGTAGCTTTGGACAAAAATGATATTTTTCACTTCTTTTTCCAGACCCAGGACGGAAGCCTCATGTATGGTCATGGTATGCATGGGCAAATTGAATGCCGGCCGATTTTAAACAGCAAGGATCACATTTCATGGCCGAAGCATGTTTCCCTGCTTGTCCTGGAAAAGGCAGCGATCTTTTTTTATGTCATTACATATCAAAACCGGTACCTGGTATCAATGCAATCCGTCCAGGACGGAAAACTGTCAAAACCGGTAGCCATTGCTTATATAGAAAACGCATCTTATCTTTCATTTCTTGACCGGGAAGGAAAATGCCACCTTCTATATGTGAGTTCCGACAAGACCAGAACTCATTTATACCATAGGGTTTTAAAAGACGATCTGAGCACATTTAACCTGCCCGAGAAGATATTTTCCACTGATTATGCCATCAGCTCAATTTCAGCGGTATGCACCGAAACCAATAATATACATATTGCTTTTGAGGTATCCGGCGATGAATTCTATGAGGTAATGTACAGGAATCTGTCAGCCGGTGAAAAATCCGAAACACTGTATACTGGCAAAACAGCGCCCGGTTACTCTGGACTTGTTTACAACAGCGGTATCATAGTCTTCTTCCGGGTTGCCGACGGGAACATATATTTCAAAACTTCGGAAAACAACGGTGTAGCATGGACCGATGAATCATTGTATCCTTTCGGAAGCAACATTGCCTGCTTTTCGTTCAGTTCGAATCACTCAAATGATAAAACCATATTCTCAATGGAAATTCCTGGTAATTTTACACGGGGATATCAGCTTGCATTTTTAAACGGGGAGAAAATTAAGCCTGCACAGGACAGAAAGACATCCAATAACCGGGAAAATGATTACATAAATAATCTGGAGAAGAAAATAATACTGCTTCAGAATCTCACCGACAACATGCAGAGGGAACTGACAAAACTATGGCTGACTCAAAAAAGTTTTGAAAAAAGACTCGAACAACTGTTACGTTCTTTCGCAGGGGTGCAGCAGCAACCCCAATGCCAGCCTTCTGATGAGTATAATGAAGAAACCCCGCCTGAGCCTGACGCAGAAACTCCGGAAAATGTTCAAACGGGGGATACCAATTCGGAAAAAGTGTAAAATATTTCTTAACGGTCTGATGCGTGAACCAGTTCACGCCATGCAAAATCGCCACGGTATAGCCCATTAATCAATATCTCGGCAGTAGCAAGATTGGTTGCAAACGGAATATTGTTTGTATCACAATGAGCACGGATGGTGTTAAAACCTACAAGCCGATGCTCACTTCTGTTCGGATCCATGAAAAATATTACGAGATCCATTTCATTATACGCCACTCTCGCCGCCATTTGCTCTTCACCAAGATGCCCATACTCCAGACAGTTCACTTCCAGGCCGGTCGCCTCGGCAATCATGGCTCCTGTTCCTGCGGTGGCATAGAGAGTGTGATCCTTTAATATGAACTTATAGGCTATACAGAATGCCTCCATTAACTCTTTTTTATTATCGTGCGCTATTAATGCGATATTCATCTACATCTATTGCCTCCAGGCAGTTCAGAATTTATATGTATCATTTTCCAACATTTTTAACATTTTTTATTGGTATATTTGCAATAAGGGCAGGTACTTGCCCTTCTCCTTCTTCGCTCGTTGTTTTGGTAAGCTGTATATCCAGGGCCTCTTCGTCAATTTCCATATAATTCTGAATAACTTTAATTATTTCACCCTTGACCATTTCAAGAAACTGTGGTGAAACATTGGCTCTATCATGTATGAGCACCAGTTTCAGCCTTTCCTTCGCCACATCTTTAGATGTACGCTTTCGGGTCAGCTTACTGAATAATTCAAGCATAACAGCACCCCCTAGGCTGACTTAAATCCAAGCAATTTTTTCATCTTGGTCAAAAACCCATCGTGATCGGAAAGATTAATCAGGGGTACTTCTTCTCCCATAAGTCTTCTGGTTATATTCCGGTAAGCCTGTCCGGCTAAAGATTTACCCTCAGCAACAGCGGGCTCGCCACGGTTTGTTGAGATAATAATATTCTCATCATCCGGTACCACACCGATTAAATCTATGGCAAGAATATCGATAATATCGTCAATGGACATCATATCCCCTTTTTTAACCATTTCTGGTCTCACACGGTTAATTAACAGCATTGGCTTTTTTATTTCATTTGCTTCCAAAATACCTATTACCCTGTCGGCGTCTCTTACTGCAGAAACTTCAGGAGTTGTTACAACTATTGCCCTGTCGGCACCGGCAATGGCATTTTTAAAACCCTGCTCAATTCCTGCAGGACAATCGACAAGAATATAATCAAATTCTTCTCTCAGATCATCACACAGTTTAACCATCTGATTTGGAGTTACAGCATTCTTGTCCCTCGTCTGAGCTGCAGGCAGAAGGTATAACCCCTCATATCGTTTATCCTTTATTAATGCCTGTTTGATACGGCAAACTCCTTCCACAACATTAACAAGATCATATACTATTCTGTTTTCCAGACCCATTACCAGATCAAGATTTCTAAGACCTATATCCGCATCAATCAACACAACCTTTTTTCCTGAAAGGGCCAGCCCGGTTCCAAGATTAGCAGTGGTCGTGGTTTTACCCACACCGCCTTTGCCCGATGTAATAACAATAACTTCACCCATATCCATTCCCCCGTCTAGAACAACTGTTCATTACATGGCTTATATATATTCTCAATGCAACTTCCTAACACTATTGTCTAATTGTAACTATATCGGTTTTTGAATTAATTGTCAACCAAAGTCATTCCGCAATTACCGAAAATCATAGCGGCTCCACATATATAACACCGTCTCTGACCACTGCAATTTCCGGCTGAATTTTTGAGTCATCTGATGCATCGGGGCACCTTGTTATAATATCACCTATACGGAGCTGTGTAGGCGCCAGTTTCAAAGCTGCGACAAATGCCTCCCTGTTACCGTCCGCCCCGGCATGAACCATCCCTCTAAGCGCTCCAAAAACCACTATATTTCCCGCTGCTACAATTTCGCTTCCGGGGTTCGCATCCCCAATTACCACCACGTTTCCTTCAAATAAAATACGTGTTCCGCTACGTACAGTTCCACGTACAAACTTACACCGCCCTTCATCAAGCTCTTTGAAAAAAATCCTGCGAATGGGCATCCCTGAAATATTAGCCGGCTTTTCACCTTCAACCTGTTTCGGAGCTTCCTCGTATCGTATACCCTCAATGGTAACTCCGCTGTTTTGTACCATAATATCTACAAGTTCCTTCTCCTCTTCCTCAGAGAGCTTTATTCCTCTGTATATTACCTTCAGTTTTGCCCCCCGGAAGAATTTTTCAGCCGCCTTAACTTTCCTTGCGACCTGTTCCATTATCTGTCCGATTTCCATTTCTTCAGGTATTGCTATAACCAGCCCTTCAGCAGTACCTTTAAACGAAATTCCTTTTGTCTCATTCTCCATTTCTTACCCTCTTTTTTTATTTTTTTCTAAAACCTTCAAAGACAATGGTAAATCACCGGCATTGAAGGCAAATATCCCTAGTTTGTCGAATCTTTCAAATTAAAATACGCCATTAATATATCTTTGGCTATCGGTGCGGTATATGCTCCTCTTACACCTTTTTCAACAACAACTGCCACGGCAATCTCGGGATCATCTGCCGGAGCATAGCACACAAACAGTGCATTGGATGACTGAGTACCTTTTTTCGATGTTTCAGCAGTACCTGTTTTTCCTGCTACCTGAAAAGGAAAGTCCTTGAATATTTCAACTGCTGTTCCGTCCTGGGAGTTTGCAACCGCAACCATTCCTTTCTGGACTGCCTTTATTGTTGACTGCTTGACAGTGGAATCCCTGAATTGTATCTCGGTATTCTCAACCTGAGCGGATGAATCCACTTTTTTTCTTACCAGATGCGGGGTATACAGTTTCCCCCCGTTACCGATGCTTGCAACATAGTTTACAAGCTGGATAGGAGTAAATGCATTATATAATTGTCCTATAGAAGCATTACATGTATCGGCAGGTACCCATCCTTCACCTAAATATTTAAGTTTAAATTCTCTTGATGCCAGGGAGCCTACGCTTTCAGCAATCTCTATGCCTGTTTTGTTTCCGAACCCAAAATTCTTTGCCCATTTTACTATATTGTCTATCCCGGTCTCATAACCAATCATAAAAAAGAACATGTTACTGGATGTTGCCAAAGCTTTCTCAAGGTTGATTTCCTTCTGATTACCCTCAGGGTTTGTCCATACTAACCCGCCTATTTCCTTTTTATACGGGGTGTAAATCTTCTTTTCGGGCGTAATTACACCGCTTTCCAGCGCCGCTATTGCTACAAGGGGTTTGTATGTTGACCCGGGGGCATATGCACCGTTAGTAGCCCTGTTCAATGTTATATTATCGGGATGATTTATTAAATAGTTTATTTGTTCATAATCACCTTTCAGGAAAACAGAAGGGTCAAATGTAGGATAACTGACCATTGCCAGTATCTCTCCGGTCCTGACGTCCATTGCCACCACTGCACCTGCATTGGCATCATGAAAGTTATCCTTGTGATCCTTTTCACGGATTATTTCAATATTTCTGGCCAGGGATTCCAATGCCGCTTTCTGCAGGTTCAAATCAATGGTCAGGTAAATGTCTTTACCGGGCTTTGGTGCAACTTCAACCTCATAATAGGCAAGTCTTCCCTCGGTATCCACTTCTTTCCTGGTCTTGCCGTTAATCCCTCTTAAATCCTGTTCCAGGGCAAGTTCAATACCCGATACCCCAACCAGATCATTCGGTGTATACCCAAGCTCGGGGTATTTTTGCGACCAATCCTCATAATAACTGCCGATATTGCCCATGTACCCCAAAACATGTGCAACAACCTCGGCATCATAATACTCCCTGAACGGTTTTGAAAATGTACTGAACCCCGGGAACTCGCTGTTCCTTTCTTCCAGCACCATAACAGTTTCAATTGATACGTCTTCAGCAATCAATAAAGGCTTTTGAATAGTAGCAGGTTTTATCAGCATTTCATACCTCAATTCCATAATACGAAACGCTTCTTCATCGGTATATTTAGAGTCAATACCGAAAGTTTTCTCCCGCATATATTTAAATACTTCCTTTGGATCGGCATCCATCAAAAGTTTCTTGTCGCCATCGTTTATACCGATCTGCCATATAAGTCCTTCTTTATTAACTTTAAAAGTAAAATCATTAATGTTAAAGATAGTCCTCAGCGTGGATTTATAAGTATCTCCGTTCTGCTCAAGAAGCTTTATAAGTTTATAAATCATTTCGTTCTTTTCTTTATTAGACATTTCAGTATCTACATATTCTATACAGTACCCCATCCGGTTACCTGCAATGGGGATGCCATTCCGGTCATATATATTTCCCCGGTTGGCATATATCACACCATTTGTGATAATTCTTCTTGTCGAAGTATCCAGATATTCCTGTCCGTTAACTATCTGCAGATTTACAAGGTGTCGCAGAAAAATTGCACAGCATAATATAATTATAATTAAATAGATTATAAATCTTCTTTTTATATCCTTTATCTTCTTTTTTTCCCTCTCCTGTTCACTTACTTTGTATTCCTCATTCATTATTTTCACCTCCTAAATTCTTGTATGAGTATGATTATATTTATCAATCCTTTTATACAGAAATGAAATAAACAAGTAAACAGGAAGGGACAGTATTGCATTATACAAACTTTCAGGCAGAATAAGCTTTGTAATGACAAACACAAAATCTTTATATCCCTTTAAGAAATAAGTGATTATATAATAAAGTGTTTCAATCGCTATAGTAGAAGTAAATACGAAGAAAGCAGGTATTAACGGGTTTTCCTTATAAAGCTTTGGATTTGCCTGGGCAACAAGAAAATTTACCAAAAAAAAGCTCAACCCATACCACCCTAAAGCCCTGCCTACAAGAATATCCATTGCAAGCCCGCAGGCCAGTCCCACAAAAGCAGCTTCCAGATCACTTCTGAGGAGGGCAACTGATATGGCTACAATCAGAAGCAAATTAGGCCTTATGCCGTATATCTCAATATATTCAAAAACAGTGCTCTGTAAAAGACACGAGGCATAAATCAAAGAAGTTATAGTCAGGATTTTTCTACTCATTGTTATTCCCCTGTTCTGCGCCTACTTTTATAACAACAACTTCTTCAAGTCTTCTGAAATCCACAGCAGGTTTCACAATGGCATAATAATCAAATTGCCCTTCATTTTTAACAATCTGGATTATCTCTCCTATAATAATGCCTTTTGGATAAAGACTGCTCATACCCGATGTTTCAACCTTGTCCCCAACTGCCACTTCCACGTCAGGAGGTATATAGTCCAAACGGCACAAACCTTCTGTTCTAAGCTGCGAGTCTCCCCTTAATATCACCAGGTCTCTCGACTTGGAAAGTCTTGCAGATACCGAACTTTCGGTATCAATAATGGAAACCACCTTTGAGGTCAACAAATCTACCCGGGCAACGCGCCCGACAAGCCCATTGGCATTTATTACAGGATCGTTTACGCTGATACCGTCCTTGCTGCCCCTGTCTATTGTAAATGTTTCAAACAGATTCCCTGAATCTTTCGCAATTATGTTACAGCCCACTGTTTCCTGCGTAAATTGCTCTTTAAATGACAGAATCTTCTTCAGGTTTTCATTCTCTTTTTGCAGGCTGTATACCTTTTCAAGCTCATGCTCCATCTGCTGGATCTTCTTTTTCAGCTCCTCATTTTCCGCCCTCGCTGTGCGGACTTCCCTGAAAAAGTTAACCGAATTCTTAATCCAGTCTGAAACAGCTCCAATTCCTTTCTGTAGCGGGCTTAACGGCACAGTAAGAACGTTCCTGATAACATTTGCCTTACTGTTTTCTCCTGCTGTCAGTGCTGCAAGAACAAATAGCAAAACCATTACCAATGATATTATGAATATCTTGCTCCCGAAAATCCTCCTCAAAGGTAGACCCCTTCCCAAAAATTATCAAAAACAGAAGCTCTCCCCTGTGTCCCCTACCTCCCTTTATTAGAAGTTATTAATAAATTCCTCAGAACTTCTATTTCTTCCAGAACCTTACCCGTTCCTAAAGCAACACAGTCAAGGGGATATTCTGCCACATTTACAGGTATACCAGTCTCTCTGTGAATAAGCTGATCCAATCCTTTTAGCAGCGCGCCGCCACCCGTGAGCATGATTCCTTTTTCCATAATATCTGCTGCCAGTTCGGGAGGTGTTTTCTCCAGAGTATATTTTATGGAATCAACAATCGAGTTTATTGGCTCAGCCAGAGCTTCTCTGATCTCTTCGGAGCTAATTTCCAGGTCTTTTGGAAGCCCAGTTACCAAATCCCGTCCTGAAACTTTATATCTGATTTCTTCTTCCAATGGATATGCCGAGCCTATTTTTATTTTTATGTCTTCTGCAGTACGTTCTCCTATCATCAAATTATATTCTTTTTTCACATAAAGAACAATAGCATCATCCAGCTCATCACCCCCGATTCTGAGTGATCTGCTGACCACAATTCCTCCAAGGGATATAACCGCCACTTCGCTGGTTCCGCCGCCTATATCGACTACCATACTGCCGGTAGGCTCATCAACCGGAAGGTTTGCACCAATCGCTGCTGCCATTGGCTCCTCAATCAGATAGGCTTCTTTTGCCCCTGCATGGAGCGTAGCATCAATAACCGCTCTTTTTTCCACTTCGGTAACTCCCGACGGTACGCAGACAACCACTCTTGGCCTGACAAACATGCCTTTTCCAATTGCTTTGCGAATGAAATATTTAAGCATTCCCTGGGTTATTTGGAAGTCTGCAATAACGCCATCCTTCATTGGCCTGATTGCAGTTATATTTCCGGGGGTACGGCCTATCATGCTTTTAGCTTCAAGTCCGACTGCCAGTACTTCTCCTGTATTATTGTTTATTGCAACCACTGACGGTTCTCTTACAACAATACCCTTTGACTTTAAATGGACTAAGGTATTGGCGGTTCCCAAATCAATTCCTATATCTTTTGTGAACATAATTTTCTCCCCTCCTGCTTATTTGCAAACATCAGTTTATCAATACCTGATCTACGTCAATCCAATATAGTTTTAATGCCAAATTGTTCCAGCATAACCGAAACGCTGTATAAAGGAAGGCCTACCACATTATAGAAACATCCGTCTATCTTCTCAACCAACAATGCTCCTACACCCTGTATTCCGTACGCTCCTGCCTTGTCAAGAGGCTCCCGTGTTTCAATGTACCGCCATATTTCGTCAGATGTAAGTTTTCTTATTTTCACTCTTGTTGTTTCAACACGGGTCAGTTTTTTCCCTTCATCGCCATCTATAACACAAACTCCAGTCATTACCTCATGCCAATTTCCGGATAGCTTCTCAAGCATGTCAAAAGCCTGTCTTTCATCGGCAGGTTTTCCCAGAATCAATCCTTCAAGAACCACTATGGTATCTGCTGCAAGCACAACAAAAGAATTATGCCCGTTTGAGCTGAGTTCTTCCTTAACACTAAAAGCCTTTCTTTCTGAAAGGTAACGGACATAATCCTCTGGTTCGATTTTTTCAGTTACATTTTCATCAACATTTGAAGGATAAGTCTTAAAACTTACTCCTATCTGGTTTAGAAGCATTCTTCGTCTTGGAGACTGTGAAGCCAAAATCAGCTGTTTCATACAAACCTTCTCATATAGTGTTATAGTGTTATTTATTCTACAACATTATACACCAGCGTATGGATATATGGGAATATTTTTTTACATAAGGTTTTATGTATAATATTCATTTATGATTATTGTTTCTTTTAATTTGATTAACCATTCGTTATATGGGGAAATATGATATATATTAAATATACGAAATCCTTAAATAATTGCAAAAAAATTTTCACATTTTGGTACTTCTCAATGCTATAATAACAAAGTATAATAATATTAAGGATGACGTATTATTGATATTACAAATATTTAAACAGAGGATACTGATATGAGAATTGAAAAAATTAGCGAAAACAAAATACGCATCTTCGTTTCCTTCGATGACCTTGAAGAACGGGATATTGACCTTTCTTCATTTAACTACAACTCTCCTGAGACCCAGGAATTATTCTGGGATTTAATGGAGCAGGCCGAATTGGAGCTTGGGTTTGAAACCCATGAATCTCAGTTGTGCATTGAGGCAGTTACAGATGTTGAACAGGGATTTGTAATTACTATAACGAAAATAGATGATGAAGGTGATTTTGAATCCATCCAGAAATTTATAAAGAACAGGTACAGGCGCAATGACCTGAAAATTAAAAAGAAGCCTGGCAGCAATACTTCAACTGTACTGATTTATAATTTGGAAAGCTTCGATGATTTATGTTACTTATGTGCCAGGTTAAAACCCTTATATTCAGGTGACAGCACAGTATATCAGTGTGAAGGTTCTTATTACCTGGTACTTAAAAGGATGGATGATGTTGAGCAATATCCTGCCAAGATCGAGAGTATTGTGTCAGAGTATGGGGATAGAATACTAAATGTCATGTTTTTCGAAGGATATCTGAACGAGTATGGAACCATCATGATAGAGAACAACGCTATAAGTCATTTAGGTGACTTAGCTTAAAAGAATTCCTGTTCCGTAAAATTATAGTCAGGTAGAGTAAATCTACCTGACTATGTTTTTATTTCCTTAATATTTCTTCAAGCCATGCTCTGAATTCATCTTTCAAATCATCCCGGTCAAGGGCAAATTCCACAGTTGCCTGCAAAAATCCCATTTTATTGCCCACATCGTACCTTTTGCCTATAAAGTCATAGGCGTATACTGCTTCATGGTGCATCATCTCTTTAATTGCATCGGTCAACTGGATTTCACCGCCTTTTCCGGGCGAAGTATTCTCAAGATACGTGAAAACAGAAGGCGACAAAATATACCTTCCCAATATGGCCACATTTGACGGTGCTTCATCGAGATCTGGTTTTTCTATCATTTCAGTTACCTTGATAACCCTGTCATCCACCTGTTTTCCTGCAACAATACCGTATTTGGACACATCTTCCATGGGGACTTTTTGCACACCGAGCACCGTAGTATTATACTCGTCATACACATCAATAAGCTGTTTCAGACACGGGACATCTGATTTTACTATATCGTCTCCGAGCAATACGGCAAAAGGCTCATTTCCTATAAAGGATTTGGCACAGTATATTGCATGGCCAAGCCCCCTGGGTTCCTTTTGCCTGATATAGTGGATATTAACAAGATTGGAAATATCCCTTACAAGAGCAAGCAAATCCTCTTTATTGCTCTTTTTTAACACTTCCTCAAGCTCATAGGACTTGTCAAAATGATCCTCTATTGCCCTTTTTCCTCTTCCTGTAACAATAATAATATCTTCTATTCCTGAAGCAACAGCTTCTTCAACAATAAACTGAATAGTAGGCTTATCCACTATGGGCAGCATTTCCTTCGGCTGTGCTTTTGTTGCCGGCAGGAACCGGGTTCCCAGCCCTGCAGCAGGAATAATGGCTTTATGTACTTTCATAATCAATAACCTCCAGTACTGATAGTATACCATATTATTCATGAATTGCTTAAACTTTAACTTTAATTATTATAATCAATTTTATTCCCGGCAATACATCTGCCTTTTATATGCTCTTCCCTTTTAGTTTACGGGAATTCCTTACATAATGGTAAATCTTCCAATACCCGTATACTGCCAAAATCGTCAGAATACTATAATATGCCCCCTTATACCTGGATGCACTTTCCAAAATCATGTAAACCATTATTGAGCCGATCATGTAATAAGATATAATTTTCATTGTATTAATCCCTTTTTTCTCCAGGGACAGGATAATCATTGCGACAACAGCCCCCAGAACAACAATGAAGTTGTATGAATTAACCATAAGGAAGAACGTTTGTTTTAAATCAGCTGACTTAAATCTTGTATACTGGGTCTGCCATTCGGTGACAACCGTGGAAGCATAGTTCTCATCAAACCATACATTTAATTTTCTTTTAAAGTGTGGAATAATCTTTACTCCCATACTTTTATAACGCTCAATTCCCAGCCTGAAAAAGTACTCCTGAACTTTTGAAGGATCCTGGTATTCTTCCTTTACAGCATTAAACAGTTCTGCGTCCTCATCATTCCATTTTCCCTGTGAGGTCTCATTTGCGCCAACGAATAAATTCCACCCGTATCCATGCGAAGGGTTTTTATAACCGCTTACCGAAGCAGTGACATAACCTGAAAGTAATGCAACAATGCCATATGACAGAATAATAAAAGCAATTGTTGTTATTTTTTTTGCTGCTTTAAAATTACTGTAAAGCAATATGGTAAGAACAGATGCAATAATAAGAACAATCGCCGTCGGCCTGAAGAAATCTGCCATTGCGCAGGTAAATCCGAAAGCGGCCAGGTACAGGTATGGCTTTTCCTTGCCAATCCCAAACACAAACAGGAAAACAGCAAAAACAGTTATTGAAGAATATATCGGTTCTCCGCCCGAAAGCAAAGTGAATATAATGATAGACGGGTTTAACGCAACAGCCAGCCCACCCAATACACCTGCCCTGGCGTTCGTGAATTTTTCGAGAATATATGTTCCAAATCCTGCCTCCATTACACCGAAGAGTAAATTTATCACCCTCGGCAGCCAGGTTTTTTCCCCTATTATTTTGTAGAAAAAGGATATGAAGATTGGATAGTTGAGAGCATGTGGAAAAATGCCATAGTATAACTTATTACTGTCACTGAGGGTACCGGATGCTATTTTCCTTGCGGTAGACAAATAAATTGCATAATCGCCCTGTGGTGTAAGAGCAATATAATATATGACCAGGAAACGTATTACAAAGGCAATCGACATGGTAAAAGCAACGCGTTTCAAGGCAGATCCGGTGTAAATTTGCTTTTTAAAAGCATAAACCAGAAAAAGGCTTATAACGCTATAAAACAAGTAAAAGGCAGCCACAAAAAAAGGTTTTGCAAACGCATCTGGTATGTTTAATAAAAGCAGAATGCATAATAAACATACTGCTGCAATTTCAGCGCTATAAATAACTTTTCCCGCAATGCTGCCTTTTTTAAAAAGCATTATATTCCCCTCCCCCTCGAAAGCAAAGTAAGCTTACCATCCCAGAAGCATTTTTAAACCGCTCATTATGAAGTAAACTGAAAAGCCTGCAATAAATATGCCTAATACCAGAATAATCCGGCAATAAACAGTATCATTTATCAGTTTTCTGCCGCTCGCAAAGGCTGTCGAAACTGCTGAGTACCATACCAGGTCGGAAAGAATATGTCCGGTGTAAAAAAGCAGGACACCTGCAGGGCCAAAAGCATAAGCCTGCCGTATCGATTCCATGCCTGTCGACGCCCACCACATAATAAAATATGGGTTGGTGGCGCTTACAATAATCCCGGCCAGCACAAGGTTTGTCACCCCCGAACCGGTACCTGTTTTTTGATTTGTAAGAGACATCGTTTTATCTATCCCCGATCTTATCATTCCATATCCCATCCATGCAAGAAAGGCACCGCCAAATAACCCGATAACTCCTGCAATTGTCTGGTTCGAGAAAAAATCTTTAAGGCCAAAAGCCATAACAATTACTAAAAAAAGTTCCAGGATTCCATGCCCTAATACCACTAAAGGACCTGCCGTCCACCTTTTTTTCTTCAGGCTCCCATCAATTGTGACCCCCAACATAGGCCCCGGCATCATTGCCCCTGAAAAACCAATTAAAAAAGCACTTGAAAAAATTCTAAACAGCTGCATGTAAAATTACCCCTTATATTATTCTGTATCCTTCTCTTTTTAATGCTTCTGTTGCATTATCTATATCATCGTTTTTTACCAGAATATAATCGGTATCATATGTAGAAACAACAAAGATGCTTATTCCTTCCCGGGCTAATATTGCGCTTATTGAAGACAGAATGCCTATAAGCGAAAAATCCAGCGGTCCTTCAATCTTTAAAATCCTCCGGCCTTTTTCACATTTGATACTATCGGGAATACATTCTTCCGAACAAACAACAGACAATTCATCCAATGTTCTTGTTACCGATAAAAAATCACTTTTATTAACCCATTCGGGTATTAGCGCATTTCGCTCCAATCTGCATATACCATACTTTCCCTCAAGTAACCTGATAGTCAATGGATTCTTTAATATCATACATTGCCCCTTTCCCTAAAATGCCGGTATCTCCTTTAAACGTTTTGAAAATGTTTGTCAAATCTCATTTTAACATATCATCCTTTTTTTAACAAAGTAATTAAACCCTCGATGTATTTTCCGTTTGCCAAAGCCAAAAGGCTTTTGAATATGTTTCCCTTTATACCGCCGGAAATCTGAATGCTGCGAATAGGACTGCCCACACTGGATTCTATAATCATACGGTACTCAGGCGTACCTGGTTTAGCACCTTTCGAAACCACCTTTTTCACATACCGGTAAAGAGCACTCATAACCAGTGAGTATTCTTTCATCTCCGCAATTGTATCGTTCATTGTAAATCTGCCTTTTTGAACGGTATACGGCACATATTTTCTTCCGAGCATCATCTCCCACTGTTCCAATGATGGTGACCCTTTTGGCTTTTCGTACCATGATCCCGGTTGCCAATCGGGTATTTTCACCTGTTTGCCCGATTTTTCAATAAACCCTGCAACCATAAGTTCATCGGGATTACCGCCGACAAGAACCGTGTATTTGCCCGGCGGAACCTTCCATCCGTTGTCCCAGACAGCAAAGCAGCGCTCATCCAGGGTAAAGCTTATTTCCTTGCTCTCCCCTGGCTTTAGATGAACTTTTGCAAAGCGTTTCAACTCCCGAACAGGACGGTGAATCCCATCCTGTGGCGGTGCAACGTAAAGCTGCACCACTTCAGACCCCGGGCGATTACCTGTATTGGTTACCGTAATGCGGACGGTTTCACCATCGATCTGCGGATTTGAACAGGTAAATTCTGTATAGCTCAAGCCGAAACCAAATTTCCAGCGCACAGGAATACCAGCCTTATCATAATAGCGGTAGCCGACATAAATGCCTTCGCGGTACTGGCCGTCTCTCTGCGGGTAATAAGTTGCCGACGGACAATCACTGTATTTTACAGGCCATGTCTCGGCAAGCTTTCCAGAAGGATTGGCCGTGCCATACAGCAGGTTTCTCACTGCCTCGCCGCCTGCCTGGCCCGGCAGACCCATATATAGTATTCCCTTGACCTTGTCAGCCCACGGCGTTTCTACCGGTGCACCGCAGAACAGTACCACCACCGTGTTAGGATTCCTGTCTGCTGTCTCCTCAATCAGTTTTATGTGCTCCTGCGGCATTTCCATGTTATCACGGTCAAAGCCCTCGCTCTCGTACTCCGGGGGCAGTCCGGCAAACACCACAGCCACATCTGCGTCCTCAATGCTTACGCTGTTTTCAAGCACTTCAGCAGGATTAACCAGCCTGGTCGGGTTAATATGGCTTGAACCAGATCCCTGGTATCGCATGTTTTTCGCCATATCACCAACAACGGCGATTTTCTGCCCTTCTTTAAGAGGCAGAATATTATTTTCGTTTTTCAGCAGCACCGCGCTCTGCTCGGCGGCGATGCGTGCCAGTTCGTGATGGGCATTATAGTCACATAAGGTTCTGTTCTTTAATGCTTCCCTGGCCTCAAGCACCAGCTTTTTTACACGTTGCACGCTTCGGTCAATATCTGCTTCATCCAAATCTCCCCGGGCAACAGCGCCCAGGACATCCTGCTCCATATAACTGCTTCCGCCGGGCATATTCAAGTCACATCCAGCTTTGAAGGCTTCTATTCGGTCATGCATTGCGCCCCAGTCGGTTACAACCAGCCCTTCAAATCCCCACTCATTCCTTAAAATATCAGTGAGCAGTTCCCTATTATCACTGCAGTAGACACCGTTTATTTTGTTGTAGGCGCACATCACTGTTTTCGGTTTCCCTTCTCGCACTGCAATCTCAAAAGGTGAAAGGTAAATCTCTCTCAATGTCCGATCGTCGAGTATGGAGTCTGAACTAAGGCGCCTGAACTCCTGGTTATTGCATGCAAAATGCTTAAGGCATGTTCCGATACCCTTTTTCTGAGCATTTTTTATGAAACTTGCAGCCATTTTCCCAGCCAGGTACGGATCCTCGGAAAAGTACTCAAAATTTCGCCCGCATAGCGGATTTCGCTTTATATTTACCCCGGGACCGAGGAACAAACCCACGCCCTGGTCAGCTGCTTCTTCGGCGATGGCAGAACCAATTCTGCCGATCAATTCCACATCCCAGCTGCAGGCCGTTGATACAGCCGCAGGGAAACACGTAGCAGGCCTTGAATCGTTTACGCCCAGGTAATCCTTATGGTTTCCCTCCTGTTTTCGCAGCCCGTGTGGCCCGTCGCACATAAACATTGACGGGATACCATACTGCGGAAATTCTTTCGTTTCCCAAAAGTTTTTGCCCTCACACAGTGCTATTTTTTCCCTAAGCGTCATACAATCCTGCAACCTTTCTGTTAATAATAGCATCCAGATTTTTTTATGGTATATCCGGTAACTTCAACGCAATTCTCAATTCAGGATAACTAATTTCTTAGCCCAATACCATGCAGATTTGAAATTGAATATTTTTTATAAAAGAAAGCTTTGCCGCTTCATTGAACCGATTTAAAATAATTAATCAGCGGCAACCATTATTCACCGGCAAATCAGAGCATAAAACCTGTGCCAATACATATGGATTATGTATTTCACTGCCATTTGTATTTTATATCCATGTATGAAATATTAATTATAGCTTTTCTTATATCTTGCAAAAATAAGGTATATGATTCCCAAAACAGCCGGCAGGGCAAAAGCAGCAGTTATCCAGCCGGAAGGAATACTTCCTGACACGAAGATTGCCGTCGGCCCGTCTGCACCGCCAATAATCCCTGTTGAGCCTGCATCTGTTGTATTAACATTGAATCTGCTGGATAAGAACGTTTTCAGCAGCAAATCAGAAAATGCGCTGATTAAGGCTAATACAGCAAATATAACAGTAAATACGGTAACAACCTTAACCTTTAATGATTTTCCTTTCATACCTGCTTACTCCTTATTTCTACGTACTTCTATTTATTGGTATATGGCATTATAACACATAAATTTCTTATAAACCATATAAACTGCAAGAAATAACCATGCGTGTTTATCCATTCATATAGCTGAAGCCTTAATGTTTACTCATTTTTTATCTCATTATCTCTTTTTTCTTCCCAAAGCCGGATACGTTCTTCAAAGCTCACTTCCTTGTGTATTTGGTGAAGCATCCATTGATAACCGAAAGTATCAGCAAAAATGGCATTTGACAGGCCGAAATCAGGCATTTCCGTCACAGGCTGAATCTCCGTGCATCCGGCACTTATCGCCTTTGAAAATGTTTCTTTAATATCAGGAACCAATATATTGAACCAGATGGTATTGGGTTTATCTGGCTCCGGTGCTTTTAGCCCGAAGTTCGGGTTTTCATCAAGCATGTGGAAACGTACGCCATATAATGTAAAAACAACTTCATTTTCGCCTTTGGGAAAGCCCGTAACTTCAACGCGCTCAATTTCGAATATTTTTTCGTATAGTTCCAGTGCTTTCAAACTGTCTGATACAACCATATCAATTTCCACGCCAACCATATCAGGAGACTCCTCATTAAAATATTTTTCTGCTTCTTAATATTATCCAATATCAATTGATTCTATTTGTATAATTTCGTTTTCAATTACATTAAAAGTAAACCGGCCACTGAACACTTCCCCGTTTGTCATGGTCCAACGAAAATCTACAATCACTGTTTCCGAATCTTCCCAACCGGCGATTTCAAAATATGGATCAGACCGTTCTTCCTGTGGTTTCTCACTATCGCCAAAATATGAAGCAATCTCTTCCATTTCAGGCAATGATATTGATTTTTTCTCAATTACATCAACAATAATACTTTTGCCCCTTATGCGTCCTGTATAGTAAATCCCGGTAAATTTACTGTCAGGTGACCATGTAAAACTTACTGAATAACCTCCGGGGTTCATTTCCCAGATTACCTCGTCAGATTACCTCGTCATCGACAACATTCAATATACGAATACCTTCATACGGGAAAAGGCCGCCTGCTGTAACATCAGTAATTGCTCCATAAGCTTCGGCACGGTATTTCCCATCAGGAGAAACTGAAATGACGGATTCGTTCTTGGCTAAATCAGAAGCAACTGCATCATTCCCTTTTGAGCAACCTGTAATTAACAGAACAGTTATAAACGTGACTAATAGAATATTGCTTTTTCTAATAAATATCATATTGAACCCCTCTCTGCAATATCTTCGGAAATTGTTTGATATAATTAACAACTGCGTATTCTCATGCAGTATTTGCCCTATATTGTGAAATACATTACTGTTGATTCCGGCAACATACCCACGTTTGCTCAACCGTTTACCTTTATTTTACAACATATTATCACTAAAAACATCGATAATTTTATGTTACCGTTCTTAAATACGTGACCATCTATCCATGAATCTGCACATCGACAGCATTATCCTCACTTCTTACTTCATACCGTTTTTCGGGCTTTCGGTACACATTCACCACATGATGGCTTATTGAGAATAAGTTGTCCTCTATGTAGCTCTTGCTTCCGCTGGTAGTATGAAAACACCGATACATAAACAGGATCTTGATAAATATGGCAAAAGCCATTTATGACATTAAAGACTCTTTCCGGTAACGTGAATCTTACAGTAGATTTAAGC
>DATCKN010000036.1:0-145872 GCA_036562185.1 Thermoclostridium sp.
TCTGAAATACTTGCCACGTTTTCAATCTGCTGTTGCACCTGTTCAAGTTCGGATGTTATTTCATTGTTTTTCAGATACCCCTCTTCGATTGCTTTGTTTGTTTTATAAGAGGTGGCTTTTATTTCTTCAAAATGTGAGGAAGAAGCCAATTCAGACCCCATTTTATATGATTTATGCAGCAAACAGGGCTGTAAAAATTTTACCGGTCAACTATTGACAGGAATGGTTACTGCATATATAATGATATCAATCAATTATGCTTTAGCACGATAGAGCATTACTGAGGTGAAGCATATGAAGCGCTGGAATATATACACTCCTGAGGGGATGCAGGATATTCTCTTTGAGCGGTGCTATTTCAAGAGAAATCTGGAAAACAGTATCAGGCAACTTTTCCTGCAAAGCGGTTATATGGAGATAGAAACCCCGACCGTTGAGTTTTATGACGTTTTTTCGGGTACTCAAAACCTTATCCCCCAGGAAGATATGTTTAAGTTCACCGATCCGCAGGGGCGTATCCTGGTTCTGAAACCTGATATGACAATACCTGTTGCACGGGTTGCGGCTACAAAACTTAAAGAAAACTTATGGCCGGTTAAGGTGTTTTACATTGGGAACACTTTTTCATACAACGAAATGGGGGGCGGCAAGCAAAAAGAATATACACAGGCGGGGGTGGAGGTACTTGGCATCAGCAGCCCGGAAGCTGATGCCGAACTTATATCACTCGCAATTCAGGCACTGCAAAAAGCCGGTATAGAAGAATTTCAGATTGATATAGGCCAGGTGGACTTTTTCAGAGGCCTCATGGAGCAATCGGGGTTATCTGAACTTGAAGCAGAAGAAATAAGGGAGTTAATAGATAAAAAAGATTTTGTCGGTGTTGAACAGCTTGTGAACAGCCACGCAATTGCAGATGAACTGAAAGAGCTGATATTGAACCTTCCGCGGTACTTTGGCTCAACCGATGTTATAGATGAACTGGCAACGAAGAATGTCAGCGGAAAAGCTTTAAAGGCCCTGGAATATTTAAAGAAAGTATTGGCCATTCTTGAAGACTGGGGCTTTGCCGACCATGTTTCAATTGATCTGGGGATGGTTCAAAGCCTGAATTATTATACGGGAATTGTTTTCCGCGGGTTTACATATGGAGTGGGGTATCCTGTGTTAAGCGGCGGAAGGTATGACAACCTGATCAAGAGGTTTGGAAAAGATTGCCCTGCAACCGGATTTTCTCTGGGCATCAACATGGTTATGACGGCTCTTGAACGCCAGAATAAACTGCCTGAACCGCCAGGGGGCAGTTACTATATAATTTATCACAGAAATGCAAGGAAAAAAGCCTTCTCGGTGCTGAGCGAACTGAGGCAAAAAGGTGAAACGGCAGAACTGGATATTGCTTCAATGGACATGGAAAAAGCCAGGGTGTATGCGAAAAGCAAAGGCATTAAAAACATAATCGTTATTGATGAAAACAGCAATGTGGTTACAATTGGGGTCAGTTAAGACCAGACTGCTTTATCCTTATGGAAATGCGCATAAAAAATGACAGCCTGTTGAAAGAAGGGATTGAATGAGATATCTTACAATGGCCCTTTCGAAAGGGCGCCTGGCCGAACTGTCGGTAGACATGCTGGAAAAGGCGGGCGTAGACTGTTCGGAATTAAAACAGGAAAGCAGAAAACTGATATTTACCGATGAAAAAAACAGGATAAAATTCTTCCTGGCAAAACCCGCCGATGTTCCGACCTATGTCGAATATGGCGCTGCAGACATAGGTATTGTGGGTAAAGATACTTTGCTTGAAGAAGGAAGGAATTTATATGAGGTTTTAAACCTTAAGATTGCGGCCTGCAAAATGTGTGTTGCAGGACCAAAAGATCTTGAAGGAAAAATGGACAGCCTGACTATTACAAGGGTTGCCACTAAGTATCCTGAAATTGCGAAAGAGTATTTCCGGCACAAACGGCGGGAATCTGTTGAAATTATAAAGCTTAACGGTTCTGTAGAATTAGCTCCGTTGGTTGGACTTTCGGAAGTTATTGTGGATCTGGTAGAAACAGGCAAAACATTAAAGGAAAACGGACTTGTAATACTGGATACAATTGCTGATATAAGCGCAAGGCTCATAGTAAACCGGGTCAGCATGAAAATGGAAAGAGAGAGAATAAACAGCCTTATTGTTAATTTGCGGAAGGTAATTGAGAGTAAGGAATAAAGGGGTTATAAAAATGAGAATTTTTACTTCTTCAGAATATGATTTGAATTCGTTAATTAAAATACTACGGTCAAGGGAAAGCAGCGAACGGCCGGAGGTTACAGGTGCTGTAAGGGATATAATTGATGAGGTTAGAATAAAGGGGGATGAAGCCCTTTATGAGCTTACCCGGAAATTTGACAAGGTAAACCTGGAAAGCCTTGAAGTAAGCAGCGATACCGTTAAAAAAGCATATGAATCGCTTGAACCGCCACTGGCTTTAACAATTGAAAAAGCCGTTTCAAACATAAGAAATTTTCATCAGAAGCAAAAGGAAAACTCATGGTTTGACAGCGATGAGAACGGAATCATCCTGGGCCAGAAAATAACGCCGCTTGAGCGTGTCGGGGTGTATGTGCCCGGCGGAACGGCGCCGCTTCCTTCTTCGGTCCTGATGAATGTTATACCTGCAAAAGTGGCAGGTGTAAAAGAAGTAATAATGTGTACCCCGCCACAGGCAGGTGGGCTGCCCGATGCTGTGATCCTGGCATGTGCGTATATTGCCGGGGTTGACAGGGTATTCAGTATTGGGGGGGCTCAGGCCATAGCTGCAATGGCTTATGGAACCGAAACCATACCTAAGGTTGACAAGGTAACAGGTCCGGGGAATATTTTCGTTGCAACTGCTAAAAAAATGGTATACGGCATTTGTGACATAGACATGATAGCAGGCCCCAGTGAGATTCTCGTAATAGCCGATGAATACGCGAACCCGGCGTATGTTGCCGCAGATTTATTATCACAGGCCGAACACGATGTATTGGCTTCGTCAATTCTTATTTCAGACAGCGAAACGTTGATAAAAAATGTTATAAACGAAATTGACAGGCAGGTTCAAAAACTTTCAAGAAAAGAATTTATAAACAGTTCAATTGGGAATTATGGGGCTGCAATTTCAGTTAAATCCCTTGGAGAAGCGGTTGAACTGTCGAACCTGATAGCTCCGGAACACCTTGAGTTAATGGTGAAAGATCCGTTTTCTCTTTTGGGCAGTATTAAAAATGCAGGGGCAATTTTCCTCGGCGAGTACGCACCCGAACCGCTGGGCGATTATATGGCCGGACCCAATCATATTCTGCCGACGAACGGTACGTCAAGATTTTTCTCTCCGTTATCTGTAGGTGATTTCACAAAAAAGTCGAGTATTATATCATACTCAAAAGAAGCATTGAAAAATTTATACAAAGATGTGGCACGGTTTGCCGAAACCGAAGGGCTTGATGCCCATGCCAATTCGGTACGCATACGGTTTGAGGGGGATAATGAATGAACAGGTTCTGGAGTGACACAGTAAGGAATATTTCCCCGTATATACCCGGGGAACAGCCAAAGGATAAAAAATATATCAAGCTGAATACAAATGAAAATCCATATCCTACGTCCCCGAAAGTTATTGAAGCAATACGTAAGGAAACCGGCAGTATCTTAAGGTTGTACCCTGACCCTGAGGCTTCTTTTCTAAAAGAGGCATTATCAGACTTTTACCGGCTCGAACCCAATCAGGTGTTTGCCGGAAACGGCTCGGACGAGGTTTTGGCTTTCTGTTTTCCGGCCTTTTTTAATCCGGGCGACATTATCTCATTCCCTGAAATCACTTACAGTTTTTACCCCGTATATGCAAAATTGTACGGTATCGGTTATGAGACAGTTGCCTTGAATAACGATTTCACCATTGATCTTGACAGGTTTCCCGGGCATGTAAAGGGTGTTCTGCTTGCAAATCCAAATGCGCCGACGGGTATTGCCATTGGCCTTAATGAGATTGAAGCTTTTATAAATAAGCATCACGATAAGCTGATTATTATTGATGAAGCTTATGTGGATTTTGGTGCCGAATCGGCAGTACCGCTTGTAAATGATTATGAAAACCTCCTTGTTGTCCAGACTTTTTCAAAATCCAGATCGCTTGCCGGACTTAGAATTGGATTTGCTTTAGGGAATAAAAACCTGATTGAGGCTCTGAACAGAGTTAAAAATTCCTTTAATTCATACACCCTGGACAGGATAGCGCAAAAAGCTGCAACTGCCGCAATTATGGATAAAGAGTATTTTGCCGGAATATGCGGCAGGATAGTCAAAACCAGGGAAGCCACGGCCAAAAAGTTAATCTCCATTGGTTTTAATGTTCTTCCATCCAAGGCTAATTTCCTGTTTGTTTCCCACGATAAGCTGAGTGGCAGGGAACTATTTACCAGACTCAAAGCCGATGGGATTCTTGTAAGGCATTTTGATATGAAAGGAATAGAAAATTTCCTGAGGATATCCATAGGCACCGATGAAGAAATGGAAATACTGGTTGACAGGCTGAGCTCTTATGTGAATCCTGTCCGCTGAATATAGCTTCAATCGCAGTTAAATGGGGCGTGTTGCCGTGGATGTGGATTAAAACAGTATTTTTATGCGGGATTTGGTTATGGATTGATAAACTGTGTGTCAGAACTGCTTGCACAGTTTTATCCAATGATATATTGTATTAATATAATGGGGCTGTAAAATACCCTATGCCTTTGCAGACGGAGGGTACAGGTTAATCCGGGCAGATAACCTGCCGTCGGGAAAACGATATGATGCAATTGCTCCCGTTATTGTAAATATCCTTGAAAGGAGATAACAAAATGCAAAGAATAGCCGAAGTGTCCCGTAAGACATCCGAGACCGATGTTTATGTAAAACTTAATATTGACGGGTCGGGGTTATCGAAAATTGATACCCGGATAGGTTTTTTTGATCATATGCTGACTCTTTTTTCCAGGCACGCTTTAATTGATATTGAAGTTGTTTCCGCCGGGGATTTAAATGTGGATACTCACCATACAATAGAAGACACCGGGATTGTAATAGGCCAGGCAATTTCAAAGGCACTCGGCAGTAAGGAATCAATAGCCCGGTATGGTACGGCTTTCGTACCGATGGATGAAGCTCTGGCGATGGTATCACTGGACCTTTCATCAAGGCCTTTTTTGCATTTTGAAGCAGACTTCCCGAGTGAAAAAATAGGAGACATGGATACCGAAATGGTTGAGGAATTTTTCCGGGCATTATCGGTTCATGGAGGCATAACATTACATATTAAGCTAATACACGGCAAGAATAATCATCACATTGCCGAAGCCATATTCAAAGCATTCGGACAAGCTCTGCGGAAAGCATGTGAAATTGATGACAGAATAAAAGGGGTTCTTTCAACGAAAGGAACACTTTAGTATTTTTTTTGGAAGGGATGAGTTTATGTTGCTTAAAAATACCGATTTTATTGATTTGCCGCTTTTTGCAAAGGGAAAAGTCAGGGATGTATATGATGTTGATGAGAATTTGCTGTTAATGGTTGTTACCGACAGAATCTCTGCTTTTGACGTTGTGTTTAACGAGCCCATACCCGACAAGGGAAGGGTGCTTAACAAAATATCCGAGTTCTGGTTTGATTTCACAAAAAACATTATAGGTAACCATGTGGTTACTACCGATGTTTCAAAGTATCCAAAGGGACTTGACAGGTTCCGGGAGGAACTTGACGGGCGTTCAATGCTGGTAAAAAAGGTTAAAATGGAGAATGTCGAGTGCATAGTAAGAGGATACCTGGAGGGGAGCGGGCTTAAAGAATATAAAGCCACAGGAGCAATATGCGGCATTAAGCTTCCCGAAGGCCTTAAACAGGCCGATAAACTGCCCGAACCGATATTTACCCCGTCCACAAAGTCAAAGGAAGGACATGATGAAAACATTACTTTCGATGAACTGGTCAGCATGATAGGGATGGAAAGGGCAAAGAAACTGAAAGAAAAATCCCTGGCTATCTATACTGCCGCCGCAGAATACGCAGAAAGCAAAGGGATTATTATTGCCGATACCAAGTTCGAGTTTGGGTATCTGGACGGTGAGCTTGTTGTGGCCGATGAAATGCTTACTCCGGATTCTTCAAGGTTCTGGCCGCTGGACGACTATGAACCGGGTCGTGCTCAAAAGAGCTTTGACAAACAGTTCCTGAGAGAATACCTGGAGAGCATAGGCTGGGATAAAAACCCTCCCGCACCGGCACTTCCGTCCGAAATAATTGAAAAAACCAGGGCAAAATACATTGAAGCTTACGAACGCATTACCGGGATTAAATTTGCATGATAACATCCGGCTTTGCAGCTGTTTTTTGCTTCTGCTGCTGAAGGAGGAAGCTGAGAGCGTGGAACTGAGCGATTATTTTATCCGGCATGCATTTTTACAGACTAGCTCGCCGTGACAGGACTGCACATCCATTACAGGTGTAGCGTTTTTACGGTATTGCACTATAAACAGAAGGAACAGGTGGTTTGGATTATGATTATTTATCCTGCGATTGATATAAAGGATGGCCGCTGTGTGCGTCTGTTACAGGGAAGGTTCAATGATGTAACGGTTTACGGTAACGATCCTGTCCAGATGGCATCGAAATGGGTATCTTCAGGTGCAAAATGGCTGCACATTGTGGACCTGGACGGAGCCCGTGGCGAAGTTTCAAATAACAGAAATATTATTCTTAAAATTGTAAAGGAATTTTCCGTTCCGGTGCAGGCCGGCGGCGGAATCAGGACAATGGAAGATATAGAACATCTGATTGGCGCAGGCGTTTCGCGGGTTATATTGGGAACAGCGGCAGTAAGAAATCCTGCACTTGTTAGGGAAGCACTGTCAAAATATCCTGAGAAAGTTGCAGTCGGTATTGATGCTAAAGACGGGAAAGTTGCGATAGAAGGCTGGGAACAGGTAAGCGATTATACCGCGGTTGATTTTGCAAAAAAGATGGAACAGCTTGGCTGCCGTATTATTATTTATACTGATATAAACACCGATGGTACTTTATCAGGACCAAACATTAAAGCAATGAAAGAAATGATAGACAATGTGAACATGGACGTGATTGCATCGGGAGGGGTAAGCTCAATCCAGGATCTTAAAAATCTTAAGGAAATCGGTGCTGCAGGTGCAATAACAGGTAAAGCGATTTACACCGGGGCAATAGATCTTGCCGAAGCCCTTAAGATATAGGTTTGGAAGCAACGGGAAGCACGGGGACCGTACTGCTGCTTCCTTTTTACATTTATCCGATATAATGACATGATTGAAGTAAGGACACGATTCTTCTGTTATCAGTATTGTCTTCAGGAATGCCTGCCGGTTGTAAAAATACCGATTCATCGGGTAATGTTTGAAAGGAATTAACTCTATGCAGGAAAACATTACGTTCAGACATGCGACAATTGATGATTTGCCGGCTATTGTTGATATTTATAATTCAACAATTCCGGGCAGAATGGTAACTGCCGATACCGAACCTGTATCAGTAGATGACAGGCTGGATTGGTTTTATAAACACAGCCCCGAAAAGAAACCGTTATGGATTGCAGAGTATGGAGGAAAAACCTGTGGCTGGGTAAGTCTTCAGTCTTTTTATGGGAGGCCTGCATATAATGCAACCGCTGAAATAAGTATCTACCTGGATAAAAATTACAGGGGAAAAGGAATTGGTAAAAGAGTTTTGGCCAAAGTCATTGAAGAATGCCCCGGGCTGAAAATTGATACACTTCTTGCCTTTATCTTTGCGCATAATGAACCCAGCATCCGGCTGTTTTCAGGTTTTGGTTTTGAGAAATGGGGTTTTCTGCCGGGAATTGCTGATTTGGACGGAATTAAACGTGATTTGGTGATAATGGGCAAAAAAATATATTAGTGTGGATTCGGCTGCTGTATCAAAAATAAATAGAATAATGCGAAGATTATTGTCCAGGTATTAAATTGATGATTTATCATTATTCTATACATGAGTTTTTCAAAACCCAAATATTGAGCCTGATGCTGCAAAGATTGACTTTATTTTATTATCAGGTTTCAAGATTATTCAAGAACGTACCGGACATTTCAAAAAAACTAAAGTACTGTAAAATCAGGGTAATGGTTAAGGAAGCAGGAGAGCTATCCCCTGCTTCCTTATTTTTTATCCCTGTTCCTTATTTCCACCCTACGGATTTTACCGCTTATTGTTTTTGGCAATTCGTCAACAAATTCAATCACCCTGGGATATTTATAGGGTGCTGTTACTTTCTTTACATGCTCCTGTAATTCGACAACCAGTTCGTCTGAAGGAGTATACCCCTTTGCCAGAACGACGGTGGCTTTCACAATCTGCCCGCGGATCTCATCGGGAACGGCGGTAATGGCACATTCCAATACTGCAGGGTGTTCCAGCAGCGCGCTTTCTACTTCAAACGGGCCGATTCTGTAGCCCGAACTTTTAATTACATCGTCTGCCCTTCCTACAAACCAGAAATAGCCGTCCTCATCCTGCCATGCCATATCGCCTGTATGGTAAAAACCATCATGCCATACCGATTTGGTCAGCTCTTCATCACGGTAATACCCGTTAAAAAGTCCGACAGGTTTTTTCTTGTCGGTGCGGATAACTATTTCACCTTCTTCACCCGTTTCGCATACATTTCCGTTGGCATCGTGAAGCTCAATTTCATATCCGGCAACAGGTTTTCCCATTGAGCCTGGCTTTGGATTCATCCAGGGCAGAGTTGCAATAGCGACTGTCATCTCGGTTTGTCCAAAACCTTCCATTAACCTGATTCCGGTAGCTTCATAAAATTGCCTGTATACTTCCGGGTTCAGGGGTTCACCGGCAACAACACAATATTTAAGGCTGCTGAAGTCAAAGGCTTTTAAATCGGCTTTAATGAAATAACGGTATATTGTCGGAGGTGCGCAGAATGTGGTTATTCTGTATTTTTCAATCTTATGCATAAGCTCAGTGGGTTCAAACTTGTGATTATAATCATAAGTAAAGACTGCACTGCCGCAAATCCACTGCCCATATAGCTTGCCCCATACAGCCTTTGCCCATCCGGTTTCCGAGAATGTAAAATGAAGCCCGTTTTCTTCGACGTTTTGCCAATATTTTGCGGTAATTATATGGCCCAGCGGGTAGGAAAAATTATGCTGAACCATTTTCGGCATTCCTGTTGTTCCCGAAGTGAAATAAATCAGCATTATGTCATTTATTGCAGTGTCTTCGTCGCCTGTCGGTCTTTCAAATGTCCCTGGAAATTTACCAAATTCATCATGGAAGGTATGCCAGCCTTCGCGTTTTGCAGTTAAACATACCCTGATTTTCATGGTAGGTGAGTTATCCATCGCTTCATCAACATTGTTCATGACTTCTTCATCATCAACAGTGACTACCATTTTTATGCCGGCAGCATTATTGCGGTATTCAATATCCTTCCGGGTAAGAAGATGGGTTGCAGGAATTGCTATTGCACCCAGTCTATGTAATGCAAGGATGCAATACCAAAACTCATAACGCCGTTTTAATATGAGCATAACAGGATCTCCCTTGCCTATGCCAAGGGATTTGAAATAATGTGCTACCTGGCTGCTGTAATATTTCATATCGGCGAAAGTGAAAATTCTTTCCTCGCCTGAGTCATTACACCATACCATTGCCTTTTTATCAGGCTCATTTTTTGCATATTCGTCAACAATGTCATAAGCAAAATTAAAATTCTGAGGTACTTTAACAGAGTAGTTTTCAATGAAGTCCTCATAAGAAGTGAATTCTGTTCTCTCAAGATACTTTTCTACCATGTGACAGTCTCCTTTGGCTAAGTAATTTAATTCTACAGAATTATTGCTAAAAATTCAGCGGCTTGATTGTCAAGAGCTTTCATACCATGGGGCAGGCTTGAATCGAAGTAAAGCGAATCACCCTTGTTCAATATGAATTCCTTGCCGTCAATAACAATCATTAGAGTGCCTTCCACCACATAGTTGAACTCCTGGCCGGGATGCGAATTCAGTGAAATTTCTGCATTATTGTTTGGCATTACGGTTACCAGGAACGGCTCGCCCTTTTTGTTAATGAAATTGTACGCAAGACTTTGGTATTTGTACGGAGCCCGTCTTTCAACATTAACACCTTTTCCGCTTCTTACCAGGGAATAACGGGTCAGCTTGGGTGATTTCCCTGTAAGAAGTTCTGTTAAATCAACATTGAACCTGCTGGCAAATTCATTCAGGAAACCAATGGGTATGTCCTGGGTTGCGTTTTCATATGAAATGTAAACTTCTGTTGGAACGTTCAGCATGGAAGCCACTTCTTCACACGAATATCCGGCAATTTCGCGAAGCTCCCTCATGCGAGCTGCAATCATTTTAATCTGTTCTGACACATCAAACACCCCTCATCCATATATTTTTGATGATAAACGAGGTATAAGATCTCCTGAAGGTCTTAATAAAGAAGAGCTTTTAACACCTTATTCCCCGTTATCTTAATTTTAAAAGCTTGTGATTATAAGTCATGCAGATGCAGTGCAGTCTGACAGCTGCCGGCTACATAAAGCGTCTGCAAAAAATGTTTTATTATGATTGTAAACTTAATTTACAAGTATTACAAGCTTAAATCCTCGATTTTTTGCACAAAATCAGTTGAGAAATAATAATTCAGATGCTATAATAAATTTCAGAAACAGTTCATGTTCCTGAAATGTTCGAAAAACCTATAATTTTGAACCTACAGAAGACATACGGGAGCCCGATGTTTTTATTAGGAGCACAGGCCTCAAGATAATTCCGACATCAGTTAATAAACTGGTGCAACGGCAGAGGAAGTGTGAATAATAAATCAGGGCACCCACCTAGCGGCGGCTAGGTGTCAAAATATAGGGGAACGGCATTTTGGGGCATGGATGGTTGTAAATACCCGTATCGGGTAAGCTGATATGAAATACAACAACCCCAGGCTTTTACCGGCTGGGGTTTTTCTTTTTATTAATCATATTAACAGACAAATGCCATATAATTATTTTAGAACAAACTGTCAGGATGATTGAATTGAGTCATGCGATAAGACTAAGCCGGTATAACAGGAGCATCCCATACTATTCTTCATATGCCAGGGTTAAAAAAAGCAATAATGGAAGTTCGGTGCTTGCAAAAAAAATAATTATTCAGTCATTAATCTGCATTGCACTTATTTTTTCGATAGCATACCTGCAAAACAGCACTGAAGAGCTGCCGCAAAAAATAGTGTCCACGGTGCGTATATTGCTGGTGGAAAAGCATATATCAACCGAAGAGATATATCAGACGGTGGCCGACACTTACAGGGAATGCGTGGAGTATATAAAAGGTAATAATTAATGAGGCATGTGCTGGTATACCTTGCAACCATTATAATTCACGAATTGTTCCACATTTTTGCAGCCAAAGTTCTGTTCAGGGAAAAGATCAGCATTATTTTGCTTCCTTCGGGATTTTCAGGAAGGTGGAAAAGTTATCAGCCCGATAAATGGGTACAGTGTGTAATATGCGCTTTTGGACCTTTCGGAAATATTCTTGCTGCAGCAATAGCATTTTTATTACCGGTTGAATGGGCTTTAAAGGCTGAGTTTGAAAAAGCCAATCTTTTTATTGGCATATTTAATCTGATTCCTCTATATCCGTTGGATGGAGGTAATATATTATTAATTTTTTTATACAACAGGTTTGGCTCAAATAAAGCATACAGTATTATGACAAAGCTGGGATTTGGAATAAGGATTTTATTACTGGCAATGGGTGTCTGCATATTTATTTTTAACCAAAATCCCAGCATGCTGCTGGCAATTACATTTCTGCCCGGACTGGAATTTATAAAAAGGTCGGTGAAACGCTTGAATTTAAGTTCATTGATACGCCGGAAAGAAAGAATTTTAAAGAAAAGAACATATCAGGTAAGGGATATATTGGTACTGAAAGATGTAAGTCTTGGTGAGACATTGCTTCTTCTTGACTATGATAAATATCACATAATACATATTGCCGATGAGAACCTTAAAATATTGCGTAAGGTGACAGAGACCGAGATCATCGAAGCCATTTTGAAGCATAATGTAGGAAAAACCCTTGAAGAAGCTTTTATCAGGGAGCATTAGCCGGCAATAAGCCTATATTTTGAAGTATGGTGCGGGTTGCCTCTGAATTGTTCATGGTATTTATGTGAATTCCATGAACCCCGTTGTCAAGAAGATCCCGAAGCTGATTTGATGCATAATCGATACCGGCTTTCTGCATATCGGGAGTGTTGCCATATTTATCGAGCAGAAGAACAAGCTTCGCAGGCATGGATGCTCCGCACATTGACGCAATTCTTTTAATCTGATCGGCCTTAAATATCGGCATGATGCCCGGCAGTACCGGGCAGGTTATGTTAACTGCCAGCAATTTGTCCATGAAATCGTAAAAAATCCTGTTATCAAAAAACAGCTGGGTTATGAGAAAGTCAACGCCTTCATCTACCTTCAGCTTAAGGTAATGTATGTCATGTTTGATTCTGGCTGAATTAACATGCCCCTCAGGGTAGCACGCAGCACCTATGCAAAAGTCATCCTGTTTCCTTATATGCCGGATAAGTTCTGATGCATATGAAAAGACATTTTTGGAGAAATCAAAATCCGGAACGTCAGCCGGAGGATCACCGCGTAATGCTAAAATGTTATCAATTTTCTCCTCCTTAAGTTTCTTAATCATAATGTCTATTTCTTCTATAGAATGACCAACACAGGTAAAATGGGCAAGGCTTTCGATTCCATGTTCTTTTTTTATTTTTGAGGCTATTTCAAGGGTTCTTCCTTTTTTTGAGCCTCCTGCACCATATGTTACGCTGATAAAATCAGGCTTCATTAATGCAAAATCCCCAAGTTTATCATAAATGGTTTCAATAGGTGTATCGAGCTTTGGAGGAAATATTTCGAATGAAACGGTCTGTTTATTCTCCCTAAAAAAATCTTTAATCCTCATTTTAAACACTCCTCTGATTTTCAATAATAAAGCTGGGCTCTGTGTAAAGTTTGTTTCCGGGGTGTCCTGGCATGATGCTTCCTGTTAAAAAATAGCATGTATCTGATATGATATAATAGAAATTAAATTCAGTCAAGTTCAACTAAAATAAAATCAATTTCGTATTAATTTCTCTTTAAAGCTGTTTGCAGCCGGATAAAACTGTAATCTGCTGTTTATTGCAAAAGCCATGATATTTATGTTAGAATTCTTTTAAGACAGGAGGTTTAAAAATGGATATTTTCATTGAGAAAATAGTGCAAAAACGCAAAGATGCGAAAGATTATCTGATTATTACCGGAGTAATCATTGTTACTCTCATTCTTATGCTGCTTGTTTTAAACTTTATACCCGGAATGAGCCTTTTCTTTGTGGTCGCCCTTGGCTATATCGCATACCTGATTATAACAACAAGAAATGTTGAATTTGAGTATGCGGTTACAAACGGCGATTTGGACATTGATAAAATCATTGCTCAAAGAAAGAGAAAGAGGATATTCAGTGCAAACTGCAAGAATTTTGAGATAGTAGCGAAGGTAAAAAGTCCGCATTATTCCAATCATTACAAGAATTTTAAGAACCAGATGGATTGTACCAGTTCTCTTAAAAACGACAATGTTTATTTTATCGTTTTAAATTACAATAACGAGCAAACAATTGTATATTTCGAACCAAGTGAAAAAATGTTAAACAGCTTCAAAACTTATATACCGCGCAAGGTATTTATTGACTGATTCCTGCATCACCAATGGTTGTAATAGTTTAATATTCAAAAGAATATATTAGAAAGAAAAAAGACAAAGCTTAAGTTCGGCTTAATTAATATGAAAGCAGCAGCATATTTTTTGTATCCGGGGGGTTGAAATGAAGAGAAATGTAATAAGGGATATAATTATATTTTTTGTAATACTTGTTTTTGTAACAGGATGCGCAGCCGGCGCCGCGATGATATATAATAAATATTTCAAGCCGAATGAGACCTTTGTCAGTTGTTATGACAGCGCTGATACCGTGCTTGTTATTGAAGGTGATGAAATTTCTGACAAGAACCCTCCCATAGTTCAGGACGGGCAGATTCTCCTGCCGTTTGAAACAATTAAAGCATATATTGATCCATATATCTGGTGGGATGAAACCCTGCAAAAAGTTACTGTAACCACGAGCGACAAAGTTATAAAAATGGAAACCGACAAACTGGATGCTTTTATCAATGATGAACCGTTGGAGCTGAAGTTCCCTGCCACCAAAATAGATGGTGTTCTGTATCTTCCTATAGAATTTCTGTCTTCCTTTTACAAAATCGATATAAGATATCACAGCCGGTCTAATGTAGTTATAATCGACAGGCAGGATGTAATACACAGGATTGGATATCCCGTAAGTTCTGATGCGGTTGTAAGAAAGGGAAGGCATATAACTTATCCTATAATAAAAAAATTCGACAACCCCGATTTGAACTCAGAAGATTCAAAAGTATATATTTTTGAAGAATATGACAAGTGGTATAAAGTAAGGACTGATGAAGGTTTTATAGGTTATGTCAAAAAAGAAGATATCGTAATAAAATCCTATGAAATAGGAATAATACCTCCGGAAATAGGGGAAAAATCTAAACTCCCCGAAGGAAAAATCAGTCTGGTTTGGGATCAGATGTACAGCCCTACAAAATCGTATCTTGAAAGAAAAAAGGAAGAGGGCATAGATATCATGTCACCAACCTGGTTCCAGGTTGCGAACAGGGATGGGGAACTGATTAACCGGGTAGATCCCCAATATGTTGAATGGGCGCATAAAAACGGTTACCAGGTTTGGGCATTGGTAGCGAATAATTTTTCGAATATTGATGATACCAGCGAAATATTAAACAACGGCTTAAAAAGAGAATATATTATAAAACAGATTCTTGCTTTTGCTGCATTGTACGGGCTTGACGGGATAAATATTGATTTTGAAAATATTTATAAGAAAGACAGGGATGCTTTTACCCAGTTTGTGCGTGAACTGACACCGTTGTTAAGAGAACAGGGGCTTGTTGTATCCGTTGATGTAACCATCCCTGACGGAAGCGATACATGGTCAAAATGTTATGACAGAAAGGCACTTGCAGAAACGGTGGATTATGTATGCCTTATGACTTATGATCAGACATGGGCAGGAAGCAAGGTTGCGGGATCAACGGCTCAGTTGGCATGGGTTGAGGAAAACCTGAAAAAAACATTAAGGGAAGTGCCTGCTGAAAAGCTGCTGCTTGGAATCCCGTTATATACGCGGCTTTGGGAGGAAACCGTTGATGAAAACGGCAAGGTAACCGCAAAGACGGGCAAGGCTTTATCAATAAATGCTGCCGAACTTCTGATAGAGGAAAACAAGGCTTCACCCGTATGGGATGATGAAAGCGGCCAATATGTAGTTTCATTCAAAAAAGACAGTGTAACGTATAAAATGTGGCTGGAAAATGAATACTCGGTAAACATGAAAACCGCACTGGTTCATAAATATAATCTCGCCGGCACTGCAACATGGAGCCACAACTTTGCAAATGATAAGGTTTGGGCTGTATTTGCCCAGAACCTGAAAAACACCACCCATTATGAAGAATGGAGAACTCAATTTGCCTCTTTTGCCGAATCTGAAACGAATGAGTATATAACAGGTCAGTAGAAGTTTGTTTATTGCGTATAAGCGATTCATATGCTATAATATGGGAAAACCCAAGTAAAACTAACAATACGTTTTAGTCTGAGGAATATACATGGAACAATTGAAAAGCGGATGGGATTTGTTTCTTTTACCCAGGGCCTGGCATAAGCGGTTGAATGCGTCTTTTGTGTCTCTTGTGCCGGGGTTTATGCTGGTAGGGCTTTTTGATGTACTTTCCCATTCAAGATCGATACTTAATGATTATATATTGAATGCCGGTTCAGGTATTTTTGGAAGAATACTTTTATTTATAGTTGCATTTGTAATAATCGGTTTTTTGGATGTTTTTTGCTTTGCCTGGCCAATTGCCGATTTATGCAGATATATTGCCAGACGGAGCAATAAGTTTATTATCCAGGGCTTTAATATTATTTTTATGAAGTCCTATGCATATTCTCACCTGATATTTTATCCTGTATTATTAATAGTGAATCCAACCGGTCTTGAACTGGAAAGGTTAATCCAGGGGACCAACAAGGTAACCCAGATTGTTATCATAACATTATATGTGTGGGCTTTAATGCAGATTTTTATCCAGCCGGGCATTTTGCTCAGAACAATAACCATAAAAAGCAAGCTTGACTTTTCGGAAAAACTTGTGGTTGCCCTTGCCATATTTATCTGGATGAATCTCGAAGGGGAAGCAATAAGGTATGTAATTGACCTTGCATATAATATGTTTGGGTTATTGTATGGATTTTCCTGAAAAAAGAAATTGAAAAAATATCTCATTCAGGGTATAATATATATCCAAAGATAAATTTGTCCCGATGGTCCAATGGATAAGACAGTAGATTCCGGTTCTACTAATGTGGGTTCGATTCCTACTCGGGACACCAAAAATCAAGCACAGGCATGACTTATTGCCTGTGTTTTAATTTATGCAGATTAATTTTGAGGGATGGTTCCATGAATATTTATTGCGGCGTGGATATGGTGGAAATAAAGCGGATCAAGGATTCAATTGAAAAGTATGGAAACAGTTTCATAGAAAAAATATTCACCCCCGGGGAGATAAATTATTGTGAGAGCAGGAGAAAACAGAAATATCAAAGCTATGCCGCAAGGTTTTCTGCAAAAGAGGCCGTGTCTAAAGCACTGGGAACAGGTATTGCAAAAGGGGTTACATTGAAAGACATTGAGGTCAGGGTATCTGATACGGGAAAACCGCACATAGTGCTTTATAATAAAGCCATGGAACTGTACGAAGAAATGGGCGGAGTTTCAATGGATATTAGTCTGGCACATACAAAAGATTATGCAACCGCATTTGCGGTTCTTATATGTAAGTAGCAGTATTGCCCGGCCATGCCTGGTACCTGACTTTCAGTAAGTTTTTGTGAATTTAATGCAAATGAAATGGCCGGTTATATAATCATAAGTCCAGGGCAAGGGATTAAAGGGGTTAAAAGGTTATGAAAAAGCGGGTTTTATTTATTCACTGCGCTGATATTCATCTTGATGCTCCGTTTTCCATATTTGGGAATGAAAATTTGTCAAGTGAACGGCGGAAGGATTTGAAGAAGACTTTCGAATTTATTACAGAACTGGTTATGGATAAAAATGCCGATTTCCTGATAATAGCCGGTGACCTGTATGAACACGGATATGTATCAAGAAATACCATCGGATGGATTAACGGGCAGTTTAAAAAACTGGGGCAGAAACCCGTAATAATAGTACCCGGAAATCATGATCCATATGTGAAAAATTCCTGGTACAGAAGCTATAACTGGAATGATAATGTACATATCCTTACAACTGAAAACCCGGAATACTACGATGAAAATTTAAATGTATATTTTTATGGGATAGGATTTGATTCATTTCACCAGGATAATCTCCCTGTGCAAAAGGCCCCGCAGGTTTTACCCGGCAGGTTCAATATATGCCTTTTTCATGGCACATTGGACATGCAGTTTGCTCAAAGCCCGTATAATCCTGTGACTTCAGGCTATCTCACAGGACTTGGTTTTGATTATTATGCCCTCGGGCATTTTCATTCAAGAAATGAAGCTCTTTCGGATATAGGGATAATTAATCCCGGTAGTCCTGAACCCTTAGGTTTTGATGAAGAGGGTGAACATGGAGTATATCTGGTGGAATTGACAAGGGAAGAAAGTTTAAAAAGAGAGTATACATTTGTTAAAACGCAGCAGAGGGCTTACTTTGACATGGACATTAACATTGAAGATGTGAAAAGTCATGCCGGGCTGCTGGAGAAAATTGAAGATATTCTATGCATGTATGACAGCCAAAAGAATATTTTCAGAATTAACCTGACCGGCAGGCGTTATTTGGACTCACATATCGATGTGAATACTTTGCGGCATCAATTTGAAAATGCCTGTTTTTCCATTCAGTTTTATGATAATACCAGGCCAATGTATGATCTGGATGAGCTGGCCAAAGAAAAGAATTTGACCGGTATTTTTGTCAGAAAAATGAAAGAAAGAATGGATAATGCGGACGGAGAAGAAAAGCAACTGCTTGAAAGAGCTCTTTATCTCGGGCTAGAAGCATTGCTTGAGGGGAATGTTGTCATTCCGGAATGAAAAGGCGGTAAAAGTTTATGAGAATTAAAAAGATAAATATTAACGGATTTGGAAAATTTGAAGATCGCCTGTTCCTTTTAAAACCAGGAATGAACGTATTTTACGGCTGTAATGAAGCGGGCAAATCCACACTTCAGTCTTTTATCAGGGGAATGCTGTATGGGCTTAAAGGAGGTAAAAGATCAAAAGACGGGGCTCTGCCTCCTTTAAAACAATATAAGCCCTGGACTGCAAAAGCATATGGAGGCATTCTTGAGTATGAGCTGGATAACGGCAAAACATATACGGTAGCAAGGAATTTTGACAGAAACACAGTTACAGTTTACGATGAGTATTCCAATAATATAACAGGCAGTTTTCCGGCAGGAAGGGAAGAAGGTATCAAATTTGCAGAGCAGCACCTGGGATTGCCGGAAAGCTGTTTTGAGCGTACTGTTTTTATCGGCCAGATGCAAAGCATTTTAAACAATGAAGGAAAGAAAATTATCGCTGAAAGGCTTGCAAACATAAAGCAGACAGGCGATGAGGAAATATCGTTCAGAAAGGCAATGGAGGCCTTAAAGGAAGCACAGCTTTTCTATGTTGGAAGCGAAAGGACAACAACCAGGCCGCTGAACATAATCAATTCACGTTTGCAGGAAGCAATTGATGAAGAAAAAGAATATATAAGGCAGCATGAAAGCTGTATGGATATGTTCCTGGAACTTGAGCAATTACAGAAAAGGGAAACGGATTTAAAAAAAGAATGGGATGAGCTTAACCGGTTGAAGGAGAAGCTCGCCAGAAAATATGAAACCGAAAAACTGGAAAAAGTGTACAAGTCCCTGTTAAATTGCTATAAGCAGCTGAGTGATGTTGAAAATGACATTAATGCGGAAAAAGAAGCGTTGGAAAGTACATTGGCCAGGCTGAAAGAATATGAAGTATTTAAAATATATTCCAGAAATGACCTGGATGAGATGATTTCTGACCATACATACTACAAGCTTTTATGCAATGAACTTGAAGGATACGAATCAGAAAACAGTGAAAACGAAGAAAGAATAATGAAAATTCAAGGAGAAATTCAGCAGTATAAGCTTTTTGCCGAAGAAAAACCCGAAAGGGTGGATGAGGTAATTCATGAAGTGCTGCAATACAATAGTACAGAGGCTAACAATGACAATACGGAAGATAAAGCAGGCCAGAGAATGAAAAAACATGCTTCACTGGCAGGATTTGTCGCAGGTATTATTGTTATGATAATCTCATTTGTGCTTAAACCCTATAATACGGCTATTTTTGCTGCAGGACTTGCAGTCTCGGCTCTGGCAGGCGCATTTTTCATATCATCTGTAAAGACCGGCAATTTGAAAAGTGATGAGCGTACGCAAAAAAACATTCAGAAGCAGAAACATCAGGAAAATTTAGGCCTGCTAAATTCCTGGATGAGGCAGGTTAATGCCGGCAGTATTCATGATTTTATAAGGCTGAAAAGTATATTCCAGGATAAAATCAAGCAACTGGACGATCTGATGATTAAAAGACAGAAGCTTGCGGAAAGTAAAAATAAAATTCTGATAAACATTGAGGAATACAAAAAAAGGATACTTATCAGGCTTACTTCTGCAAATATAGTATCAGGTTCAGCCTTTGAAGAACGGGATGTGCAAAAGTGGCGGACAGGGATGGAAACATTCAGCATGCTTGAACAAACAGTAAGGGATATAAAAAATGAGCTTGCCTCATTAAACCAGAAAAAGGAAAGCCTGTACAGGGAAGCTTCGGTTATAGCAGGCCATGATTTCGGTTCATTAACCGCTCTGGAAAGAGAAATACAGGACAGGATCACAGAAATTGAAAGTTTAAAATCAGAATTCAACGGTGCGGCAGATATTTTCAGCAGCTTAACGCCTGAGGATATGGATACCAGGATAAAGCAGATTGGTGACGAATTAGGCCATGTTAAATTAAGAATCAATACTCTTTCGACCCGTCTTGAGAACACTCCTGACGGTGAGATGATTCAAAAAGCCCATGAAAGAGTACAGATACTCACAAAAGAAAAACAGGAGAAACTTTTTCTCGGAAAAGCATTCGATATTGCAATGGAAGTTCTCGCCGAGGCAAGCGTGGATCTGCAGCGGAATTATTCGCCTTATCTTAATGAGGCAGTGGGAAATATAATGAGTACGATAACCGGCGGAAAATATAGGGATATCAGGACTGATGACAGCTTAAGACTGAATATACAGCCACCCGATATTGCAGAAAGGGTGATTCCTGAGCAGTTGTCCTCCGGTACTGCCGATCAGGTATATTTTGCCCTGCGCCTTGCCGCAGTAATGCTTATGGAAAAAGACGGTGAAACAATGCCGCTGTTCCTGGACGACCCGTTTGTCCAATATGATGAGGAAAGGACAATTAACGCATTGTCCCTTCTGAAAAATGAAAGCGAAAAGAGGCAAATAATTCTTTTTACATGCAAAAAACGCGAAGTGGAACTTGTAAGGCAGATTTTCAGCGACAAAGACATTAATGTTGTCAGCCTGTAAAACAGGAAATACATTTTAAATATATCCATTAATTTAATATAACAAAGAAGTAATGGCTTAAAAATATCCGGAATTATTCCGGGTATTTTTTTGCATGAAGATTCCAAATACCGGCATGAATCGAAGCAAGTATAAATATATTGCCAACTTGAAAAACTAAAACCGGATTTAAAGGACTGAAAAAAGGAGGACTATATATCTGGAATATGAAAAAGCAGAAAATTGTTTTATTTATATCTGTTATATCCATCATAATGTGCATGCTGGTTCCGAGTATTTATCACACTATATCATATGCCCAGGCAGCAAGGGCTTCTGATGAGCAGCTTATTGCGCGTGCAATAAACGGTGAAGCCAGGGGCGAGCCATATGAAGGGCAGGTTGCTGTTGGAGCGGTAATTTTAAACCGGGTTGCATCTGCGGATTTCCCAAATACCGTAGCAGGTGTTATTTATCAGCCAGGTGCCTTTACAGCCGTAAGTGACGGGCAGATCAACGTACCTATTGACCCCAGCTCTTCGGTTGTAAAAGCCGCACGGGATGCAATAAACGGATGGGATCCCACCGGCGGAGCATTATACTACTGGAACCCACAAACCGCAACCAGCAAATGGATATGGAGCAGGCAGGTATTAAAGGTAATTGGCAAGCATTACTTCGGAAAATAATAACAATGATTCAAACTGAAAAGGAGGTGTTGTCTTGGGAAAATTCCGTGAAAAGATGCTGGACTGGAAAAAAAGGCTTTCTGACAGGCATATGTACAGTGTTACTGTTGTCATAATTGCTGTTGTTGCAGCCTGGGGAATATATCAGTATAAAAGGTCAGCAGATTTGAGGCAGGAACTGGATAACCAGTACAACCGGGCTTTCTATGAAATGGTAGGATATGTTCAAAATATTGAGGTACTTTTAATGAAAAGCATGATTTCAGCAACCCCTCAAATGGTGTCAGAAACGTTGAAGGAAGCCTGGCATCAGGCAAACCTGGCGCAGACAAACCTGGGCCAGTTACCGGTTACACAGGAAGTTCTTGCGAATACATCAAAATTTCTCTCTCAGGTAGGGGACTTTGCATATGCACTGGACAGACAGAATATCGCCGGAAAGGAAATCACCGAGGATCAATATAAGCAGCTGGAGCAGCTTCATCAGTATTCTGTAAACCTTCATGAAGCGCTTAACAATCTTCAGGCATCTATATCAGAAGGAAGAATAAACTGGAAAGAACTTGCTAACAAAGGGACAGAACTTTTCAAGAAACAGTCTCAGAGCATGACAAGCCAGTTGTTTTCAGATATTGACAAAACGTTTCAGGAATTTCCGACACTAATTTATGACGGTCCGTTCTCGGATCATATGACAAGTTTAAAGCCTAAAGGCCTGACAGGTAAAGATCTTACCGTTGAAGAGGCGAAGGAAAAACTGAAAAAATTTTTCGGTGAGGATAAAGTTGCTTCAATAGAACATACCGGTGAGGTTAAAGCAGACACATTGCCTGCTTATAACTTTAAAATTACCTTTAAAGACAGGCCGGAAGATGAATTTGCATCAGCTGACGTGACTAAAAAAGGCGGCCAGGTAATCTGGATGCTATATAACAGGGATGTGGGCCAGGAAACACTGGATGTGGATAAGGTAAAGGAAATTGGCAGAGAGTTTCTTGAGAGCCGTGGATATAAAAGCATGAAAGATACGTATTACGTTAAGGAGGACAGCACCGCCACAGTGAACTATGCATATGAGCAGGATGGTGTTGTGGTGTATCCCGACCTTATAAAAGTTAAAATTGCATTGGATAATGGAGAAATAGTGGGTTTCGAATCCAAGGGATATATAATGAATCACACCGAAAGGGATATACCCGAACCTAAGTTCACCGAGGAAGAAATAAAATCCAACTTCATGGCCAAAAGAGAGTTAAAAGCCGTTGGGCTTGCGATAATACCAACGAATTTCGGCACAGAGATATTCTGCTACGAGTTAAAGGGAAACTTTAACGGCAAGGATTTTCTGGTATATGTCAATGCAGAAACGGGCAGAGAGGAACAGGTTCTCATTATAATTAATACTCCCGAGGGTATTCTGACACTATAGCGTTGAAAAAACAGAAGATCGGGTTGTTAAACTTAAATTAGAAAAATATAGAAAGCCGAAGAGGGACATATCAAAAGTATGGTATGTCCTTAATTTTTTATATGTACTGCTGTTCAGTAATGAATAAATTTGCTCATAATCTTAATACATAATTAATGCAACATAATTTATCATAACGGGGAGCGGGTGTTCCGGATGGTGCTTTATTGCTCAGGGGACCAAATATATACATCACTTCGATAATTTATATATATACATAATTATTTCTGAGCCGTTTTTGGTATTGTCAGTGTAATTGGCAATCCACAGGCAATCTTTGGAAACATACAGCCTCCACATTGTTTCAATTCCGTTTTTATCATGAATGGTGTACTGGTATTCAACATCCTTGCCAATGAAGGAGTAAACATCCGATAAGAAAGTTACTTCATCAGGAATATCTTCTTTTACATATTCAGGAGAGCTGTATTCAACGGTATGTCCGGGGGTTTCGATTTTGAACAGGTCCTCATTGATAGTATATTTTGAACCTTTCATTTTTTCGTTCAAAAACTCTGAAGTTGACGATGACAATGGTGATAAATAACTGACTTCTTTAAATTTATATACACCAAAAATGCTCTCTCCACCCTTGCCGGCGCAACCTGACAGAAAAACCGACAATAGCAGTGCTGCTGTCAGCACAGGTATTCTTTTCATAATCACACCTCCGTGTTGCTATACGTCAAATTTATCATGTTTGTAATATGGCAAAATTGTATGCAGCCCCAGTATTTGCTATATTATTATATCATAAAACAGCTCTTTTATTTCCTGCCTGTTTAAGACTTAACTTGTAGAATGTTAAAATATGCTATATAATGATAAAAAGATTTTTAAGGCAAAATTTGGCCGATAACATTAACTACTGATGCCAGAGGTACAAAAATGGAGCTTAATAACCTGAAATTCAATGAAATGGGATTGATTCCCGCAATTGTGCAGGATTCTGAATCAAAAGAAGTTCTAATGATGGCTTACATGAACAGGGAATCCCTTATGCTGACTTTAAAAACAGGAAAGGCTACATATTGGAGCAGAAGCAGGCAAAAGTTATGGGTTAAGGGTGAAACATCGGGGCACTTTCAATTTGTTGAAAGGATATATTACGATTGCGATGCCGATACACTGCTTCTTATGGTAAGGCAGGAAGGTGCGGCGTGCCACACGGGTTCAAAATCATGTTTTTACAGGGAATTAAATATGGAGGGATATAACAATGAGCAGCAAGTTTGATATTCTACAGGAAGTTTATGATGTTGTTCTGGACAGAATGAATAATCCTAAAGAAGGATCTTATACCAATTATCTGTTCAGCAAAGGGTTGGACAAGATTCTTAAAAAGGTTGGGGAGGAATCCTCGGAAGTAATTATCGGAGCCAAAAATGAAAATAAGGATGAGATAAGGTACGAAATTGCGGATTTATTATACCATCTGACGGTGTTAATGGTACATCAGGGATTAACATGGGAAGATATATGCGAAGAACTGAAAAGCAGAAGATAAAATCCGGAAATGGTTAATTTATAAACGTGTAAGGAGGGAATATGAGTGCATGACTATGATTTTGATGATGATATAGCTGCAGCAGCAGAGTCTTACGATGATCAGGAAAAAGTTTACAGTGTAATGCAGTGGTTCGGCACTTTCCTTTTGATGTTCATTCCGGTTGTGAATATAATTCTTTTATTTGTTTGGGCTTTCAGTAATAAGATAAATAAAAACAAAAAGAACTGGGCTATTGCTTCGCTTTTTATTGTTGCCATAGTGGCAGTTTTACTGATTATTTTGTATTTCATGCTTGTATCAATGTTCAACAGAATATTTAGTGAATAAAATAAAAACTGGTTGACAGGAGGGAAGGATACCTGTCAACCATTAATTTATATCCTTGAGAACTTCCACCAGTATATTTATCAGCCCATCCATGTCATTTTTGGTAACAATCAGGGGTGGTAGAATTCTCAGGATATACTCACCGGATGTTCCCAAGAGATATTTCTTTTCAAATATCTTCCTGTTTATTGTTTTGGCAATTGGTTTATTAAACTCTATTCCAATCATTAAGCCTTTGCCGCGCACTTCCTTTATTATCGGAAAATCTTCCTTTATTGTTTCCATTTTTTCAAAAAAGTACTTTCCCATTCTGGCTGCATTGTCGCTCAGATTTTCATTTATAATGGTCGATAAAACAGCAAGGCCGGCGCTGCAGGCCAAAGGATTACCTCCGAAAGTTGAACCGTGATCGCCGGGTTCAAATGCACTGGCGACAGGCTCCCTGGCGCACAGTGCTCCAATAGGAAAGCCGCCTGCAAGCGCTTTTGCAAGGGTAAATATATCAGGTTCAACTCCGTAATGCTGATAACCAAAAAGTTTTCCTGTCCTTCCCAAACCACATTGAACCTCGTCAAATATCAAAAGAATTTTATTGCTGTCACATAATTTCCGTACAGCCTGCATGTATTCAGTTGTTGTGGGATTGACACCGCTTTCGCCCTGAATTGGTTCAAGCATAACTGCACAGGTGTTTTCGCTTATTGCCCTTTCCAGAGCTGCTATGTCATTTATCGGTACTTTTGAAAATTTAGGTGTTAACGGACTATAAGGCTTCTGATATTTTTCCTGTCCGGTGGCAGCTATCGTGGCAAGGGTTCTTCCATGAAATGAATTATCAAGAGTGATAATTTCGTACTTTTCAGACAAGCCTTTTTTCCTGAAATACAGGCGGGCAAGCTTTATAGCGCCTTCATTCGCTTCTGCGCCACTGTTGGCAAAAAATACCCGATCTGCGCATGAATTGTTTACAATCAATTCAGCAAGGTTGGCCTGCTGCTCAATATAGTACAAACTGGAGCAATGTATCAGCTTATTTGCCTGCTCACAAATTGCATTGACAAGAGCAGGATGTGAATGCCCTAATGCGCTTACGGCAATGCCGGCGAAAAAGTCATGATACTCGTTTCCTTCAGTATCATACAGCAATATCCCCTTGCCATGGGTAAAGCAAACCGGATACCGATCCCCGAAAGTATTCATGTAGTATTTCTTATCTTTTTGAATAATTTCTTCCAAACTCATATTTAACCTCCGGCGGAGATGATGAACATGGAAATAAACCGCAACTACTAAGGCTGTTATATGTTTGAATATTAATGTTAAACCTTGAGTATAATTATACGGAATATTGTATAAAAATACAAGCATTATTTTTATTTTATAAATATATTTTAAATACTTGGATTTGGTATTTTTAAATTATAAATATGAAACTGTGAAAGGGCTCAATGAATGTATTCGTTAAACAATTTTGCATAAGTTGGTGCCGGTTGGGTTAACTTTATAACGAAGCTCGAAAATGTAACTGATAAGATTTGCAGCATAATTTCCATTGCAGGCATTTTAAACTTTCTCGTTGAAAACGGGACTCTGAAATTGCCTGAAGCTTTCCGCGGGTGTATTTACGAGCTTTTTTTTCAATTGTTCTAATACAACAAATTAATTCACGAAAACCGGGCAAAAGAAATCTTGAACTGTAAAAAACGAAGTGATAGAATTACTTTTTAAAATGTAACAAATTGTCAGGTGAAATACTGTGAAAGAAATTTTTAAAAGGATTATAGAGATCGATAACAGCGCTAAAGAATTATACAGGGAAGCTGCCAAAGAAAAAGAAAGGCTGCAGAAGGAAATTGTTCTTGAAGTTAAAAACATGGAATCCGAGATTAAGCTGATGGCAAATGAAAAAATAGAGCTGTTGGTATCTCAGAACAGAAAAGATATTGAAGAAAAATTGAATGACATCAGCAAAGTTGTGCAGCAAAAGTTATCAGAGATGGAAGGGAAATACACCCGGAATAAAGATACATGGGAACAGAAGATTTTTTTAAATGTGATAGGAGAATGATTCTGATTGGTAACTGGTGACTATAATGCCCTTATGGCAAAGGCTCGGGCCATGTATGGCAAGCTTTTGAAGAAAGATGACTATGAAGAACTGCTGAAGCAAAAAAGTGTGGGTGATGTTGTTTCGTATTTAAAACACAACACCCATTACCATGATGTCCTTGCTGATGTCAATGAAGATGATATTCACAGAGCGCAGTTTGAGAGGATTATGAAAAGAAGCCTCATGAATGATTACAGGAAGCTTTTTTGCTTCGCTCATGGAAATTTAAGGGATTATTTAAGGGTAATCTATCTGAAGCATGAAACCGAGAGCTTAAAAAGGCTGCTGAGAGTACTGGAAACAAAAGGAACAACAACTGTGGCTGAGGAGTCATTGGTTTTTCTGAAGAGCTATGACCCCTTGCATATTGCAAAGCTTTCCACGGCACAGAATGTTAAGGAATTGATTTCAGAACTGAAAGGTACGCCTTATTACGATGTATTGCGGCCTTTCCTGAATGAAAAAGACGGGCATAACCTTTTTGAGCTTGAGATGTCACTTGATATGTATTATTTGAACCTGGTTTTTGCGAAGAAAAAAAGACTCCTATCGGGTATTGATGCAGAGGCTGTTGCCCGTTCCCTTGGGAGCGAGATTGATGCATTGAACCTTCTTTGGATATACAGGGGAAGAATTATATATAACATTGACAGAAGCATTATATTAAGCTACCTGGTTCCCCACCGGTACAAATTATCCATGGATGTAATTTACAGCCTGGTGGATGCAAAAGATAAGAAAACTTTCTTACAGATAGTAGCCCAGACTAAATATTCGGCGCTGTTTATGTCTGAAGACAGCCGTTTTTTTGATCTGAAATTCTCCGAGTACATGTATAAATTCCACAGGAGAATGTTAAGAAAATACGGGTTTTCAATATTAAGTGCCATATCATACCTGTATTTGAAAGAATATGAACTTTCAAACATTGTATCGATAATTGAGGGGATCAGGTACGGATTGCCTGTAGAAACAATCCGCTCATTTGTTGTAGGTTTGTAAAATAAAATACATAATATCAGGCCGGTAATCCTGATCCGGCACCTTAAAAACAGGTGGCGGATGAAAATTAGATATATACGTTATAGTATAAGGAAGTGGCTGTATGTCGATAGAGCGAATGAAATATGTGAATATTGTTGGCCCAATTCAGGAGTTCGACAGTTTTATAATCAAATATATCCTTAACAAGGATATGCAATTGGAACACTCATTGAATCTGACAGGAACGGTTAAAGGTTTAAAGCCGTTTATTGATGATAATAATTACGATCCCTTGATTAAAGTGCTGGATAATCTGAACAGGTTTATGGATGTCAAACCAACCGAATGCGATAACAATGAACTTCTTGAATTTATAAAGGAATCGGAAGACTTTGAAAAAACGGTGGATTATGTAAAGCATGTTGAAGAGGATTTTAATGAGATTGAGAGAAAAATCGAGAAAAACAAAGCTGAGATTTCAGAGAACCAGCAGATTTTAAAGCAGCTTATTCCCATTGAAAATCTTGAGTTTGAATTGGAGCAGCTTTTTAATCTTGAATATATTAAAATTCGTTTTGGAAAGATGCCGAAAGAGAATTTTAAGAAACTGGATGTGGTCCTTGAAGGCCTCGAAGTTATAGTCATGCCGTTTTCAAGCGATGAAATGGATGTATGGATAGCCTACTTCATGCCTGCCGTTGTGGAGGAACGTATTGACAATGTAATGTCATCCCTCCATTTCGAAAGGGTCCGCATTCCGGGAATAGTCAAAGGATACCCCCGGGATGCAATACTTAAGATACAACAGGAAATAAAACGGCTTGAAGATGATATCCTCAAATTGGAAAGTGACTATGCGAAAATTATTGATGATAACAGGGAAAAGTTTCAAAAGATTTACAGCAAGTTTTTTTACCTGCACCAGGCTGACAATATTAAAAAGTATGCCGCCCATACTAAGGAAACTTTCCTTCTGACGGGCTGGATTACAGAAAAATCATACCGGGTATTGCTGGATGAATTGAAGGGGCAGAAAGATATTGTTATAACGGTGGAAGAACCCGAAGAAGTAAAAGGGTTGAAACCGCCAACAATACTTAAAAATAACAAATTTTTCAAACCGTTTGAATCGATTGTAAAAATGTACGGAATACCGGCACATAACGAAATCGATCCAACCCCGTTAATTGCATTAACATATATATTCATGTTCGGTGCAATGTTCGGAGACATTGGACAGGGAGCCATACTGGCTTTGGCGGGAATTTTCCTGTACAAAAGGAGTAAGTCGGCTCTTGGGTGGGTTCTTGGATGCGTAGGTGTTTCGTCGGTTGTTTTTGGATTCCTTTATGGAAGTATTTTTGGTAATGAGCATCTAATCAAACCCCTGTGGAAGCCGCCCATGGAGAATATCAGCCAGCTTCTGGTTCTGGCTATAGGTTTTGGCGCAATAATGATTGTAGTGTCAATTATCATTAATATTTTAAACAGTATAAAAGCAAAGGACTATGGGCGCTTGCTCTTTGACAAAAATGGGATTGCCGGCCTTATCTTCTACGGCGGAGCATTATGCATTGTGCTTGTTGCCCTGAGTTCAGGCAACATATCACTTTCATTCCCCGTGATTGTCGGTGTTGTGATTATACCTCTGATGGCCATGCTGTTTAAGGAGCGCCTTGAAAAAGTACTTTTAAGGCATGATAAGACCGGTGGCAGTTTTGTAGAAAGCTTTTTCGAAGTGTTTGAGGCGGTTCTTGGTTTTTTGAGCAACACAGTATCCTTTGTAAGGGTTGGTGCGTTTGCTTTAAGCCATGCAGGACTTGCCCTGGCAATATGGACTTTATACGATATGGTGGAAGGAACCGGAGGTATTGTGATTCTGATAATCGGGAACATCCTGATTATTGGACTTGAAGGATTAATCGTTGCAATACAGGGACTAAGGCTTCAATATTACGAACTGTTCAGCAGATTTTTCTCAGGTGACGGCCGTGAGTTCAAGACCATACGTGTATGCGAAAAGTTAAAACTGTTTAACAAGCAAATTTCCGGTTAATCCGGATTATGTATAAAAGAAGTTTGGAGGGCTAATATGATTATCGTGTTACTTGTTTCAATTATTCTTGTTCTTGGAATGATAGGGCTTGGAATTGCATGCATTAAGAAAGGGCTGAAAGGGAAGAACGCAAGAAGGTTGATGGGAATAAATGTTACAGCACTTTTTGGCCTTTTGATTGTTGCTACAATTCTTTTAATGCCAGTTACTGCAACTGCTGCACCGGAAGATGCAGCCAACAGCGGTGGAGAAGGGCTTCGTTATTTGGCAGCTGCTCTTTCTACCGGCCTGGCATGTATAGGTGCCGGAATTGCGGTAGCATCAACAGGTTCAGCAGCTTTAGGGGCAATCAGTGAAGACTCAGGACTTCTGGGTAAAACTCTGATATTTGTAGGTCTCGCCGAAGGTATAGCAATTTATGGCCTTATTGTTACAATATTAATTCTGAACAGTTAATAATGTTTATTTATTTGGAACAGAGAGGTAGAATCGGCGTGAAAATGTATCTTATCAGTGATAATGTAGATACAAAAACCGGTATGAGGCTTGCCGGAATCGAAGGCATTGTTGTTCATAAACGGGAAGAAGTGCTTAATGCGTTGAATGAAGCCATTAATGATCAGGAAATCGGTATTATACTGTTGACTGAAAAATTAATGGATCTGGTGGCCGATGAGATTATGAACATTAAACTTAATTATGATTACCCGCTGATTGTTGAAATTCCGGACAGACACGGTTCAAGAAAAGGGGCGGAGCAAATAACCAAATATGTTCGTGAAGCCATTGGCCTTAAGATTTGAGGTATGATTATGGAAATGGAAAGGATATATGAAAAATTAAACAGTTTTTCGGAAATTGTGCTGAAAGATGCTTCGAGGAAAGCCGGCGAAATTTTAAAAGATGCTCAGAATGAAAAGGAAAAAAGACTTGAGGAGCAGGAAATAGACTATCTTAAAGAGGCATACCGGAAAATTCATGAGGCACTTGCAGAAGTTGAAAAAGAGAATAACAGCTTATATTCTGCCAAATTATTTGAAGCAAAAAAAATCTTGTATAACAAGAGAATGGAAATTACAGACAGGGTTTTTGAAAACGTTTTAAAGAGACTAGAAGAATACCGCAAAACCAAGGAGTATTCAGATAAGCTGAGACAGTTAATTGAAAAGGGTTTGAACGAGGTAGGCGGCGGAAAAGTGCGAATAACCGTTGATAATGAAGATTTGAATCTGGCAAAGAAGTTAGCAGGAGAAGCCCGTAAGGATGTCGAGGTTGCCGGAAGCGATACCAAACTTTTTGGCGGCTGTATTGTTATTAATGAAACTTCGGGCATTTTAGCCGATTATTCATTCAAAAGCCGTATGGAACAGCAGAGGAAAGCCTTTCTGGAATTTTCAGGCCTTAACGTTGAATTATAACGGGAATGGCGCTAAATTAAGCTGGCAAACGTACGGCCTCGTTTAAACAGTGCATGGAATTGCCGGACAAATTCCTGCATTGCTTTAATGGGGTCAGGAATGCCTTATATTAAATCCGAAGTATGATTGCAGGTGATATAAAGTGGAAAATACAGTTCAAGGCACAATTTATGGGATCAACGGTCCGGTAATACGGGTAAGGGGAAATCGTGGCTTTAAAATGCTCGATACTGTTCTGGTCGGAAATGAAAAACTGATAGGTGAAGTAATAAGTGTCCATGAGAATGAAACCATTATACAGGTTTATGAATATACAACCGGATTAAAGCCGGGCGAGCCTGTGGTGTCTACAGGCAAACCATTAAGCGTTATGCTCGGGCCTGGTATAATAGGAAACATTTTTGACGGTATACAAAGACCTCTGGAAGAAGCGGAGAAAGTGTCAGGTGAGTTCATCCAGCGGGGAATGTCGGTTTCGCAGCTTGATTTGTCCAGAAAATGGAACGTTGAGCTTTTGGTAAAGAGCGGGGATTTTGTAGAGCCTGGCACGAAGATAGCAAAAGTACAGGAAACAGATGCTGTAATTCATTTTGTTATGGTTCCTCCCGGCGTGCGCGGCCAGGTCGTTTATGCAGCTCCTGACGGTGAATATGCAATTGTTGAACCAATTTTGAAAGTCAAAGACAGCAGCGGCAACGAAAAGGACGTAACAATGCTGCAGGAATGGCCGGTCCGGCTTCCCAGGCCTTACAGGAAAAGGATGGAGCTGAATGAACCGCTGGTAACAGGACAACGGGTTATCGACACATTATTTCCTGTAGCCAAAGGCGGAGCTGCGGCAATACCGGGAGGATTTGGAACCGGTAAGACAATGACCCAGCACCAGCTTGCGAAATGGTCAAATGCAGATATTATTGTCTACATTGGGTGCGGTGAAAGAGGGAATGAAATAACAGAGGTTCTGGAGGATTTTCCGAAACTTGTGGATCCACGGACAAACCAGCCTCTGATGAATCGTACCGTTTTAATTGCAAATACGTCCAACATGCCTGTTGCGGCGCGTGAAGCTTCTATCTATACAGGGATTACACTTGCAGAGTATTACCGGGACATGGGCTATGATGTTGCAGTCATGGCAGACTCCACGTCAAGATGGGCCGAAGCTTTGAGGGAAATTTCCGGAAGGCTTGAGGAGATGCCGGCTGAAGAAGGGTTTCCCGCATACCTTCCTTCACGTTTGTCGCAGTTTTATGAACGGGCGGGAAGAGTGGAAAATATTAATGGTTCATTAGGCTCAATTACCATTATAGGTGCGGTGTCACCACAGGGCGGTGATTTTTCAGAGCCTGTTACGCAGAATACAAAAAGGTTTATCCGTTGCTTCTGGGCATTGGATAAACAGCTTGCATATACAAGGCACTATCCTGCAATAAACTGGGCAAACAGTTATAGTGAATATTATCCGGACATGAAGAACTGGTACAGGGAAAATGCCGGCGACACTTTTGATAAAAAGCGTGCCGAGCTTTTAAGGCTTCTTCAGGAGGAAAACAAATTGCTTGAAATTGTAAAACTAATTGGCAGCGACATTCTTCCGGAAGAGCAAAAGCTGGTTCTTGAAGTATCGAAAGTTATACGCCAGGGTTTTCTGCAGCAAAATGCATACCATCAGAATGATACTTATGTGCCGGTTAAAAAACAGTACTATATGATGGATACCATTCTGATACTTTATCATGAAAGCAAAAAGCTTGTGGAGAAGAATATCCCTGTTTCTGTTATAAGAAAAACTGGCATTTTTGATGAAATTATCAGAATGAAGTACACAATTGACAATGTAGAAATGAAAGGTTTCGAGGAACTGGCCGGAAAAATACACACCATATTGAATGAAATAAATGATGACTATGCAAGCCAGGAAAGGAAGAGCCTGATATGAGTTTGGAATATGTAGGCCTTAAGGAAATAAACGGCCCTTTGGTTGTTCTTCAAGGGGTAAAGGATGCTTCTTATGAAGAAATGGTTGAAATAAAGGTTGGTAATGAAAAGAGACTTGGCAGGATCATCGAGATAAGCGGAGACATATGCGTAGTTCAGGTCTTTGAAGGAACCAACGGTTTATCACTGACAAACACAGTGACAAAACTTACCGGTGAGCCGCTTAAAATAGCGCTCTCAAAGGAAATTCTCGGAAGGACGTTGAACGGAATCGGGCAGCCAATAGACGGGTTTGGGGATATTTTTCCCGAAGAGAGAAGGGACGTAAACGGCAATGCCATTAACCCTGTTTCAAGAAAATACCCGAGAAACTTTATACAGACAGGGATCTCGGCCATTGATGGATTGGCAACGCTAATCAGGGGGCAAAAGCTTCCGATATTTTCAGCAGACGGTATTCCCCACAATCAACTGGCGGCACAGATTGTAAGACAGGCAAGAATAACCGGAGAGGGCAGTGAGAATTTTGCGATAGTATTTGCCGCAATGGGTGTTAAGTATGATGTTGCCGAGTATTTCAGGCGCAGTTTTGAAGAAAGCGGTGTAATGAACAGGGTTGTCATGTTTTTGAACCTGGCAAACGACCCTGTTGTTGAAAGAATTGTTACCCCGCGTGCTGCGCTGACTGCCGCTGAATACCTTGCATTTGAACACGAAATGCATGTTCTTGTGATATTGACTGATATGACATCATATGCCGAAGCCCTTCGTGAGATATCGTCATCGAAGGGGGAAATCCCGTCAAGAAAGGGTTACCCAGGCTATTTATACAGCGACCTTGCTTCCATATACGAGAGAGCGGGAATGCTTAAGAACAGAAAAGGCTCCATAACCCAAATACCCATTTTAACAATGCCGAATGACGATATTACCCACCCTGTGCCCGATCTTACCGGTTTCATTACCGAGGGTCAGATTGTCCTGGACAGGAATTTAAGCCAGAAAGGAATTTACCCGCCTGTTTCCATCTTACCGTCGCTGTCAAGGCTGATGAAGGACGGGACAGGAAAAGGCTTTACAAGGGAGGATCATCCCGAGTTGGCAAACCAGCTGTTTTCAGCTTATGCGAAAGTGCAGGAGGTAAGGGCGCTGGCATCTGTAATTGGCGAAGATGATTTGTCAGATATTGATAAAAAATATATGGAATTTGGGCGCGCATTCGAAAGCGAGTTTATTTCCCAGGATTTCGAAGATGACAGGGATATTAACCAGACTCTGGATCTCGGGTGGATTCTTTTGGGGCTGCTGCCAAGAGAAGAGCTGGACAGAGTGTCAGATGAAATTCTTGATAAGTATTATGCTCCGTATAAAAGTGAGAAAGGGGTAGTTAAGTCATGGACATGACATTTTTCCCGACAAAGGGCAACCTAATCAGGGCAAAATCAACACTATCCCTTTCAAAACAAGGTTATGAGCTACTTGATAAGAAGCAGAACATACTTGTTAAAGAAATGATGGATTTGATTGAAAGGGCAGGCATTATACAGCAAAAAATTCAGGATACCTACAGGGAAGCTTACGAAGCACTGAGGGTAGCTAATATCAGCCTGGGGATATCTGAGGTGGAACAACTGGGTTATGCGGTACCCGAAGAAAATTCGGTGAAAATTAAGCTGAAAAGTGTAATGGGAGTTGAAATACCATTGGTGGACATTGCTCCCTATGCTTTAAAGCCGACATATGGTTTTTCAAGAACAAACACGGCACTGGACATTGCCCGGAAGCGCTTTGAAGAAACGAAACATCTTACGGTGGAATATGCAGAGGTTGAGAATGCAATTTACAGGCTTGCGGTTAATATAAAACGCACGAAGAAAAGAGCAAACGCCCTGAAAAACATACTTATCCCGCGCTATGAAAAAATCTCAAAAGGAATACAGGATTCTCTTGAAGAAAAGGACAGGGAAGAATTTACGCGGCTTAAAATGATTAAAAAAATTACTGCTGATTAAAATAATAAGAGCAAGGATAAAACCTTGCCCTTTAATTTTGAACATCATCACATTTATCAATTAATTTCTTATCTATCCATTTTACAGTATTTCGATCAATCTGGACCAGGACTTCATGATTTCTTTCTATTAAAAATATAGCATCACGACCGAGAAACTTAATTTTTTGCCCGAGTTTCATACATAGCATCTCTCCAAAAAAAACCATTTCCAGATTTTTATATTAATAAAAATATATCATAAACCTGTCAATAAATATAATACAAAATTATTACAGAAATATTACATTATTATTACAAGATTATATTCCTGTATTTTACTTCATCAAACGTTTGGCTATGGCACGTGCGGCATGAACACCGCTGGCTGCAGCCTGTGACAGGCCACGGGTAATTCCTGCACCGTCTCCAATCGCAAAAAAGCCTTCCAGCCGGGTTTCAAATTCGTTGGTCAGCTGAAGCCGTGAACTGTAAAACTTGACTTCAACTCCGTAAAGGAGGGTATCGTAGTTCGCCGTACCGGGGGCAATGTTGTCAAGAACCTGAATCATTTCAATTATATTGTCCAGATGCCTCTTGGTCAGCACAAGACTCAAATCACCCGGTGTTGCTTTCAATGTCGGTTTTGTAAAACTTTGGCCCAGCCTGTGCTCATTTGTCCGTTTACCCTGAATCAGGTCGCCAAAACGCTGAACCAGCACACCTCCGCCAAGCATATTTGACAGTGAGGCAATGGATTTTCCATACTGGTAAGGTTCATTAAAAGGCTGTGTAAAACGGTTGCTAACCAGTAATGCAAAGTTTGTGTTTTCGCTTCTCAGGGCTTTATCTGTGTAACTGTGGCCGTTAACTGTTATAATACCGTCAACGTTCTCGCTTACCACATAACCATACGGGTTCATGCAGAATGTTCTGACGACATCCCCGTATTGCTTTGTTCTGTACAGGAATTTAGATTCATATACCACGTCGGTAATATGTTCAAATACTTTAGCCGGGAGTTCAACCCTAACACCTATATCCACCTGGTTGTTTATCAGTGGCAGTCCAAGATTTCTGCACTGGGCAGAAAACCATTCTGCACCTGAACGCCCTGGCGCCACAATAAGATATTTGCAGTTTATTACCTGCCCGTTCTTCAAATTCAGTGCATATCCGCCATCGGTATTCTTAATGGATTCAACTGGTGAATTGCAGACCACTTCAACTTTTTCGGCAAGATAGTCATACATCCTCTGTAATATCTGCTTGTTGTTTTCGGTTCCCAAATGTTTGACCGATGCCGATAAAAGGTGAAGATCGTAGCCAAGCGCCAATTTTGATATTTTCCTTGCTTCTTCACTCTCGGTTGAATACCTGACAGTTGTGGCTCCAAAGCTTACATTAATGTCATCTACGTATTCAATAAGCTCCATAATATATTCATGATCCAGATAATCGGTGAGCCATCCTCCGAAATTAGTTGTAAAGTTGTATTTACCGTCTGAAAATGCACCGGCTCCGCCAAAACCGTTCATTATATCACAACTTCTGCATTGGATGCATGAAGGCACTTTCTTGCTTACAATAGGGCAGTTTCTGTGATAAATATCATTTCCCTGCTCCAGCATCAGGATATCTGCACCGGGTATGAGCTTGTTCAGCTCAAAGCCGGCGAAAATACCTGCTGTGCCGCAGCCTATAATCACAATATCATACGAAGTTTTTTTCATTTAATTCATCCTCTCTGAATACGACAATCTAACTTCGTTTCCTGTAAGAACTGACAAATGTATACCTGTTTTACTGATTAAACATAAAACAAACACTTAATTATAACACAGTCATATAAGAAACCGCAACTGATGTCTTTACAGAATGAAACGCCTGTTTAATAAGCCTATGGGTATTCAGAAAAAAGCCCGGAATATTTTTAATGTAATGAAACCTTCAGCGGAATGTGGCTGCTTTACCCTGTGATAACTTACTTAACCCCTGACTGGTGTATTAAGACTATAAGAATTTTCCAGGACTGTTATAAAAATAAGACATAGAAAAGATTATTGATAATAGAATAAAAATAGTATATACTTTTAAGGAAATTATTGCTATATATTATAGGGGGTATTAAAATGTATAATGGCGGATTTGGGTATTTTATATCAATGGCGATTATTGGTGTAATTATCGCGGCAATTATAGGTATAGCTTTCTATGTTTTTTACTCGTATACGTTATATCGCCTTGCTCAAAGAAGGAATATGGAAATGCCATGGCTGGCATGGATACCTATTGCGCAGATGTATGTTATCGGGAAACTGGTAAAATCGGTTAAAATAAGTAATTTCGAAATTCCCAGTCTCGAAATTGTTTTGCCTGTTGCCATGCTTGCTTATATACTGCTTAACGGCATTCCGTTTTTGGGTTTGATTATTTCACTGGCATACGTGATTCTATTACTTTTATCCCTTTACAATCTCTATATGCAGTATGTGCCCGAAAATGCCGTTGTGTATACAATTCTGAGCATTTTTATTATTCCTGTGCCGTTTTTTATATTAAAGCTGTCAAATATGGAGCCGATCAATCCTGTATAATAGAATTTAATTACACAGGAATGGTAACTGCCCGCGGATAACTAAATTCCGCGGGTTTTTGTTTGGGAAAATTCCTGAAAGGATAGGATTTGATTTACAGCCACAAAAATGATAATATATAGCAGAAATTATACTCACTTTTTAGGGATTTAAGGTTGGATGATATGAAAAAAGTACTTATGATAGCACACCAGTTTCCACCAATAGGCGGGTCAGGTGTTCAGCGCACTGTTAAATTTGTCAAATACCTGCCCCAGTATGGCTGGGAAGGGGTTGTGTTTACTCGCAACGCAAAGAAGGCACAGCTTACCGATGATACGCTTTTGAATGACATACCCGGTAATACCAGGATATACCGTACAGCGGCATGGGATTTTTCAGAATGGCCATTTCCTCTGAACCTGGCAGGCAAGTATATCAGGCGCAGGATACTGATACCTGACGGGGAAAGGCTTTGGGAAATATTTTCATACAGGAAAGCATTGGATATAGTGAAGGATGAGAAAATTGATTTAATATATTCAACTTCGCAGCCATTCAGTACCCACTTGCTTGCATTAAAGCTTAAGAAAGCTTTTCCCGATATTCCGTGGGTTTCGGACTTCAGGGATGAATGGACGAATAATGCCTTTGTTAAGGCATATAATTATAACCCTTTCAGAATCAGAAGGGAAAAGAAACTTGAACGGAAAGTATTTGAAATGTCGGATGCAGTTGTAATCAACACACCTGTTATGCGGGATAACTCAGTCAGGGACAACCCTGATCTGAAGCACAAGTTCCATGTTATCCCAAACGGGTTTGACAGGGAGGATTTTGAAGGAATTGAGCCCGGGGGACCTAACGATAAATTTACTCTGACATATACCGGCCTTATATATGGAAACACCAGTCCTGAGACTGTTTTTTCAGCAGTAGAAAAGCTCAATAAAGAAGGGCTTATAAATTTGGCCGAGATTAGGCTTCGCTTTATAGGCCGTTTTAAGGAAGAAGAACTTTATAAAATGGCTAAAGCGCATAATATCCAGGGGGCGATTCAGATACTTCCGTACATGCCCCACAGGGAAAGCGTTAAAAATCTTATGCACTCCGATGCGCTGTTATTGCTGCTGGGGAAGGGGACGGATGCAATATATACCGGGAAACTTATGGAATATATAAACGTCGGGAAGCCCATTCTTGCAACGATACCTGCCAATGGGGCCGCTGCAAGGCTGATTACTGAAACAAGGACAGGGTTTGTTGCAGATTGCGATGATGTTGATACCACTGCAAGGAATTTTAAAACTTTGTATGATTACTGGAAACAGGGAACAGGCTTTTTCAACCCCGACAGGGAAAAAATAGCTCAATATGAAAGAAGAGAATTGACGAAAAAACTTGCAGACATATTTGACGGATTATGTTAAAATCTTAGTAAATATTATATACATTTTCTAACATTATGTTTATACAAAAGAAGTAAGGTATTTGATAAAGGAGCGGGAGCTGAAAATGAAAGTACTGGATGAAAAAGGAAGATTGTTTGGTCTCATCAATATTATTGATCTCTTTGTGCTGCTGGTGGTGGTAGTGCTTATTGCAGGCGGTATATGGTTTGTTTCAAGAAATAGTACACCTGATACGGCAGGCCCCACTGAAACATACTATGTTACAATTAAATGCAAGGAACTTGATGCGGATTTTGCCGATTATATCCATAAAGGTGACAGGCTGTACTATGCGGGCGGTTTTACAGATGTAGAGGTTACCGATGTAAATGTTGAGCCTGCAAAGATTGATGTTGTACGTGACGATGGTACGATAGCTGTTACTGAACACCCTGAGAAAAAAGATATATATGTTACCGTAAAAGTAAACAGCAAACCTGATGATCCCATGTTGTGGATTGGGCAGCTGCATGCTAATGTTGGAAAGGAACTTGTATTGAAAACACAATATATAGAAGTGCCGGGTGTTATTACCGAAGTTTCCAAATAGGGGTACGTAAAATGCAAGTTTTAGAAGGAAGCGTTATATATCGTTTGCTTAAAAAACTGTTGTGGTGTTACCAGCACAGCAAGCTGAAAAGATTTATATCTGCGTTTACAGTATGCTGCCAAAATTGCTTTATTGCCAGATGTTTCCGTTCTGCCGGGAAATTCAGAGGTTTTTCCGGGAACTCACTGGTTATACGGGGTGCAGGGCGCCTTTTTAACAGGTTGTACAAATGTATAGACAGGTTGGTTTTACGATTGTCAGACCTGCTGCAGAAATGGTCTGAGGGCAGTATACTGTGTTATTTATTCAGGTTTTTTGCAAAAGCCTCAGAAGAAAGGCTCTCGGTACTGGCCCTGCCTGTATTTGGCATAGGGTATATTTTCGGAAGACTGATTCTTAACAGGCTGATGATACGGGACATTCTTTTCTTATCCGTCACATTTTTTGCTGCTGCGGTTTTACTGATTGACAGGAATAAGTTAAATGCATTTTTCAGGAACAGTTTATTTTATAAATTATACCTTTTGGTATTGGGATAAGGTGTAGTAAATGAGTAAGTTGCAATGGATAATTCTTTTTGCGGGAATATTTATACTGGGAATTTTGTCATCATATCTGGGAATGCTGCCCGTTGCGGCAGTTATTGCGTGCATTGTGGCTGTGATAATGCTTTTGGTTGATTATCAGAAAGCAACGATAATTATAGCGCTGTTTACGGTTATTGAGTTTGTGCTGAGAACTTTAATCGGGCATCCTTTGATTTCAAGCATTTGGGATGAGGTTGCACTCCTGATGTGCTTTGGAATATGGTTTTATAAATGGTTTCGTTTTAAAAACCAAACGCCTTACAGGGGAAGTCCATTGGACATATCAATAGTCTTTTTTATGGCGGTAGGTGTCATCCTGCTTTTTGTGGCAGCTCCGGATTTCTCGATTGGAGTTGAAGGCCTTAGAGTTGTGATTCAATATATGTTCTGGTTTTTTGTTGTAACCCAGCTTCTGAATTCTCCACAGGGGGCAAAAAGGATTATTAACATTGTATTATTAACGGCTTTATTCGTTGCACTGTATGGGATATATCAGTTCATTATAGGCGTGGAAATCCCCGCCAACTGGGTTGACCAGGCTGAAGGAAATGTGCGCACCCGCGCCTTCTCAATATTTACAACCCCCAATATGCTTGCCGGTTATCTGTCATTACTCATACCCGTTTCGGTGGGAATGTTCTTTGCCGAGAAAAATAAGGCAAGAAAAATGTATTACGGGCTTGTAACCGTCTGTATGGGGCTGGCGCTGCTTTTCACGCTGTCCAGAAGCGGCTGGATTTTCTGCTTCTGTGCATTACTATTCTATGTGTGGATGAAGAACAAAAAGCTTGTTGTTCCAATGCTGTTATGCATGGGAGCGCTGTTTGTTTTATCTGTTATATTCATGCCGTCTGTAGCAAACAGGATACTCTATCTTTTCTCACCGGCATACTATGCAAGCAGCAGTTCGGGCGGAAGAATTTACCGGGCCATCAAAGGCTATGAATTGTTTACCCAGCATCCGCTGTTTGGAATGGGTCTCGGCCAGTTTGGGGGTTCAGTGGCTTTAAGCCATAAACTTAACAATACCTTTTCAATGGATAACTACTATATTAAAACTGCCGTGGAAATGGGGCTGGTTGGGCTCGTTGCACTTCTTGTTCTTTTATATAACACCTTTATATGGTGCTACAGGGCTCTGTCAAAAATCTCCGACCCGGAACAGAAGAATTGGGCAATGGGTATTTTGTCAGGCCTTGTTTGCGTCATACTTTACAACCTCACCGAGAATATGCTCGAAATACCGCTTCTGTCGTCATATTTCTGGATGTTTGCAGGAATAATAATGTTCCTTGCTTATGGACAGAACAACATAGAAAGGCGGCCTGGATCTGATCCGGCTATTTCTGTTTACCGGGAAGAAAAGACAAAGTAAGTTCTACTGCATCTGTTACCATTTTTTGAAGCATGGGTTTGCAATTTTCCAGTTCGGTTCTTATTTTATCTGAATTGTCGCATACTTCCTGCAGTTTTTTCAGCAAATCGTCCATATTGAAATTTTCATTCCAGTCCACATATGGCTGGTTTATTGACTGCATGAAAAAACCTACTTTTTGCTCATAAGCAAGCCCTACCATGGGGATGTTCATGTTAGCAGCGTATATCAGCGAATGCAGGCGCATGCCAATGACCAGGCTGGTGTTTCCAATGACCGAAATGGTTTCATCCACCGAATATCTCTCAGACAGGATATAGCCTTTTTGCTTCATGTTCTGAAGAACCTTTTCTGAAAAGCGTAAATCGTTTGGGTGCTGCATCGCTATGAACAGCGGAGTGGCATTGAAATCGGTCACTATTCTGTCAGCCAGCGAAGCCAGAATTTGCACAGCATTTTTTACTTTTTTCCATTTTCTTAAACATAGAGCCACTATCTTTCTGTCGGTAGGAATTCCTTCCTTTCTTAAAATATCCAGACCTGCCGACAGATCACATGAGGTAAGCGTTAAAGCAGGGTCTGCAGTAATTTTTATAACCGGCTTTGTTACATCCAGTGACATCAGTTCATGGTATGCATTGGAATCCCTGAGAGTAATTGCATCCATCCTGTTAAGTATTCTTGATGCCGCCCTGCGGTTCTTTTTCCCCGTCAGCGGCCCCAATCCGTTTGCAAAAAGTACTGTACGGGCTCCTTTCTTCTTCGCAAGATGCAGTATGAAAAGGTAATACCACAGCGATCTGCTGCTGGTGTCATCCTGGATCAGAGTACCGCCACCGGCTATAAAAAGCCGGGTTTTGGACAAAAGCGCAGGAACCTTGAAAGGGTTGAAACGGTGCACCGACTGTACCCTGTATTGGGTACGGGTCTCATGGGGATTATTGGACAGTACCACGATGGACAGTTGCTCATTATGTCGTCCAAGTTGTTCAATAATTGATTTCAATATTGCATCGTCACCACTGTTGCAAAAACCATAGTAACCCAATATCGCAATGTCATATGTTTTTCCGTCTCTGGCTTGCCTCACCTGTGCCAGTATTCTGTCATAAATGCTTAATTGTGTTTCTGTCATTGATCTTAATGAAAATTTTTCACTGGCGGTTTTATACAGGTTTTCGCCAAAACAGCGCCTTTTGTTTTCGTCAGCTATCAGTTCAGTTAAATGTCCGGCAAGGGCGTCACTGTCGCCGGGAGTAAACAGGTACCCGTTCTCACCCTGGACAAACAAATCCTCTAATCCCCCTACCCGGCTCGAAACAGTAGCTTTTTTCATCCGGGCGCCTTCAAGTATAACGTAGGGAAAACTTTCACTGAAGGAAGCCAAAACGTTTATATCTATCAGGTTGAAGAAAGAATAGGGCTCGGTTACCATGCCAAGGAAAAACACTTTGTCAGATATGCCAAGCCTTTCTGCCTTTTTTTCAAGGGACGGCCTTAAGTCAGCACCAGGGCCTCCAATTAAAAACTTCACGTTTGGGTACTTTTTTAATACCTTGGCTGCTGCATCAAGAAAAACGGTATGGCCTTTAACCGGATCAAGCCGTGCGAGGATTCCGATAAAAATATCCCCAGGCTCATACGGGAAACCGTATTTTTTTGCAAATTCCTCTTTAGGCATTATATCTATAGCGTTATCAAAAGGTATTCCGTTATATACAGTATAAATCCGCTGCGGAGGAAAACTTCTTTTTATAAGCATCTCCTTGAAATTATAGGATACAGCGATGTAATAATCCAGAAATCTCAGAGATATTGTATTAATCAGGCCAAAAGTGTACATTTTCAATATGCTGTTCAGGTAATCCAACCGGTAATCACTATGTATTGTAGAGACCACCGGGATTTTTGCCTGTTTCTTGATAAAAACACCAATCATATTGGCTTTTGCACCATGCGTATGAAGGATATCATATTTCCCGTTTACGACTATTTTCTTTACAAGGCTGATGTCCTTGAAAATATTACCCGTACGTACTATTTCCACGTCAATGCCCATTTTCTTTGCATCTTCAGCAAAGGGACCCGGACGCAGGCTTATAAGTTTTACACTTATATGATTTCCAAGCTGTTGCACCAGCGATAATACGTGGCTTTTTGCGCCGCCTTCATCGCCGCCGCCTATTAAATGCAATACTCTCATAAAAAAACTCCTTACACCGCACTTTTTTAGTTCCGGAAGATATACCTACCTATTTTTTACACTCTTAATCCAATTTAGTAAATAGTTAATTTCTGATGTTAATTCCTTCATTAAAATCAAACAGCCGAAATATACAGCACAGCCCGTAACCACACTCAAGACCAGGGTCAATACCGTGAGTTTCATATAATGCAATACCGACCAAACTATAAGACCCATTATAATACAGCTTGACACAATTCTGAATATGGTAAGCGGATTGAAAGATATTTTCAGTATTTTTCTGCTCCTTGAAAGAGACAGGCTTAAATATACAAGGTATGCCAGTGCTGTATTGACAGCTGCTGCTCTATACCCATAGATTCTGACAAAAATGATATTCAGCCCAAGGTTTAATGCAGCGCTTATTACTGTGTTGTAAAAAAGGGGCTTCGTGTTGGAAGTCAGTTCCCAGGCTTTATTACTGTATTCAGCAAGGCCATAAAGGAACATGCCGATAGCAACCCATATTATTACAAAACCGTGCTCATAATAATCGGAATCTAGAAACAGTTTTGAAACTGCGCCGGATAAAATGCATAACCCGGTAAGGGCAGGCAATGATACCAGCAAATAATACCTTACAGCCTGTGACAGGAAATATTCGGTCTGGGCTTTGTTATTCTGGCGCCAGTTTTTCAGTATAGAAGGGTAAACACCACGCATTACGGCTACCAGAATAAGGTTAAAAACCGTTGATGATATCGTATAGTTTGCGTGATATATCCCCATTTGTTCTGTACCGAGGATAGGAGTTATTACGTACCTGTCTGAAAGGTTTAATATGCTCATTGTGATATTTACACCGACAAGGGGCAGGCTGTATTTCATAAACTTTTTAAGGATTTTTTTGGAAAAGTATTTGAAAGTAAAATACCTATATACTTTAAGCCTAAGTACGATTATTGCTATAACAATAGTGTCCACAACTATATTGCTTATAACAGCAGAAGCCGGTGTATAATCATTGGTTTTATACTTATATACCAGGAAAACAGTAAGTAACAACTTCATCGACACTGAAAAAATAGAAAGGGAAAGAAGGAGTTTTGTTTTTCTCGTTGCCGACAAAATTGACAAAAGAACCTGGTTTGTATTGTATGTAACAAACATGAACAGGCTCAGAATGAATAACTGGGTAAGGTAAGCTTCCTTAAACGGATCGATAAGAAATATACCCACGAGGCCTGCGCTAAAAACAACGGCATTTGTACATAACCACAGAGTAAAAGATGTTGAGTAAAAAAGGGTGGTTCTTTTACCGGTTTCAAATGAGTTGGCATAGCGGTAGACCGACTGGTTCAGCCAGCCCAGCAGCAAAAACGATGAAATATTTATTGTAGTGGTGATAAGGCCATAATAACCATATACTTCAGGTGCAAAAAAGCTGGTATACAGCGTTATTGTAATAAGGCCAATCAGGCCTTCTATTATTCTTGCAGGAAGATACAGCATTGTATCTTTTACCATTATTTTTTTTACTTCATGTGTAGTTTGTGTATTCAAGCGCTCACCCACAATATTCTATAATGTTAGGTTTATTAAATACAGTAATCAATAAGTTCAAAAACAGTTTCAACCAGTATTGTGGCAAATATAAAAAATCCCGCTTATATGCTAATGGGGAACTCCCGTTTTGAATATCTGATTTTACCTGATGCGGTGGGTTCAATCATGTCGGTATATTCCACTTTAATGTTAACCGGACCCATTAACTTATATATTTCATTTATGTAAGACTGGACTTCATTTTCTTTAAAACTGTCGCTTTTTATAATTTTCAGAAGCATATCCCTTCTTGTTTGCTGTATTATCTGGAACTGCCTTATGCTGGGATAACTTCGTGCAAGATTGCAAAAGTAAACGGCATGTACATAATTGCCGTTTAACGATACAAATATATCATCTTCGCGACCCTGTATTTTCTCAATAAGCGGAAGATTCCTTCCGCATTTGCAGCTTTCTGCCGATAATGCCGCAACATCACCAAGCAAATATCTCAGCCTTGGCATAGAAAAATTATTCAGGTCGGTAATAACAACAAGGCCGGATTTTCCGGGTTCAACAGGTTTTCTTGTTTCAATGTCCAAAATTTCAACTATCATGTTTTCAGCCGAAATATGCATTTTCCCACATGGGCATTCATAGGCTATTATACCTGCATCCCTTGCACCGTATTCATTGATCACCGGGCAGCCAAAGACATTCTCAATGGTTTCCCGCTGAAAGTCATAAAGGGTTTCCGAAGTGGAGACAATACCTGTAACCTTATATTTTAATTTTAAATTTTTCTTCAGCATTAACTGGGCCAAAAGGTATAATGCTGAAGCATAGCCGTAGAAATATTTCGGTTTCTGGAAATTTATCATTTTCACATACTGATGTATGGATTGCGGATTCAGGCTATACGCAGAAATAAAAACAATGTTTTTCAGAAACCTTTCTTTCATATTGTATATAAGGTTTTCCCTTTTATTTAATTCAAGGGGGTTTCCCCATACCATAAGGCACTTGTCGCCAATGTTTATATCCCACCATGAAAGCCCGCGCCACCTGGCGGCCTCCGAGTATTCGGCAGTGGGCCTGTCGATATAGAATCTTACCGGCTCGCCCGTTGAGCCGCCTGATTTATTAGGTACAAGGCTGTTTTTATCGGTATTCATGCAAATAAGGGAATCAATGCCGCTGTTTACCTGCTGCTTTGTAAGAACAGGAATTTCATGCAGTGCTCTGAATGCATCCTCTTCTATTAACGGAACTAAATCCTTATATGGAGAATAAGCAGGTACATATTTAACGCAATGCAACAGCAATTTCTTCAGTTTTTCCCTCTGAAGATTGCGAAGTTCTTCTTTTGAAAAAAACTGGCTTTTTTGCATGGAGTTCACGTAATCTATCGTATTGTTACCCTTTGCAATATGCATAAGAGGAAAAACTATTTTTCGTATTGCAGCAGCATTTAAGTCCATTTTTATATCCCCTTTCAGGACCCAGAAAACTTCCGTTATTATATTATAGCAACCGGGGTAATTTCGCAAGTAATTCCTGGCTGCACATTCCTAAGCTGTATTCCGCTAAAAGTTTCTGAATTGCACAATGCATAAAAAAGGGACTGCTTTGCTTAGCAGTCCCCAGAGGGAAGAATACAGGAGTTTAAATTCTACTGATTTATCAGCTCGTCAATTCTGGTTCTGTTGAATCCAACGATTATGTTTCCGTCGATATCGATAACCGGAACACCTCTTTGCCCTGATTTCTGGATCATTTCCCTTGCTTTCGCGGGATCGGCTGATACATCAATATCCTCATAAGGTATATTTTTTTCTGAAAGGTAATTCTTTGCCATGACACAATAAGGGCAAGTAGGTGTTGAATAAACTGTAACTTTCATTTAAACAGCTCCTTTCTAAAAATAATAACGACCGTTTTAATAAAAAATGTTAGACAAATTTTCCTGGTTCCGGTTTTAATCCTGCTATATAACGTCCGGCCATAATCGCAGCAACAGTGCCGTCTCCCACGGCGGTAGTAATCTGCCGTATTTCTTTTTTGCGCACGTCTCCTGCTGCGAAAACTCCTTTCACTGAGGTCTGCAAATTCTCATCCGTTATAATATAACCATAGTCGTCAATTTCAATCTGCCCCCTGAATAAAGAGCTTTGTGGCTGCATGCCGATATAAATGAATATACCGTCTATATCCATTTCATATGTCCTGTTATTTTTATTGTCAAATAATTTAACACCGGTAACAAAATCACTGCCGTTTATGGCTTTTACTTCGGTATTAAACAGAACTTCAACCGATGGATTTTTAAAGAGCTCCTCCTGGGCTGATTTTGTGGCCGAAAAATGATCCCTTCGGTGCACAACGAAAACCTTTTTTGCATAACGTGTCAGGAAAACAGCTTCTTCAACAGCTGCATCACCTCCACCCACTACAATGACATTAGCGTCATAATAAAAAGCGCCGTCACATGTCGCACAGTAATGAACACCTTTTCCTGTGAACCTTTCTTCACCTTCAACATTAAGCTTGCGTGGCACCGACCCGGTTGCAATTATTACCGAACGGGCATAATAATCAGCTTTTGCTGTTTCAAGTTTTTTTATTTCACCTGAAAGATCTATCTGTTTAATATCCTGCATGTCATTAATTTGCGCACCGAAATCAACAGCCTGTTTTTTCATGTTGTTTACCAGGTCGATTCCCCTGATGATACCATTTGTCCCAGGGTAGTTTGCAACCTGGTATGTGCTGGCAACCTGCCCTCCAACCACGTTTTGATCGACAACTACAGTGTTAAGCATTGAGCGTGCTGCGTATATTGCCGAGGTTAATCCCGCAGGACCGCCACCCAGTATCAAAACATCGCATTCTGTCCTGTTCAAAGTAATGCCCCCTTTGCACTGATTATACTTTGCATTCAGGGAAGTGTTTTATTTTTATATACCCGTTTTGAAAAGAAAAAAACCGTAAATTTCACTCATCTATTGCGAAGGATTGGCCATATACCGCGTTGCTGAAAGCCTTTTCTGCGTCTTTTATGCTCAGCCCCGATATTTGGATTTCTTCAAGCCTACCCCTTCCGATACCTGCGTGTATTGACTGATAAAGGTAATTAATGGCCTGTGGTTTAAATCCAAGCAGCCTGGCACCAATTGTATCCACAGATACGGGATCGGTTCCGGCAATAACCATTCCTGCATTTTTGGCAATCCCTTTAACAGGCCCGGTACCTATCATGGCAGGCATAGTGCTTAGAATTGATAAATCAATGGGAATTACTTGAGCCATTGCCCGTATAAAGCCATGAAGATCTTCATGAATGCCACGGTTCTTTTTCGGATGCCCGTGTTCTTCAGCAGGAGGCCAGGAAAGGGCAACATTTTTTATGCAGGCCGACATTCCTGCTTCTTCATGCTGCTTCAATTGAGTAAACGAAATATGAAAGGTCATTTCATTTAAAAGGGTGTTTATTTTGGTTTTCCCCGGATAATTGTGATTTAGCGCAATTTCGGTAAACGGACCATGATTCAGATCTATAAATTCAACCGATTCCTGGTTTATAATCTCTGTAATACCCAGTTCATCAAGAATTTCACCTGTTTCTTTGGAACCCGAACCGCATGCAATTACTATTCTTTTTGGTTTTTGCTCCTTTATAAAAGATATTAGTGTTCTCAATGTATTATGACCTGTTACCACGGCGTGTTCCGGCGGGATATTTTTCACGAAGTTGGGTGTTATTACGACAACATCATCATTTCTTATCATGTTTTTGGCCTGAATTAAAGAAAGAGCGTCCAGCAGGCACTTGCTTTCATCCTCAAAGTTCTGCGAAATCCCGACATTGGACAGTGGAACCCTGCGCTCACGCATGCAAATCTCCTCCTTGTATTGTTATTATTTCAATTAATATGAGAATTAAAACGAGAATCAGAAAAGTCTTTTGCATGTGACAGCATGTTTTGTGATCAGGCTTCGCTGAAACCGTATATTAAAATGCCATAAGGGGAATGCCTGCAAAATTGCCAAAAAAAATCGGAGCTTAAGCTCCGTGCATTAGAAAATCTTTTATATATAGTCATAAAAGAAAGGAGGTAAAAGTATGTTAAAAAGTATCAGTGTACGATACTAATTATAGAGATTTTACCCTGTATAGAACAAGAGACAAAATTAACTAATTTAAGAGTTCTATAGACAAAATGTTTGTTAAATTTTAATTATGACGCTTCCAGTCCCGTACTACTGCCGGGATTACCGTATATCAGCAGATATGAAGCATTTTGGTATCCTGTTGTTTTTAATGGTTTGATACTTAAAAATTTAATAATTTTAAATATCAAAAAGCAGGTTATATGATTGTTGTGTTTCGGTTAACAGCCGGATTATCTTCGCCCTGGCTTCATAGTTTCTGACTGCATTACGCATGGCTTTTCATTCTGTCGTGTTATCATGCAGTAAATTTACGGTGCTGCTTCGAACCTGTGTTGATTGGTTGCATCTGTTGCTGTAAAATGGTGTACATGATCCGCAGGGTATGCATCCGAAAAATTCGGTTGTATTTTAAATTTAACGGATACAATAAATAAGGGTTGATTTTATGAATACAAAACCTGATATACAGTTTATTAACCAGTTATCCCCACTGGTTTTGGCTTTTGTAGGGGATTCGGTGTTTGATTTGTTTATCCGGAGCCGTCTTGTAATGAAAAAAAGAGAGTCGGCGCATAAAATGCATGTTAAGGCGATAAATTATGTTAAAGCTTCGGCTCAGAGCAAAATAATCAGTGAACTTTTGGATAAGCTTAATGAAGAAGAAAAAATTATTTATAAAAGAGGAAGAAATTCGAAATCTGCTACGGTTCCAAAGCATGCAGATGTTTTGGATTACCGGAGGGCAACAGCCTTTGAAGCCGTTCTTGGATATTTATATTTGCTGGGTAAGTATGAGCGCCTGGAAGAGATTATGAATATGGCTGCAGAAATTATTGAGGAGGAAGGAGATAAACCCGATGGGGAAAAAGAAGAATGATGACAGGAAATATTACCGTGAAGACAGGAATGAATCAAGCGAGGAATCGGGAAGGCTTGAAGGGAAAAATCCGGTACTTGAAGCACTTAAGGCAGATCATGCCATCAACAGGATTTATATTGAAAAAGATTTGAAGGATCCCGTTTTAGAAAAAATCTATGCCATTGCAAGGAGCAAAGGCATTGTTGTTACGTACCTGGAAAAAGCTAAAATGGATCAAATGGCGGAAACAAGGAATCATCAGGGAGTCATTGCCGATGTGGCACCATACTCTTATGCAGAGGTTGATGATATACTGGAAAAAGCAAATAGCCTTGGGCAGCCTCCGTTTGTATTCATACTTGATGGCATAACCGATCCCAATAACCTGGGTTCAATTATCAGGACGGCTGAATGTGCAGGAGTGCATGGCATTATACTCCCAAAAAGGAGATCAGCCTCCCTTACTCCTGTTGTGGCCAAGGTTGCGGCAGGAGCTGCAGAACATATACCAATTGCAAGAGTCACAAATCTGACAAGGACAATACAGGATTTAAAAGATAAAGGCCTATGGATTGCCGGAGCGGATGTTGCAGGTGAAACCAGCTATTACAAATATGATTTCCAAAGCCCCCTGGCAGTTGTAATAGGAAGTGAGGGGGAAGGGATCAGCCGCCTGGTTCGGGAAAACTGTGATGTACTTATAAGAATTCCGATGTATGGGGAAATTAATTCCCTTAATGCCGCCGTTGCCGCTGCCTTAATAGCGTTCAGAGCAGCCGAAAAAAGGGAGGAGGCAGGCCTTTTGGGGAAAAAGTCCTTGTAGAATGATATAAAAACTAATATACTATTTAAAGATACACATTATTCTGGGGGACAAAATATGGGTTTTATGGTGTTGTGTATGGTACTCGTGCCGTTGATTTTGTTTTTTGTTACGATGTTTTCCAAAGGCAAAGGTACGTATTTAATAATAACAGTGTCGGGAATTTTTTTTCTCATATGCACTCTTATTATGTTTTTAAGCCCCAATATGGCGGATATTAACATGCCATCGCTTTTATGGAGAATAATTTCACTTCTGACGGTGGTTTTAATTTTTATACGTTCAATATGGGACAAGCAGTATATAATATCCATATTTACCTTTTTTCAGGCAATAATACTGGTGCTGTTTGAAATACTGATTTCACCTGCAGAACCCGAGCGTTATTTGTATTTTAACTTCAATGAAAGGCTGCTGTTGCTGTCGGGCGCCGTAGTTATTATATTATTTATCCCCTTTATTATCTATTGCCTGAAGAAACTGGAAAATAATTCATTGAATAAATTAAGGCATTTTGGCATGGGGTTTGTCCTGATGCTTTCGTCTTTTGCCGGATTAATGGCTGCAAAAAGCATGACAGGGCTGTTTCTATTCTGGCAATGGCAATATATATCAGGGTATTTGTTTTTGCGGGTATTCGGTCAAACTGCCGGAGCAAAATCTTTTCCGCGGGTTATTGTTTATATCCAGCAGGCAGCGCTTACATTATTTTTATCAGTGAGTGTTGTTGCATTTAAATTAACAGGCTTTCTGTCAATGCAGGACTTTATAAACGGGTTTGGGAACATATCAGAATTTATGGCTTTAATAATATTCGTTTCTGCAATTCTAATGGGATTATTAGTCCCCGAGAATTTCATACCATGGTTTGACTCATCCCGGGCTGTACCGATAGCCGGCCTTTATTTAATTATTTTTTCGTTGATTGTGCCATATGGAGTATTATTGAAATTCCGCCCGTTGTTTAATAATTTATACAACGGTGTTATCTCACTTATGATTCTTTACGGAAGTCTTTTGGTTTTCGCAGGTGCATACTTCGCTCTGCTGTTTTGCAAAAGCAGGCACAGTATTTTAAGCATGATTATGTGTATAGCCGGTTTGGCGGTAACCACGGTTTTCAATAAAATTCAGTCGGGCAGGATTTTCCTGGATGGTAATCCTTTACCCCTGCTTGTGATCATTGCCGGAATCGTACTAACCGTGGCATATATAATTATGTGGATTTCATTTATTTTTACCCGTCCCGGCGATACCTCTGAGTGCATTGATGAGCACATGCTGGTTTCCATTATTCCGTTCAACATAAATTATGGCCTGATAATTAAAATCAGTTGGATTGCCATATCTGCTCTTACTTTGGGGGTGAGCCTGTCGTGCTTGGTAAAATAATCTGGTTTTTTGCAGTGATTTTATCGGTTCCGGTTTTGTATATTGCATATAATTTCATAAAGTCCATGATGCCAGGACAAAGCAAGACGTATATACTTCAGCCTGTCTACAGGTTATTGAAGCTTTTTGAAAAGAAAGATGAGAATGCAGGTTTTCTTGCTTATTTTTTTTCCATCGGCTCATGTTTATTTTCACTTATAGCACTTTACATGACTGTTGCAGGATTTAATTTCCTTTTTGTAATATCAGTACTGTCAATGATGGATTTGCTTGTGATTACAGGGGCATTCAGCAGCGGTGACTTCTCCGGGAAAGTATCGGCAAAGAGAGGAATATCAAGGTTTATAATATGGCTGTTTACTTCGATTGTTTCTGCAGCATCGATATACCAGGTTGCAGGTACGCTTAAGCTTAATGAAATTTCCCGCCTGTCAGAAAGCAACGGCCTGATTGTTAATCTTCCGTTTACTTTTGTTTCACTGTTTATAATACTTTTGATGAAGGGAAATCTTATGCATTTTAATTTCGGAATATCGGGAAATGAACAGTCCTTGCTGGGAGATGCCCTAAATTCGCCATACAGCGGATGGAGCCTTGCCGTAATCCAGCTTGCGCAATGGACCGAAACCGGGGTATGGCTTAAAATACTGTCAAATTTTATACCGGTGGCAAAACCGGTATCATATGGGGTTGTTTTGTTTGTTTTTCTTGCATTTTTGCTTCTGGACGGATATATTTCGACAGTGGAATGGAAAAAGGCTGCAAGGTTGTCCTGGGGATGGGCAGGTGGCTTGGCCATTATCAATTTCATATATTTGTTCTATTATTAAAAGTAAAAGAGCTTATATAAACCGGAGAATGCATAAAGTTGGTTGAAGGAGTGCTGGTTGTGAAATGGTTGAACAAAATTAGGATACGGTCAATATCGGTTTATATTGTACAAGCAGGTGGATGCAGGGACTGCGCCCTTCAGTTTTCAATGGCTCTGTCAATGAACAGCGAAAAAAAAGGTATAACAGTTACCGGAAATCCAAAACATGCCGATTGCCTGCTTGTCTGTGGCTGTATTAACGAGAGATCAAAGGAAAAAATAATTGAAATATATGATAAAATCCCTTACCCGAAGGCAGTAATTGCAGTGGGAGCATGTGCATGTTCGGGCAGTTTGTTTCGGAGGGAAAACAGCCAGCTATATGCTGCGGAGGAGGTATTGCCGGTTAATTCTTGGATACGTGGCTGCACACCGGGGCAGGCAGAAATACTTGAAGCTATTGTAAGGGCAATGGAGATGGTAAAAGAAACTGATTAACAAAAATGAAAAGGCAGGATTAAATATGTTAAGAGCGTGGAGTGAAAAACAGAGCAGATCATTGATAGGAAAATGGTTTGGGTATAAATCCCAGGATTACAGGCTTCTTTTTATAAAAGCTTCCTGTGAAGATGGATTTGTGAAGCTGAAATATATACTCGAAAAGAATGGTTATATTGAATCGGTGGATGTAGACATACCTGAAAACAGTACAATTCCGTCTGTTGTACAAGTTTTCCCTGAAGGTGCACAAATGCAGAGGGAAATCGCTGATACATACCCTGTAAGGTTTGTCTCAAAAGAAGAGGAGACAGATTTTGAAAAAGAGCAGAATGATTTTTTACTCGTTGAATGGGGCCCATTTCATCCATTGCTGCAGGAGCCGGTTTTTTTCCGCTTTTTAGCAAAGGATGATGTCATTAAAAAGGCATATACAGAAACGGGGTATAACCACCGTGGGGTGGAAGTATTATGCATTGGCGAGAAAATACCCCATGCATTGGATATGCTGGAGAGGATTTCTTCGGTAAATGGTTTTTCTGTTGGTTTGGCTTTTTTGCTTGCGGTTGAAAAAATAAACCACATAATTGTTCCTGATAAAGCAAATTACCTTAGGCTTGTTTTGAATGAAATGAGTTTCCTCAGAGCGAATCTTTACAGTTTAAGCCATATTACGAAATGCCTCGGCCTATTATCTGACAATTCGGCAATTTTTAAATTAATAAGCCTTTTTAATGAGGCGGCATCATTAATCTCCGACGATTCACAATTAAAAGGCATCCTTGTACCGGGCGGGGTAAAATACGATATAGAAAATGAAACATTGCTCCAGGTAAATGCCATCCTTCAGGACATGGTACATGAGTTGACTTCCATCCGTAACAGGTGGAACAGTACCAGGTTCATTACCGAGAGAATGAGTAACATCGGAAAAATAGATAAAAGCGTAGCAAGGGTTATGACAGGCCGCGCTGCCCGTTCCGCGGGTATTGCCGAAGATACGCGCAAGCTGTCAAGCCTTCCTTATCACGTATTGTCGTATAAGATTCCTGTCGCTGATGAAAGCAACTGTTTTACACGTACAATGCTTATGTTTGATGATTCATTGTTATCGCTGTCCCTGATTGAGCAGGCAATTGAAATCATGCCCAGGGGAGATGTAAACGCATTTAGCGGGTTAAAGCATAAAGGAGAAACAATAATCCGTGAGCCTGAGGCTTTTGGTGAACTGGCAATATGTGTCGGTGTTGATGAAGGTATTGTTTCAAATATAAAAATAAGGAATTCTTCTTCATTGAATTTTTCATTCCTGGACAACCTCATGATTGGAACCGATTTAAATGAGCTGCCGCTTCTTATTGCAAGTCTGGATCTCGATTTATCTGCTATGGAAAAATAGCAGAAACTAGCATTATTCAAGCTTTTTACCGTTTTTTGTCTTGTATACAAAAAACATTTTTCTGTTCACAATTTTAAAGCCATGTGTTATTATTATTTTGTAATCTTTTTATTTCCATTATAAGGTCTAAAGAAAAGAGGTGATGTTATGTCTCTAAGATGGGTATTTCGCGGTGGAGTATCTGCACCACACCGTAAAAATACCTTTGAGTCGGAAACTTCAGTTATTAATATCCCTGAAAAAGTGATAATCCCGATGGTTCAACATATTGGGGCGCCCTGTACACCATTGGTTAAGCAGGGTGATACAGTGAAGGTTGGACAAAAAATTGGGGACAGCGAAGCATATGTATCTGTGCCAATTCATTCAAGCGTATCGGGAACGGTAACCAGAGTAGAGCCCATGTTGTATGCAAACGGTAAACTGGTAATGTCTGTTGAAATAAAAACAGACGGGAACCAGGAAATATATGAAGGTATTTCAGCTCCCGAAGTAAAAAACAAGGATGATTTTCTGAAGGCTGTACGGAATTCAGGGCTTGTCGGTCTTGGCGGTGCAGGTTTTCCAACTCATGTTAAACTCAATCCCCCAAAGGACAAGGAAATTGATTGCTTAATTATTAATGGTGCAGAATGTGAGCCTTATATTACATCGGATTACAGGGAAATGGTTGAGAACCCTTCGCGTGTAATTAAAGGCGTTAAACTTGTACTGGATTACCTTAACATCCCAAAAGCCATAATAGGCATTGAGGATAACAAGCCAAAGGCTATCCGGATGTTGGCGGATCTTGCAAAAAGCGATAAAAGGATTTCGGTTCAAAGACTTCGTTCCATATACCCCCAGGGTGCTGAGAAAACACTCATCTATACCGTCACAGGAAGGAAGATTCCGTCGGGTAAATTGCCTGCTGATGTTGGATGCATAGTTCTTAACGTTAACACCGTTTCCTTTATAGCATCCTACATTGAAAACGGAATGCCTCTCATCCAAAGGCGTGTAACTGTTGACGGGCCGGTAGTAAGCCAGCCAAAAAATGTTTTGGTACCCATCGGAACGTCTTTACAGGATTTGTTCGATTTTTGCGGAGGTTTTAAGTCAACCCCATATAAGGTATTGATGGGCGGGCCTATGATGGGTATTGCGCAGTATTCGCTTGAAACGTCGGTTATCAAAAACACCAATGCAATATTGGCTTTTGATAAGAAAGAAGGCGATTTGCCTGCTGAATGGGCATGTATAAGATGCGGCAAATGTGTAGAAGCCTGTCCGATGAACTTAATGCCTCTGGAAATTAATCGTCTTGTAATGGCCAATAAAACAGGCGAGCTGGAGAGATACCATATTCTTGATTGCATAGAATGCGGGAGTTGCTCTTATTCATGTCCGTCAAAAAGGCATCTGGTGCAATCTATTCGTATAGGTAAAGATGCTGTCAGAAGGGTCAAAGTGAACAGAAATTGAGGTGAAAACATTGGAAAACAACAGATTGTATGTATGTTCATCTCCGCATTTAAGAGATAATGTAACTACACAAAGAATAATGCTGGATGTAATAATCGCATTACTCCCTGCAACAGCAGCGGGTATTTTATTTTTTGGGTTGCGTTCGGCATTAATAATTGTCACAACAGTTGCAGCATCAGTACTGACCGAGTATCTTATGCGAAAGGGGTTAAAAAGGGAACAAACCGTTTCGGATTTGAGCGCGGTTGTAACCGGCCTGTTGTTAGCCCTGAATCTTCCGCCGTCAATACCTGTATGGATAGCAATTGTTGGAGCTGTAATTGCAACAGGCCTTATAAAGCAATTGTTTGGAGGTCTGGGGCAGAATTTTATGAATCCCGCCCTGGGAGCAAGAGTTATCCTTGTTGTTGCGTGGGCAAAATATATGACAGTTTGGACGGAGCCCTTTGTTGATGCCGTTGCCAATGCAACACCCCTTGGCTTACTGGACGCTGCCACCACTGCTACTCCTGCTGCCTCCGCCGGTGTAAATTATTCTTATCTGGATATGTTTTTGGGCAATATACCGGGATGCATAGGAGAAACATCAGCCCTGGCTATTTTGCTGGGTTTTGCATATTTGCTGTTCAGAAAGGTAATTTCGTGGCATATCCCTGTAATATATACAGGTACGGTAGCCGTCCTGACATGGATATTAGGACCCGAAGGCATTTTTACAGGGGATCCGTTATACCATGTTCTGGCAGGCGGACTGTTAATGGGGGCAGTGTTTATGGCTACTGACTATGTTACAAGTCCGATGACAAGAAAAGGTATTGTCATATATGCGGCAGGCTGTGGGGTTCTTACCGTTTTATTCAGGCTATACGGAAATATGCCTGAAGGAGTTTCCTTTGCAATTATTCTAATGAATATTGTAACACCTTTGATTGACAGGTATACCATACCCGTTGCTTTTGGAGGTGAGAAACATGTGGAATAGCATTATTAAGCCCACACTGGTGCTTTTTGTTGTCTGCGCGGTGATAACCGGAGCTTTGGCTTATGTGAATGATATGACCCAAGATATTATTTTCCAAAGAACACAGCAGGAACAGGAGCAGTTCAGAAAAGATGTAATGGGTAACGCGGACAGATTTGTTCAGGTAAATCCCGCCGGAATATCCGATAAAGTAGCCGGTGTTTACGAAGCATACAGCCAGGACGGAACCATAATAGGCTATGTAATGGACGTTAAAACAAAGGGTTATGGCGGAACGATAAGTTTAACTGTTGGTGTTAATACTGATGGCCAGGTTACCGGGGTTATTATCGGTGACAATAATGAGACTCCCGGTTTGGGTTCAAAAGCAAAGGAACCCGGTTTTACAGGCCAGTTTAAAGAAGTAAATGTGAACCACACATTAAGTGTTGTAAAGCAAAATAAAAAATCAGCGAATGAAATACAGGCCATCAGCGGAGCAACAATTACATCCCGCGCAGTTACCGAAGGGGTTCAGGTTGCTTTGGATTCAGTAAAATTGATAACAGAGGGGGGGAAATAAATGGCTAAGTCATCAAAAAAACCATTTTCAGTACTGACAAACGGTATTATGAAAGAAAATCCGGTGCTAAAACTGGTACTTGGCACTTGCCCATCTCTTGCAATTACTACAATGGCCAAAAACGGGATTGGAATGGGAATTGCCGCCACATTTGTTTTATTGGGATCAAATATCGTTATTTCGCTAATCCGCAAAATAGTACCCGATAAAGTCAGGATTCCGGTGTTTATCACTGTAATAGCCGGCTTTACAACTATTGTAGACATGCTTCTGCATGCGTATCTTCCTGATATATATAAAGAACTGGGAATATATATACCGCTTATTGTTGTAAACTGTATTATTTTTGCAAGGGCCGAAATGTTTGCAAGCAAAAACAGTGTAGGCATGTCAATCCTCGATGCGTTGGGAATGGGCGCCGGGTTTACAATAGCGCTTTTAATAATCGGGTCTATCCGCGAAATACTTGGGGCAGGTACCTGGATGGGTATTCCTGTTACAAAGAATTTATTCGATCCGGCGATTATAATGATTTTGCCTCCGGGAGGGTTTCTGGCTTTTGGTTTTGTGGTTGCTGCCATTCAGAAGTTTTCCGTCCTTAATGTCAAGAATAAGGAGATATCTTCCGGGTGCGGTATGAATTGTGCAGGTTGTGCTGCGGCAAACAACGGAGGTGACAATTGATGAAAGAAATAATCCTGATAGCCATTGCTGCAGTGTTTGTGGAAAATTTTGTTTTGTCAAAGTTTTTAGGTATCTGTCCTTTTCTGGGTGTTTCCAAAAAAACATCTACAGCCGTTGGAATGGGTGGAGCCATAATATTTGTAATAACCATATCTTCAGCAGTTACATGGTTTATCTATGAGTTTTTGCTTAAACCCAATGAGCTTACCTACCTTAAGACAATAGTATTTATACTTGTAATAGCGGCACTTGTGCAGCTGGTGGAAACCGTGATGAAGAAATTCATGCCTCCGCTGTACAGGGCATTGGGAATTTATTTGCCTCTGATTACAACAAACTGTGCCGTTTTAGGTTCCGCGCTGCTGGTTGTGGAAAGGGAATATAGCCTTTTAAACGCCGTTGTATTTGGTTTCTCATCCGCAGTTGGCTTTACACTGGCACTGGTATTGTTTTCAGGTGTCAGGGAGAGAATTGAGACGAATGACATACCAATGGCATTCCAGGGGCTTCCTATTACACTGGTTGCTGCAGCGTTGGTATCGGTAGCATTTTTCGGGTTTCAGGGTTTATTTGGAATCTGACGGTTGATATGGAAATCCTGAAGAACGATATTGTTTAACAAAAGCAGAAAAAGAAAGTAATTAGTTTTAGTAAAAGCAGAAACAAGCAAATTTAATTTTTAGTAAAGGCAGAAATAAGCAAGTTGAAAGATTTTTAGTAAAAGCAGAAGTTTTAATTTTTACACTGGAAGTGAGGTGGCATCATGGATACAATTCTGGTTCCGGTTTCGATAGTTTCCGGGTTGGGGCTTTTGTTTGGCCTGATCCTTTCCTTTGTTTCGGTGAAATTTGAAGTAAAGGTTGATGACAGAGTAGCAAAAGTTCGTGAAGCTCTTCCGGGTGCAAATTGTGGAGCCTGTGGCTTTACCGGATGCGATAATTATGCCGAGGCTATTGCAAACGGTGCGGAAATCAATCTATGCCCTGTCGGTGGGGCAGAGCTCGTAATGAAACTTAGCAGCATTATGGGTATTGAAGCCAATGTCGGTGAAAAAATGGTAGCACGTGTGATGTGCAATGGTTCCTGGGATAATGTTACTATTAAATTTGACTATGACGGTATTATTGATTGCCGATCGGCTTCAACAATGGCCGGCGGCCCATCATCCTGCATTTATGGTTGTGTTGGCATGGGAAGCTGCAAAAAAGCATGTGCTTTTGATGCAATTATTGTTGAAGACGGTCTTGCTAGAATAGATGAGAAGAAATGCAGCGGGTGCGGAAAATGTGTTGCTGAATGTCCTAAAATGATAATTAAAATGGTTCCTTCAAAATCCGAGTATTCAGTTATATGCAGCAATGAGGAAAAAGGAGCCGTAGCCCGTAAGAATTGCAAGGTTGCCTGTATTGCATGCAGAAAATGTGTTAAGGAGTGTCCGAAGGAAGCCATTTCCATTGTTAACATGCACGCAGTAATAGATACTTCCAAATGCGTCAATTGCGGCGCATGTATTGAGGTTTGTCCGACAAGCGCGATAAGAAAATTTAAAGCTCATATGTAGATCCCAGACAGCACACCCGTTTAATAAACTAAGTGATATCAGGTGGGGAAAACCTCTCCACCTGATTTTTAATGCAAAAAAATAAACGGCATAACAGCTGGTTATGCCGTTTATTTTAGGATTCATGCTTTTATTTCGCCTGTTGGTTTGATAATCAGTTTATTTTAAACATAGACACGGCATTTTGAAGTTCCTTGGCGGTTTTATCCATGTCACGGGCAAGATTAGTAAGGACTTCAGCGCTTGCCATTTGTTCTTCTGTGCTTGCCGATACTTCCTGCGAAGTAGCTGCAGCTTCCTGCGATACCGCCGAGATATTTTCCATTGATGAAATGGTTTTTTGTCTCAGGGTAAGCATGTCGCCCACCGATTTTTCAACTTCATTCATGTATTCCGTAATTTCTTTCATCGAAGCTGAGATTGTATTAAACGCATCATTGGTTTGATCAACGGCTTCCATCTGCTCCTGTACTATAATGCTTGTATTGCTTGCTTCAGACACAGCATGCTCTGTCTTGTTGTATATATCGTTTATAATATTGTTTATCATGATTGAAGCCTCTTTTGTCTGGTCGGCAAGTTTTTTAACCTCATCTGCAACGACAGCAAAGCCACGGCCGGCTTCACCTGCACGCGCAGCTTCTATTGCAGCATTCAGGGACAACAGGTTTGTCTGCTCAGAGATGGCTACGATGAGTTTGGTTATTTTGCGGATTTGCCTCATATCATTATTAAGGCTGTTTATTTCATCAACTATCTTCGAGGAAGCTTCCTTGGTCTGGTTAGCCCGTTCATTCAGGACTTTAACCTTGGATATTGCATCGGTACTTGTTTCTTCTGTGCTTGTAATTAAATCAGACATGTCGGAGAGTTTCCGGGTCATATTGTTAATACCGTCAGAGAGTTCATTCATATATTCCACTGTTTTGGACACTTCCTGAGCCTGTTCCGAAGAACCTTTTGCAACTTCCTGAAGAGTTATTGCAATCTGTTCGGATGAAGCAAGTGTCTGCTCCGATGATGAATACATCCTTTCTGCACTGGCTAGCACATTGCTAACTGAAATTTGAACTTTTTCAATTAATTTTTTGATGTTCTGAATCATATCATCGTAGTTTGATATTACTTCGCCAATCTCGTCATTGCTGTTATCGGTTACCAATAAGGTAAAGTCCCCCGACTTGGCTTTTCTCATCAAGTTGACCAGTTTCATCAAAGGAACCGAAATGCTGTTTGATATGGTAAAGGCAAGAATCACTGCCAGCACTATGGCTATTAAACCGATGACAATAATGGATATCCCAATTGCTTTTGCGGCAGAATTCAGGAAAGAATAGGGTGTTATGGTTACAATCCAATAAGGTGTATTTTCTATTTTAAAATAATTACAGTGTGATTTTTCTTTCAGGTGAATATCAAAAGCACTGTAACTGTCAATGTTTGATGCAACTGCTTCTATTAAATTTTCATAAGGGTATATGGTTCCGGGCGATTTTGATTGATCGGTGGAATATAAAATGGTTCCGTCTTCCGTCAAAAACAATAATTCAACCTTATCACCTAATTTGAGAGAGTCAAAACGCTGATTGATTTTGAGATTATTCAGGGTAATAAAATAGTTGCCGATCCATTTGCTTGTTGATATATTGACAACTTTTCGTGCATATATGATGTCGGTATTATTAATATACCACTTATATGCTTCTCCGCTGTCTGTAAAATTCTGATTTAACTCGTTGTAATCCGTTGAATTGGATGCAACACCAACATATATTGCTGTATTTTTTGGAGTAATCAACCTTACTTCCAGTATATTGCTGTTTTGGGATGATATGATATTCATCTCGCTTTTAATGTTGTTATGGGCATCTATCCTGTCTACCATTTCGAGTTCATCATAATTGTTGAAACTTTTCTGCAAAAGTGTTGAAAAAATAAAAGAATTAGAAGTCTCTACAATTTTGCTGAATTCCGATGATACATTGTTTCCAAACTGAACTACAATCTGCTCTGTATATTGCTTTATAATATCTGAAACCAGTGATCTTGCGCTATTGAATGATGCTATTCCCAAAACCAGAAGTGGCACTATCGAAATTACCAGGAATGATATTATCAGCCTTTGGCGTATTTTAACTTTTCGGATAAGATTAAACCTCCTGCTGATAATTAAATTTTTGACGCCGGCTTTCTGAAAATCTTTTTTCAGTTTTCCTTGATATTTAGAGAAACTTTGCCTGAATTTTTCCAACATGTTTAACCCCCCATGATTCCTTTTGAGATAACTCAGGTTATCTGCAAAATTAATATGATGCCAACATATTTGGTTATTAATTATATCGGCAAAATGCGCAGTATTGTTAGATAATTTAGAAAACAGGCAAACTTGGATATAGTTCATCCCTTTATTTATTGCTTAAAGAATGCCATAATAATTACGGTATTATCAGACTTTCAGAATTGAGTATCCGTATATATTATAATGAGCATAGGTTATATCACTCTATAATAGGCGGACGTATGATTGAAACTGTGTACAGTATTGCATAGCAGTTTCCCACATTTTTGACTGAGAAGAACATCATTGATTTTATTTAGTACTTGAAGGGAAAATGCATGGAAGATAAGATAATTGTTGAAAAGTGCTTAAACGGTGATACAGATTCTTTCGAGTATCTCGTTACCAAGTACAAAAAACTTGTATATTCCATAGCACTTCGTTTTCTTAAGGACACTCACCTGGCTGAAGACATTACGCAGGAAGTGTTTTTTAAGGCATACCGAAAACTGGATATGTATGATACAAATATGAAATTCTCGGCATGGATAAGCCGGATAGCTCATAATACATGCATAGATACTATACGTAAGAATAAGAATTATTCGGTTGTTGCCGGTGATGAACCAATTATTGAAGATACCGAAGGGGAGTCGGCTGATGAAGTACTGGTCCAAAAAGAGAAAAAGCAGTGGCTGGAAGAGCAAATCAGATTGCTTAAACCGGGCTATAAAACCCCGTTGCTTCTTTTTCACCAGGCAGGATTAAGCTATGAAGAAATTGCAAAAAGCATGAATGTACCTTTGAGTATAGTAAAGAATAGAATTTACAGAGCGAGGAAGATGCTAAAGGAAAAGATGAATGAATATTATAAGGAGGCATGAGTATGCATATTCGTGAAAAGGATATCTCGTTATTTCTTGATAATTCTCTAAGCCCGGGAAAGCAAAAAAAACTTGAAAAACATTTTGCCGAGTGTGATAAATGCAGGGACAGGCTGATAAAGTGGCAGGATTTATATTCCTCCCTTGAGGATTTGGACTGCGATTTTGAACTTGACGGACTTGAGGACAGAATAATGCAGAAAATAAAAAGCACTCAGTTCAGTAATCGTGCAAAACAGGAAAATTTCAGAATATCTGTACCTGCAATTTTAAGTATATCATTTATTGCCCTTGTGTTGAATCTGCTTTTCGAGCCTATAATTGCCTTTATCGATAAGTTCTATAAAAACACCATGGCTTTTATGCTTGACGAGAGTATACAGTTTATAAACACTGCAAAATGGAAGGCTGTTGACATCATATCAATGTTTAAATCATTAGAATTGACCGGTTTGGCCGCATGCGTCATTTTAATATCAGGAGGTATTTACTTTACAGTAAACCGAAAATCAGTACGCAAAGCATAAAGATATTTATCATCCGGCTTATCGGTCCGGTAATAAACACATTGTTACAATAAAGTAAGAATTTATTGCCAAAGAAAAATAATTTATTTGAAAACCCTGTACTATCATTGTATAATTAGGTATGATGAAGAATAAAAATTGGCTATAATTGATTTATAGAAGAGAAATCATGTTAGCAGGGGGAACTGGGATGATCAGTAAAGAAATAACAATAAGGAATGAATCCGGTTTGGAGTCAAAAGTCGCTGCACGACTGATACAAAAGGTTTCAGGTTATGAGTCCAATATATGGATTCAGAAGAATGACCGGAAAGCAAATGCCAAAAGCTTGTTGGGTATTTTATCCCTTAGTATCAGCAGAGGAGAAAAAGTATTACTGATAGCAGACGGGCCTGATGAACAGCTGGCTATTAACGAGCTTGAATTGTTTGTAGAAAGGGGCATGACAGATCAATATAAATAGAAAGTGCTTAAATTATGGATAATATAAAAGAAATTCTTGAAAATATCCCCGATTTGCCTGGAGTATATTTAATGAAAGATAAATCGGGCAGGATTATTTATGTTGGTAAGGCTAAAATTTTAAAAAACCGTGTCAGGCAGTATTTTCAAAGCCCTGAAGAAAAAGATCCGAAAACAAGAACGCTTGTATCAAAAATCAACAATATAGAAACTATTGTAACAAAAACCGAATCTGAAGCCCTGATACTTGAAAATACTCTTATTAAGCTGCACAAACCAAGGTATAATATTCTCTTAAAAGACGACAAAACATATCCATATATACGTATTACAACTCAGGATATATTTCCTAAAATCGAGTTGACAAGGACAGTTATAAGGGATGGCTCGAAATATTTTGGTGCTTATACAAAAGTTTCGGATGCCCGGAAATCCCTGGAAGTGTTGAGAAAAATATTCCCTCTGAGAACCTGCAACAGGCAAATCAATGAAGGTGATCACCAGCGTCCTTGCCTGTTTTATCATATTAAGCTTTGTGCCGCTCCATGTGCAGGATTTATAAACAGCAAAGACTACAATGAAATAGTGAAGGAAGCTGTAAGGTTCCTGGAAGGAAAGCAGGACGAAGTATTGAATGAGCTTCAAAAACGGATGCAGGAATATGCCGAAAACATGGAATATGAAAAAGCTGCATCTATCAGGGATAAAATAAAAAGCATAACAAATATAGCCGAAAAACAGCTTGTGTTGTCAACTAGATTTGAGGACAGGGACTTATGCGCATTAGTCCGCGATGAGATTAACAGCCTTGTAATTGTACTTTTTGTCCGCAATGGTAAATTGATGGGCAAGAATGTAAATATCATGGAAAAAACATACGACATGTCGGATGAAGAAATAATGGAAACATTTCTTACCCAGTTTTACGGGAATGGCAGGGAAATTCCGCCTGAAATACTTCTGACACATCTTCCCTCCAATGCCGGGATCATCGAGCAATGGATGAAATCCATGCGCGGCAGGTCGGTAAAATTGCATTTGCCTGTACGGGGAGACAGAAAAAAACAGATAGATCTGGCGATAAAGAACGCTGAAGAAGAGTTCATGAAGTTCAAACTTGCTTATGCCAATAAATGGGAGAATGTCGGAAAAGCACTTGATATTCTTAAAAAAATTCTGGAATTGCCTGACATACCTCACAGGATCGAGGCTTATGATATATCAAATACCGGAAAACAGGGTATGGTAGCCGGTATGGTGGTTTTTGAGGATGGTGCCAGAAAAACATCTCACTATAGAAAATTTGAGATAAAAAACGTGAAAGAGCAAAATGACTACGCATGTATGCAGGAAGTATTGTACAGAAGGCTGAAACGCCTGAAGGAAGCTTCAGAGGATGAAAGTTTTTCTGAATGCCCCGACCTGATACTTCTGGACGGTGGAATAGGGCATGTTCATGCTGTAAAGGAAGTTCTGTCCGAACTTGAAATATGTTTGCCAGTGGTTGGTATGGCTAAAAATGACAAACACCAAACCGAAAGGCTGGTTAATGATTTTCTTGACATAGAACTAAGGAATGAACCCGAATTATATTCCCTGATTGCAGCTGTACAGGAAGAGGTCCACCGCTATTCGATAAGTTTCCACCGGCTGAAAAGAAAGAAGAACCAGGTAGGCTCGGTGCTTGATGAAATAGAAGGCATTGGTCCGAAAAAGAAAAAAGCCCTGTTAAAAGAGTTCGGTTCTGTTAAAAGAATACGCGAGGCAACAGAGGAAGAACTTTGCAGGGTTAAAGGCATTAACATGAAACTTGCAAAGGAAATAAAGCAAGTACTCGGTTAATTGTAATATTCCATGAACATAAGCCATAAAAATTAAATACGTAAAACTACTTTAGAATAACAAACATACCGAGGTTGATTATGGCTTATGCATTGGTTTTGACGTCTGAAAAAGCAATTAAAAAGAGCAGGTTCTTTCTTTTAAATAAAATTTCCGGCTTTTTCCGGGGATTTATACCCGCAGCCGTTCATGTGAGCTTTATCGGGATCGATGAAAATTTGTTTCTTTACATTATTACAATGCCTCCACCCGAAGTGTATCTGTCGAAAAACAGAATAGGAAAAAACGGGACTCTGAAAAAATGGATGTCGGCCGTAAAGAATAATAATATCGAGCATTATTTGCTTGAAAGACCGTTAAAAGAATATATGAACGGTGAGTGGCCAATGGAAAAAGGCGGCTGCCTTGCTGAAAGCATAAGAAAAAACGTTCATCTGCTTTTTTTGATGGAGCCGCTAAAAGAACTTGAAGTTCAGACCATGACCGTCACATTGTCGGGAGCTAAAAAAGAATATCTCAAATCTGAACTGATGTCGGTGCTTAAAAATTTCAAAATGGTGAATGTAATAGCATATGACAGTGATTTAAACAGTTTGTGGGATGAGTTTATGGCTGAAACAGGTGTTCCGGTTTGCATTTCAGAAGACTTTGGGGTGCTGTCAAGAACCGACATCTGGATTTCATTCGAAGATACCGGCGTAAATCATCCTTTTAACGGAATTAAGGTTGATACCCGTGAAAGAAAAATAGTAAATCCCGAATTTAACAAGCAATACCGGATAGGTTATTCTTTTCAGAGGAAATTACTGAAAAAGCTTGGCATAAGATTAGTCCAGCGGTTTGATAATTATGTATTATCTGAATTTTTGCTCCATATGCTGATTAATATGAAAAATATTGAAATATCTGAAGCAGAAGTGCTTCTGGGTGTAAAAATTTCCATTATGTCGGTTGAATCGCTAAGTCTATGTTCTTGACATAATAGAATGTGTGCTTTATAATGTTAGCAATGTAATGGGGGAAGTTATATTCTCCCATTATATAGCTTTATGCATATTAATATATTGATAACGTATTTGGTGTTATCAAATGGGATTAGAAAAGTATCAGTTACTCCCGCCATAAACTTAAAATAAATATTCCGGTTCAGGAATAAAAGTAACCGAACTGGATAAATTATTTCTTTACTATAAGTTTTAATGGGGGATACAGAGAGAAAATAAAAAAAGGAGTAGCATTGCATGAGTGGCAAAGAGATATTCTTAACTTATGAAGGACTTAAAAAGCTTGAAGAAGAATTAGAGCGCCTTAAAGGGGAGAAAAGACGGGAAATCGCAGAAAGAATAAGACAGGCATTGGCATTTGGTGATATTTCAGAAAATTCAGAGTATGATGAAGCTAAAAATGATCAGGCTAAGAATGAACTCCGGATTGTACAATTGGAAAATATGCTTAAAAATGCAACTGTAATTGATGAAGATGAAATAGATACTAATTCTGTCAGGTTGGGAACCCGGGTAAAAGTATATGATATGGATTTTGATGAAGAGGTTGAGTATTACATTGTGGGCTCAACCGAAGCAGATCCGCTTGAGCAAAGAATTTCAAATGATTCGCCTGTCGGTCGTGCACTTATGGGAAAGAAACCCGGAGATATTGTAACGGTTCAGGTCCCTGACGGTACTGTAAGGCTTAAAGTTCTTCAGATTTATAAATAATTATGTAAGTATTGTTATCATAAGGTTCATGGGGTATAATATTTTAATAAAAACAGTTTACATTATTATGTAAGCTGTTTTTGTGTATGTTTTTTATTTTTAATTGCTTTTCCTGTCTTTATCATGGAAAATGCAGCAATAAAATTGCAGGAGGACTATAAATGTCGGAAAACATTAAAAATAATAACGCAGAAATTCAGGATTTAAACGAAATCCTGAAGGTAAGAAGGCAAAAGCTCAGCTCTTTACAGGAAATGGGAAAAGATCCTTTCCACATTGTAAAATATGATGTAACCCACAAAACAAAAGAAATAATTGATTCTTTTGAAGAATATGAAGGTAAAGCCGTTTCCCTTGCCGGCAGGTTAATGGCAAAACGGGGTATGGGTAAAACCAGCTTTTGCGATCTTCACGACAGAGATGGGAAAATCCAGCTTTTTGTCCGCATAAATGAGCTTGGTGAAGAGGCCTATGAAGAGTTTAAAAAACTGGATATAGGTGATATCATAGGCATAAAAGGAACAATATTTAAAACACACATGGGCGAAATAAGCGTGAGGGTGCATGAGTATACTCTTTTATCCAAATCTTTAAGGCCGCTGCCCGAAAAGTTCCACGGGCTTAAAGATACCGACACCCGTTATCGTCAAAGGTATTTGGACCTTATTGTCAATCCTGAGGTCAGAAAGACCTTTATCATGCGCAGTAAAATTATATCTGCCATAAGAAACTTTTTGGACAGCAGAGGTTTTCTTGAAGTTGAAACACCTATTTTAAATATAATTCCGGGTGGTGCCAATGCAAGACCTTTCATTACCCATCATAACACTCTGGATTTGGATATGTACTTGCGTATTGCACCCGAATTATATTTAAAACGACTGATCGTAGGCGGTATGGAAAAGGTTTATGAACTGGGGCGTATGTTCAGAAATGAAGGCATGTCAATCAAGCATAACCCTGAATTCACATTACTGGAAGTATACGAAGCTTACACCGACTATCACGGAATGATGAAATTAACAGAAGACCTTTATACCCATATTGCCGATACGGTATTGGGGACAAGGAAGTTCGACTATCAGGGCCATGAAATTGATTTGTCCCTGCCCTGGGCACGTATGACAATGACAGAGGCCGTGAAGAAATATTCGGGCGTTGACTTTGATGCAATTACATCAGATGAAGAAGCTGTTTCGATAGCAAAGGCAAAAGGTCTTGAACTGGAGGGCAAAACTAAAAAAGGCGAAATACTGAATTTATTCTTTGAGGAATTTGTGGAGCAAAACCTTATACAGCCTACATTTATTATGGATTATCCGGTTGAGGTTTCACCTCTTACAAAGCGAAAGCCCGACAAACCTGAACTGACAGAACGTTTTGAGCTTTTTATAACCGGGCGTGAAATGGCTAATGCATATTCCGAATTGAACGATCCTGTTGATCAGAAGGAAAGGTTCCTGGCCCAGGTCAGGAAACGTGAACAGGGAGATGAGGAAGCCAATATGATGGATGAAGATTATATTATAGCACTGGAACATGGCCTTCCTCCTACGGGCGGTCTTGGTGTAGGTATTGACAGGCTTGTCATGCTGTTTACAAATTCCTTTTCAATACGCGACGTTTTATTATTTCCAACAATGAAACCTAAGGAGTAATCTAAAAAAAGGGGGGTCTTCTATGAATGTAATTGACAGGGAAAAGGCTCTGGAAATTTTGGAATTGAGCAAAGACGCAACTAAAGATGAAATATCCAAGAGGTATGGCATTTTAACCAGGAAATTCAGAACCATTGAAAAAGATGAAAGAGGTTATACCATAGAAGATATTACCCATGCGTACAACTTGCTGATGGGGATAACCTATGTTGACAAGAATGAAGAAGAACGGCAGAGAGCGTTGCGGGAAAACCCTCCTTTTTTGGCCAGGCTTCTTAAAGTGGATCCGATAAAGTTGGAAAATTTCTTCCATTATTACAAGATACATATGATTGTATCGGTTTTGGTGATTGTTGTTCTGATTTTTTCAATACGAAGTTGTGTAAATCATGTAGATCCTGATTTCGTTATTGTCGCTTACGGAAAAATCTACTGTCAGGATCAAACCCCTGTAGAAAGAAATGTAAAGGAAAGACTTACAGAAATAAATGCTCCTTCTGTTCAATTTTTAAGCAGTATGGCTGGAGACCCGCAATATGAATATGCAACGCAGATGAAATTTGTTGCAATGATAGCAGCCCAGGAAGTGGATATTGTTATTATGGACAGGGAAAGCTTTGAAATCAATGCAGCTCAGGGAATGTTCCTTTCTTTGGATGACCTGGTTGATCAGTTCGGTTTTCCCGAGGAAAGTTATGTATGGTGCAGCGAAAATATTGGCGAAACAGAAGCCGGCGAGCCTGTTAAAGGTCCTTCACAGATATATGGTATAGATATATCCGAAAATGAATTCATAAAAGGTAATAATATCTATGCTGACAGTGCAGTAATAGCAATAGTTCGAAATACCGAAAGAATGGATAAAGTTCTGGAGTTTATCGGCAGTTTGGATTAAAGGATATTTTAGGTTAAGGAGGAGCAGTTATGTTTGAAATGAAAGTGGACAACCACGGTGAAAATGGAAAAGTCAGAATAATACTGAGCGGAGAAATTGATATTTCAACAGCACCTGAATTTAAAACCCGATTATACGAGCTTATTGGTGACGGGACGAAAGATATTGAACTTATCTGTGACAGGTTGTCATATATAGACAGCACAGGACTTGGTATTCTGGTCGGAGCCCTTAAGAGGGTAAAAAACCACGAAAACAATGTGTATATTTACCGGCTCCGTGACAATATAAAGAAGCTTTTCAGAATTACCGGGCTCGATAAAGTATTTATCCTGGAGGAAGCAGTATGAGCGGGAATTTTGATGAGATTATAATAAATCTCCCTAAAAAAGCCGAATATGTAGGCTTTATAAGACTGGCAGTATCCGGCCTGGTATCGAAAATAGGATTTGATATTGATACAGTTGAGGACATAAAGGTTGTCGTTTCTGAGATATGCACAAGAATTGTTTCATCGGACTGCGATTCCAGCGAATATTATGATATCAGATTCAAATTGTATAACAATGGTTTCCAGGCATTTTTTAAAGTGCCGAACTGCCTTGCAGAAAACTTGTTTGACGGTGACTCGGGAGAATTTGCAAAGGCCATTATATCTTCATTGACAGATGAATTCAGTATCACATGTAATGATGGTTGCATAATTACAATTGGTAAAAATTTGGGGGATTCCGTTGATGGATAACAAACAGGGAAACCATAATGATGTTTCCGACAATCAACTGTTTTTGCAATATCGGGAAACGAAAGATCTGAATACCAGGAACGAGATTGTTTCCCGGTACATATACCTGGCTGAGATTCTCGCGAAGAAGTTTATAAATCGCGGCGTGGAATACGACGATTTATACCAGGTGGCGTGCATGGCATTGATTAATGCCGTTGAACGTTTTGATGTCAGCGCAAACGTAAAGTTTGTAAGTTTCGCAACACCTACGATTATAGGTGAAATCAAGCGTTATTTCCGCGACAAGGCTTCGGTTATACGAGTTCCAAGGAGAATCTATGAAATATACCAGAAGGTTAACCATACCAGGGAATTTTTAATGCAAAAAAACGGAAGAGTGCCAAGGGTTGATGAAATTGCTGAATATTTAAATCTCAGTGAAGAAACAATTCTCGAAATTATTGAATCCTGGAATGTTTATAAAATTCAGTCCTTTGACCAGACAATTTTCGATGATGACGACGTGGAACTGCATGAGGCCGTTGGTGAGGATGACGAGTCATTTGAAAAAATAATTAACAGGGATTTCCTGGAAAAATCAATGCATCATTTCAGTGAAACAGAAAAAAAATTCATTAAGCTCAGGTATTTTGAAAACAAGACCCAAAAAGAAATTGCAGCAAAATTTAACGTGTCTCAAATGTATGTTTCAAGACTTGAAAGAAAAACTCTTGAGAAATTTAGAAGAATTCTGAGAAAATAGCCAAGATGGTGGTAAATAATAGGCAGGATAATTATTTTGCGTTTCACTGTATAGAGGTGAGACCGATGGAGCTGGTCGGATGAAAGTGAGAAAAATATACAGGGGTTTTATTTTAAATGATGCTAATGCTGTATGTGAAACGGTGAGAGGCATTGTTTCATATTTGGAGAATTCTGTTGGGATTAACAGTGATCAGTCCTTTGATGTAAAAATAATATTGAATGAGCTTCTGCAAAATGCAATTGAGCATGGAAATTTGCTGAATTGTCAAAAGAAGGTTTATATGGATGTATGTATCAGAGAAGAGGATATCCTGAGCATAACAATAAAAGATCAGGGACAGGGCTTTGATGTCAATAAGATTTTTAATGTCGAAAACAATCAGATGCATCATGGTATAACGGATGATATCACCGAACTCCCTGAATGCGGCAGGGGACTTTTGATAGTCAGAAGTTTATGCGATGATATATCTTTTAATCATAAGGGTAATTGTATTAATGTGAAGAAAAAATTAATTTAAATTTTTTCAATTTTTACCATTAAGGTAAGGGAAGGGCAAACTTTTTCTGGTCAAAATACAGAATATATGATAGAATTAGACTATAAAATTGATTATAAGGTTTTATTTATTATAGATGAATCGAATAAACGGGATATGGGCTTTGGGATGTTGGTCCGGAAAGGATCCCGGCATGATTGGAGATGATAAGTATGATGAAGTGTTCCATTTGCAAGAAGAATATTGCAGTGATTTTTATAACTAAAGTTATTAACGGCAAGCAGGAACCTATCGGGTTATGCATGCAATGTGCCCAAAAACAGGGTATTGCTCCGTTAAATCAAATTATCCAGCAGACCGGCATGACCCCTCAGGATTTTGAAAACTTGAGCAATCAGATGATGAATTTGTTTGAAAATATGGACATGGACAGTTTCGAAGAAGCTTTTCCGGAGAATGACGAAGGAAAGGGCAACCAGTTGCTGCGTGCATTTGGAAATGCAGAACCCGAGGACAAACCATCTGGTGAAGATGACAAGAAAAACGGAAATTATGACGGTGTCAGGGTCAAGACCAAAAAGCAGGGAAAGCGAAAATATCTTGACATGTATGGAACAAATTTAACCGAAAAGGCTGCCAGAGGCGAAATTGACAAAATAGTCGGCCGTGAGCGCGAAATTGACCGGGTAATTCAGATTCTTAACAGAAGGGCCAAAAATAACCCTGTTCTTATTGGGGAACCGGGTGTAGGTAAAACGGCAATAGCCGAAGGATTGGCCGTACGTATTGTAAACAGGCAGGTTCCCGCAAGGTTTTTTACAAGCGAGATTTATCTGCTTGATTTGGCTGCTGTTGTTGCCGGTACACAATTCAGAGGCCAGTTTGAAGCAAGAATGAAATCCATATTAAAAGAAGCGAAGGAAAATGGAAATATCATTCTTGTTATTGACGAATTACACAATATTATCGGTGCAGGTGACGCAGAAGGCGGTGCGATGAATGCTGCCAATATTTTAAAACCTGCTCTCGCCCGTGGCGAAGTACAGGTAATAGGTGCAACAACACTGGATGAGTACAGAAAATATATTGAAAAGGATGCGGCACTGGAAAGAAGGTTCCAGCCTGTCTTGGTTGATGAACCAACCGTATCCGAGTCAATAGAAATTCTAAAGGGTATAAAAGGCTACTATGAAGATTATCATCATGTAAGGATTCCCGATGACGTCATTGAATATGCCGTAATATTGTCAGACAGGTATATTCATGACAGGTTTCTGCCTGATAAGGCAATTGATGTTATTGATGAAGCAGGTTCGCGCGTTAATCTTATGAACCAGGGCCTGGTTGAGTTAGAGTCTCTTAAGCTGGAACTGCAAAAAGTGCAGGAAGCCAAAGAACAGGCGGCATTGCATGACGATTACAAGAAAGCGGCAGATTATAAGGTAGAGGAGTGCAGGCTTCAGGAAAAAATAAATGAACTGACCGAAAAATATGGGACAATGGATGTGACAAAGGATGACATTGCACATGTAATTGAATCCTGGACTAAAATACCGGTAAGCAGGATAACCGAAGCCGAAGCCCAAAAATTAATTTCACTGGAGGAGCGCCTGCATAAAAGGGTTGTCGGACAAAACAAGGCGGTTGAGAGTGTATCTAAGGCAATCAGGAGGAACAGATCTGATTTCAGGAAAAAGCGTAAACCCAGTTCGTTTATTTTTGTAGGTCCTACCGGTGTGGGGAAAACAGAGCTTGCCCGTGCTGTTGCGGCAGAGTTGTTTGGCAGCGAAGATGCAATGATTAGGCTTGATATGTCCGAGTATATGGAAAAACATACGGTATCGAAGCTGATAGGTGCACCTCCCGGTTATGTAGGTTATGATCAGGGCGGGCAATTAACCGAAAAAGTACGCAGGAAGCCATATTCTGTGATCCTGCTTGACGAAATTGAAAAAGCTCATCCCGATGTTTTCAATATGCTGCTGCAGATTATGGAGGACGGAAGGTTAACCGACAGCCAGGGAAGGACAGTCGGGTTTGAGAACACCATCATAATCATGACGTCAAATGCAGGAACCAGTAACAGGGCTTATAGTATAGGGTATAATAATGAAAACAATGCTACTCTGGAAAAACAGGTGATGGATGCCGTAAAAAACACTTTCCGCCCCGAGTTTTTAAACAGGGTGGATGAAGTAATTGTTTTTGAAGAGTTAACAAAAGAGCAGCTTAACAGTATTGTGGATATGATGATCGAGGAAGTAAGAAGAAATGCTCTGGAAAAGGGCATTGATATAAAGGTAAGTCAAAAGGCCAAAGATGCGCTGGTTGAAAAAGGTTATAGTCCCAAGTACGGAGCAAGGCCTCTCAGGAAGAAGATCCAACAGTATATAGAAGACGAGCTCGCGGAAAAATACTTAAAAGGCGAGATAGCAAAAGGCTCTGTTGTATCTGTTGATTTTGACGGTGACGGGTTTGTTTTTGAAAATTAAAATTTATACCTGGCTGGCAAATTGATATTGCCGTTTTTATAATTGGTTAAAGATCCGGTTTAATCCGGATCTTTTTTGTTAACATAAATTATTCTTCATTGCTTTTAGAATATTTTTAGAATAAGCATCAAAAAATAAACTTGATTTTTGATAAAGTAGTGGCTGGGAGGTCTTTAAATGGTAGGAAAAATTTTAAACAGAACCAGATACTTATGGATAGCTGTAATTTTATCTGTTCTGCTGCTGGGAGCGGCTATCACGCTGCTTATCATCACGGCAAAACCAAAAGAGCAAATACCTCAAAAAGGGGTGTTTGTTCTTAAAGGATATCACAACGGTACAAGCAGGTATTTTTAATAGATTTATTCCAGGGTTGAAAGGGGTGACAGCAAATGGAACAGAAAAGGACGAAGGAGGAATATAAAAAATGGTCGCAGGAGCTGGCTCCGAGGACTCCAAAGGCTAGAAACCTTATTATGGCATTTTTTATTGGCGGAATAATATGCACAATTGGCCAACTGATATTGAAGGCGTTGTTAAATACCGGTTTGTCAAAGGATGATGCCAGTTCTTTAACTACACTTTTCATGATATTTATAGGAGCATTTCTGACTGGTTTGAATGTGTATGATGATATCGGAAGAATTGGAGGAGCAGGTGCAGCGATACCTGTGACAGGATTTGCAAATTCTATTGTATCTCCCGCAATGGAATATAAAAGAGAAGGATATGTTATGGGTGTAGGTGCAAGAATGTTTTTAATTGCGGGACCGGTTCTTGTGTACGGAATTATTTCTTCAATTATAGTAGGAATAATATATTACCTTATAACTTAAAGCTTGTATAGACGTTCATCCAATGAGAAAGGGAGGAAGATATGGGTACCAGGTTGGGAAAACAGACTGTACGGCTGGATAGCAAACCTGTGATACAGTCATGGGCTGCAATTGTAGGAGCAAAAGAAGGCCATGGGCCACTGGGCAGGTTTTTTGATGAAATAATAGAAGATGAATATTTCGGTGAAGAAAGTTTTGAAAAAGCCGAAAGCAAATTTTTAAGGGAAACGCTGGCGAAAATACTGATGAAAGGCAAAGTCTCGTCAGGGGATATACAATATATATTTGCGGGTGATTTGCTGAATCAATGTATTGCTGCAAATTTCGGTGTAAGGGAAAGTGAAATCCCTTTTTTTGGGCTTTATGGTGCGTGTTCCACAATGGCTGAATCTTTGAGTCTCGGAAGCCTGATGGTGGAAGGCGGTTTTGCCGAAAGGTGCGTTTGCATTACATCCAGCCATTTTTGCTCGGCTGAAAAGCAATTCAGGTTTCCTTTGGAATTTGGAAACCAAAGGCCACCCACTGCACAGTGGACAGTCACCGGAGCGGGCGGAGTAATGGTGGGGAAAGCCGGCGACGGCCCACGGGTTGTCCATGTTACAACGGGAAAGATTGTTGATATGGGAATAACCGATGCAAACGATATGGGCTCGGCCATGGCACCAGCGGCTTGTGACACAATAACCGCACATTTCAGGGAAACAGACCTTCCACCGAATCATTACGATTTAATAGTAACAGGTGACCTGGGGATCCATGGCAAGAATCTATGCTTGCAGTTGCTTGAAGAAAACGGCATTACAATAAAAGAATTTTATGATGACTGCGGAGTGATGATATACGATCCACAAAAACAGAAAACAGATTGCGGGGGAAGTGGATGTGCCTGTTCGGCAACGGTCCTGGCCGGATATATTCTTGAGAAGATGTCAAAACGGGAACTGAACAGGGTTCTGTTTGTAGCCACAGGCGCACTCCACAGCCCGATAAGCGTGCAACAGGGTGAAAGTATTCCTGCAATAGCCCATGCAGTCGGTATTGAAATGGTTTAAAGATTTTTATTGAGGTGAAAAGAATGGATTACTTAAGGGCATTTATTGTTGGCGGACTAATCTGTGTTGTCGGACAATTGCTTATTGACCTGACGAAACTTACCCCGGCAAGAATAATGGTTATTTTTGTTGTAGCCGGTGTCATACTCGGTGCATTGGGGATATACCCGTTACTGGTTGAATGGGGCGGCGCAGGGGCAACTGTGCCGATAATTGGTTTTGGAAATGTTCTTGCAAAAGGCGTTATGGAGGATGTAGACAAAAAAGGGCTTATTGGTGCATTCAGCGGCGGTGTCAGGGCAGGAGCCGTCGGAATAGCCGCGGCAGTATTTTTCGGATATATTATGGCAGTTGTATCCAAGCCAAAAACAAAAAACAAGGCATAAATTAACGGAAAATGTCAACAAGTGTATGTTGCACAAGACAATGGTTTTCATTATAATCAGTATAGACTGTTTAAAATCAGTTTTTCATTTATTTCCCAATAATGTATGCGGGTGGAGTAAATCTCCACCTTACTTGCTAAATTAATGAATATGAGGTGCCTTGCTTATGAGGAGAAAACGACGATTAAACCTGATACTAAGCATAATTGTAATAATAGTTGCCGGATGTGGAATTGGGATGATTATAAGCCTGCTGGTTAACGACCGAAATAACAATAGTGGTAACTTACATATATCACCTTCGCCAACCCGGGCAGTCAGCGAAAATAATCCGGCAGTTTCACCCACTTCAACTCCTGAGGCTACCGTAACACCCACTCCATTGCCGACACCCACCCCAACTCCGTCGGCTATTGCCTCCATTGAAGTTAAAGGTTTATATTTGACTGCGAATACGGCTGGCAATCCTTCAAGGCTCCAGCATTTTATTGATTTGGCCAACAGGACCGAGATTAATACTTTTGTCATAGATATCAAGGATGACTATGGGAAAATATGCTATGAAACTCAAGTACCGCTTGCATTGAAACATGGGGCGTGGGAGAAGAAATACGATGCGAAAGAGGTTATTCAAAAGCTCCATGAAAACAATATAAAAGTGGTAGGAAGGCTGGTATGCTTCAACGATCCTTTTATGCCGGTTAAGGAACCAGGGATGAGCCTTAAAAACAGCAAGGGAGAGGTTTTCAAGGCTTCTGTAGGTAATTCATATCTTGCATGGCTTGATCCTTCAAAGGAGGGGGCATGGCAGTATATTATCGATATCGCAAAGGAAGCAATAGCCTTTGGTTTTGATGAAATCCAGTTTGATTATATACGTTTCCCTGAAACTACAAATTATAAGTATGATATGAGCCATCTTGAAAAAGAAAAAAGCGAATATATTGACAACTTTATTATGACGGCAATAGAGCAAATGCCAAATGTTACTCTTTCGGCTGATATTTTCGGAAGCGTATGCCTGCAGAGCAAGGATGTGGGCGGAATAGGTCAGACCCTTGAAACTATAAGCGAACGGATACACTATATATCTCCCATGATTTATCCTTCACATTTTGCCAACAACAGCAATCATTATTCAGGAAACGGCATAGGAACGAATATAAACGGCATTTTGTTTGAAAAACCCGATCTTGAACCGTATAAAGTTATATACAATACGCTTCTGGTTACAAAACAAAGGCTTGAGAATGCGGGTGTTGACGTAAAGGTAAGGCCATATTTGCAAGGTTTTACGGCTACATATATCCCTGAAGGGTACCGTATCAATTACGGGGCGGAACAATACAGGGCCCAGATCCAGGCTGTTTACGATGCCGGATTTACCGAATGGATTTTCTGGAATTCAGGAAATAATTATGTGGAGGATGCGTTTTTGCCTGAATAAATTGAAATTTATCGTTTATGCAATGTATACTGAAGATAGGAACAAGAATATAATTCTTGTAAAAATGTTTGTATAACAGGGGGAACCCATTAATGGAAAATGAAAAACAAATGATAAGTGCCAAGACAAAGAAACACAGGAAAAACAGGATTACGATTATATTACTGACTGTGGCGGTTTTAATATCGCTGACCTTATTAGGCCTTTATACACGGAACAGGCGGTCACCTTCCGATTCAGGGAATAATGGTGATTTAAGCCCCACGCTGGCATTAAACACAATAACGCCAACTGTTACAAATATACCAACCGAGGCTCCGTCCCCAACCGAAAATCCCACCGAAGTACCGACCACGACCCCGGAGCCTACACCAAAGCCAACGGTAACACCTATTCCCAAGCTTGAGTTTCAGCCGGTTAAAGCATTGTATTTGAAACCGGGATCATTTCAGAGCAGCAATGCTTTGGATCATTATATAGATCTTGCAAACCGGACCGAAATAAATTCGTATGTTATAGATATAAAAAGTGATTGGGGCACAATCACTTATAAATCGGAAATTCCGGATGTTATAGCTGCAAAAGCATGCCGCGACGACATTGATATTCGCAAGATTATTAAGAAGCTGCACGATAACAATATCAGGGTAATAGGACGTGTGGTTACATTTAAAGACAGCGTTATAACAAAATACAAGCCCGGGATGGCAATACACCATAACGGAAAATTGTTTGATCAAAGCAAGGACGGCAGTGGTGTTTACTGGCTGGATGCTACGGTTAAAGACAGTTGGGATTATATATTGGCCATAGTCCAGGAAGCAATAAGCTTTGGCTTCGATGAGATCCAGTTTGACTATGTGCGTTTCCCGGAGACATCACTTTATAAATATGAACTTTCAAACATTGAAGAAGGAAAGGAACGGCATGAATACATTGAGGAATTTCTCGCGTATATAAGAAAAAATGTTCCCGAAGACACGATATTGTCGGCCGATGTTTTCGGCATGCCATTGATTTCGTCCCGGGATTATGGAGAGATTGGGCAGACTCTTGAGTCCATCGGATGGAATTTGGACTACATTTCCCCAATGATCTATCCGTCACACTTTGCAAACAGTTCTCCAACGGGCTCAATGGGTAATGGGGTCGGGCAGGTTATAAACGGTATAAAGTTTACCCACCCCGATCTTCAGCCTTATGAAGTGGTATATAATACACTGTTGGTCGGGAAAAAGAGAATTGAATCAGTCGACGGGTATAACCTTAAATGCAGGCCGTACATTCAGGGATTCACAGCAGATTACCTGCCGCAGGGCTACTGGAAGAAATACGGGGTCGAGGAATACCGGGCACAGATACAGGCGGTATACGATGCGGGATATGAGGAATGGATATTCTGGAATGCCTCCAACACTTATGTAGAGGAAGCATTTCTTCCGGAAGAATAAGAACTTTGAAATTTAAGGTATGAAAGGAAGTATTGACATGTCCATACTGGAAGCTATTATTTTAGGCATAGTCCAGGGGTTTACAGAGTTTTTGCCCGTCAGCAGTTCAGGCCATCTTGTTCTGCTGCAGAAAATTTTCAGAATCGAGGAAGGCGCGCTGACTTTCGATATAGCATTGCATCTTGCCACGTTAATAGCGGTTTTGGTGGTTTACAGGAAGAAAATTTTCGAAATGATAAAAAATCCTTTCTCAAAACTGCCAATGTACATAATTATTGGTACTATCCCGGTAGCTGTTTTTGGAATATTGCTAAATGACCTTATTGAATCATTTTTTGAAACCGGAGCCACGCTCGGAACAGGTTTTATTTTTACCGGACTGGTTTTAATGTATGCTGACAATGCAAGGGAAAAGAAGAGAACAATAGAACAGATGAATGTTAAAGATCCTCTGATTATTGGCACATCACAGGCTGTTGCAATGCTTCCGGCGGTATCCAGATCTGGTATGACCATTTCTGCAGCTCTTGCTTTGGGTATTGAACGCAAAACCGCTGCCGATTTTTCATTCCTTTTGTCAATACCTGCGATTTTGGGAGCGGTTGTTGTCGATTTGTATAAAGTGGTAAAAACAGGTGCCGGCGAGTTGGCAGCTATAGGTGCAGCTCCCTTTGTTTTTGGAATGCTGTTTGCAGGGGTGGCAGGCTTTATTGCGGTAAAATCAATGATTAACCTTATTCAAAGACAAAAACTGAAGTATTTTTCCTATTACCTGTGGATAATAGGAGTATTTGTCCTGATAGACCAGCTGGTTCTTCATGTATTTTTCTGATTATAAGGACTTATAGGACTAAAGGCCTATTTTCCCCCGGTCAATGGGCCTATAGAAAAAATTTCGGATATTTGCTAATATTAAGTCGAACATTAGCATTTCTCCTGTTTTTTTAGAGCGTTAACTGCTCTTTTTTTTTGCCTTTTTTCAGCATTTAAAATTCGTTTTGGCCTTCTCCCTTGAATAAAGAATATATTTAACATACAATTTACTTAGTATAAAGATCAAATTTACATGATACGTTTATGGAGGTTTTTGTGAAAGATACGGTAATACTTGGAATAGAATCAAGCTGCGATGAAACATCGGCAGCTGTCGTTGTTAATGGGAGAAAAGTTTTGTCAAATGTTATCTCGACCCAGGTAAATCTGCATGCCGAGTACGGAGGTGTAGTGCCCGAACTGGCATCGAGAAAACATGTGGAAGCTATTATTCCTGTTGTTGATAAAGCATGTAAAGAAGCAGGAAAAGAACTTAAAGATATTGATGCAATTGGAGTGACATATGGCCCTGGGTTGGTCGGAGCACTGCTGGTGGGACTTTCGGCTGCAAAAGCAATGGCTTTTGCCATTGGAAAGCCTCTTATCGGTGTGAATCATATAGATGGACACATATGCGCAAATTACATTTCACATGAGGAACTGGAGCCGCCCTTTATATGTCTTGTTGCATCAGGTGGACACAGCCATATTGTAAATGTTGTTGATTACCGGAAAACCGTTGTTCTTGGCCGTACACGGGATGATGCTGCCGGTGAGGCTTTTGATAAAATAGCAAGAGTTTTAGGATTAGGTTATCCGGGGGGCCCAAAGGTCGAAAAGAAAGCAGCCGAAGGAAATGCACAGGCTTTTAATTTCCCCAGGGTTAAATTTAAGGATGCGCCATATGATTTCAGCTTCAGTGGTTTAAAAACTGCGGTTATTAATACAGTTCATCAGTTTACCCAAAAAAATGAACAGGTTCCTGTGGAGGATGTTTGTGCTTCTTTTCAGAAAGCAGTGGTTGACGTGCTTGTGGACAATACAGTGAGAGCGGCAAAGAAAACTAAGTCAAAAGCTGTGTGTCTTGCAGGAGGAGTTGCAGCAAATACTTTTTTGCGTGAAAGTTTTGAAAAGGCTTGTTTAAGTGCCGGTATGAAACTTTTTTATCCCCCGCTGGTATTATGTACCGACAATGCTGCGATGATTGCTTCTTCGGCATATTTTTCATATATTGAAAACGATTTTGCACCTGCTGATTTAAATGCCATACCCGGATTGAAGCTGGGAGAGAAGTTTTGATAAAATTATGGGTCAGCGCTGATTTTTGCCAATTTTTTTAAAGATAATAAAAACACATATCCGGTTTTAATTGTGTTTAAACAGACAGTAAAATGTGAATACTGTGGATAAGTCATATTTTATCGGCAATATTACCGCAATTACTTGTGGACAACTTTGTGGATAATGTGGATGGATGGCTGTTAATAATGTGACAAAAAAACAGAAGGAACGAGAAAAGCTGCAAAAGATTTGTCGAAATCCGCCTCTTTTGCCCAGGCAATTAAGGGTTGTTTAAAGAAAATTATTTATGAATGTATTGATCTTAGAATTTATGTCAATACTTATACTAAAGTGATAAATTCGTTAATTGCCTGATTTAATCTGTGAGTATGATTTTAGTGTGGTGTTGAAGAGGTGGTAATATGCAAGTGGCATTAATGAAAGAAAAAGAAAAAAAGTTTTGGATGAAACCGGCCATTGCCTTAATTTATACTGCTGTATTCATATTTCTGTTGTTTAATTATTTTGCTGAAAAAGTGAACCAGGATTTATCTGACAGTATGATACGTCTTCATATAGTTGCAAACAGCGACAGCGTGCAGGATCAGGCGTTGAAATACCGCGTCAGGGACGCTGTTATAGGTTATATGACCAAAAACATGGATGGCTTAAAGAATAAAAGGAATGCAATTGATTTTATCAACAGCCATCTTCACGAAATTGAGCAGGTGGCTAATAATGTCATAGAGCAGGAAGGGATAGGGAATAATGTAAAAGCTTCGTTTGGAAAGTATCCTTTCCCTTCAAAACAATATGCAAACATGATATTGCCCGCAGGGTTTTATGATGCGCTGAAAATTGAAATAGGCGATGCAAAAGGGCAAAACTGGTGGTGCGTAATGTTTCCGCCGTTGTGCTTTACCGAGGATACAAAAGGTGAACTGGATGAGGAATATATCAGTATTCTTAAGGAAGAATTATCCGATGAGGAAATTGAAATCATTATAAATGACGGAGATAAGGAAATCCCCGTGGAGATAAAGTTTAAAATAGTGGAAATATTCCAGGAATCCAAAATAAAACTTTCGGGTCTTTTCAGGGGAATACTGAATATCCAATAAAAAGGCATAAAAATGCTGCGAATTTTCTGGTGCAGTTTCCCGGGATGAACTGCAATTGATGAGTTCGCAGCATTATCTTTAAGGCAGCTATTCTCGCTTCGGTGAACATGACGATTCACCTCGGGCAAACCGAAAACACGGAGGTTATAAAATCAGGATTATATTTCCGTCAGGATCCTTAATATAAAGCTCCTTCCCGCCCCAGTCAGCAGTTTTTGGAGGATCAACGATAACGCCTTTTTGCTTAAGTTCCTCATATGTTTTATCATGGTCATCACAGCTGAACACCAGGCAAACTTTACCTTCATTAGCCTTGCCCCACTTGTTTTCATTCCAAATCCAAAAAACAGGCTCATTATTATCATTTCCAAATGTAACACCATCATAATCCTGATTTTCGTCCAGCATTTTAAGCCCCAATACATCCCGATAAAAAAGAGCCAGACGTTTAGGGTCTTTTGATGATATGTTCATACCTAGAAATTTTGTTATCATTATTATACACCCTTTCCTTTTATTGCATCGTTATTTTAGCTATTGGGATATGAAGTGTAAGCGTAGCATTACTTTTTATTGCCCATTTCTTTAAAGTGCCTGTCCAGCTTTTTGCGTTCTCCTGCAAACGCGTAGTAATCCGGCTTCATATCATAAAATAATTCCAATTGAAAAGAAGCATTTTGAATAATTTCGTCAAACAGTTCTGCATTCATGCAGTAGTGGTTTTCTGCCGGATTGTGCCAGAACAAAGTGCTTCCGCATATTGAGCAGAACCCACGCTCCACTTCTTCGTCATGATATATTGTTATTGCTTCTTTCCCGCGTTTAAACTCAATATTTTCCTTAGGTCCGGGATCGACAGAAAGAACAGGACCGGAATTCATACGCCGGCAAGTGTCGCAATGACAAGCATAAACGAAATTGCCGTATTCCTTTATAATTATTTCAACTGCTCCACAAACACAATGACCAATAACATCCTTCATAAACATCCCTGCCTGATATTTACATAATATTGCTAAAAGAGCTATTTATATTATATCATGCCAATATTTGTTTTGCCATTGTAATTTAAAAACAAAGTACAACCCACTCGGATATCTCAGGTCTGGAATGCGGCATTCACAACGGGATGATGTATCATATAGCCGTTTCCCGGATATAACAGTAATGAAAGCGGAATTTCGATTTCATTCAGGGCTGTAAAATTTAACGGAATATCATCCATCGCTTATTGATTTTGATTCTGCTATTTGCTACAATGACGAAAGGAAATCAGGTTTGAACCCGGAAAACTTTACATGTTTAAAAAGCTAATGACTTCTGTTTAATTACAGGAGTTGTTAGCTTTTTATATTGCAGAAGAGGGGATTAACATAATGTCAGGGCTGAAGAAAACATTGAAGCATTACAAGGATGAACTTATACTGGGCTTAACAGCCATCGCTGTAGGAATTATAGTTGGTGCAATTGAAACTCTTTTTGGCAGGGGTTTATCGGAAATAACCAACATAAGAAACAAGTATGTTTATCTGCTGATACCGTGCCTTCCTCTGGCCGGTATGCTTATAGTATTTACATATTCCAAAATAGGCAGGAACAGCATAAAAGGAATGTCGCTTATTTTCTCGGCAGCATTCAAAGAGGAAGATACCATACCAAAGAGATTGGTACCGTTGCTTATGATCAGCACATGGCTTACACATTTATTTGGAGGCAGTGCCGGACGGGAAGGTGCAGCAGTACAAATAGGCGGAACTGTTGCACATTCTGTCGGCAAACGGGTAAAAATTAAAAATGGTTCCAGAATACTGCTTATAACAGGTATGGCTGCAGGATTTGCAGGAATGTTTCAGACACCTGTAGCAGCAATTTTCTTTGCCATGGAAGTCCTTACTGCGGGCGTGGTCGAATATTGCGCATTATTTCCTTGCATAATGGCATCATTTTCCAACGGGAAGATATACAACTACGATTGGATACTTAAATTCATACTTACAATTTTAACTGTCAGTGCCGGTTTCCAGGGAGGCGAAGTAACACCTCTTTTTTCAATAGGCGCAAGCCTGGGTGTTGTTATCGCGCCGGTTTTAGGACTGCCTGCTGAATTTGCAGCAGCTCTAGGGTTTGTCGCGGTATTTGGCGGTGGCACAAATACAGTCATTGCTCCTGTTTTCGTTGGGGCTGAAGTGTTTGGAACCGATTATCTACCGTATTTTTTCATTGTTTCAGCAATCGCGTATGTTTTCAACGGGAATAAATCAATTTATTCCAAGCAGAGGATTTCAGCTGATTTGGTATACTGATTGGCCGTTCGCTCGCTGTTTCTACTTTACGGCTTGACGCTGTATGAAAATATCGATATTATATAAATTGCGTATATAATATACATTATCTGGATATTTTAATTTACGAATGTCGATGCTTGGGTTAATTAAAAGAATTCAGTTTTTATCAAACTTTCGGAGTTGGCATAAATGGATATGCAAAATGATATCAGCATAATATATGAAGACAACCATCTGCTTGTAGTCAAAAAACCTGCGAATGTACCTGTACAGGCTGATATCAGCAGGGACCCGGATTTGCTGTCAATGCTGAAGGGGTATTTGAAGGAGAAATATAACAAGCCGGGAAACGTATATCTGGGATTGGTACACCGTTTAGACAGACCTGTCGGAGGTGCAATGGTTTTTGCAAAGACATCCAAGGCGGCATCAAGACTGTCTGATCAAATTCGCACCAGAAAAATGGAAAAAACTTACCTTGCAGTAACAGAAGGTTCATTTGAAACCGGTAGTGGTTCATACTATAATTTTTTGCTTAAAAACCCGGACGGAAATAAAGTGGCGGTTGTCCCTGAAGGCACTCCGGATTCATTTGAAGCAATCCTTCACTACAGCGTCATTAGTGAACAGCATGGCATGACCCTTTTAAAAATTAATTTAGTAACAGGAAGACCGCACCAGATACGGGTACAGTTGGCCCATAACGGCCATCCGATAGTCGGCGATGCAAAATATGGAAGGGCTAAACTCCCATTTACCGATAATCTGGCACTGTGGTCATATCAACTGTCATTTAAGCATCCTGTTAAAGATGAAATTGTAAGTTTTACTTCAGCACCTCCTGGTTGTTACCCGTGGAATTTATTCAGCATTCATTAAGTACAGCGGTTAATGCCTTTTAAATATGTATGTATTGGAGAGATTTAAATGGCAGAAAATCTACACGTGGGTCATAGGGAGAAACTTAAGCAGCGTTTTATTGAGGAAGGGCTGGATTCATTTGAGGATCATCAGATTCTGGAGATGCTTTTGTTCTATACCATACCGAGGCGGGACACTAATGAGCTGGCGCACAATCTTATTAAAAAATTCGGAACTCTTGAGGCAATCTTTGATTCTTCTCCCGAACAGCTGATGGAAGTAGGTAAAGTCACTAAAAATACTGCCGTGCTGCTGACTATGATACCTGCACTGTCAAAAAAATACATGCTGTTGAAGCAGGGAAAAAAGCCGGTGCTTGATAGTTCTGCCAAGGCCGGCCAGTACATAACCAAATTGTTTATAGGGAAAAATTACGAAGCATTCTATGTATGCTGCCTTAATTCGCAAAATCATCTGAATTATGCTGCACTTGTCCACGAGGGCACTATAAATGAGGCCCCTGTTTATCCAAGGCTGATTGTTGAAACCGCGCTCAGGTACCAGGCCAATAGTGTGATATTGGCACATAACCATCCCGGAGGAAGTTTAAAACCATCCGCTGCAGATATTGAGGTAACAAGAAAAATCTCCGACGCATTGAAAACCATATCTATTAAGGTTGTAGATCATATTATTGTATCTGGAAACAATTATTACAGCTTTGCAGAAAACGGACTGATATAAGCATGGATTCATATGGAAAGGAGTAATTACGTTTTTTCGTAATGTAATAAGCCATGAATTGTGCTAGGTTTGGAGAAAATCCTTCTTACGACTGCTGGTTGTCTTACCGCAGAACAGAGAATCCCGAAGTTTTCATGGAATATACCCGGGCTATTTCGGGTATTACGGTATGCGGAAATTCCATTATACTTAACACCGCACTAAATGAGCTAAGGTATGGGCTTTCAAAGATGCTGGGGATGGTTCCCGTGCTTGCCGCGAACGGTGAAGAAGGAATTGTTCTTGGCCTTTGTGAAGGTATAAAAGATCTTGCAAAAGATGATATTGACTGTATAGATGCCGAAGGTTACTTAATTAAATATCAGGATAAACGTATAATCATTTCAGGAAAGACCGATAAAGGTGTTTTATACGGCGTGTTCGCGTTTTTAAGGCTATTGCAGATGGAAACGCCTTTACGGGATATTAATGTTGTAAATAATCCGTGCAATATGTACCGTATGATCAATCAGTGGGATAATATGGACGGTTCAATTGAAAGAGGGTACGCCGGAAACTCCATATTCTATAAAGACAACTGTTTTGCCAGCGATAAACAGAGGATCAGAGATTATGCAAGGATTCTTGCATCTGTTGGTATAAACGGAATAGTGCTGAATAATGTTAACGTTCATTACCATGAAACCCGCCTGATAACGAAATTATATCTTCCTGAAGTTGCTAAACTGGCTGACATATTCAGAGAATACGGAATTAATGTTTTTCTGTCGGTGAATTTTGCCAGCCCTGTAGAGTTGGGGGATTTGCCCAATGCAGATCCATTGGACGACAGAGTGCAAAAATGGTGGTGTGACAGGGCAGCAGAAATATACAGCTATATACCCGACTTTGGGGGATTTCTTGTTAAGGCCGATTCGGAAAACAGGCCGGGGCCGTTTACATACGGAAGAAATCATGCCGATGGAGCCAATATGCTTGCCAAAGCATTAAAACCCTTTGGCGGGGTTGTTATATGGCGCTGTTTTGTCTACAACTGCAAACAGGACTGGCGTGACAGGATTACCGACAGGGCCAATGCGGCATACGATAATTTTATGCCCCTTGACGGGGAATTTATGGATAATGTTATATTGCAGATTAAAAACGGGCCAATGGATTTTCAGGTAAGAGAGCCTGTTTCGCCTTTGTTCGGCGGTCTTAAAAGAACCAATCAGATGCTTGAGCTTCAGATAACCCAGGAGTATACCGGACAGCAGAAGCATATCTGCTATCTGGTTCCCCAATGGAAAGAAATTCTCGACTTTGATACATTCTCAGAAGGAAAAGGTTCTGCGGTAAAAAAAATAATAGCAGGAAAAATTTATCCGCAGAAGTATGGCGGCATTGCCGCCGTATCAAATATCGGCAGCGATTCAAACTGGACGGGGCATGTACTCGCGCAGGCAAACCTTTATGGTTACGGATGCCTTGCGTTTAACCCGGATAAAAGTGCGGAAGAGATAACCGAAGAATGGGTGCGCCTTACATTCTCATCCCATCCTGATGTTGTAAAAACCATCAGCAGCATTCTTTTAGAATCGTGGAGAACATATGAAAATTATACATCCCCGCTTGGAATCGGTTGGATGGTGAATCCTGGCCATCATTACGGGCCAAACGTGGATGGATATGAATATTCACCCTGGGGTACATACCACCGTGCTGACTGCTTTGGTATTGGTGTTGACCGTACCGTGGAGAAAGGAACAGGTTTTGCAGGGAGATATCATAAAGAAAACGCAGACATGTACAATAACATCCAGACCTGCCCGGAAGAATTGCTGCTTTTCTTTCATCGCGTACCGTATAATTACCGGCTGAAATCGGGCAAAACACTTATACAGCATATTTATGATACGCATTTTGAAGGCGTGGAACAGGTCAGAAAGTTTAAAGAGCAATGGCTTTCCCTGATAAACCTGATTGATGACGAACGGTTTGAACATGTTCTTGAAAGACTGGACATCCAGATAAGAGATGCCATTGAATGGCGGGATGTTGTGAATTCGTATTTTTACAGGAAAAGCGGAATTCCGGATGAAAAAGGGAGGACAATATACTAGTTATATCCGAAAGGTTCACGGCATATTGTTTAACTCAGTGTTGCGAAGTGCAGGCCCTGTGTCTCCGGGCGAAGACAAACAAGCCGGCTTGGCAAAATGCTGCCTGATAAGACGAAAACCGCATTCCGGCATTGCATAAAGTATTGTTATTGTAAGAGTGCAGCAGTTATTGTGCAATGCAAGGAAACTTTCCGCGCTAACCGGATGCATAATAACTGCCGGCGAGATACTGCGCACTCTGTTTACTGCCTTCAATCATTGCACAATGTCTGCATAAGCTTGATTTCTGGCAAAATTGATGCCATCCTGCCCGATTGCAAAGCTTGACACAATAAAAAAGCTATACTATATTAAGAATATCCGAAATTCCATTACTTTAAAAATTGCACTGATTTGTTAACCGGTGTTTAAAGTAAACTTTATACAGCAAATTTGATGAAGGGGCTGCGAAAAGCAGGCTGTTCCCAGAGAGTGAAGCCATCAGGTGGAAGGCTTCTGAGCAAAAAGCTTTTCTTCCCACCCCGGAGAAGCAATTGATGAAATTGCCGTGTGGCTTGCGATAAAAGCTTAAGAGTTGGGTAGCAATGCCAATTTGGGTGGTACCGCGGTTTTCCCGTCCCTGTCTCAGGGACGTTTTTTTATATATTGGCTTAATTTAAAATTGGAATTGAATAAACTGGTAATTAGCAGAAGGAGTGTAGTTTATGGCAAACGATAAGAAACTTGTTGAGGCGATAACACCGAGGGATGTGGATTTTGCCCAATGGTATACCGACATTGTTAAAAAAGCTGATTTAATAGATTATTCGAGTGTACGCGGCTGCATGATTATACGTCCGTATGGGTATGCTATCTGGGAGCTTATCCAGAAACATCTGGACAAAAGGTTCAAGGAAACAGGACATGAAAATGTCTATATGCCCTTATTCATTCCCGAAAGTCTTTTGCAAAAAGAAAAGGATCATGTAGAAGGATTTGCTCCCGAAGTGGCATGGGTAACACATGGCGGTTCGGAAGAGCTTACTGAGAGGCTTTGCGTAAGGCCAACTTCCGAAACACTGTTCTGTGAGCATTATGCAAACATAATCCACTCATACAGGGATCTTCCCAAATTATATAATCAATGGTGTTCTGTAGTTAGATGGGAAAAAACCACACGCCCGTTTTTGAGAACACTGGAATTTTTGTGGCAGGAAGGCCATACAGCGCATGCCACCGAAGAAGAAGCCATGGAAGAAACCATAAGAATGCTGAATGTATATGCAGAATTCTGTGAGAACGTCCTGGCAATCCCGGTAATTAAGGGCCAAAAAACCGAAAAGGAGAAATTCGCCGGTGCAAAGGCCACCTATACAATTGAAAGCCTGATGCATGACGGTAAAGCTCTTCAGACAGGTACATCCCATAACTTTGGGGACGGCTTTGCCAAAGCATTCAATATCAGGTATACCGATAAAAACAATGAATTAAAATATGTCCATCAAACATCATGGGGTGTAACAACAAGGCTTATCGGAGCATTGATCATGGTGCACAGCGATGACGACGGCCTGGTTCTCCCACCCGAGGTAGCACCGACACAGGTTATGGTAATACCCGTTCAGCAGCATAAGGAAGGTGTTTTGGAAAAAGCAAGGGAAATAAAGGACAGAATTGGCAAGCTGGTGCGTGCAGGCCTTGATGACAGCGACAAAATGCCGGGCTGGAAATTCAGTGAATATGAAATGAAGGGTATTCCTTTGCGCCTTGAGTTAGGACCAAAGGATATCGAAAAGAACCAGTGCGTTATAGTCCGCCGTGACACCAGGGAAAAGATGTTTGTTTCCCTTGATAATTTGGAGGAGACAATCCCCGAAATCCTTGCAGCAATGCAGAAGGATTTGCTGCTTAAGGCAATTGAAAACAGGGAGAGAAAAACTTATATTGCCAAATCCATGGACGAATTTGCAGAAATCTTAAATAAAACGCCAGGTTTTATAAAAGCTATGTGGTGCGGTGATGAGTCCTGCGAAAACATGGTCAAGGAAAAGACAAGTGCGACTGCACGATGCATACCATTTGAACAGGAACATGTTTCAGATACCTGTGTATGCTGCGGAAAACCTGCGAAGCATATGGTTGTATGGGGAAAAGCCTATTAATATGAAGAGGAGAACGTCCGACTGTCAGGAGGAAAGATTCATGAATGCAGCAATAAACATTATAAAGGGTATTGTAATAGGTATAGCCACCCTTGTTCCGGGCGTCAGCGGGGGAACTATGGCAATTATATTGGGGCTGTATGATGACATAATTCATTCAATAAGCTCATTTTTCAGCGATATCAGGAAGAATACCCTGTTTCTTTTAACGGTTGGTATTGGGGGAGTAATTGGTCTTTTTGGTTTCAGCTGGATTATGAAATTTTTACTTTCAAATTTCAGGTTCCCGATGATCTATTTCTTTATAGGTGTTATAATAGGCGGCATACCTGTTTTGTATAAAAAGACAGCAAATGCAGACAAAAAAACAGCAGATTGGATCTATTTTGCAATAGGCTTTATTATAATACTTGTTATGAAAATATACGATGGTACCATAGTAAACCTTGCAAATTCTACCGGATTGCTGCAATTTGTTTTCCTCTTTTTCGCTGGAATAGTCATTGCCGTAGCATTAATCCTGCCAGGTATAAGTACTTCATTCATGCTGCTGGCCATAGGCCTTTATGACATTTTTATTGATGCGGTAAGCAACATTAAGCTGAATTACCTGATACCAATTGGGTTGGGTACGGTTTTTGGGGTACTGACAACTACGAGGATACTTGAAAGCAGCATGAATAAAAAACCAAGGCAGACTTACCTGTTAATTCTTGGTTTTGTAGTTGGATCAATTATTGAGGTGTTTCCGGGACTTCCAGGGGGAATATATACTTTGCTGTCGGCAGGCACCACCGGATTTACCACCGAAGTTTTACTGGGAATTGCTGAAATTTTTGCTTCGGTTGCGGCACTGATTCTCGGATATTTTCTGATCCGCTTTATGAGTAAAAAATTCGGAGACTTATAAACCGGTTTAAAAAGGCTCCTTTTTATCCTTATATAAATATATAACAAGAGATTACACAGTACAAACATGGCTTTGTATTGTGTAATTTTTTTATTTTCTGTTAATAATTCTTATCCTAAAGAGACATACTATTTATTACAATATGGATCCTGCAATAATCCACCATTGCAAGGTATTCTCATAATGCCTTGCTGTTGGTAAGTAATCCGCAGGGTCCAAATCATGGTATGAGGAGGGAGCCTATGAGAAAAAGAATTATAGCAGTAATTCTGCTCACCTTCCTGTCTGTGACCGTGTTTGGCCTGTTAAGTCGGGATTTTGCCCCGGCCAATGCGGAGATGACGTGGAAAAGGGTGGATTTCATTAGCGGGATAGTGACTGCTGCAGAATTGAATGTCCGTAAAGGACCGTCTACAAAGTATACAATTGTAGGCACACTGAAGAAAAACCAATGGGTCAATGTATTGGCAGAGATCGATGGATGGTACGTAATTTTTGAACCCAATACCGGGTTAGTTGGATGTGTTAGTGGTAAATATCTGCAGCCGCCTAACAAGGTAAATCAAACACCCAGTACAGGTACTTCTACACCTAAATCAACTCCGGCACCTACCCCTACTCCTGTGCCTTCAACAACAAATTTGTCACAGGATGAGAAGGAACTTCTGGATTTAATTAATGCTGAACGTGCTAAAGCCGGACTGGCAGCACTTAAGGCAGATCCTGAGCTTATGGAAGTTGCAAGGCTTAAAGCAAAAGACATGGTAGAGAACAACTATTTTTCACATCAGTCTCCAACATATGGATCTCCATTTGATATGATGCGACAGTTTGGTATAAGTTTTAAATCTGCTGGAGAGAATATAGCAGGGAACAGTACTGAGGAAGGCGCTGTAAAAGCGTGGATGAATTCCGAAGGCCACAGGAAAAATATCCTGAACGGGAATTTTAACTATACTGGTATAGGAATTTATCAGAGTCCGAAGTACGGTAAAATTTTCGTCCAAATGTTTATTGGGCGGTAAAAGCAATTTGTTAAAATCATGGAGGTGTTCAAACAATGGCTAAAAACCAAAACCAGAACCAGAACCAAAACCGTATTCAAAACGAAAACAGGAACAACAATCAGGAACAAAAAAAGAAAAATAATAATTTCTGCAATGATCAATTGGGTGAAAACATGACCGAATTCTCACAGGAAGTAAACCCTAATAATGAGCAGCAAAAAAAGAAAAACAACAACAAATAAAACAGGCAGAAAAACACTCAAAGGAAGCAATTTTAGCCTAAATTCGGCGCACAAATCGCGCAATGGTTCATTAACAACAACAAGATTAAAACCAAAAAAGAGCCGTGAGGCTCTTTTTTGGTTTGTCAGACTTTCCATGAAATAATTTCGTTTATATAACAAGAAGGCGTATTGACGCTGTCATAACGGTGCGATGCAATTGCATGCAGTTGCTCCCGTTGTTATAATGAATGTACAGGAAAAATCCTTGAATAAGGAGGGCTTTTATGCGTAAAAAAGTAACCGCCCTTGTTGCAATAATAAATGCATTGTTTGCATTGATTGTTCCGCAAGCCCGGGCAGCATCCGGTGAATCCATATTGAACAGGCAAAAGGCAATTCAACTTATTAAAAATAATTCCACTGCAATCTGGGACGCTAAAGAGCAGGAACAGTTTGCAAAGGAGAATTATGAAGAGCAGGCTGCCAGATCAAAGAGCATCGATACTGTAAAGGTGTTCCTGATGAAACATCCGCTCACGGGTGAAGAGTTGTATTATTACTATGACTCTGCTGAGCAGATGCAGCTTAGGCTGTTGAAGGAGTATGTTCCCGAGACACTGAAATTCAGCCATGAAATAAAGGAAATGACCATTAAGGTTACTGAAAATACCATGGCCAATGTCGCAGATAATCTTTTTACCGGATTATACAGTACATATCATTCGGTTAAGCTGGCCGAAAAATCTGTTGAAGCAGCAAGAAAAAATCTGACCCGGCAGAAGGAACTTTTTGAAAATGGCATGATAACCGAACTTGAACTTCAGGATGCCGAGCTGGATCTGAAAGAAGCAGAAAACTCAGTGAAGAAGGCAAAACGTGACTATGACAATATGCACCGCCAGTTTAACGCGCTTGCCAAACTTCCGTTGGATTTCAGATACGATTTCATAGCAACGCCGTGGTTGAATGAGCAGGATGTCCCAATAACCGAGGAAGAAGCGGTAGCCAGTGCACTTGAGAACCGCATGGAGATTTGGAGTGTAAAAAGGCAGATTGAGCTTATGGAATTAAAAATGGAAATTTACCGGCACAGGAATGTATACCAATTTGATTATCAGACAATAAAGGATTACGCAGAAGCGCAGAATGAACTGGATAAGCTGAAAACCGATCTTGGGCGGATTGAATATGATATTGAAAATGAAATACGGAAGGCATATAAAGAGCTGAAAAAGAGCTATAACGATTTGGAACTTGCCAAGTTAAACCTGGCAAAGCAAAAAAATCAGCTTGAAACTATAAAAATTCAGTATGACGCCGGGCTTATTCCGGTATCGGCGGTTGAACAAATGGAACTTGCCATAGCACAGTTGGAATTTGCTGTTAACATAAACCTTCTAAATGTCTTAAATAAACAGGACCAGTTTTACCGTGCCATTTCGGTAGGACCTGGGTATACTCAGTGAAAGGAGAAGTAAAATGAAAAGGTTTATTATATTGACTCTCTGTTTTATACTTGTTGCAGGTATACCTGCATTTGCTGAAGAAAATGTTACTAAATTTACTTATGAATCGGCCCTTGAAACTGCTGTGGAAAATTCAATTCAGCCCGAACTGGACGATTACAATATAAAATCACTGGAGAGCGCTTTGGAAAAAGCAAAGGAAGAAGCCATCAAAGGCTTTATAGGCGGAACGCCACAGGAAGTTGCTGAAAGAAAAATCATAAAGCAGGTTGCGCCTTTTGAAGCAGAGGTAAACCTTGAGGTTGCAAAAAGGCAGAAAGCCGACAACATAAAACAGATAAAGGCTGATGTTTATCAGGAAATGATGCGGGTGCTGCTTGCAGAAGAAAGTATTGAAATAAAAAAGCAAAGAATAGAATTGCTTGAGGAAAAATACCGGATAGACTTAAAGCGTTTTGGGGAAGGCTTAATATCGGAAGCCGATATAACTGACGAGGAACTGGTTTTGTCAGTGGAGAAGCTTGAGTTAAAGAATATGGAAACAGCCCTGGCTTCGGATATTTTAAATATTAAAAAGAAGCTTCATGTGGACTTGAGCGATGACAATAAAATAGAATTTGACTACAAACTTGAAAAAATAGGCACCCACTATGTAATTGACATCTTTAATATTGATGAAGCAATTTTAAAGGCTAAAGAGACAAACACAACAGTCTATCAGAAAGCAAAGGCATTAGAAGCGGCTGAAATGAAGCTTGAAATTACAAAGCAGCATTTGAAGCCGGGCCATGACTTTTATGACCAGAAAGTTTATGAACTTGAAAAAGCAAAAAAGGAACTGTATGATGCAGAAACCGATCTTGAAGTATCAATAAGGAATGCATACAACGAACTTATGACCGCAGCCGATGCCCTGGAACTGGCTTATAAGAGGGAAGACCTGGAAAACAGAAGGCTGCAAACCTTAAAAATAAAATATAATGCCGGTGTTATCAGCCGCAGGGATATGATAGACAATGAACTTGCTTTATTGGCCAAAAAGCAGGCAACCCTTGAAGCAATATGCGATTTCAATATTAAAACCGATATACTGAAAAACCTTATCGAGAATTAAGTCGAATAATCAAATTTTTAATAGGCATACTATATATGTTGAAACTAATCAGCATATATAGTTTTTTTTGCCTTTAAATCCGGGCAAAGGACAAGGAAGGAGGTATATTATGTCTGTAACGGTAGTAGGTGTTTTCGACAGAGTGGACTATGCCGAGAAAGCAGCAAGGGAAATAAAAGAACGGGGACTTCGGACAGATGATATTTCAATAATAGTTAAAAACCGGGATGAAGGAGAAGGCCAAAAGGGAGAAGGCATGACCAATGACAATATCTCCAATGGTGCTGTGACAGGAGGCATAATTGGTGGCCTTGCAGGTCTTCTGATTGGAGCAGGTATGGTTGCAATACCGGGATTGGGTATTATTGCGGCAGCAGGACCCATAACAGGACTAATTGGAGGAGCAGCTACAGGAGGAATAATTGGAGGACTAATTGATTTGGGAATTCCCGAACAGGAAAGCAGAAAATATGAAAACGACATTCGCGAAGGAAAAGTTGTATTCACAATGAAAACTGATGACGATAAAGTGGATGACATACGAAATATTCTTCAAGCAAATGGTGCTGAACGCGTAAATACGCATTAAGATACCGGTTGCAGGGCAGATAATTTTCTGCCCTGTATTTCTATACATAATTCCACATCTGAATAAACACACGAAAATGTGTATAACTTATCCACAGCCGGGAAGTCAAATAAACATAGTTAGTCACAAAGTTATACACATTATCCACAGCTTTTTGGATTATATTGTGAATAAGTATTGTGTTATTTGTGGATTTTGATAGTTTGTCAGATTTATGTTAATTATGTTTTATGTATATTTATTTTGGGTAAAAAATAAGTAAGCTAAACTATTCATTATCCGGTATTATTTTGTATAATATTGGATATAAACTTTCAATAAGGCCCGAAAGGAGTATGGGATATGAAGTTTAACGTGAACGGTAAAAACGTGAATGTTACTGACGCATTAAAGGAAAAAGCCATTAAGAAGCTTGGCAAAATCGAAAAATTTTTCAAATCAGATGCAGAATGCAATATTACATTCAAGGTTGAAAAAAATCGCCACATTTGTGAAGTTACCATCATATCAACGGGGCTTTTTATCAGGGCGGAAGAAACAACAAATGATATGTATGCTTCAATTGATATGGTAATAGATAAATTGGAACGCCAGATAAGAAAAAATAAAACCAAGCTTGGCAAGAGAATCAGGCAGGAAAGTGTAATCCCCGATAACTTTGAAATAAAAGAGCCCATAGAAGAAGAGCAGACCTATAAAGTAGTAAAAAGCAAGCGTTTCGCCATAAAACCAATGAGTGTTGAAGAAGCAATTCTGCAGATGAACCTTTTGGGGCATAACTTTTTTGTATTTTCAAATGCAGAGACCGAGGAAGTAAATGTTGTTTATAAGCGTAAGGACGGGAACTATGGATTAATTGAGCCTGAATTCTGATTAAAAATTATATTAAATTATTATTAAAAGGTAGTAAAAAACTAATATTGTGGTAAAATATAATTAGGGTAACGAAAATAATATGGTTTTGGTTGGTTTTCATTTTGTTGAATCCTCCTTAAAGAAGGAGCTGGAGATTTTGGAAAACAGGAAAATTGAACTTTCGGAACAGGATCTTCATATTATTGATATTTACTCGAAAAAGAACTTGGCGGATACAATGCCACAGTTCGGAAACCCCGATTATGACTTTCTGAATCATACAACTGATATAGCAAGAGCAAAAAGTGTAAAAACCGATGATTTTTTACAATAGGTATATTATCGGAAAGTAGGATAAAAGAAGTGGTTAAATTTCATTTTCGTTCCTTAATTAAAAGTAAATCACAAAGTTCATATATGTTGTTGAAAAGGCACTCAATTGAAATGATTGGCAATTTCATGTTGGTGCCTTTTTTGTTATTTCTCAATCCTGTTTGTTCTCTTGTTAATGGTACGGGCATCCGTATAACAATAAATGAAAGGGGTAATGGATATGATTTTGCGCGATTGTGCCGGAGGTGTTGTATTCTCCAGCAATCATAAGGTTTTCCTTCTAAAAAACGAAAAAGGGGAGTGGGTATTTCCAAAAGGGGTAATCAGGAACAATGAACTTCAAAGTGAAGTAGCTCTTAGAAGGGTAGCGGAAGAAGGCGGTATCAGTGCCACTATCATTTCACCTGCGGGCAGAACAAATTATGAGTTTTTTTCTGTAACCAGGCAGCAGCCTGTATGTAATCGGATAACATGGTATATAATGCTGGCAGACAGCGAAGATTATAAAATTGGTGAACCTGAGAAGTTTCAGGATGCCGGTTTCTTTACAGTAGAAGAAGCCATGGAGAAAATAACCTATAGTCAGGATCGCTCGTTACTTCACGTATCTTATCTTAAATTCAAGGAATTGACTCAGGTAGCAAGTTAATTAATTGAAAGAGTTTGAAAATAACGGGTTAGCCTGTTGGGTTCCCGATAAAATTGCATATTATAATAGAATTATTTCCGGGGGTAGTTTACTGGACTATCCCCCGGTATATAACAACGCATATAAACCATTTATGCTTAATCGCAAAAGCAAATAAGCTTTTTATTTTCATGTTCATATCCCTATTTATTATTTGTCATGAACATATATTTTCTGATAGAATAATTGTTGACCAAAGAGCTGTTCAATTTTTGATCTTGCCAAAATGCCCGGAATAGAAGCCTGTTAAGCGGGATAAACGATAAATGCTCCGGTGGTTCAATTCCCGAACTGGGCTTTTGATAATATGCTCATGGGTGTAATTAACAATATTTTTTATGACTGTATTTTGCTTCTGCATTTGCACAAGTGCTCGTTGAATGGAGTGGTCGGGTGTACGACAGTATTCGTACTGTTTTAAGCAGTGGAAACGGAGAATATGAAGAAAAGCGTTCCAGGTTTTTGTCCTGGGTTTTTCCTGTGGCTTCAGAGGAAGACGTTTTTTCACATTTGGCACAGCTAAAGAAAAAATACTATGATGCAAGGCATCATTGCTATGCTTATATTATAGAAGGGGAAACAGAAATACAAAGGTTCAGCGACGATGGTGAGCCTTCCGGAACAGCAGGCCTCCCGATACTTGAAGCAATTAAGAAAAAAGGCCTTACGAATGTGCTGGTTGTCGTTGTACGGTACTTCGGAGGTATACTTCTTGGCGCTTCAGGATTGGTAAGGGCATATGGTAAGGCTGCGGTATCAGCCCTTGACAATGCCAGGATAGTGACCAGAAAATTATGCTATGAAGCCTGTATACGGATGGATTATACTCTTTACGGGAGAATACGAAATTTTGTCGATTCCGGCAATATCCCGGTATATGACTCAAGCTTCACAAACATTGTTGAAATGGTTCTTATAGTCGAAGAAGAACGGAAAGAGAATTTCCAAAAGGAAGTGGTTGATATTACCGGCGGAAAGGCTGAAATAGTTTTTGACCGGAAGGTACATGCATACTTTGATGAAGATGGGAATTATGTAAGAACATAAGGCATCGATTTGTGAGATATCACAGTTGAAAATGTTTTTATGTCATGAGAGAATATACTGTGTTAATTTTAATTTGATATTTTTTTGAGGTGGTATTATGTCAGGACATTCGAAGTGGAACAATATAAGGCATAAAAAAGAAAAAACAGACGCGCAGAAGGGGAAAATATTCACAAAATTAGGTAAAGAAATAGCTATGGCTGTGAAAGCAGGCGGACCGGATCCTAACTCGAATTCACGGCTTAAAGACGCAATAGCAAAAGCGAAAGCAAATAATATGCCAAATGACAACATAATGAGAAGCATTAAGAAGGCATCAGGTGATCAGATCGATGACAACTACGAAGAAATTGTTTATGAAGGATATGGTCCGGGGGGAGTTGCCGTTATAGTAGAAACACTCACCGACAACAGAAACCGGACGGCAGGGGATATAAGACACCTGTTTGACAAATTTGGCGGTAACCTTGGAACAACCGGCTGCGTATCTTTTATGTTTGATAAAAGAGGACAGATAATAATTGAAAAAACAGAAAACATAAACGAAGACAATTTAATGATGACTGCACTGGAAGCCGGTGCACTTGATGTGGTTGTTGAAGACGAATATTATGAGATAATTACCGATCCGCTGGATTTTTCAGTGGTAGCCGAAACATTGGAGAAGGAAGGATACAAATTTGAAAACGCAGAGGTAGCGATGATTCCAAAGACAACCACCACATTAACCAATGAGGATATGATCGCCAACATGGAAAAACTAATTGACAGGCTGGAAGACCACGATGATGTGCAAAATATTTATCATAACTGGGAACAGGATGATGATTAAATTCTGAGATTTGGGAGAATAACATATGGAGAAGAAATCCTTGGACATTAATGCGATTAAAGAAATTATTCCCCACAGGTTTCCGTTTCTTCTTCTGGATAAAATAACAGAGGTGGAACTGGAACCTGTGGTCAGAGCAGTCGGGATTAAGAACGTAACAATAAATGAGCCGTTTTTTCAGGGGCATTTCCCGTCCTACCCGGTAATGCCCGGCGTACTGATTGTTGAGGCATTGGCTCAAACCGCCTGTGTCGCAGGTATGATGATCGAGGAAAACAAGGGTAAAATCCCGTTGTTTACCGGTATTGAGGAAATGAAATTCAGAAGGCAGGTAGTGCCGGGAGACACGCTGAAACTTGAAGTTGAGTTTACTGCAATGCGCCGTGGCATGGGGAAGGCAAATGTACGTGCTTCTGTTCAGGATCAGACAGCGGCAGAGGGTGTAATAAAGTTTGCAATCATTGAACCAAAAGGAAAAGAGTAGCTATGCGAGTATTTGCCATATCTGATTTACATCTTTCCCTGGCCGAGGATAAACCCATGGATATTTTTGACCAGGTCTGGAAAGATTACATGAGGCGCATAAGGGAAAACTGGATTAGGATAGTCGGACAGGATGATTTGGTTTTGCTCCCGGGAGATTTGTCGTGGGCAATGTATCTTGAGAAATCAGACCCGGATTTTCTGTATATAGAATCGCTTCCCGGGAAAAAAATAATTTCAAAGGGAAATCACGATTATTGGTGGACAACCCACAGTAAATTGAATAAGTTTAAAGAAAGCTTGTCATTAAACAGCATTACATTTCTCCAAAACAATGCTTATTTTTACAAAGACCTGGCCATAGTGGGCACCAGGGGTTGGAAGAATCCGGAAGAGGACGATTTTTCTGCCGAAGATGAGAAAATATACAATCGGGAACTGGAGAGGCTGAAATTATCATTGAAGCTAACCGATGGTTTTGACGGTTCCAGGGTTGCCATGCTCCATTACCCTCCTTTCTCAGCCAGAGGGAAACCTACAGGTTTTGTTGATGTTATGAAGAGCTTCAGGGTAAATATCTGTGTTTACGGGCATTTGCACGGCAAAAGCAGTAATATGGCAGTAGAAGGGCTTGTGGACGGGATAAGGTACCATTTGGTGTCAGCAGATTATTTGAAATTTGAACCGCTTTATATAGGTGAGTGGTAAAGGAACAAGGGGTGATTAAAACGTCGCATCAGGCATTATATCGGACATACAGGCCACAAACTTTTGATGATGTTGTAGAACAGCAGCATATCGTTACAACCTTAAAAAACGCTGTTATGTCGAAAAAGGTTGCTCATGCATATCTCTTTTGCGGTACCCGCGGCACAGGAAAAACCACCATGGCCAAAATATTTGCCCGTGCGGTGAATTGCCTGAATCCTGTCAACGGTAATCCGTGCAACGAATGTGAAATATGCAGGGGAATTATCAACGGGACAATTCTTGATGTTGCCGAAATAGATGCTGCATCAAATAACAGCGTTGACAATGTAAGAAGTATAATTGATGAAGTTGTATATACTCCTACCAGAGCCTATAAAAAAGTGTATATTATTGATGAAGTGCACATGCTGTCAATAGGTGCCTTTAATGCGTTACTTAAAACACTGGAGGAACCCCCGGAACACGTAATATTTATATTAGCCACAACAGAGCCGCACAAACTGCCGGCTACCGTTCTTTCCCGGTGCCAGCGGTTTGATTTCAGGCGTATAACATCCAGGGGAATAGCAGAAAGGCTTATTAAGATCTCAAAAGAATGCAATGTAACCTTGTCTGAAGAGGCTGCCCTTTTTATTGCTTCTCTCAGCGAGGGAGCGTTAAGAGATGGCATTAGTATTCTTGATCAGTGTATCTCCACCGGAAATGACATGTTAGATCTGGGAAATGTCCAAAGAATAATTGGAGTTGCCCCGGGCACTGTAATAATAAATACCATAAAATTTCTTGCCGAACGGAATGGCAAAGAAGCAATTTCCCAAATTGAGCTGATTTTTTCAGAGGGCAAGGATCCCGGCCAGTTTGTCCATAATTTAATACGCTTCCTCAGGGATATTCTTGTTTTCAAAACCACTAACAACCTTGAGCATCTGTACAGCGTAACCGAAGAAGAAAAAAAGGCAGTTCAATATTTCTCAGAAATAATTTCGATGGATTTTGGCCTTGCTGTAATACGTGAGCTGACCGATTTGGAAGCCGCGCTTAAATGGAGTTCAAGCCAGCGTATTCTGATTGAAACGGTATTTCTGCGCATTTGCTCCAGAGAGATGAATAACCCTGAGAAAGATTTGTCCGGACGCATAAGCCTTTTGGAGGAAAGAATACGGAGTATTGAAGAGATGATTCTTAAAGGCGGAATCAGCACTGCTAATTTAAATGAGAAAGCTTCAGCCGGTGAAAAAAAGGAGAGGAAGGCCCAGGACAAAAACTCCGGAAAGGCAGTGAAAAATGACACCGGGAATAATACAGAAAGTGCCGGAACCGATCATAAACCCGGTTTGAATCCATATCCGGAGTGGAATAATGTGCTGCGGGAACTGTCAAGCATTGGGCGCATGAAGCTTTATAGCAGTCTTATTGACACAGCTGCAGTATTGGTTGATGAAAATACTGTTGGAATATATATAAGTGAAGATGATGAATTTAAAAACCGTGTCCTGAAAGAAAATGAGAACATCACGGCAATAACCGAAGCAATAAAAAGGTGCACCGGAGAAGACCTGAGGGTGGTAGTCCTAAGTTTAAAAAAAGAAAGTGAAGATGAGTCGCCGGTGCCTGAAAAAATCCTGGATTTTGTTAAGAGAAAAGGCTTAAAACTTGATATTATAGAGGGCTAGAATGATATAATAATTTTCTGTAAATTATTGCAAAACATATTGACAACACAATAGTTAAACTGATATAGTAAATTAAAGAACAGGAGCACAAAAACTGTTTCCTCTGATATGTATCTTTTTTGGTTTTTCAGTCCAATATATTACTAAGGGCTTTGCTAAATCCAGTTAATCATAAATATTACCCTATGAATACAATATAATTTAAATGTTTTGAGTTATGTCCGGGTTTTTGTGGTTTAATTGGTTGTTCAATTGGTATAACGAGGCTCCGAATTGGGTTCACGCTCTTTAAAGATTACGGGTACATAATTCATAAACAGGCGGTGTGTGGGAACACATTCCTGATTGAAACGGTTTATTTAAATTGCTTAACAATTTTTTGATTGTATTAATTTTCTGCGGGAAATATATTTTGGTATTCACAAAAGCCAAAATTTTTAATATGATCTAATATTAGTAAAAGAATTTTTTGATTATGCAGACCTGAGATATTCACTCTGATATAGTGGATAGTACAGGCGTTTCGTAGATAGTGAATTGGTTAATCAATAATACCAATCAATATAGGTTTCAACTTTAAAACAAAATAAGGCGGTGTATCATGGAAGATATAGCAAAACTGCAAGGCAAGAGCCTGAATGATTTAAGGTATATTGCCAAAGTAATGGGTATAAAGAGCATAACCCGTTATAGAAAGCAGGAATTAATAGAGAAAATATTGGCTGCTGGAGAGAATAAGGATGAGCTTGTCCAATCGGTGCAAAGCACAATAAAAAGAAGACCCGGACGTCCAAGGAAAAAAGATAATGACGGTGCTCCTGAATTGCAGGCTGAACAACAGCAGGCCGTTACCGATGAAGAGAAAGAGGAAAAAGAACCTGTAAGCCCGGATTTACCTGAAGAAACCGGCAAAGAGTCCGATGAAACAGGGACAGTGCAATCTGAAGAAGTATCCGAAGAGTCCCGTGAAACGGTTGAGCAGGATGAAAAGTACATTCCTGCCAAAGACGAAGGGGACAAAGTAGAACCGGTTGCCTTTACCGATAAGGAACAGCAGGAAAATGAAGAGAAAATCACACAGGAAACAGTTGTTGAAGAAAAGGATAAACAGGATAAAGTTCAGGAAAAAGATGCTCCTGTTGAAGTTAATGCCAAGGAATCGAAGGAACACAGCATTAAGCCGGTTCACATAAGGGATTTGTCCAGACTTGAAAGTGATGAACCTGTAAGCGGAATACTTGAAGTTTTACCCGATGGATATGGCTTCTTAAGGGGTCAGAATTATCTGTCAGGGCCGCGTGATATATATGTATCCCCATCTCAAATTAGGCGTTTTAATCTGAAAACCGGAGATAAAATTGTCGGAAAGGGAAGAATTCAAAAGGAAGGCGAAAAGTTCCAGGCGCTGTTGTATGTACTTTCGGTAAATGGAGATTCGCCGGAGGTTGCTCAGCAAAGAAAGCCTTTCGATCAACTGACACCAATCTATCCCAATGAAAGAATAACCCTTGAGACTGAGCCCAAAGAGCTTTCTACCCGTTTAATAGATTTAATTGCTCCTATAGGCAAAGGTCAAAGAGGTTTGATAGTATCTCCGCCAAAAGCAGGAAAAACAATTCTCTTAAAAAAGATTGCCAATGCCATTACCCAAAAATATAAAGATATTGAACTGATAGTACTGCTTATCGACGAAAGACCCGAGGAAGTTACGGATATGCAGCGCTCAATAAAGGGTGATGTAATATACAGTACATTTGACGAACTGCCCGAACATCACATCAAAGTGGCCGAGATGGTGCTTGAAAGAGCACAAAGGCTTGTTGAGCAGAAAAAAGATGTTGTTGTATTGCTGGACAGTATAACCCGCCTTGCAAGAGCTTATAATTTAACCATTCCGCCAACGGGAAGGACTCTCTCAGGTGGTCTTGATCCAGGAGCATTGCACAAACCGAAAAGGTTTTTTGGTTCTGCAAGGAATATAGAATTCGGAGGAAGTCTTACAATTATTGCAACGGCCTTAATAGATACCGGAAGCCGTATGGATGATGTTATATACGAAGAATTTAAGGGAACGGGCAATATGGAACTTCATCTCGACAGGAAACTTTCAGAAAAACGTATATTCCCTGCAATAGATATAAATCGATCGGGAACCCGACGGGAAGAAATGCTGTTAACACAGAAGGAACTTGAGTCTATATGGGCAATTCGTAAGGCTATGAGCAACATGGGAACAGCAGAGGTAACGGAGATGATAGTGAACCGTCTGATGCAGACGAAAACCAATGAGGAATTTATTAATGGCATTAATACGGCCTTTATACAAAAAGAGAAGAATAATTTTGACTTACTGTATAAATAGACGGCTTTGATGCATTAAGCAATGATTAATCGAAATATAAACAGCAGGCGGTAAATTCGCCTGCTTTTATTATGATCGCATATAATACTTATTTTATCAATAAATCCTGTTGTATCTTTTTTTGACAATTAAAATCTGTAGTAGTATTATAATTAATTGTTGAAAAAAATCTGAAACTATGTGCTGATAGATTTTATATTGATGATTAAATGAATGGGGGAGGTTAATGTGCAACTTTTATTACTGGTACTTAACCGTGTGGAAAAGCTGGATGACCTTTTAAAAGGTTTTGTAAACGAAGGAATAACCGGTGCTACAATTATAAACAGCACAGGTATGATAAAAGAGCTGGCAAGGCATATGGAATATCAGCCAATTTTCGGTTCACCATGGATTAACATAGATACTGAGAGGAAGGAAAGCAAGACCATATTTATGGCTTTAAATGAGCAGCAGGTGGAAAAAGCACGAAAAGTTATCCATCAGGTCATTGGTGACCTGTCTAAACCCGATACCGCAGTTTTATTCACTATTCCACTAATTTCATCAGAAGGGACTGAAAAATAAAATATGCAGCTTACAACTTTGTTTTATCTGTCCCTGATATTATTATCAGGGTTAATTTTCGGACGCGCAGTAAAGCACTTAAAACTGCCGAATGTTACCGGATATCTTCTTGCAGGACTGATTTTAGGACCTTATTGTCTTAAAATATTTTCGCAGGAGATGGTTACTGGTTTTGAACTTATATCAGAAATGGCGCTGGCTTTCATCGCGTTTTCCATTGGAGCGGAGTTCAAGATTTCGTACCTTAAAAAGGTAGGAAGTATGTCGGTGATTATCGCAACTGTTGCAGCAGTGCTCGCATCAGTATTCGTAACATTGTCACTGGTTTTAATAGGGGTTGATTTTGAAATTGCTTTGTTGTTAGGAGCAATCGCTTCAGCTACTGCGCCGGCGGCCACAGTTATGGTTGTTAAGCAATATAACGCCAAAGGGCCCGTTTCAGAAATGCTTTTAAGTGTGGTTGCAATAGATGATGCAGTTGCCTTGATTCTGTTCGGGCTTTCAATGGCCGTTGTTAATTCGATGAACAGCCCGGGGCAAACATCACTCGCCATGTCCATTATTATGCCCGTTATTGAGATAATAGGATCGCTGGTTTTAGGTTTCATACTGGGGATATTGTTCAGGATTCCACTTAAGTATTTTAAGAAGGATTCAAACCGTTTAATAATAATATCAGGTTTTGTCCTTCTTGCATCATCACTTGCAAGTATGCTGAATTTGTCACCACTGCTGCTGTGTATGAGCATGGGAGCTATGGTTGCTAATATAATCGAGTCACCAATGTCCATCTTTAACCTGGTAGATGGGTTTACCCCTCCTTTATACCTGATGTTCTTTGTTGTATCCGGAGCCGAATTGGATATTACAATTTTGCCTAAAGTAGGGCTTATAGGCATCTTATATATTATCTCAAGGTTTTTCGGTAAAGTATTAGGAGCTTCTGTCGGAGCCATAGTCACCAAGGCACCCGAAACAGTGAAAAAATACCTTGGGTTCACATTAATTCCTCAAGCCGGTGTTGCAATTGGTCTTTCGCTGCTCGCATCCCAAAAATTGCCTGGGTATGCTGCAACAATCCGTGCAGTTGTTCTTTCTGCCACATTTATATATGAACTGACCGGGCCTGTTTTAACAAAAATTTCGCTGAAGAAAGCCGGAGAAATCACCGAATAGTTTAAACATTATCAGGACACAATACAAGTGTAACGAAGCCAAAAGTTATGACAAACCAAACTTTTAGCTTCGTTATACATGCTTTTTTGCCGGCAAAAGTCAGTTTTAACCAAAAATCGGCGCAGAAAAGAGGGATATTGTGTACAACGGGTATAATCCGGATAATGCCACTAACTCAGACAGAGCTGATGCAAGAGATTTGCTGAAAGGCAAAAGATTCAAAATTGACAAATCGGTCAGGAATAATTTAAGCAACAAAAGTATTCATTTAACTGAGATCAGCAACGAGTTTCAAACGTGGGATAATTCAAGGAAAAGCAGGGGTGTGGAAAATCTGTCGTTTCAGGAATGGACCGAAAAATATCATCAGTAATCATGTGAGTTCAAATGGCAAGGAACATTGACCTTGCCATTTTGTTATGCCGATTCTTTTCAATACACACTTTTTATGATAGGATTACTTCAGATAAGTAAATGAAGGGAACTTGTAATGAAAGACCAGAATATCTACGAAAGTTTTATTAAAGCGTGCCAAAACTGTACAAGATGTGAGCTTGCCAAAACAAGGACAAATGTTGTTATTGGCAGGGGCAATAATCTTAATGCCCCGGTAATGCTTGTCGGCGAAGGTCCGGGCGAGCAGGAGGATCTTACCGGCCTGGCGTTTGTCGGAAGGGCGGGAAAGCTACTTGATCATTTGCTTAATGCATTAATGTTCAAGCCTGAAGATTATTACATATGCAACATTGTTAAATGCCGTCCGCCAAACAACAGGGAACCAACCAGGGAAGAGGCTGAAGCGTGCCTGCCTTATCTCAGGTTCCAGGTAAAGTACATAAAACCTAAAATAATAGTTTGCCTTGGAGCCACTGCGCTAAAATACCTGGTCAGTGAAGATGCCCGCATTACAAAAGTACGGGGAACCTGGATTGAGAGGCCCGGTTTTTTCAGAATCATGCCCACCTACCACCCTGCCGCTGTATTAAGGGATCCGGGAAAAAAGGAAGAACTTTTCCAGGATATGAAAAAAGTGAGGGAATACCTTAAAGCAATTTCAGTGTAAAAATGGCCTTAAGTATTACAAATGCGAAGCGCCTTTTGCAGGGTTTAAGCGATTGGAGTCATTACACCATAATTTTTGTTGCGAGTAATAAACGGACAGTATTTCTGGTTAAACTGTCCGTTAAAATCTGAAAAATTCCGGTCAAAAGATTTATAAGCCGCTTTTTGATACAAAAACATATGGAATCAATAATATTGTGAAAGAAGCTTTGACGCAAGAGGATAGATGGTTTCTGCCATACGCATAAAACCAAGGGCATTCGGGTGGCAACCGTCAATTGTACACTCGCTTCTTCCGGTGTTACCGAAAAATTGCATTCCGTCAATAAAATAAACATTGTTGTCCCCTGCGTTTCGTGCATTTATATATGTACGATAAATTATATTCCGTCGTTCAATGCTGTCCGCCGGGTCTCTGTCAAAATCAGGTCTGGTCATCATAATTATCGGAATATCTTTATGTGCTTCCCTGACTACTTTGAAAAAGGGTTCATGTGTATTGAGCAGGTGCCCGGGAGTGGGGGCATTGTGGTCATAATCGTATACAAAAAGCGAAATATTCTTATGACTTGCAATATATTCTGCAAATTCCAGCTCACCTTTCGCCCCGCCTGAAAAACCATAGTTAAAGTAATCGGCATCAAGCCATCTTGAAAGTATGCTGGTATATGCTGTTCCGGGTCTGGGTGCACATCCCCCCTCAGTAATGGACGAACCATAGTATATGATGGGTTTGCTGATTTTATATTCAACGGGTTCATAAATGTTTGCACCGTCTTCTATACCTATTTCAAGAGAGGCAAGCTGTTCATTGCGAGGTAAATTTATAGTAACCATTTCGGCCTTCGCATCTTTTACAAACCGGGATTCAACGACTTTACTGCACTCATCGTAATTTGCCGGTGCCACATATCCTGCAAACCGGGATTCCATACCAATACCATAGTATACATCGGCCCCCGCTGAACCAGGCAGGCAAATGCCCCTGTCAACATTAAGGGTTTTCAGTTCCATTCGAATTGTTATCGCAGGAGAGTCTGTAATAAATCTGACTCTGCCGCCAATACTGCGTTTACCTGCATCCTTATACTGGGGCATTTTTTCCATAATATCGGGAGTAAGGCGCCAGAAATACCCTTTATCAGGGTCAATTACATTAAGTCCGTATAACCGTATTGGTGAGCCGGTACATTTATAAAATTTCATAATACACCTCTGCTTTGTAAAATCTGCATTATGCCTATATATTAGCACTAAATGCATTTTATCGCAATAATTTGATTTCCATTCGCGAGGTTAAGTTATGGAAGATATTATCATATAATTAATTATTCGAAGGAAAGGAGTATAAATGATGATTTATCTGGATAATGCGGCTACTTCCTGGCCTAAGCCCCCACAGGTAATACAGGCAATAATGGATGTTTTAAAAAGAGGTTGTGCCAATCCCGGCAGGTCTGCACATACAATGGCACGCCAGACAGAAGATGCGGTACTTAACGCACGGGAAGTTGTAGCCAGGTTTTTCAATATAGGCGATCCGATGAGAGTTGCTTTTATGCCGAATACTACATATGCTCTGAATACAGCCATTTACGGAGTTGTAACCAAAGGCTCGACTGTAGTCACAACGGCAATGGAGCATAATTCGGTGTTGCGCCCGTTAAAAACACTGGAAAATGAGGGGATTATAAACCTGGAGATAATAGAACCCGACAAATACGGAAAGATTACAGTTCAAAACATTAAAAAGACTCTAAGAAAAGGGATTGATCTTTTTTGCATGACACTTTCGTCAAATGTAACAGGGGCCATAATGCCTGTTGCAGAAGCCGGGAAAATATGCCGGGCATATGGAATTGTATTTTTGCTTGACGCCGCACAGGGAGCGGGAGATATACCAATAGATGTTGAAAAAATGAACATTGACATGTTGGCTTTCCCTGGCCATAAGGGGCTTTTTGGACCCCAGGGAACAGCGGGTTTATTTGTGAGAGAGGGAATAAACATTAAACCATTGGTACAAGGCGGTACAGGAAGTTTTTCGGATCGGCTTGTACAGCCCGAAATTTTTCCTGACATTCTTGAAAGCGGCACTCTGAATGTACCGGGGATTGTTGGTCTCGGAAAAGGAGTTTCATTTATCAATGATACAGGTATGGAAAATATACATCTGCATAAAAAGCGTCTTCTGGAAATGCTTTTTGAAGGTCTCACAAAAGAAAGCAACATCACGATATATTCTCCGCCTCCTGACCAAAATTCAGGGATTCTTGCGTTTTCTGTGAATGATATGGATTCGTCCGAGGTCAGTTATTTACTGGATCGAAAATTTGGGATTTGCACAAGAAGCGGATATCACTGTGCGCCTTTATCTCATTTAGCCTTGGGAACAGCCGACAAGGGGCTGGTCAGAATAAGTCCCGGTTATTTCAATGATGAGACCGAAATTGAGCTGACGATAAAAGCCATTCAAAGCATTGCAAGGAAAATACATTAGGGAAGGGATGGTTTATATATCAAAAACAGTAACTTCGGGAACAGAGAAGAAACGTAAAGGAAACAATACTGTTCCAAGCCCTCTGCTTATATACATCAAGTTCCCCCGTATTGTTACAAAACCCTTGATATGCCCCATCCTGCTCAGTTTGTCCTTGCGGAGCAGCAAGTATTCAAGCTTGAACGGCATCCAAATCTGGCCGCCGTGAAAATGGCCTGTCACAAGCAAATCCACACTGTTTTCGGGAATATACAGCGAAACATCCGGGTTATGCGAGATGGCAATTATAATATCATATTTGTCCCTCAATCCGGCGAATATATCATTATCGGCCGGCTTTCCTGCTTTAATATCGTCAATACCCAATAACGCAACTTTTTTTGCATTTCCTGAAGAAGCGTCCTTTTCTGCATTTAAAGAAACCTGTTTATTTATCAACAGCTGTATATTCAGCTCTTTCATTGTTTTATCAAATTCATCCTTAAATGAAGGATTCCGCCTGAAGCATTTGTGTTCATGATTTCCATACACCAAAAATACCGGTACTTTAGTATCAAGGCCTTTGAACCATTTAATAAACTTCTCCAGGTTCTTTGGCGTTTCAATCAAATCACCGCTGATTAATATATAATCGGGATTTGATTTTTTTATGGTTTTCCTTAAGCGGGCAGAAGATATGAGCAACAGATTGATATGAATGTCTGTAAGATGCAACAACCTGACCCCCGCACCATAATCAAGGCTATAATATCTTGTCTTGTACACCGCAGCCTGAATAATCATGTAAACAACTAAAATTAAGAGAATCAAAGGTGTGATTACATACCATCTGAGCATTAATACTTTCCTTTCGATGCATAATTTTATCCCTGGCGCCTTTCGTTGTTTATTTTATCAGATAAATGATAATATATGAATAGTATTGTTTTAATCCAAAGCAACAGGGGGTAAGATAATGAAAAGGTTTATTGTTATAGTGCTGGACAGCGCCGGGATAGGAGAACTGCCCGACAGCTCGTCTTATGGAGATGAAGGCAGCAACACCATCGGGCATATTTCACAGCTTGTAAAGGATTTTTCGCTTCCAAACCTCGAAAGGCTTGGACTTGCACATATAGACGGCTTTAAGGAAACATACCGTACAACAACCGATTTAAAGAATATAAGCTTTACAGGTTCATATGGCAGAATGGCTGAAAAATCCGCCGGAAAGGATACTACCACAGGACATTGGGAAATAGCAGGAATTATACTGAATAAACCTTTTCCGCTTTTTCCGGACGGTTTTCCCGATGAACTTGTCAAAGAGTTTGAAAAGAGAATAGGCCGTAAAATCCTGGGCAACAAACCTGCTTCAGGGACTGTAATAATACAGGAGCTGGGGGATGAACATGTAAAAACGGGTTTTCCGATTGTATATACTTCGGCAGACAGTGTATTCCAGATTGCGGCTCATGAAGATGTCATTCCGATTGAAGAACAATACAGGATATGCCGGATTGCCCGTGATATGCTGACCGGGGATTACGGTGTCGGAAGGGTTATCGCCAGGCCTTTTACAGGCAGGTCGGGGAATTATACCAGGACCGACCGGAGAAGGGATTTCTCCATTGAGCCTTCGGACAAAACAATATTGAACTATCTTCAGGAAAATGGATATGAGGTCCGGGCTGTTGGCAAAATAGAAGATATATTCGCAAACTCTGGAGTGACAAAATCAGTTCATACCCATTCAAACCAGGATGGGATAGACAAAACCATTGAATGGATTAAGGAAGAATATGAAGGCATGCTGTTTACAAACCTTGTGGATTTCGACATGCTTTATGGGCACAGGAATAATGTGGAAGGATATGCAAAGGCATTGATGGAGTTTGACAGAAGGCTTCCTGAAATAACGGAGCAGCTCAGGGACGATGACATATTGCTGATTACCGCTGATCACGGCTGTGATCCGTCAACACCCAGTACCGATCATTCAAGAGAGTATGTACCTCTCCTGATAACGGGAAATAAAGTTAAAAAGGGAGTAAATCTCAAAACCAGAAATACTTATGCAGACGTGGCAAAAACAATAGCAGATTATTTCGGACTGGAAAACCGGCTTTGCGGCGAGAGTTTTCTGAACCTTATAATCTAACGGGGATCAGGAAAGACTCCCTCACTTTGATTTTTCAACGGGTATAATAACACCGGGCGGCTTGCCCGGATCATCCGGCAATGATTTAATAATACCGAAAGGAGTATTGGTATGTTTGCACTGGACTTGATTATTAAAAAGCGAAACGGAATGAAACTGACCAGGGAAGAAATCAATTTTTTCGTAGATGGGTATACAAAAGGTGAGATTCCTGATTACCAGGCTTCTGCATTTTTGATGGCTGTTTTTTTCAACGGAATGGATACTGACGAAACCCTCTGGCTAACGGAAGCAATGCTGCATTCAGGCGATATTGTTGATCTCTCGTGTATACCAGGTATTAAAGTGGACAAACACAGTACAGGCGGCGTTGGAGACAAAACCACTCTTGTCATCGCACCGATTGTCGCTTCATGTGGTGTTCCCGTGGCAAAAATGTCGGGGAGAGGTTTGGGACATACGGGCGGAACAATTGATAAGCTTGAATCCATACCAGGGTTTCGTACAAGCCTTTCACGGGAAGAGTTTGTTACAAATGTAAAAGAAATAGGCATTGCAGTTGCCGGGCAGACCGAAAATCTTGTACCCGCCGACAAAAAAATGTATGCATTGAGGGATGTAACGGGTACAGTGGAAAATTTATCGCTGATAGCTGCCAGCATAATGAGCAAAAAACTTGCATCGGGTTCTGATGCAATAGTCCTTGATGTAAAAGTGGGAAGCGGGGCTTTTATGAAAACAATTGGCGAGGCCGAAAAACTCGCCAGGCTTATGGTGGATATAGGCCGTGGTGCCGGCAGGAAAACAGTGGCACTTATAACCGATATGGACAGGCCTCTGGGCAACAATATAGGAAATGCCCTTGAAGTAAGTGAAGCTGTTGACATACTGAACGGCAAAGGGCCTGATGACCTGAGAGAAGTTTGCCTGGAACTTGCTGCAAATATGTTGTTTGTTGCAGGAAAGGGTGATATTGAGTCTTGCCGCAGGCTTGCAGCAGGGGCAATAGAAAAACGCACCGCATTGAAAAAGTTAGTTGAAATGGTAATAAGGCAGGGTGGTGATCCAAAGGCCATAGAAGATACTGCTGAATTACCGAAAGCAAGATTTAAGGCCGAATGGAAAGCTGAAACAGCCGGATACATTGAAAAAATGCATGCCGAAAAACTTGGATATGCATCACTTATATTGGGCGCAGGAAGAAAAAACAAGGATGATGTCATAGATCATTCAGCCGGTATTGAACTTGTCAAAAAACCTTCAGATAAAGTTGAACGGGGTGAAACGCTTGCTTTTCTGCATACTTCAGATGAAAACAGGATACCTGAGGCCCTTTCTGTTTTGGAAACTGCAGTCAGTATCAGTTCAATCCCTGTTCAGGCCCAGCCTTTGATTTTGGGAAGAATTGAATAACAGTGCGTGCAAAATAAAATAAGCCTGAATAAACCCATATAGGCCATGCATACATTTATTATGGGACTAAAATTACAGGAGTTGTCCGGATATGATAAAGAAAGTGGTCGTATGGGTGCTGTTGTGCGCTCTGTTAATTGTTCCGGTAAATGGAAGCGTTTTTGCCATTGAGGATGAAACAGGTCTCAAAGATGAGAATAAACAGTCAAATGAAAATGAAAATGCACCGCTGCTTGAAAACGTACCTTTTGAAATTAAAGCAAATTCTGCATTGCTGATGGCTGCAAATACCGGAGAAATAATTTTTGAAATGAACAGTAATGAAAAACGCCCCATAGCGTCAATAACAAAAATTATGACCATGCTTCTGGTTATGGAAGCAATAGCCGAAAACAAGATTAGCCTGAACGATGTGGTAGTTGCTTCTGAAAATGCAGCAGGCATGGGTGGTTCACAGGTATATCTTGCAGTCGGGGAAGAATTCACAGTGCATGACCTGTTAAAAGCAGTTGCGGTTCATTCGGCGAATGATGCATCAGTTGCCCTGGCAGAACATGTTGCAGGCAGTGAAAGCGTTTTTGTATCGATGATGAATGAAAAGGCAAAGGAACTGGGCATGACAAATACCAATTTCCTGGATTGCTCGGGCTTAACGGATGAAGGGCATTACAGTACTGCCCATGATATTGCCATCATGGCAAGGGAGCTGATAACAAAATACCCGTTGATCATGGAATATACGACAATTAAGCATGATACGTTCAGAAACGGAACCTTTGATTTGGATAATACAAATCATTTGATAGGTAAATACAGGGGCATGACAGGGTTAAAAACCGGTTTTACCAATGCAGCGGGATTCTGCCTTGCAGCTACTGCTTCGAGAGACGGGCTGGATTTGATATCGGTCATACTTGGAGCCGAAAGCATGAGTTTGCGTTTTTCTGAAACCGCAAAAATGCTGGACTATGGCTTTTCTAACTATGAAATTATGAGAATAGAAAGGAAAGGTGCTATAGCCGGCAACGTGAAGGTGAGGAAAGGCCTTGGTTTATCAGTGCCCGTTGCTTACGAAGATAACAAATCGGTTCTTCTGAAAAGAGGGCAGCGGGATAAAGTAAAAGAGGAAATAAGGCTTCCGGAGCATGTCAATGCACCCGTTTCTGCCGGAGATAAAGCAGGTGAAGTGGTGCTGATACTCGATAATAAAGAAATTCTCAGAATACCGTTACTTGCAACAGAAAACATAGAAAAAGCAACCTGGTTCAAATTTTTCCTGAGGCTTACACTTCACTGGTTTTCACTGTCAAGGAAATAAATTGCATTATTGTTCAAAAAATTACATTTTGCGAAAAACTTCGATTTGCATAAAAATGAGGGCGATAAACCGCCCTTTTTCAATTTCTAACAGTGTTTGACAGATTTCTGCTGGTATAATATGATAAGAAAGATAGATTGATTATGCGCGGAGGGTTTATGGAATCTTTAAGGCCTTTGCAAAAAGCGGCTTTTACCGATGTATTGGATTACGGGGTTTTTTTATTCAGGAAAAATTTTAAAAAGCTTTTTATAATAAACCTTATATTTAATATTCCTGTAATGTTATTATTGACCATATTAAACCCGATATTTACCCAGCAATACTGGAATATTTTTGATGCGGCCGATATGATAGCCGCCGATCCGGGTGAAATATTTTCTTCAATATTTACGCTGTACGCTATGATGTTTGGTTCTTTGGCTCTTCAGGGTATTTACTCGGTAACACTGAAGAATGTAATTGAAGGATCAATTGTTAAGATTCTTTATGCTGACACTGTTCTGAATCAGAACAGATCAATAAAGCAGGTAATAAGGGAATGTTTCGGCCAGTTTGGTACATTATTCCTCGGAAGATTAATATACATACTCATTCAGTGTGCTGTTTTTATTGCCTTATATATAGTTTTTTTTATCGGTATTTTTATGGTGGCTTTTAGTACAATGGGGCTTGCGGTTACAAGCATGGCATCTCCCGTTATAAGTGTTATACTCACGGTTTTGGGTGTTTTAATTGCACTGGGAGCATTATTCATTATTTCGATATTAGTAGGGTATTTTTACGGAAAATACTGGATGTTCCTGCCTGCAATCTGCATAGAGCAGCAGAAGGCAGGCTCAAGCATCGGCAGATGCAATGATCTTGGTAAAAATGGTTTTAAGCTTATTGGCTTTTCTTTTGCCTTCGGTTATATGTTAATCTGGTTACTTCCTTTCACAGTCAGTTCAGCATTCAGTGTAGCCGGTCTCATTTCAGGCGATTATGATGTAGGGATGATTAGAATCAGTACGGTAATAACACAGATTTTCTCAGAAGTATTGCGTCCTTTGCTGACATGCATACTTACAGCGTTATATATAACTCTTAAGGTAAAACGTGAAGGTCTTGATCTTGAAGTGGCTCTTTGGGAGATAAAAAGAGAAGAAATTGAAAGAAAAAAACGCATGCATCAGGAGGCTCCCAATGCTAACTAGAAATATCAGTGAACAGGAGATACGGGATATACTGGATAAAATTCTGAAAAGGCGCGAATTCCATTATGAGGGTAAGCAAAACCCCATAGTAAAGCTTATGGACAGCATCTGGGAAGCAATAAAGGAATGGATCAGACAGATATTTCAATACAAGCAGCCAGATTGGAAAATCCGGATTAATACTGACTTTAATAATTCAGTGCTCCAGACGGTATTTAAGATACTGTTAATTCTGATGGCGGCCATCCTGATGTTTTTGCTGGCAAGCTTTATAGTAAAGAGAGTGTATCTTGCAGGAAAAATTAAAAAGTCGCAAATTCCTAAAGTGTATGATTACCTTAACAAGCCTGACGAAGTTCTGCAGAAATATTACGGATACATGAAGGACGGGGAATATTCAAAAGCTTTGCGGTATCTCTTTATAGCGTTGCTTTTGGAATTTGGCAAAAGGAAAATAATCCGGATTGAAAAATGGAAAACCAACCGTATGTATATCCGCGAAATAGGGTTGAATGATAAAAACCTTGTTCTGCCTATGCAGGAGTTTTCAGCTCTTTTTAATGAATGCTGCTATGGGAACAGAAACGTTGATGAGACAAGCGTCAACAAATGGTTTGAATTTTATGCCAGACAAAAGGAGAAACCGGTATGAAAACAAGGCTGAGAAAATGCCTTTTCTCCATAATGATAATATCGGTGTTGCTGGTTGCAGTACTTATCCTGTATTCTGTAACGGCATATGTAAAGGATTATCCTGAATACAGTTCATACAGCGCAGGAAAAACAGGGGTTAAGGCTTTATACCTGCTTGCAGGAAAGTGCGGGTTTCAGGTTTCCCGGTACCATTATCCGGTAAAATTTTTAAGAGAAAAACCGGTGATGGTTGCTTACAGACCGGCAGAATCATTGTTTAATGAAACAGAAGAGCAGGATGGGTTGAAGGAGTGGCTTAAGCAGGGCAATACCCTTGTATTGATCCTTGATGAACGGAACATCGGAGACCTGTGGATTTTTGACTTTATCTCGGAAAACAGGCAGTGGTATGAAGTTGTGAATACCGGGAAAATCACAGCAACATGGTATGGATTGGGAAACGGGCTGGTTTGTGTTCTTGACAGTGCCGACAGTTTCCTGAATTCAAATATTGCTGCTTCGGATGCAGCCGTTGCATTCATTAACGTACTGACCAGGATCAACAACCCGAAAGTTATATTTAACGAGTATTACCAGTATATGCAGGTTCCGTCGCCAAGACTGTGGGATTTAATCGGGCACATCGGCCAGTTGACAGCAATACAGCTCCTGACAGCAGTAATACTTGTTGTTATAAGGGGCTGGAAGCCATTCGGGCGTGTGCGCGGCGACAAAAGACTGACGATGAGATCCGAGAATGAAATTGTTAAAGCACTGTCAGGGCTTTATCAACGCATGAATGCCTATCCGCTGGTATTGTCGAATTACTACGGATTTTTCACACAAAAGTATGGAAGGTTTCTGACAATGCCCGGAGCTCTTAGGGACAAGGCTGTAAGGCTTTTGGCCGAATGCGAGTTTTATTTAAGAAAAGGAAGTATAAGCAAAAAGGAACTTAAGAGATTGGTTCTTGGTCTTGAAAAACTGGAATATGAGATTAATAACAGGGGGCAAACCACGAGAAAGGAATGAAGGCGTATGAGCATTAATCCAATTGTTCAGGAAAAATACGGACTTTTAATGAATGAGCTGAAAAAAGTTTTGGTCGGCCAGGATGAATTCCTGGAACAACTGGTCATAGCATTGTTTACAGGTGGACATGTGTTAATTGAAGGAGTTCCTGGAATCGGAAAAACGCTGTCGGCAAGAACTCTTGCCAGGACTCTTAAATCAGATTTTTCCAGGATTCAGTTTACTCCCGATCTATTACCGTCGGATATAACCGGAACGAAAGTGTTTGAAGTGAAAAACAGTAGCTTTTATATGAAAAAGGGCCCTGTTTTTACGAATATACTGCTGGCAGATGAAATAAACCGTGCTACGCCGAAAACCCAGTCTGCCCTTTTGGAGTGCATGGAAGAAGGTAATGTTACAATCGACGGAGAAACTTATGAGCTGCCAAAGCCGTTTATGGTCCTGGCAACAATGAACCCACTGGAGTTTGAAGGAACTTATCCGCTGCCCGAGGCTCAACTGGACAGATTTTTAATGAAACTGGAAATAACCCATCTTCAGCCTGAGTATGAAGAAGAGCTTCTTAAGAAGGTAAATGAGAGCGGTGGCGAAATAAAACCCGGGAATGTCACACCTGTTATCGGCCCTGATGAGTGCCTGGCTATCAGGCAGGAAATTTGCAAAGTTTTTGTAAATGAAAACATAATACGCTATATCACAGCCATAATTTTTGCAACGAGAAATTCACCTGCTGTACTTTTGGGAGCAAGTTCCCGTGCATCCATTGCTGTTATGAAATGTGCGAAAACCGTAGCAGCAGTTTCAGGCAGGGATTTTGTGATCCCCGAAGATGTTATTGAAGTGGTGAAACCGGTTTTAAGGCACAGGATCATGGTTAAACCGGAAACTCTGCTGGATAATGTTTCTGTTGACGATATTCTTAACGGTATATTAAAAACAGTAGAAGTACCAAGATAGCAGGCTAAGTTGAGGTCATTATGTTTATCAGCAAACGATTTATTTTTCTGGTTATACTGGGTGTCATACCTGCAGCGTTATCGCTTATACCCGGCGTTGGGGTATATGCTCTGCTGGCGTACAATTTTTTGCTGGTTATACTGCTTGCGGTTGACATACATTTGTCTCCAAAGCCTCAGGACTTTACGGTCAGGAGGGAAATGGAGAAAACTCTGTCGCTGTCTGCGTGGAACAGAATTGATTTATATATAGAAAACCCGTCCGATTACAGGTTCAAAGCAAAATTAAGGGACAGCGTGCCTGAGAGTTTCAAAGTTGATAGCGAGGTAGTGGAATTCATAATTAATCCCGGTGAAACTACCGGTATACATTATAAAGTTAAACCAACGAAGCGCGGAGAATTTGTTTTTCCGGATTTATATATCAGTATAACCGGTGTCCTGGGTCTTTGCGTTTTGTCAAAGACGATTGAGATAACCGATAGAGTCAAGGTCTACCCGAACCTGAAGGATCTTAGAAACAGCCACCTTTTAATTGTGAATAAAAAGAGGCTGTTGTCAGGGCTTAAAAAAGTAAGAGGTCTTGGTGTAGGGACAGAATTTGAGAGTATTCGCGAATATAATCCCGGTGATGACTTCAGGCATATAAACTGGAATGTGACAGCAAGGACGGGGCATCTTTACACAAACCATTATGAACCTGAAAGGAACCAGTATGTATACCTGATGATGGATACAAGCAGGGTCATGAACGAAGAAATCAACGAAATCACTAAACTGGATTATGCCGTGAATGCTGCATTTATATTAGCAGAAACAGCAATAAATTATGGTGATAATATAGGACTTATATCCTTTGACAGTGAAATCAACAGGATTGTTCATGCAGGAAAAGGAACAGGGCACTTTCTGAGGCTGGCCGAAAGCTTGTACAATATCCAGGCAACCGAGACCTACGCTGATTATCAGAAGGCATTTTCCACATTGCAGAAGGAACAAAACAGGCAGAGCCTGGTGTTTTTGTTCACCGATCCGTTCAATTTTGAGCATGCAATGGATATAGTCAAATCATGGAAAGCATGCGCCACCAAACATAAAGTCATGGTTTTGAGCATAAAAAATCCTGCCCTGTATTATGAGGCAGGGAAAAAAATCACAATAAACGAAGACATTTTTACAAAAAGCGCTGCGCTGAAGCTGTTGGACGACAGGCAGCGCACATTTTCAGTTCTTGAAAAATCGGGTATTCACTCAATGGAATCAGAGCCCGACAGGTTCGTCCTTGAATCGGTAAACCGCTATATCGCCATGAAAACAGGCATTTATTCCTTACCATTCCAGCAGTAAGTGCATAAATTTTCGTGGGGAAGGCCTATTGCGTCGAGCATATCGGGAAGAGCCTGGTATTTTAATGATGTAAAATTAAGTTCTTTCCCGATGTATTCAACCATGCGGCAGTATCTTTCAGTTCTGTGGTCGCAATACTGCTCCAGGTTTGCGGAAATGTCACCTTCAAGTTCCTGTATTGCCCGTCTGGCGGCAAGATCCAGCTCGGACCTTGACCTTGAGAAATTGTGGTACTTACAGTTGAAAAGCAGTGGGGGACAGGCTGAACGAATATGGACTTCCCTGGCGTTGCAACTGTACAGGAACTGAACGGTTTCCCTCATTTGTGTACCGCGGACTATCGAATCATCACAGAGTAAAAGCTTTTTCCCTTTTATTAAGTCGACAATGGGCATAAGCTTCATTCTGGCAACCAAATTCCTGATTTCCTGGGTCTGGGGTATAAAACTTCTCGACCATGTCGGAGTGTATTTAATAAACGGCCGGGCATAAGGTATCTTGGCTTCATTTGAATAGCCTATTGCATGGGCCACGCCTGAGTCCGGTATTCCCGAAACGAAGTCAACGTCAACGTTATCATTGCGTGCCATTATGGCACCGTTCCGATTTCGCATTACCTCTACGTTAACACCCTCATATGTTGAAGAAGGGTAGCCGTAATAAACCCATAAAAATGAGCAAATTTTCATTTTATCCCCTGGCGGGACAAGCTGTTCAATCCCATCGGGAGAAAGCAGTATAATTTCACCGGGGCCAAGTTCATAATATGTGCTGTATCCAAGGTTTGTAAAGGCGCAGGACTCAAATGAAACACAGTAAGCGTCTTCTTTTTTGCCCACAATAAGGGGAGCCCTTCCGAGGCGATCCCTCGCCGCATAAATACCGCTGTTTGTCAAAACAAGCAAAGTGCATGAGCCGTCAATTGTTTGCTGGGCACGCAGTATACCGTCTTTAATGGAACTTTCCTGATCAATCAGAGCGGAAACGACTTCGGTGGGGTTAATTTCTCCCCTGCTCATTTCGATAAAGTGGGTTAATTTAGTTCCCAAACAACGATCGACAATTTCGTCCATGTTGTTTATCCGTCCAACCGTTGTTATTGCATAGTGCCCAAGATGGGAACGAACCAGAAGAGGTTGCGGTTCATTGTCACTGATGCAGCCAATTCCCATATGCCCGCTCATTGCCGACAGATCCACTTCAAACTTTGAACGGAACTGAACATTTTCTATATTGTGTATCGACCTTGAAAAAGATCGGCCCGACCATACTGCCATTCCTCCACGGCTTGTTCCAAGGTGTGAGTGGTAGTCGGTGCCGAAATATAAGTCCATTACACAGTCATTTTTCGATACAACTCCAAATAATCCACCCAAAAAAACGCACACTCCTCTTAAAATACATTATACACTGACACAACGGAAAGTTTAGTTTTTTTCTGTCACTTCTTCCGCAGTAATGCTCCTGCGGAAAGACAGCACCGCAGTGACTTGTTCGTGTTTTAAGTAATGCGATTGACAGAGATTTCAGCATATTCGTCCGGGCAACTACGCTACGTTTGGCGGAGCATGCAGAATGGCCCGGGCAAGCCGAATACCGCAAAAATGCACTTTTGAAATATCAAAGCTATTGTTGCAATGCCGGAAACAGTCGCTTCATTTGCAAGAACTGTGCAGTTCAGCTCGGGCAAACCGAAACTCGCAAAAATGCACAGGAATATATATTGAATGTTGCATTTTTCTCAAACAGTCGGTTTGCTTGTCCTCGCTCTGACCGCACATTTCTAAGCTGCATTCCGCTAAAAGTTTCCTTGCATTGCACAATAGCTTCCGCATTCTCGCATTAACAATGCTTTCTGCAATACCGGAACGCAATTTAAACTTAACAGGCAGCATTTTTGCTTCATCGGCTTGCTTATCCTCGCTTTAAGTCACAGGCTCCAGCCTGTACTCCGCAATGCTGACATAAATAAGATGCTGCGTATTCTTTGCAGTAAATGCATTCTTACAGTATAAACTGTTTCGCATTATTTTATTTCCAGCAATAATATTTCTATAATGTGATATCCCTGTGGTAACTTTGCAGGGATTTTACCTTATCCTCTGTTTCATGGCTTTGCTTATATGCTGCAATTCCCTTGACGCTTGCAAGGGCTGCAGTCATAGTGGTTATATAAGGGATCCTGTATTTTATGGCACTCTTTCGTATATATGAGTCATCATACTGGCTCTGTTTCCCGGCAGGTGTATTCACAATAAGCTGTATTTCTCCGTTGAGTATTAAATCCACGATGTTAGGCCTGCCTTCAAACATTTTCTTAACCTTCCGGCACTTTATCCCGTTCCCGGTCAGATAATTATATGTACCTTCGGTGGCAATTATCTCAAAATCAAGTTCTGCAAACTTACGTGCAATGTCAAGAAGGTATTGCTTGTCCCTGTCTGCAATACTCATTAAAACCGTTCCTTCTGTCGGAAGGGGTGACTGTGTTGCCTCCTGTGCCTTGAAATAGGCAAGGCCAAATGAATTCGCAATACCAAGAACTTCACCGGTAGAGCGCATTTCAGGACCTAACAGCGGATCCACGTCATGGAACATGTTAAATGGAAAAACTGCTTCCTTAACACCGAAATGGGTTATTTTGCTGCTCTTCAAACCCAATACAGGAGATTTGCTGCCATTTTTTGCAGCAAGAATAATTTCTGTGGCAAGCCGAGCCATAGATATATTGCAGACTTTTGATACCAACGGCACTGTTCTTGATGCACGGGGATTAGCTTCAAGGACATAGACCCTGTCATTGTAAACGGCATATTGAATATTCATCAGGCCCACAACTTTTAATGCATTGGCTATTTTCCGCGTATACTCGGATATGGTTTCAATATGCTCTGCTTTCATGCTGATGGGTGGTATTGCACAAGCAGAATCGCCCGAGTGGATACCGGCCAGTTCAATGTGTTCCATTACCGCGGGAACAAAAGTGTCCGATCCGTCGGCAAGAGCGTCTGCCTCGGCTTCAATTGCATTTTCAAGGAATTTATCAATGAGCAGAGGACGGTCAGGTGTAACACCTTTGGCTTCGGAGACATACCTCTCCAGCATTTCCTGGTCATATATAACTTCCATGCCCCGCCCGCCGAGAACATAAGATGGCCTTACCATCAACGGATAACCTATCTTGTTGGCTATTGCCAGAGCTTCGTCAAGGGTGCTTGCCATTCCGGATTCGGGCATCGGGATTTCGAGTTTGTCCATCATATGTCTGAACAGATCCCTGTCCTCAGCCATGTCTACTGTTTCAGGAGTGGTTCCAAGAATTTTAACTCCGGCTTTTGAAAGTTCTCCTGCAATGTTTAAAGGAGTTTGCCCTCCGAATTGGATTATAATTCCGTCAGGGTTTTCATGCTGGTATATGCTCAATACATCTTCCACAGTGAGAGGCTCAAAGTAAAGACGATCTGAGGTGTCGTAATCGGTGGAAACTGTTTCGGGGTTGCAGTTGACAATAATTGTTTCGTAGCCCATATCCCTGAGGGCAAAAGCCGCGTGAACGCAGCAGTAGTCGAATTCAATTCCCTGGCCTATCCGGTTTGGACCTCCGCCCAATACCATTACCTTTGGCTTGCCGTTTGAAGATGCTTGCTTAATTGATCCCGCATTTTTTGAACCATTATAGGTTGAGTAATAATAGCAGGCATTTTCAACACCACTTACCGGAACTATGTCCCATTCCTGTAAAATTCCCAGTTGAACCCTGTGATTCCGTATTTCTTCTTCTTTTATTCCAAGCAGCATTGCAATGTACTTGTCTGCAAAGCCGTCCTTTTTCGCTTTAATCAAAAGTTCGTCAGGAAGCTTTGAACCTTTGCATTTTATTATTTCCTCTTCCAGATCAACCAGTTCTTTCATCTGTTCAATGAACCACTTTTTAATATGAGTGATTCTGCTTAACAGTTCAACATCCGCTCCCTTACGCAGGGCTTCGTACATTATAAACTGGCGTTCGCTTGAAGGTGTAATTAAAAGATCCAATAATTCCTTTAATTCAAGACAGTTATAGTTTTTCGCAAAGCCAAGTCCATACCTGCCGATCTCAAGGGAACGTACCGCTTTCTGCAGGGCTTCCTTATAAGTCTTGCCAATACTCATTACTTCGCCGACGGCTTTCATTTGAGTACCCAGTTCATCTTTTGCCTCTTTAAACTTTTCAAAAGCCCAGCGCGGAAATTTAACCACCACGTAATCACCGGATGGCGTATATTTGTCAAGGGTGCCACCTTTATAGTAAGGAATTTCGTCAAGTGTTATCCCTGCTGCAAGCATTGCCGAGATATAAGCAATGGGGAATCCTGTGGCTTTTGATGCTAGGGCCGATGAGCGGGAGGTGCGAGGGTTTATTTCTATAATAACAACCCTGTCTGTTACAGGGTCGTGTGCAAACTGGACATTAGTACCACCAATTACTTCAATTGCCTCAACAATTTTAAACGCATACTCTTTCAGACGCTGCTGCAATTCCGGGCTTATTGTCAGCATTGGTGCTGCACATACCGAATCACCTGTATGTACGCCCATTGGGTCAATGTTCTCGATGAAGCATACTGCAACCATCTGGTTTTTAGAATCACGTACCACTTCAACCTCAAGTTCTTCCCAGCCAAGCACCGACTCTTCAACCAGTATCTGGCCGACCATGCTTGCTGCTATACCTCTGTTGGCAACAAGCCTGAGTTCTTCAACATTATATACAAGGCCGCCGCCGGTACCGCCCAGCGTATATGCAGGGCGAATAACAACAGGAAATCCCAGCTCAAGGGCTATTTTCTCTGCCTCTTCCACGCTGTAAGCAGGCATGCTGCGGGGTGTTTCAATTCCAAGCTTTTTCATTGTTTCCTTAAAGGCAATTCTGTCCTCACCGCGTTCAATGGCATCTACTTTTACTCCTATTACTTCAACATTGTATTTCTCAAGAATTCCTGCTTTAGAAAGCTCTGAACAAAGATTTAATGCTGATTGGCCACCAAGGTTGGGAAGAAGGGCATCTGGACGTTCTTTTTCAATGATCTGAGTTAATCTCTCAAGGTTTAAAGGTTCAATATACGTTGCGTCTGCAATTCCCGGATCTGTCATTATCGTAGCTGGATTTGAATTTACAAGTACAATTTCATAACCAAGCTTTCTTAACGCTTTACAGGCCTGAGTACCTGAATAATCAAATTCACAGGCCTGACCGATTATAATCGGCCCAGAACCAATAATCAGAATTTTTCGGATATCTGTTCTCTTTGGCATATATTTTTTCTCCTTAACCTTTGAAATGTGCAGCTTTTTGTATTTATGCCGCCAAGTTTAAAAGTTATGAAAAACAACAGGTGAAATTGATTAAATTGGTTATGCAATTTTGCATTTTAAAAAATTCATTTTTGAAAACTTCCTAACTTAATATAATATTACATAATAAAAAATGCTTCAATACACTTTTTAATAATTTTTAGCTTTTTCGTAAGCCGGTTATATGTGAGTTATTACCAAAACAGCCCCGCAACGCTGCCACAAATGGGATACTGCGAATTTTCCGAATTACCCGTATTTCTCAGTATGAACTGCTACTGTGAATTCACAGTATCTTCCTGCAGGCAGCTATGCCTGGAAGAGCATTAACTTGGGTCTGTGACATAAAATAATTATAAACTTCTATGTTCCGGCAACAGATATGCTTTTAAATCTACAGCAGAAAAACAACAGAGGCTGGTGAATTTAGTGTCTGAAAAGGTTTTGGATATGAAAAAAACAGTTTATGAGCTGACCGGCGAATACCCTGAAATTATAAATATATTGAAAAGCCTTGGATTTGAAAATATTACAAATCCGGCATTATTAAAAACGGCGGGCAAGGTCATGACAATACCGAAAGCTGCCAAAATAAAGAATATAGACTTAAATACAATCCTTGACAAATTCAGTGAAAAAGGTTTTACCGTAATAAACGGGAAGATGCCATAACAGGCAAATCGCATCTGAAAACGTTGACAATTCATGCCATTATACAATAGAATGTTTAGGGAAAGTCGGCTGTCAGGCCGAATTATTTTTCTAAGGAGATTTTTTAATGAAAAAATGTCATTACATCTATTGGGCACTATTTGCTGCGTTTGCGATATTGTTCACTTGTTTTGCTTCCGATTCTCTGCCCGGTGAGGGTGAAACATATGAGGCCAATTCAGTTCCGGCATCCTTGTTTAATGAAGTTACAGGACCTGATCCAGAATCAGATATCGGCACCGTACATACTGCTTATGCTGATCCAACGCCATCGCCGGAAGTTACACCGTTACCGTCTCCTGAGCCTGATTCGGCTGTGATTCCAACACCTGATATCCAGGTTGCGAATAAGCCACCTGCCGAGCCTTCTAAGGCTGAGGCTGCCACTCCGGCAGTAACACAGGAACCATCCCCGGAGCCGGTTCCGGTTGCAAGCCCTACCCCTGCTCCGGCTGGGACTAAATCAGAGATTACAAACCCCATTAAGTCTTTTAATGATGAAACGAGGATTTGCCTTACTTTTGATGACGGGGGCAATCAGAAAGCGGTAAAAAAAGCGCTTGAAGTATTAAAAAAACATGAAGTGAAAGCCACCTTCTTTATAATAGGGAAGTACCTGAAAACCAATGAAGCATTGTGGAAACAAGCCATTGAAGAAGGTCACCTTATCTGCAATCATACACAGAATCATGTATGGCTTACGCAATTGAATGATGAAGGTGTCAGAAAAGAAATCCTGGAATGGGAATCGGTTGCTGCTGAGATCTTTGGGCAGGAATACATTGATAAAATGAAACAGGAGTTTCCTTTTATCAGGCTTCCGGGTGGTGCAGGAAATGAAAGCAAAAGAATTCTTCAGATTGTTTCCGGGCTTGGCTATACTCCTGTCGGATGGAATATTGAAACATATTACGCAGTGCTGAGACACCACGATTTAAAAACCGAACCGGTTGATCCGATTGCCGATGAGGTTTTTGCTCATGTTTCGAAAAAGGTGAAAGGCGGCTCAATCGTTCTCCTGCATTTTAATCCTTACGATACAGGCAAGCTGGATGAAATAATTACAGCGATAAAAGAAAAAGGACTGACGATGCATCTGCTCCCAGAGTGCCTGGAATATTAGAGATGATTAATTTAGCAGGCTTTGTCTGACATGTGGCCTCTTAAAATAACCGGATAAAGGAAAATTTCTGTTGGATGGTATCTGTTTTCTCTGACTGATATTTTTGCCTTTAAGGCTGAATAGAGACCATAATTTGGCACTCGTTAAGACAGATTTCCTGTGATAAGATATATTTACAGCCTGCTAATAAAAAGGGAGAGAACTTGAGTATGACAAGGTTTATAAAATACCTGGCATTTGCTTTAGCTATGGTTCTTTTAATTTCATTTACAGCATGCACCGTCAATCATGATAACAAAGAAACCGGCGGTCAGGATAATGTTTCCGGACATATGGATTTATCAAATAACGAAAATAGTTCCGGAGCCGGAGGTAATGCCGGCGGTGAAGGAAGCGAACCCACCGGCAGGGCAGAAGGTAATGGAAGCGGATTAACGGGAATTCCATCCGATGGGGAAAACAAATCCGGAAATAAGACTGCAGATACGGGCAATCCAAAATCAACAGATGAAAACTCTGAACCAGACGGAATTATTAAAATTACCCGTGAAGAAGCAGGGCTTGAAACAATACCCAGCCTTGACTTCAGTAAATTTAAGCTAAATCCGTCCATACAAAGGCTTCTCGAAGATCCGGCAAGCTACTCCGATGAGGATTACAGAAATGGATTAGTTTACAGAGATTTCCTTATCATAAGTGAACGTTTTGGCGGTAGTATAATTCAGAATATTGGGATAGGGGACGGCATATCCAACGTTATGGAGATACTCGGGGAACCAAGCTGCATTATAGGAAACACCATGTTTTATAAAACAGAGGGCTACTACCTGGGCTTTAAAGGCGAGAAGGAAGTTGAGCAGGCCATAATTTCGCAAAGACCGGGCAAGTATCCTGCGGATATTTTAAAAACCCTGATAATAAGCATAAACAGATCTGATTTTAACGGTATATCAGAATTGATTCAAAGCAATGACGAAATATCTGATTTTTTTGATTACAACGGCCATATTCATGGCGGGGGCTGGTATGCTGTTTCAGACAATGGCATTTTCATTGAAGAGTTTACCGAAAAAGCCATAGTTGTATATAACAATTTTGAGGGCGAGCTGTTCAGAATACAGGAAGACTTGCATAATTACGGTATAGTGTATGAAAATATTGATTATTTGATGGACCGGATGGTATCCGAGCTGGATTACTATATCTGGCTTAATGAGAAATTTGACAAAGAGGGGATAGTATCACCGGGAGGGAAATATAACAGTTTATACATCTGGAATTATAGTGAAAGCTATTATTTCATAATAAGGGCAATGGATACAGGCAAAACCGATTTATATATAAGTTTGCCTGCAATAGGTGATTACTACTGGTTAAATGACAGGTATATCCTATATTCGGATTTTTTCAGTTTTGCTCCTGTAATCGTTGATGTTGAAACTTGCGAGACGATTAATCTGCTGGAAACAGCAGAACTTATTGATGAAGAGCCGGGGCTCCGACCCTTTGAAATAAAAAGCTGTAAAGACGGCCAAATCATAATTTACAATCCGGACAAAGATAAAGAATACCTTATAAGCTACTCTTTTGATCCGGATGGCAGAGTACTGTTGAATCGGTGAAGAACCAGCGGGCGGTTACTGCAGTCCTGAAATAAATTTTTGTCATACCGGATAATAAAGTAACTATTATATAGAAAGGGGAATGGTTAACATTCCCCATTATAGCTTACAAGTGCCGCATTTGTTACACCGTCGATGCCTGAAAGCTCGGAGATGAAGGAAGTATCGCTGTTCTTTATCCTTATTTCATATGTAGCTTCAACATTTCCGTCAGTAATTGTCTTTGTCTTTAATTTCTTTTGCGGTATTTTTTCAATCACTTTTGAAACGTTATTCTGGCTGCCGCTTTTATAATTTATAACCAGAAGATAAAAACCTGCATTGCTACCACGGATAAAGCTGAAGGCCACAACTACCACGGATATAAACAAAGAACCTAATATTGAAAGTGAATAAAACCCTGCACCCGTTGTGATTCCTACTGCAATTGCCCAGAACAGGTAGGCTATGTCAATAGGTTCTTTAACGGCGGTGCGGAACCGTACAATGCTTAATGCACCTACCATACCGAGGGAAAGAGTAAGGTTCGAGGTTATGGGCAGTATAATAAATGCTGTAACCATTGATATGAAAATAAGCGTAAAGTTAAAACTTCGGTTGTATACAACACCCTGAAAAGTTTTTTTGTAGACAAAATAAATTAACAGTCCCAATGCCAGGGACAGCAGCATTACTGTTAATATCCTGGTTGTGCTGATTGTCAGATTTCCCATATCTTCAAGAAACTTTTTCTTGATTATGTCGCTGAAACTTAAAGTGTTATTATTCATGTAATTCACCTCTTATGCATCTTTCGGCAAACTCCCTGCATAATATGTATTTTGATACAGAAATCTGCCCGCTGTTCAGACCTGTAAGCAGTGTGCTGAAAATTGTAGGCAGAAATCTGTTGAACTTAACCTCCATGATTATATAATCCGGCTCCAGAACATTAACCAAAGGAGTACGAACATTCCACAATTCTGTGGAATAGAGTCCGGATTTAAGCTCCATGTCAAAGGTTATGCGTACATTCTCAACCGGGTGGATATAAGCTTCCCTTACGTAATCCACGATAACAACGGGCTTAAGAAAAAGGGTTTTCATTTGTATGTACATGTCATTAAGGAGCTGACTGCCTGTCAATAGCAGTTCAGAATTCCCGCCAATCAGGCCGTTGCATAAATCTTCCGAAATAAGCTCCGACTCTTTCAGAGTGTATTGCCCTTCTTTCCCTTTCCTTTCAAGTTTTATAACCGTATTACTGTAATTGTATATCCGTATCCTGTATTTTTTTCTTTTTTCTGTCCCGTTAAGTTTTTCATAATAAGCACTGTTGTATATGTCATCAAAATACAGGCTCCGTATATTATACCTGTTGTTGCAGTTTCCGTGGGGATCACGGTTCATAAACCGTTCAATCCTGTTTTTAAGAAGGATATACTCTCCATGGTTTATTAAAAACTTGTACTCATGCCTGTATTTTTTTTCTGATGCCAAATCAAACACCTCTTAATGGTGAACTAAAACCCATACTCGCGCATTTGCTCATCAGTCAGCCCGAAATACTGCTGTATATACATTTTAACATAGTATGGCCGGCCAATAACGAAGTCTTTAAGCTTTTGCACACATTCCTTCCATAAACTGTATGACCCCGTCCATTTTTTGAAGTTCCTTCGTATCTCCGGTTCAATTTCCGACGCAAGTTCATCGATGACCGAAATTACATGGCTTGTTTCAAACGTATTGTTCAAATGGTATGCAAAGCGCCTTAGAAACTTTTCTTTAAATTCATCATTTTGCAGAAGTCCCATTTGAATGGTTGTTGAAAACCAGTTTCCTTCACCGGTCCCCTCCGGATTAAAAACGTGGCTTACAGTATCATGGTCAACTCTTCTGAAAGCCATGTCAAAATCAAACAGTATCCAACGCCATTTCGAATCAGGGGTTCTTTCCCTCCAGAATTTAATATTTCCGTTGTCGGTATTTGCTGCATATATTACTGCAATCTGGTAATCGATGAAATTATCCACATCAATTAATGTTTTTACATGTTCATAATATTCATCAATGCTTAAATCATGGTTTTTTATATATTCAAGAACCGATTTGTACTGGGAATAATCCCCCTGATGAACAATGTTATTGCCTTCTATTATGTCCAGGTTATCAGGATTGGGCAGGTGATTGTTAAATGAAAGAAAATATTTGTCGGTTGATTCCCTGAGTGTATATAGCCCCCAGTAATCACCGTTTAAATATAATACTGCAGGGCGATAGGCCTGGTAGTCAATGCCGGTTTCTTTCATTAACTGAGAGATAAGCACATCCCTGATTTTTGTGTTGCCGTTATCCTGACCTGAATTCCTTAATATTATGGACTGGTATTTGGTTAAACTCTTTTCGGGGAAGACCCGGTAATTAATATATTCATCCCCGTACTTTTTTCTTGCTTCAATTGCAAAAGACTTTTGGTCTGCTCCACGGGTATATCCTCCATGAATTGAAATACCTGCATCCATACTGAAAGCAAGGCTTCCGTCTGCCTCATAGAATTCTATATGGGCAGGCTTTTCCCAATCCTGCCAGAAATTGGCCCCTTTATACGGATATTCGGATTCAGCATGTTTTCCCATAACATAAATTCCTGTATCCTCATCCCACAGATTTTCAGGATCTGTGGTTATTGATATTGTGGCAAAACCGTTCATTGGCTCAAAAAAGTAAGTACTTGTTACAACCTGGCTCGGAAGGTACCCTTCTTTATAAGCGCGGGCCCTGATAACCGATGTTGACTCGATATTAATAGGCTTTGTGTATACATTTGAGCCAGGACCCGGTATTGAACCGTCGGTGGTATAGTATATTATTGTGCCATCTTCAGGAGAGTTTATTGACAATGAAAGGGGAGAGGTATAAAAACCTCCTTGTTCGGAAAAAACCGGGCTTAAACAATAAGCAACTGCCAGGCTTTTTTCGTCGTTTGGCATTCCAGGGGTGGGATTTGAAAACAAAAAAGGTTCATAACCGCCGTCCGCGAAACCATACGATATGTCGGATGTCAATTCAGGAATATCCATTCTCTGTATAATATTTCCTTCCGTATCGGAAAAGTAAAGCACATCACCTTTTCCATTCAGGCCGAAGTTGGCATGCAAAAAGACAGAGCCTTTTTTGCCGGTATAATCGGGAGATAAGAATACTATAACCAATTCTCCGGGCTGAACCGGAAAGGAAGGGAAAATCCATTTGGAAATATTGTTACTGTTGTCTGAAAGGGCATACCCTCCAAGGTCCTGCACTTTACCGGTAATATTTTTAATTTCAATCCAGTCATTAAAATTCCCGTCTTCATCTGACAGTGTTGTTTCATTTCTCGACATGGCCTCACAGATGAAAAAGGTGTTAGAGCTGTACTTTGCTTCAGAAAATAATTTATAACCTTCTTCCGTGTTTGGATATCCGGGAGTGGGCTTATTCGTCTCCACCCAAGTATCAGGCGTTTCCCGGGCATAGGATGAGTCATCGGGAAGGTTATGAATAACCACTGAATCGCAAATTTTGCCCGAATGCTCTGTTAAAAGGACTGTTTCCCTGCTTTTATTTATTTTGAAGTTGGTATGTAAGTTTCCATCGGGATTCCGCCTGTTTTTGCCAGAACAGAAGACAACCAGATATTCTCCCGGCTTTATTGTTTTTTCGGGGAACTGCCACTGAAACAGGTCATTTTCATTATCTGACAGAAAATAATCCGAAAGATCCACGTCACTTACGCTTCTGTTGTATATCTCTATCCAGTCAGGATAATCACCGTCTTCGTCCTGCAATAGTGATATATTCTCGGCCATGACTTCACTTATGCAAATAGGGGAATATTCCGTCAGCATACTTTCTTCAAAGGCTCCAGCGCCTTCATCAGAATTTGGAAAGCCCGGTGAAGGATGCTGAAATGTATCCCATGCGCCAGGGTTGTCGCAGCTTCTGCCGAAAGAAACATTGTCGCCGCATTCGGGTATTTCAACCTGCTGAATACAATTGCCGTAAGGATCGCTTAAAATGATATTTTCGCCTTTTGAACTGATTTTAAAGTTAGTATGTACCTGATTATGAGTTATTGTATTTTTTCCTGATGCAAAAACAACAAGGAAACCGTTAGGAGGTATTTCTACCGGAGGGAAAATCCATTTTCCCGGATCGGACGGGTCATCCGAAAGTGCATACCCTTCAAGGTTTACAGCAGCATCACCTAAGTTTTCAAGTTCAATCCAATCGGGTGTGTCGCCTTCAAAATCAATCAAAGTTGATGTATTACTTGACATTACTTCATTTATTATAATCTCCGGTTCGCCCGGCTCAGAGTAAACAGCAAGTGTTTCTCGGGTTTTTAAGTACATCAGGCCCAATGTAATAACCAACGCAAGCACCAGAGTTATGAAAAATATTTTTTTTGACATATCACAATCCCGATTTCTGTTTTATTTTACATTAATATAGCACATTGCATGGATTAATACAGGCTAATTGCTTGCATATTTTTCCCATATATCTACAATATCATCGTATATGCCGGATAATAATTTTATAAATTCCACAACTCTGTCATCATCCAGAAGCAGTGGAAAAGCCCTGTACAAACTGTTTATAAATTTACTCTCCAATGGGTGTTCTTCAGGCTTTGCAGAAACAGGGCAAATTGGAAAGCTTCTCGGATCCAGCCTGAAATCCACCATGTTATGCTCATTCAAATATGGGATTACGGGAAATATCCTGCATGATAACGGGCGTTCCTCGCGTGGACAAGTCCCTTTACATACCAAAAGCTTTATTATATAGCCGTCGGATAAAGTAATACCGGTTTCTTTAACCAGGCACCAATCCTTGTTGAGATATAAGTGCTCTTCACCCGGAAACAGCAGCATTCCGTCATTGTCAGTGCCCGAACAGCATCGCTTATCGCAGAGCTTTCCGCAGTCATACCTGAGAGGAGTTGCTTTATTTAGTTTTTTCCATGCTCTTTTATATAATTTTGCGTATTTGTGTTCCATGTTTTTCATTTGTATTTTCCATACCACTCATTGTATTGTCTTTAGATTTAAGCCTTTCTATTTACCCCTGTTGTAATATGAGTAAATAACCGATTCAAACACCCTGCCGGGCAATATTCGTTTGGCTGCAACAGAAAGCTTCTGATCGAATTTCCCGACTTTATACCTGAGCTTCGGATTTCCGCTGTCTATAATCCTGCCTACAACCGCGGCCAATGTATCGGGCTCGCTTCCATGGGATTCGTCATATTCAATTTTCTCAGTAACCCTTAGGAACGAATCCCTGTAAGGTGAGCTTTCAGACAGGGCCCCTTTTGCATGAGGCCTGTATTTCTGGGAACCCGATTTATGATCCGTGGGTTCAATAATCACAACTTTAATACCGAAATCCCTTGTTTCAAGGCTTAAAGCTTCGGAAAAACCTTCAATTGCAAACTTCGAGGCGCTGTAAGCACATTGAAACGGTATTGCCAGAAGGCCCATAATAGAACTGAAATTAATAATAAGCCCGTTCTTTCTGTCCCTCATATATGGCAATACTGCCTTGCACATCCTTACAGTTCCAATCAGGTTTGTATTTATAACCTGCTCAAATTCGGCAAGCGAAATATCCTCAACAGAACCCAGAACCAGCGTGGCGGCACAATTTACAAGAACATCTATCCTTCCTTCGGTTTTAATAATGTTTTGAACCACTTCATTAACCGATTCTTCATTTGTTACATCCAGGTAGACCTTTTTAGGGCTTTTTTGCTCCGAATTCCCATTATTACTGAATGATCTTGCACCGGCATATACAGTATGCCCTATATTTCCCAAGTGGTTTGCAACTGCAAGTCCAAGGCCCGAAGAAGCCCCGGTGACAAGAACGACTTTATTGCTTTGCCGCATAATCAAGCCCCCTTTATATTTTCCATATCAAATCAATTCTAATACAAACATTTGAAAAAATCAAAAATATGTGGATATTTTAAAAAAGTATGATACAATATTTTTGTATTACTTCATTTTAGATATTATGACCTAGTGATAATATATATTTTATTCGTTGAATCGCCAGATTCATAAAAGACAAGGAGATGTTGGTATGGACCTGTTTCAGAAATGCTATGACTACACAACAGCAAAAGAAGCTATGGCAGCAGGGATTTATCCTTATTTCCACTACCTTGAGACCGGCCAGGATACAGAAGTAGTTATGGAAGGCCACCATATTATTATGATTGGATCGAATAATTACCAGGGGCTTACATCTGACAACCGTGTAATAGAGGCAGCGAAAGAGGCTTTGCTTAAATATGGTACCGGCTGTTCCGGGTCACGTTTTTTGAATGGAACTCTGAAACTACATATGGAATTGGAGGAAAGGCTGGCAAAATTCCTTAACAAAGAAGCAGCAATTACTTTCAGTACGGGTTTTCAGAGTAATCTTGGAATCATCTCTGCAATTGCAGGTAGAAATGATTATATAGTATGTGATAAGGAAAATCATGCAAGTATATATGATGCATGTCGTTTAAGTTATGCAAAAATGGTTCGGTATGAACACAGCGATATGGAAGACTTGGAACGGGTGTTGAGCGAAATCCCCGAAAACAAGGGTATTTTGATTGTAACCGACGGTGTGTTCAGCATGGGCGGGGATATATGTAAACTCCCCGAGATAGTTGAGCTTGCCGAGAAATATGGCGCAAGGGTTATGGTTGATGACGCCCATGGGCTTGGCGTTATTGGAGAACATGGACGTGGAACCGCGGAATATTTCGGCCTTGAAGATAAGGTAGACATAATCATGGGAACTTTCAGCAAGTCGCTGGCAAGCCTGGGTGGTTTTGTGGCTGCAAGTGAAGAAGTAGTACATTATATTAAGCATACTTCCCGTCCGTTTATTTTCAGTGCATCAATGCCGCCTGCAAATGCCGCGGCAGCATTAAAGGCCCTTGAAATCATTGAGCAGGAGCCATGGAGAATGAAGAACCTGTTGAGTATTGCCGACTATATGAGGCAAGGGCTTAAAAAAATGGGAATTCCTATTTTGGAATCAGTAACTCCGATAATACCGATAATGACATATGATACAGAAAGGACATTTCTTGCAACAAAGATGCTTTTTGAAGAAGGAGTTTATGTAAACCCGGTTATCGTTCCTGCAGTACCGCCCGGACAATGCCTGATTAGAACCAGCTACACGGCAACCCATACAAAAGAGCAGATGGACAGGGCAATGGAGGCAATAGGAAGAGTCTTTTCAAAGCTTCCGCCCAGAAAATCAAAAACAGAAAAAGAGGAATAAATGTTTTAGGAAAATAAAAGGACTGTACCTGCAATACAGTCCTTTTCCGCTTATGATATCACCTCTATGGTTATTTCATCTTTTAAAAGAGTACAAAGCTGCTTGTAAAATTTATTCTCCTGTTCATTATTCGACTGGCCAAGCACTACCAGATCAATCTGGTTGTTTTTTGCGAAATCTGCGATGGTTTTGGATATATTATCTGATCTTAACATTGTCATATCAGCATTATATTCCTTTGAAACTTTAAACAGATATTCAAGAGCTTCACTTTCCCTGCTGTTGTCCAGTATATTCCAGGAATCCTTGGCTACGTGCAGGACATGGAGATTACCGTCTTTTGATTTAAGTTTTGATGCAGCTTTTATTAGCCTTTCACATGTCTTTTGCTTTGTGACACATACCAATACATTTTGATATAAATTCAATGAAATCTACCTCTTTTTCATTTGCTTATAAAAGACAATACATTTTAATTATATCAGAAAGAGGTTATAAATTTCTTAACTGATTGTGAATTGTTTGTTACTAAATATTACATCAGCCGGCTGCCAATATTGACAAATAACAGCGGCCTATGTTATTTTCAGTTAAGCGACTGATGGAACGGTGGTGTTGTATTGGTATTTTCAAGCTTGATTTTTCTTTATCTGTTCCTGCCTTTAAATTTCGTATTCTATTTCCTGTGTAAAAACCTTAAATACAGGAATATGGTTTTAGTGGTCTTTTCTCTTATTTTCTATGCCTGGGGTGAACCGGTCTGGGTTATTCTGTTAATTTTCAGTGCAGCCATTGACTATGCCCATGGGCTTATTATAGAAAAAAACCGGGGAACATGGAAAGCAAAAGCAGCGCTGATATCATCATTAGTATTGAATCTGTCGCTGCTTGGCTTTTTTAAATATTCCGATTTCGTATCTCAAAACATAAATGCCTTATTTGGTACCAATATCCCTTTAAATGATTTCCACCTTCCTATCGGGATTTCCTTTTACACCTTTCAAACACTTTCATATGTAATTGATGTCTATCGTAATGATACAAGGGCTCAACCCTCTTTTGTCAAATTTCTGCTGTTTGTTTCGTTATTCCATCAGCTGGTGGCAGGTCCGATAGTAAGATACAGCGATATTGCACAGGAGATTGATGAACGCCATACAAACCTTTCGGAGATACATAGCGGGATAAACAGGTTTGTGGCGGGTCTGGGGAAAAAAGTCCTGATAGCAAATACAGCCGGCGAAATAGCAGAGCCATTTCTGAACGGAGACCTAAAGCAGCTTTCAACTGTAGGCGCGTGGATAGGGATTATACTGTACTCATTTCAAATCTACTTCGACTTTTCAGGATATTCGGACATGGCAATAGGAATGGGGAAAATAATTGGTTTTCATTACAAGGAAAACTTCAATTACCCGTACATATCAAAAACAGTTACCGAGTTTTGGAGAAGGTGGCATATCTCGCTTGGTACGTTTTTCCGCGATTATGTATACATACCTATGGGCGGGAACCGTAGCCACCATATACGTAACCTCTTGGTTGTCTGGCTTTTGACCGGACTATGGCATGGAGCAAGCTGGAACTTCATAATTTGGGGTTTGTTCTATGGATTAATAATTATATTGGAAAAAAAGGGGTTATCAAAAATACTGAATAAAATACCTGCTTTTATATCCCATATTTATCTTCTGATAACAGTGATTGTGGCATGGGTATTTTTCTATTTCACCGACATGAGCAAGGCTATTGGTTACATCGGAGTAATGTTCGGTATCGGCGGAAGCGGATTTTACTCGGTACAGGATTCTATGGCTATTCTTAATAACGGTATATTTTTTATAATTGCTTCACTAGGTTGTACGCCAATTGTTCCGGTACTTCAAAAATGGATAAAGGATAGGATAAAGGATTGGAAGTACAGAGAACTGGTATTTGATATATGCCAGCCTGCGCTGAATATAATACTTATTCTTCTGTGTACTGCCTTCCTGGTGGGAAAAACCTATAATCCATTTTTATACTTCAGGTTTTAGCCATGGGAGAGTTTGAGATGAAAAGCAAGTACATTAATTTGGTTTTGTTTTTTACATGTCTGATAGGTATAGGGATTATAAACATATTTGCCGAAGACAGGCTGGTTTCTGAGTACGAAAACAGGACTCTGGAACAATTTCCGGAATTCTCAGTGCAGGCTCTTTTCTCGGGAGATTATTTTAAAAAAATAGATATATATTTTTCAGATCAGTTTGTCTGGAGGGATTCTTTTGTCCGTATCAGCAGTGCGGTAAAGGATCTGAAGGGCCTGCCCGGTAATGGCGGTACAACCGTTATTGTACAGGGTGGTTTCAACGATGCTGAAGAACATAACAGTATACCGGATATTAGTGTATCCGGTGAAGAAATGAAGACTGAACCTGCCGGCGGATCTGTGGAAACCATGCCTTCTGAAGGAGCCTCAATAGAGGATGATATAACACCTGCACCCGGAACCGGGGAAACGGATGATCAGGAAATTACCCCAGTGACTGCAGATTTGCCTGTGAGCGAACCAACAACGGTACCTGAGCAAAAATCAGAACCCTCTCCGACCCCTTCAGAAGAAAAAGATGACAATGGCCGTAAAGTAGGGAAGATACTTATTTATAACAACAGTGCGATGCAGTTGTTTAAAGCATATACCGATGCTGAAGCCTATTATGCGGATACGTTAAACAATTTTAAAGAACGGGCAGGGGAAGAGATAAAGGTATATTCCCTTCTTGCTCCCACAAGTATTGAATTTATTGATAATGAAAAATATAAAAGCTTATCGGATCCGCAAAAAGATGCAATTGACCGTGTTTATGGCAGGCTTAACGGTGTGGTTCCGGTTGATGCGTATGCAAAACTAAAGGAACATAAAGGTGAATACCTGTATTTTAGGACAGACCACCACTGGACGGCTTTGGGGGCATATTATGCCTATGTTGCTTTTGCAGAGACCGCCGGATTTGAAGCAGTTCCGCTGGATAAGTACGAAACCGAGGATATAGAAAACTATCTTGGCTCACTTTATGACATGACATCAAGCAGTACCCTCAGGAAACATCCGGATACCATCACTGTATATAAACCATTCGTGAACAGTGAGTACAATGTTTGGTATGAAGGGCCTGTAAAGCTTAAGGTCATTGACATGAACCATGCCACGCAGAAAAATAAATACCGGGTTTTCATAAGTGGCGACAGGCCATTGGGGGTAATAAAAACTGATGTTCAAAACGGCAAAAAAATCCTTGTTATAAAGGATTCTTATGGAAATGCAATGGTACCCTTTTTACTGCCACACTACGAGGAAATATATGTAGTGGATCCCAGGCAGTACGGAAAGAATATCTTTAAGCTGGTACAGGATAATGGCATCCAGGAAGTAGTTTTTCTGAACTACGCTCTTATAGTGGGGGATAAAAATTTTGCCGACCTGATTGTTAAAATAATGAATCAGTAACCATATATTTTAACCGGAAGCCGCATATCCATTCTCTGCCTCAGTTATAACCTGTATAAAAGGTTAATGGTTATTTTTTAAAAGTTTGATAATTTCAATGTTTCCGATAATATTTGCAATGAAAGCTATGAAAATAATGGTTAAAATTGATATTAAGGTTTATCCCGCCCGAAATCGGGATGAAATCTTGACATTACGGGTTGAGAAATAGGAGGAGTAGCAATTATGATTCTTGCCGCCCAATTATATACTGTGCGTGAATTCATGAAGACACCTGAAGATATCCGGGCCTCCCTTAAAAAAGTGAGGGACATAGGCTATACGTCGGTTCAGGTTTCAGGAATAGGCCCTATTGAGCCAAAAGAACTGAAAAGAATAACTGATGAGCTTGGCTTATCCATTTGTGCAACTCACATACCATACAAACGGTTCAGGGAAGACCTGGAAAATGTAATAAAAGAACATCAATTGTACCAGTGCCCCTACGTGGGAATCGGGTCAATGCCTCCCGAATTCCGCAATGAAGAAGGCTTTTACCGGTTCGCAAAAGAATTTGACAAGATTGGTGCGGAACTTAAAAAGAACGGCCTTCAGTTTGTGTACCATAATCATAGGTTTGAATTTGAAAAATTTAACGGAAAACTGGGTCTGGAGATACTTATGGATGAAACAGGCCCTGAGAATTTCTGGTTCCTTTTGGATACATACTGGGTTCAGTCCGGAGGAGCCGATCCTGTCAGGTGGATACACAAGCTTAAAGGGCGCATGGGTGTTATTCATTTCAAAGACATGGCTATTCTTAATGATCAGCAGATTTTTGCCGAAATCGGAAACGGAAATCTGGAATGGGACTCTATCATTCAGGCTTGCAGTGAAACTGGTATAGAATGGATTGCCATTGAGCAGGACACCTGCCTGGGAGATCCGTTTGACAGTCTGAAGCAAAGTTATGAATTTTTAAAGGGTAGGGTTAAGTGAAATTGTGCAGCTAATCACATTTCATGTATTTTGTTCCCGTAAGATGAGATCATGCCGGGATAAAAGCTATTGAAGGGAAGTATATCGTACCGGATGATATAAAGCATAAAGAAGGTGCTGTCCTGTTAATGACATCAGCGCGTTGGAATATACAGGATGGCATCTTTTTTAACATAGGAAAGCCTGCCGTTCTGATTAAAGCAGCAGGTATTTATTCATTTTCCTTTTTGCTTCCCTGGTTATGCAATCAGCGATAAATCGTATTAGTCCTGTAAGCAGATATTTGTTGATTGATAATTTATAATAAAAATTAGCTTACAGATAGATCAAATTTGTGTAAATCACCAATGTGCTAATTGCATAACATTGGCGGTATGATATAATAAAATAAGACATGCTGGTAAATATTTGTCTATAACCAGGCTGATATTAAACTTATCGATTCGGATTTTCCTGATTTATGAATACCCGTATATATCATGTGTAATTTTACATGGATAATGGCTGAAGGATGGTAATCGGTAATGCTTAAAGTTCTTGTTGTAGATGATGAAACGCTCATCCTTGAAGGCTTGGCTGAAGGCGTCAACTGGGACAAGCTGAAATGCCACAGGCCGATTTTAGCCAGAAATGGACTTGAGGCAATAGAAATAATAAAGGCAAACGGGATTGATATAGTAATTACCGACATTAAAATGCCAGGCATGAGCGGCCTGGAGCTGGCAGAATGGATTTATAACAATAAAAGGGGTATTTATGTAATTATTCTTTCGGGGTACGATGATTTCAAATATGCCCAGAATGCAATGCGCTTCGGAGTAACCGAGTATCTTCTGAAACCAACCAAACTGGATGAACTGGAAGAATCCATTAAAAAAGCGGCAAAGAGTATAGATGAGCAAAACAGGTTAGATATTCTTTTTAATAAGTCAAAAGCCATAATAGAACAAAGTAATAGGCAGGCTCTTATTGACAGTTTAATATTTGACCGCATTTCTGATCCAAACAGGATAAAAAATGCATTGGAAGATACCTGCAAAAGCAAATACCTGCATAAAATAGTCATTATTCAAATATATAATTACTCAAAAGATTTAATTAACAAGAAAGATTATATTGTTCAATATATAAAATATATAGAGGAGCTCTTAAAAACAACTGAATTTGACAAAAGTATTGATGTGCTTGTACAGTATGAAAAAGATAAAATCCTTCTGTATTTCAGTACAAACTGCAGCCATATTTCCTATGAATATTTTTCACAAACCGTAGAGAATCTGATACATGATTTAAGATTGCACTTAAAGGAGATTACACCGTTCGATACTGCCTTTGGTTGTTCACGCACCGACAGGAAAATAGAAAATCTGAAAAATATGTATCTTGAAGCTCTGGAACAATGTGATGCCGAGAAGCAGAATATGCTGCCCGTTGAAGATACCGATAAAGAAGGTCTGATGAAGCTGCTGAATCCAAATTTCAAGGAGCATATACAAAATACTGATTCACAGGTGCTTATGAGAGATATTGATGATGTCTTTCAGAAATGCCTGGATAAAACATTATCATATGCAAAGGGCATTGCCATAGAATTGATTAATTATGCGATATTTTGCTGTGGACGGGATTTACTGACCGGTCATATAGATATGCAAAAGGCTTACGAAAATATAATAAATTCTAAAGACGTGAATGATACATTCCGCATTGTAAAGGATTTTATTAAGAATCTATGTATGTTTCTTAATTCTGAAGGTATTAGTGATGGCGGTGTGCTCATAGACAGAATTGCAGCCTATATAAAAAGAAATTTTTTCAATGATTTATCCCTTGAAAGTGTTGCAGAGCGTTTTTATATCAGCCCCGGCCATTTGAGCCGGCTGTTCCGGAAGTATTACAAGACTACATTTTTAAACTTCCTGACTAAGGTTCGGATAGAAAATGCAAAAATATTGTTACAGAATCCCAGGTATAAGGTTTATGAAGTTTGTACAATGGTTGGTTTTGACAGGGCAGACGGAATGATTGAACTGGATATGGGCCTGATTTCAAGGGCAGGCTGGAGCCTGGTTGATGACACAAAGAGCCTTGTTTTCAGTGAAGAATACATGCTTGTAAGCAGAGAAACGATTGATAACAGCATGTATAGGGATTTGTACTTTTTTGGGTATGGGCATGACTACAAAAAGTGCATGCGTGATTATTTTCAGGTTGCAGGCAATGTGCCTCTAATCCCCAGGTGGGCGCTGGGGAACTGGTGGAGCAGATACTGGGAATACAGCCAGGCTGAGCTAAAAGAACTTATGCTTGAGTTCAGGGAGAAAAAAGTTCCCCTGTCGGTATGTGTTATAGATATGGATTGGCATATTGTGAAGGATCTTCCATACAGCGGATGGACGGGTTATACATGGAACAGGGAGCTGTTTCCGGACCCGGAACAACTAATAGAATGGCTACATAACCAAGGCCTGAAAACGTCACTTAACCTGCATCCGGCAGACGGGGTTCGCCCCCATGAGGAAGCTTATGAGGAAATGGCAAGATTCATGGGGCTGGATCCGTCTGCTAAAAAAAGCGTGGAATTTGATATAACCGATCCTAAATTCATTGAAGCATATTTTGAAATATTGCATCATCCTTTGGAAGAACAGGGGATTGATTTCTGGTGGATGGACTGGCAGCAGGGAACCGAGACCAAAGTAAAAGGCCTGGATCCGCTTTGGTTTTTAAACCACTTGCACTTTTTTGATTTAGGCAGAACAGAAAATAAACGCCCGTTTGTTTTTTCACGGTGGGGGGGTTTAGGGAACCATAGATATCCTATTGGATTTTCAGGCGATACAATTGTCAGTTGGGAGTCACTGGCTTTCCAGCCCTATTTTACATTAACGGCCGCCAATGTAGGATACGGATGGTGGAGCCATGACATAGGAGGACATATGGGAGGGGTGGAGGACCGGGAACTCTATACAAGATGGGTTCAGTTCGGAGTATTTAGCCCCGTTTTCAGACTGCACAGCAACAAGAATCCTTTCCATCGAAGGCTTCCGTGGCAGTATGATGAAGAAGTATTTAACATTACAAGGGACGCCATGCAGTTTCGACATATGCTTATACCTTATTTATATACAATGGCGTGGAAATACAGCAATGAAGGTTTGCCTGTTGTAATGCCAATGTATTACAATCACCCCGATGAAGATATAGCATATCAGTGTACAAAACAGTATTATTTCGGAAGTGAAATGATAGTTTCACCTTTTGTTTCCCCGACCGATAAGGATACCGGACTGGCAAGGCAAGTTGTCTGGCTTCCTGAAGGCGACTGGTTTGATTTCTGTACCGGTGAATACAATGAAGGCGGCTTCAGGCGTGCTGTTTACGGTACTTTAAGGGATATACCGGGGGACCTGGATGAGGTAATCAAAAATATAGGTATCCTGGGAAGAGGCTTCATAAACAATAAAAGATATAAAATACCTACCATTGATGATGATTTAAAGCCTGTTCATGTCACAGCCCTATGCGAAATTCTTAAGAAACAGG
>DATCKN010000042.1:0-19047 GCA_036562185.1 Thermoclostridium sp.
GTGACAACGGGCCCGGTATGGACGAGGAATTTGTCAGAAAGCTTTTAAGCGGCCAGAGTAAACCCACAAAAAGAGGTATAGGACTGAAAAACATAGACGAGCGCCTGAAACTTTTTTATGGAGATGAGTATGGAATTATCATAAAATCAGGCTGTGGAGAAGGCACAACGGTGATAATACCTATTCCGGTGATTGACAAGGCTTCTGCCTGACAGGAGGTTCTTATGTATACACTTTTAATAGCTGATGATGAGAGAACGGTGCGCGAAGGAATTTCAAGGTCGGTCTGCTGGTCAGATATCTGTATTGACAGGGTTTTACTTGCATCAAACGGCAAGGAAGCATATGACATCATTATGAAAGAACGCCCGCATATTGTGCTTACTGATATTATCATGCCTGTATTTACCGGAATTGAACTGATGGAAAAAGTTAAAAATGAAATGCCGAGAACTCAGTTCATAATTTTATCGGGATATAATGATTTTGCTTATGCCCAAAAGGCGATTCAGAATGACGTAAATCAATACCTGCTGAAACCATGTGATTCCGACATTATAAAGAAAAGCGTACAGAAAGCGGTTTCCCGCATCCAGGATATTGAAAGCAAAGAACGCTTTATAGCATCCATGCAGGCAAATGTTGAAAAGCTTTTTCCACAGGCAAAGGAGCAGTTTTTCCGGGATCTTATCCAAGGATCGCCCTATATCCAGAATGTGGATACATACAAAGAGTTGTTTAAAATACATGAAGGCCCATACCGGATGCTGCTTTTCAAAATAGACGATTATGATTATGTGAAGCTGCTTACGCTGAAAAGCCTGGTGGAGCAAAATTTCGGCAAGGAAAACACAACTTTCTGTATTATCATAAACACTTCGGTTGTGCTTCTGACAAGCCTTACTGATTTCAGCAAATTGTCCGAACTGATTGAAATAATTCAAAAACAGTGCATTTCGGGTTATAGTATAGAAACAACGGTGGCTGTCAGCAGTGAAGGCTTTTTTGCAAATGTATCGCAACTATACAGGGAAATAAAAGATATTATCAGATTCGAATTTTACCTGGGTGAGGGAAAAATTATTACAAAGAACGATGTGAACATATTCAGCACCGATTATTCATTAAACACCGAAACCCAGACCGAAGAGCTGTCAGCTGCCATTCGAAGCGGGAATATTAATTCTGTTAAGTCAATTATCAACTCCATTTTCAACTCATATAAAATGAACGGATATGACATTAACAGAATCAGAGCCTGCGGCATTGAGTTGTACATTGTTATAATAAAACACTGCGAGGACTGTGAAATAAGCACCTGGATTAAGAATATAACAAAAATTAACGAATGCAATACAGTTTCGGAGATTAAGCAGTTTATTCTTGATTCTGCCGTAAAACTGGCCCGAAATACGTATGATTCGGTTATCAGCAGCCAGAACAAGGTAATTGAAAAAGTAATAAGGTACGTACACGAAAATATAGATGATGAAAACCTTTCACTACAGCATATCGCGTCAAAAATTCTTTATCTCAATGTAGATTATCTGGGGAAGCTGTTTAAAAAAGAAACAGGGATGCGGTTTTCACAATACTTGCTGAAGATCAGGATGGAAAAGGCCAAAGAGCTTATCAAGGCATCATCCGGCGATATAAAAATATACGAAATTGCCAATGCGACAGGATTTTTGTTATGAAAAATAAAAAGAAGGGCTGAATATGAGAAGGATTCAACTTAAAAATACGGATTTAAATGTTTCGCCAATATCTCTTGGCACTGTAAACTTTGGTACTGCTGTTGATTCTGAAACGGCTAAACACCAGCTTGATGCATTTTTTGAGCAGGGCGCAAATTTTATAGATACAGCCCATGTATACGGTGATTGGGTGCCAGGTCCAAAAGGAAGAAGTGAAAGGATAATTGGTGAATGGCTTAATGAAATTGGCAGGAGAAGTGATGTTGTAATAAGCACGAAAGGCGGACATCCCGATCTTTCAGATATGGATCTTTCAAGGATTACTCCTGAGCAAATCAGGAAAGAACTCAATGAAAGCCTTGAATATTTAAATACCGATTATATTGACCTGTATTTTTTACACAGGGATAATCCGAATGTACCGGTCGACGAATTTCTGGGTGTTTTAGAGGAGGCAAAGCAACAGGGCAAAATCCGGTATTATGGCTGTTCGAACTGGAAACTGGAAAGGATTATAGAAGCTGAAAGCTATGCCCGGAAAAATAATATAACCGGTTTTGTTTGCAACCAGCTTATGTGGAGCCTTGCCGATATAAACAGTAACGGCATTTCCGACAAAACTCTTGTATTCATGGATGAAGAAACTTACTCTTACCATAAGAAAACCGGTTTGAACGCAATGGCTTATACAGCCGCGGCAAAAGGATATTTTACAAAACTGTATGAGCATAAAAACATGCCGGATAAAATATCACCAAGGTATGACACACCTTCTAACAAACTCATTTTTGATGAACTGGTTAAGACAGCAGAAAAAATGAATGCCAGCCTGATTGAGGTGGAGCTTGCTTTTCTGATGCACCAGGATTTTTTATGTGTTCCGATAGTAACTTTCAGTAACGATGAACAGCTTAAACAGGGTATCAGAAGCTGTGATGTGGAACTTAGCCCGGACATCGTCAGCAAACTGAGAAGCCTGAAGAAATATGTTGTATAGAATGATAAGAAAAGGCAACAGGAAAAGTCGCAGGGTGAATGGCCATGCCCGTAAATGAAATAAGTGAAAAGGGTATGGCTTTTTTGCGGTTAAAAAAGACTACATTAATTTGCTGTCGCATAAAAGGACATATTAAGATAAAAATTAATTTTATTCTACATGAAAACTTTAAATATGACGATAAATAGCAAGTATCATGTAATATAAACGGGAAATTTGAAATAATACATATTGACAAAATATTCTATGCATTGTACAATTTATATCAGTTCGACGATGCAAAATATGGAATATTAAAATGAAAAAGAAGTACTCAATCAGTTTGGATGAAGAGTTGGTAAAAATATTGGACGAGTATTGCCTTAAAAGCGGCATATCCCGTTCTGATGCAATATCCGATTGGATTATAAATGAGCTGAACAATGGGATTAATCCGTTGGATGAAATAGAAAATGTTATGCGGGAACGGAGGGTAATGCTGCTCAGTAGGATATATGCGCTTTTTAACGACTCATCTGACGTAGTTGAGTTTATAAAACAATTTGATTTGGACATAAAGCGTGATGATGATTTATGTTTATCGTTTGAATCGAGTAACAGGAAGTTTTATTGTGAAATAAAGATTATAAACGATGACATAAAGCTTATGGCAAGGCTTGAGTCAAGCTCAAGGAAAGTCCAGGATTTATTTGACGACGCATATAACAAGCATAAGGACATACTTGAGGAGCAGGGGTTTGTCCAGAATACGTACCAGAGGTTCTGGTCGCTGGAATACAGGCATAGGATAGGAGAGTTCTCCGAGAGCGAAATACCCGTAATCGCGGAGTACATATTCAAGAAGTTCCTGGTTCTGTACACGAACTTCCTGATTGAATTAAGTTTTGTCGCAAATAAGCAGAGTGTTAGTGAGATCCTCGAACAAACAGCTTCTTTAAGGAATTATGAAAAGGAGACCGAAAGTGTAAAGCCACCGTACCTGAAAGTTATAGTGGGTGCAATGGCTGGGAAACGGTATCGGCTTGATGACAGGAGCAGTTTAATTATTGGCAGGGGAAATGTAAACATAGATCTCACCGAACAGGAATACAACAAGCAAAAACCTGTTGTATCCAAACGGCATGCAGAAATAGTAAGAAATAATGATGGGATATATATAAGAGATCTGAATAGCACAAACGGAACCCTCCTGAACGGCAGAAGACTGGAACCGTTAACCATGTATCGGCTGGCAGAGGGGGACAGAATTTTATTATCGAACATTGAGTTTATGCTGAAACTTTATTAATAAAAAGGCGAAAAACCAGGTTTGCACAAGCGGGAAGCCCGTAATGAATTCATTTTTCGGGTTATATTTGGTTTGTAAGGCATATGTCGGAATAAGTAAATGTTAAGCGATGTTTGTGAGGTTCTTGCTATGAATAATTACTTCGACATAATAGTATTTTGCATACTTGTTATATTGCTTATAATGGCACTATATACAGATATACGTGAGCAAAAGATAACTAACAAAGTTACGGTTCCCGCTATAGTTTCAGGTATTATATTAAGCACCGTCCAGGGTTTATTGCCGGGTTTGGGCAAAACATTAAAAGATTTGCTTGTCATGTTTGCTGTTGTATTTGCACTATTTGCTTTAAAGTTCATAGGTGCAGGAGACGGGAAACTGCTGCTGGCAATAGCAGCTCTCAAGGGACTTTCATATTCAATAGGTGTTACGGTATATGCCGTTTTTATTGGGGCAATAATGACCATATTCATGGCCAGGGACAAATCACTGAAAATTTCTTTTAAAGCATTCATAAATGACATAAAAAATATATTTTTATCAAGAAAAATCACTATGGAAAACAGCAAAGAAAAGAAAGCCGTGAAATTCGCAATACCCGTATCAATTGCCTGTTTGATTGAATGGATATTGCCGTTTTACAGTATATTCAGCCAATGAAATTTAAAATACATGGAAACAGCTTGAAAGATATATGGATATATTAATTTAAAATTTTAGCGGAACATGAAGCGGGGGGGAGGCAAATGAGTAAACTAAGTCTTTTTATCGCGGATCCCGACAGGGGATGCGTGCAGTCTCTTGTTGAATATTTTTCACAGTTTGAAAGGGAATATTTCTATAAGGTTCAGGGGTTCACAAATCCGATTGAACTTAAGGAAGCGGTAAAACAGGAGCAGCCGGATATTCTGCTTATTGATCCGAATATGATATCAGATCATATAAGCTTTAAAGATATCACGGTAACTATACTCCTGGACGACGGAACTTTACCATTTGGCTTTGAAAATTATCATCACATAAACAAATACAAGCAGGCTCGTGATATTTCCACCTTTATCATGAGTACATATACAAAGGTTAGCAAAAAGACCATTACATCTGCCGACAAAGGAAAAGTAACTGTTATATCGGTGTACTCTCCTATCGGCGGTGTCGGCAAGACTTCTGTTGCCGTTGGGCTGGCAAAGGCCTTTGCCGAATCCGGTGACAGGGTATTGTATATAAACCTGGAGGATACTCCTTCAACTAATTTTTATTTTAACGGGGACAACCAGAATTCCAATTTTTCAGATGTTTTGTACGAACTTATAAAAAGCAGGCCAAACTTATCTGCCGTTTTGACCGGCGCACAGAACATAAGCAGCGATGGAGTGTCTTTCATTTTTCCGCAGGAAAATTCCACCGAACTGTATGAACTGAATAAAAGCCAATGGCTTAACTTTATCGGGCAGTTACACGATATTGAACTGTTTAACAGAGTAATAATTGACATGTCATCATCGCTTGATTTAAAGAATTTGTCAGTTCTTTCTGCAAGTGATCATATTGTCCTGCTTGGAAGAAGAAACGGAAATGCAACGGTAAAACTCAGCCTTTTTGAAAAGTACTGCATGAACATGAGTATTGAGTTTTTTGACCTGAAAAAGAATCTGGACAAGTTTTATCCTGTGGAAAACATTACCGACAACCGGGACATGTCAAGGGATAACATGCAGGAAATTAAGATATTTGAAAAACCCTTCGGATATCAAATCCCCTTTGATAAATACCTTGCTCTATATGGAACTGCAGATATGTCATATAAATTCGGAGACGCGGTAAGAGCCTTAAAAAATAAGCTTAGCGAGGTATAACAATGGACAGCGGCACATTTAATACTATTGTAACAGAGGTTCGGAAAAACGTTATCAAAACGCTTGAGAGAGAAGAATATGAAAGCAGGCAGAAAGTCGAAAACGACAGGTTGTGGATGATTATCGACAATGCTCTCAAGGACTACATAAAAGAAAATGACTTAAGGCTTTCGCTTACCGACAGAAAACAGGTTTCCGAGGAAATTTTCAACAGCATTCGCGGACTGGGCATTCTGCAAAAGCTGATAGATGATCCTCAGGTGACCGAAATAATGGTGAATGGTCCCGATGTAATATTCATTGAAAAAGAAGGCAGGCTTTATGAGTACGATCGCCATTTCGAGAGCGAAGAAGAGCTGATGCGTATTATTAAAGCCATAGTTGAAAAGGTAAACAGGGAAATAAACCCGTCCGAGCCAATTGCCGACGCCCGGCTGGACGACGGCTCCCGTGTGAACGCCGTAGTAAAACCCATTGCGCTGAACGGGCCGATATTAACCATCCGTAAGTTTCCTGACAAGCCTATAACAATAGAGCAGTTAATACAGTGGAACAGTATTACGCAGGAAGCGGCAGAGTTCCTGGAAGCTCTGGTAAAAGCCCGTTACAACATCTTTGTATGCGGGGGTACCGGTTCAGGTAAGACAACATTTTTAAATGCGTTGTCAAACTTCATACCAAAGGATGAAAGAATTATTACAATAGAGGACTCAGCAGAGCTTCAGATCAAGAATGTTAAAAACCTTGTGCGGCTGGAAACCAAAAACGCGAATGTAGAGGGAAAAGGTGAGGTTACGATACGTGATTTAATCAGGACTTCTCTGCGTATGCGCCCCGACAGGATTGTTGTCGGTGAGGTCCGCGGAGCTGAAGCGTTGGATATGTTGCAGGCGATGAATACAGGGCATGACGGCTCATTGTCGACAGGGCATGCCAACTCTTCAAGGGATATTCTGACCAGGCTGGAGACTATGGTTCTTACAGGCGCTGATTTCCCTCTTGATGCTATAAGGCAGCAAATTGCTTCTGCTTTGGACATTATTGTACACCTGGGACGAATGAGGGACCGGAGCAGAAAGGTTCTGGAGATTACAGAAGTTGTCGGATACAGGGATGGGGAGATTGAACTGAATCCGCTGTACCAGTTCGAGGACAGGGGCGATGATGAAAACGGAAAGGTGCTTGGAGAATTGGTCTTTAGCGGAAGGAAGCTTCAGAACCAGGTTAAACTTAAAATGTCGGGTGTTAAATACCGAGGGAATGCAATATAACCTGAAGAGGTGGCAGATATGAATAAGACGGTAATACTACTATTGCTTGGAATTATTTTAATAATTGTTGTCATTTTGCTTATTTTGATGCTAGGCAGCAAAACAGGCAAAAAAACAACAGAAGAGGATGAGCCTGCAGCGAATGCGATAAATTATAGCCAGTACAAGTATTCAACCGAGGATTACATCAAGTACTACATGGGAGGATCGGTAATTGCCTTTATTCTGGCGCAGATCTTTTATGATAATATCATCCTGGGACTTGTTGTTGTGGGTGTGTATTTGATCGTCATTACATACTGGAAAAAGATTATAATTAACAACATTATTAAAAAAAGAAAGGACAAGCTCCTTCTGCAGTTCAAGGATGCACTCCAGGCAATTGTCGCCGAATTAAGCGCAGGAACTTCTTTTTCCAATATTATAAAGAGCGGAAAAATTATTGAGAATCTTACGTTATTACATGGCGATGATTCGTATATTGTCGACGAGTTTAAGCGAATGGCGCAGGCGTTGAACCACAAGGTCCCCGAAGAAGAGGTCCTGAGGGATTTTGCCGACAGGGCGGGCATCGAGGATATTTCAAACTTTGTTGATGTGTTTACAATATGCAGAAGGCAGGGCGGGGACATTAACACGGTAGCAAGGAATACAGCCAATGTGATTATTGAGAAGATTAATATAATCGAAGAAATACAAACGGTAATATCCCAAAAGAAACAGGAACAGAAAATAATGACCATACTCCCGATTGGCATGGTTCTGGCCCTGAAAGTAATGGCACCTGACTATATGGAGCCGTTGTATACAACTTTTGCAGGCAGAATTGCAATGACAATTGCGGTGATTATCATACTTATTGCCCAGTTTACTGCCAGAAAGATTATGGATATAGAGGTGTAACATGTTGCTTCCAGCTGTTTTTTTCATATTATTTTTGGTACTTCTTTTTGCATGGCTCATAGCCGAAAAGACAACAAAACATAAAGATATAATTAATGAAAATAAAAAAGAATACATGTTTTCGATGTTTTTCCCGATTGCCTTTGCCATATTGGGGCTTTTCGGGCTTAATGAAGAAAATGCCGCTGACAGGAAAGGCATTATAAAAAAGCGAAAAGAAAAACAGGTTCAGCAATTCAGAATCCTTTACGGGGAGATGGAATATAAAAAGCATTACTGGCTGTATCTTGCCGATATTGCTTCGGGTATTTATATAACGGTTATTTTGTCCCTGTTTCTGATGTTTGTCGTGTCTTTCCAGGAAGCAAAAAATGCTTCGGATTTTAAAACCAAGATGGAAAGGCCCGAGTATGGCCGGACCAAGACCTATAATGTAGTGGCAGAGTTTGAGAGCAAGGACGAAGTGGTGCAAAAAGATGTGGAGCTTGTAATTGAGGGAAGGCTTCCGGATGAGCAGGAAGCAAAGGCGATAATTGAAGCGGAAAAGGAACAGCTTCTGAAGTATATGCTGAATTCAAACAGCGACCTGAAGTCAATAGTCGGCGATCTCAGGTTCCCGGCGCGAAATGAGTCGAAGGGTATAGATATCGAATGGGTAACAAGCAACCCCGTAATCATAGGCAGGGATGGGAATGTAGCCAATGCTGACCTGGAGTCGCCGGTGGAAGTTACTATTACTGCCGTTCTGAGCATCGGTGATGTTTACACTGATACAATGGAAACTACAGTTACGGTTTTGCCGGGGCCCAAAGGTGCAGCAGCCGGTGAGGCAAATAATGGAGAAGCTAAAGTATCTTTCGCAGAACGGGTTGAAATGATAGTTGCAGAAATTAATGAGAAAATAAACGCGGATTTGTCAGATACAACAGTGCAAATACCTGAAAAGGTTGATGAAGATATTGAAATCAGCTGGTTTACAAAAGAGAAATCAAAATTGCCGTTTATTGTATTAATTGCGCTGATGTTCGGAGCGGTGCTGATATATTACTTTAACATGAAAAATAAGGAAAAGCTGGATGAGCATAAGGACAGAATAAAGATGGATTTTCCTGAAATGCTGAATAAGCTTGTTCTGCTTGTCGGTGCCGGAACCACGGTCAGCACGGCAATGGACAAAATAATCAGCGATTATAAGCTAGGCAATGAAAAACGAAGTTTGTACGAAGAGCTTATTACGCTTAACGAATCGATATATGGCGACAAGAAAATGAGCTATGAAGAAGCCTATGAGGCTTTTGCAAAGCGCTGCATGGTACCAGAGGCAATCAGGTTTGCCGCGCTGATGATCCAACACGAAAAAACCGGCAGCAGCAATCTTGTAAGTATGCTGAAGCTTTTTTCCACCGAAGCATGGCAGGAGAGAAAACGCATAGCAGAAAGAAGGGGCAAGATGGCCGAGAACAAACTGCTGGTTCCGATTTTGCTTATGTTTTTAGCCATTCTCATCATTGTTTTAATGCCAATAACAACAATGATGCAGATATAGAATAATTCATTTTTTAAGGGGGATTTTAATATGACAACATTATTCAAAAAATTCTGGAAAGAAGAAGACGGCGGAGCAGATCAGTTAATCATTCTGGCCATCCTTATAGTTGTGGGTATAGGGGTTGCCCTTCTGTTCGGAGACAAAATCAAGGCTATGGTCAGCGGTTTATTAAGTGATGCCGAAGGAAAGACAAACCAAATCAAAGTTGATAACTATAGCAATTAAAGCCATGAAGAATGAAAAAGGAAGTATAACAATTGAGGCAGCCATCATATACCCCATTATATTTTTAGTCCTGATGACACTGATATATTTTATGATGGGGCTGTATCGCCAGGTCAGTGCGCTCGCTGTTGCAGACCTTTCTGTCGAAGAGGCAAAGGTATTGGCCAAAGAAGGGGACAAGCTATATGGTGGGCTGTCCCGGAAAAACATTAAAAACCAGTTAAAAACCAAAGGCGAAAAAGATGCCCCCCTGTTGCTTATCGGGGGTTATCTTGATGACGCCAATGTTACTGTTGAGAGAAACCTGTTCTTTCAGAAGATAAGAGTTACTGTCTCAAAATCATACCCGACGGGTGTTGACTTTATAGACAGCATGCTGGGGGAGCCAGGAAAGGGTTTTACTGTAGATGTGGAGTCCGGAAGCAAAATCATGGATCAGGCCGAATTCATAAGGAATGTGGACATGATGTCGGATTTTGCAGGCAGAATCCCGGCAGTGGCCAAATTTAAGCAATCATATAATAAGAAACTGGATGAAATCAGTAATAAAATTAAGGATTATTTCAAAACAGATGAAAATTAAAGATAACCTGATTGAATAGTTTTGGGAGAGACGAAAACGTGAAAAGCGAACAAGGTTCAGTTACAATAATGTTGTGTATATTGTTTCTTGCTTTTATTATGCTGGCAGGGGTTTTCATTGACGGCGCGCGGTTCCTCATTGCAGAAGTGCAGGTAAAGCGCGCCGCCCAAACTGCCATAAATTCTGTTTTGGCCGAGTACGATGTCGCTCTTAAGGACAAGTACGGTTTATTTGGCTTTGAAGCTTCGGATAAAACAGTGGTTAACAAAAAAATAAAAAAATATATGGAACGTTATCTGGATCCTTTGGCAGATATGGACGAAGATGGCTCCAAACCTGAGATGTACAGGTTATGGAAGTACGAGCTTCCTGAAACTATTTACTCAGGAAATACCGGTAATTCTCTTGTTAACAGGAGCATTTTTGAGCGCCAGGTGCTTGAATATATGAAGTACCGAGCGCCTGTTCAGACCGTTGAAGCATTTTTGAACAAGCTTGGCGTGGTCTTTAAGGCAAAGGAATCAGCTGAGCTTGCAAAAGAAAGAAACAAGGTGGAAAAACAGCTGGAAAAACTGGACAATTCCCTGGCTGAGATAATTAAACTCACCGATGGCTGGTATTTTGACAAAAAGAATAACTTCCGGACGGCAGATGGGTATTTTGTAAAAAGGCTCAGAAGTGAAAAAACTGAATATTATTACACCGATAAGAGACTGGAGTCCGACCAGATACAAAGAATTTTCGGACTGCTCGAAAATGACACTGTTAAAAATTTCGAGGATTCCAGGGATACGCTTAATATTTACTATAATACCAGTATCCGGCTGTTTTTGCTGAAACTGTACAAGCAATACATTGTCAATGAAGTGAATAAATGCTTATCTGATTTGAAGCAACTGGCTTACAAAACCATTGATGCTGAAATCAGCGAATTGGAGCAGGAAAGGATAAGCCTGGAAGAGGATATTGAGTTAAGCGATGAGCGTATTAGTGAGCTTGAGAGCATGTTAAGCGCTGCAGAAAGCGGCTCGGATGAATATAAACGGATCATTGGAGAACTCCAAAGCGAAAAATCAAACAGGAGCAGTTTGAAATCTGCGCTGAGCGACTTAAATAGTGAAATTACCGGATGGGAAAACACAAAGACCGCCATTGGGAAATGTTCGGCAGAGGAATTTCTTGAGAAGAAATATATAGATTATGTTAAGGCTTCAAATCCGGGCAGTGAAACCGATCAAGCTATAAAATGTATCGAGTTTTACAATGACAATAATATTAATGAACTCATACCCACACTTGAAGAAAGCATGACGGAATTGAAAAAAGCCTTTTCCGGTTATACTGAAAAAGCGAAAAAATCAATTACAGAATACAGAAAGGTTTGTAATGATGCGCTTGAGAAATTAAGGGATTTTGAGAATCAAACAAAGACTGCCGCCGAAATGGTTGATAATTATAACCAGAAGGCGGATGAAAAGAAAGACAATCTTCTGCCGGGGGATTATGACAGCGCAAAAGAGTTTGTTGAAGAGACCAAATCCCTTCTGGCAATCGGAACCACCGATGTTATAGAGCAAAGCAATAAAAATGCCGAAGAAAACGGTGCAATCGCTCTATTGGAGAAGAATGTCGAGTTGCTCGATGTATGTTTGAAGCTTTTTGAGAGAGCAGAATATAATTTCAGAACATGTGAAGATTTATTGAATAAAGCTCAAAGTGTGAAGCTTAAAGGAAATTTTAATGACTTAAAGAATAAATACAAAGATATATGGTACATCAGAATTGAAGATACAGATACATATGAATCTTTCCTGGACTATATTGAGCCGCCAGATGAAATAAAAAGTACTTTTATGCTGGCTTTTGGGAAATATAGTGAATGGAAAGGTATCTGTGAAAATTTAATAAACGAATACAGGACCGACATCAAGCTGAATGCGGATTACAAAGCATTTCGCATAAACGAAACTCCGTTAAGCCAGCCAAACCAGGCGGGAAATGAAGCTTCGAAAAATGCAGCAGAAGAAAAGGATGAAGCAAAGGAAGCAGCTAAGGAAGAGAAAGAAGAATTAAAAGAAGAACTTGAAAATGAGAGTTCAAAAAAAGAGCTTAAAGATGGAGTGATTGAAACCCTGCCGTCAAAGCAGGTCAATAAAAACGATGCAACAGAGGATTACGATGTTGATCCCGATGACGGGATAAATATGCTGGATAAGGGTTTCAGCGTATTCGACGGTCTGGTTGATGTGCTGACTGACATAAGGGATACAATTTACTTTAACGAGTACATAATCAACATGTTCAGAACTGCTATGGACGGCAAACTTGAAACTCCACGGAAGGATTTAAGATACAGGGACATTGTATATAATGAAAAATCCCTTCTGGATTATGAAGTGGAATATATCCTTTACGGGAAAAGCAGTGACAACAAGAATTTCATAACCTGTGTAACTGTTATATTTACCATCCGTACCGTAATGAACTTTATACATTTGTACGTAGAACCGCAGAAAAAGGCAGTTATCAAATCACTGGCCGCAGCTGCTGCGGGGTGGTGGACCGGCGGGCTGGGAATCCCTGTATTTCAGGCCATTATATCCGGGGTTTGGGCCATGGCCGAATCCTGCGTTGATGTAAGGAAGCTTTTGTCAGGCGAGGAAGTTGCCTTTTTTAAAGGTAAATATGACTGGTATACCTGGAAGGACGGCCTGATTAAAGAGTCAATCAACCTGGCGACGAAAGGGATAGAGCACGTAGCTTCAAAAGTAACTGAAAAAATAAGCGAGGGATTCTCCGAACTGAAGGATTTTATCAAGGAGAAAAGCGATAAATTGTCCGAAGACGGCATCAAATTAATAACTGATAAATTAAATGCCTTGGACAACCAGTTAAACAGTTATATTGACAATGCCGAACAGGAATTTGAATCGGCAATATATAAAGCCATGGATAGAAGCCTTAATTCGTTTGAAGCTGATTTAAGCTTCCTGAAAGGTTACGGCCCTGTTGGCGAGGAAATAGGGAAAGAACTGGAGAATTATGTAAAAGAATATTTAAAAGAAAAGGGAATTCAAAAGGGCGATATGAAATTTACATATGAGGACATAAAATCATGTGTTGATGATTTTATGTCGCTTGAAAAGGTTAAAAACAAAAAAACCGAATATGTCAATAACATTACAAGTAAAGTGGAAGACGGGATAAACAAATATAAAGAGGAGTTTCAGAAAACAATAACCACAACTTTGGATGAGCTTGAAGAGGAAGGAAAGGAAGTTACCGAAGACTTGAAAAACGCCGCGGTTGAATCCATCACAAGCAAGCTTGATGAGATCCAGAACAGTAAGGAGTTCCAAAGCTCATTTAATATTCGCGGCAGTTTATCGGATGATTCACCGGACAGTGCATTTGTTTCCTCTGTCAGGTTCTCCTACCTGGATTACCTGAGGCTGTTTTTACTTCTTAAAGATAAGGATACAAAAATAGCAAGAACACAGGATATGGTGCAAATCAGCATGATGGCTGAGAATGAGAATTTCAGGCTGTCATCGTACCAGACTGCGATAAAGCTTGATTCAAATGCAAAAGTTAATATTATGTTCCTGAATCTGCCGTTTATGCCCGATATAGCAAAAAGCATCGGGGAAGACGGGAGGTTATATAAACTTGAGTTTGTATCACAGGGATCATATTAAGGGGATTGCTATGATAAAGGACAGACGAGGGAGTATCACAGTAGAAGCAGCGGTGGCATTGCCTATTTTCGTATTTTGCATCGTTACAATGGCATTTTTTATTAAAATCGTTTTCATACACGAAAAAGTACAGTTTGCATTGACAGATGCAGCCAATGAACTGGCACTGTACAGTTATGTTTATGATAAAACCGGGCTTCTTGGCGTGGTGAATGATGCAAAAAATGCAACTGAGGAGGCAAAGAAAGCTGCTGAAGAGAATTTTTCAAATATCACCGATTCGGCAAAAAGCATTAAGGAACAGGTGGAGAATGTTTTGCTGGAATTTCAGAATATAGAGAATGCAGTAAAAAACACCACAGCGGTTGACGTGGATATTGACGGTAATACGGGCGGTTATACCGACATATTCAGCAAAATATCCGATGCGATAACAAAAGTATCCGAAAGCAGGAAGAATATAGAAGAAAGCGTAAAATCAGCTTACAGTTCCGTGGAAACTGTTATAAACTCATTTAACAGTCTTCTGGAGAACAGGAAAAGCATAGAGGCGCTTGCTGCGAACAAGGGTATTAAATTCGTCGAAAAAGCTTTGGGAAATGCCTCAATAAAGGCGCTGATGAAGAAACACCTGACAAATGATGATTTGCTGAGATATCATATTGTTGACGGATATGACGGCCTTGATTTCAGCAAATCCAGTTATTTTGTCAAAGACAGTGACATAGACACAGATAACGTGATTGATGTTATTGTGAGCTACAAGATTAAGATTCCCGTGCCGGTTAAAATAATAGATGAAATACCAGTAGTGCAAAGGGTAACGGTACGAGCCTGGACCGGCAAGTAGAATGGACGGAGTAAAGATCAGGATGATGAAATACATAACAGGAATTTTAATATCCGTATTAGCCGTTTTATACTGTACCGGACTGGACGGTATAAAAGAAAAAATAAAAAAGCCCGGCCTGTGGATTTTTACTTGCTGTATGCCGGCCGTGGCAATACTGACGGCGTATTTTTACGAACAGCCGGGTAATTTCCTGGTTTTCTGTGTAACGCTGATATTTCTTGGCATTTGTGTTTATATAGACATTGAGACCGGTATGATACCAAATGCTCTGGTATTGTTTTTCCTGATATCCGGGATATTGACCGTTCCTTTTAATCCTTCGGTATCATGGAAGGAAGCAGGTATTGGCTTTGCAGCAACGGCAGCAGTTTTCGGTGCCATATCCTTTCTCAGCAAAGGCGCGCTGGGCATGGGCGATGTAAAACTTATGAGTGTGCTTGCTTTAGTTATTGGATGGAAAATGTTCCTTACAACCTTGATGATTGCGATAGTCGCCAGCGCGGTAACAGGCATTTTCCTGCTGACGGCAAGAAAGAAAAAGCGGGATGCAAGAATCCCTTTTTCACCGTTTATCCTTATAGGAGCAGTAATATGCATATTGTTATAAATAAAAGCAGGAGGAGTAATGGTTATGCAGCTTAACAAGTATTACGAGAATGACGGACTGAACCGCTGTCTTTATATCCGGCTGAATGCAGATCAATCGATCAATGCTTACCAGATGAGAGTCCTTGAAAACATGAACCCCGATTTTACATTGCCTGCAACGGTTATTTCAAAAGGCGATGAACGGTTGGTTTGCTACACTGTCAACACAAGGCTGGATCTGGAAAAAACACTGGATGCTACGGGAAACCTTTCACGGAACCAGTTTGAAACCCTGATGAACAACATTCTTGAAATTTTCCTGTCAAATAAAAGGCAACAGTTAAAACCCGAATATTTTATAGTGCATCCGGAATATATCTTCTTCAGGAAAAATTCGGGTGATTTCAAACCGCAGCTTGTTTACCTTCCGCTGGAAGACATGGAGAATAACTTGCTGGATCAGTTTAAGGCACTGATTCGTTATCTTATTCCATTGAAAGTAAATTACTCGGAGGATGAAATGTTTTACCGGGAAGTGCTTGCAGCTGTGAGCAGCGATACATTCACGCTGAACGAACTTAAAGAGATACTGGACAAGCCTTCCGGCAAAGCAGGTCCGAAAGAAGACAACAGCCGGGACATTGTGGTAAGCCGCGCTTCAGATGAATCCAAAAAGCAGAATAAGCAGGGAAACGCTGCGCCGGCAAAGGAAAAAATACAGCAGAAAAGTGCAAAGCCCGAAAGCTCCAATACCGGTGAAAAGAAAGCCGTAAAGGAAGAATCAAAAACTGATAATGTAACAGCAGGTTTGCCGTCAGGAAAAAGAACACTGGTTATTGCGCTATTACAGGTATTGTTTGTGCTTGTTTCAATAATGCTTGCCATAATCATAAATATTACCGAGCCAAAAATGATTATTGGCTTTATACTAATCATGATTACATTGGACTTCCTTTCGGTGTATATGGTTATGAAAAAAATGCCGGCGAAAAAAGAGGTTGCTGCCGTTACTGCTGAAAAGAAAAGTGCTAAACAGAAGGAAGAAGAAAAACCTGTTTACAAGGAACCGCCTGTTTCAGCACCGACAGATGATAAAACAGAAGTCCTGTTCCCGCCTGTAAAAGAGGATGCAGCCGACAAGACAGAAGTATTGATTAGCAGGGCAAAACTGATAAGGTTAAAGGATGATGTGCCCTTTACACTTGCTGCGGGCGGGAAAACAAAGGTTGGCAGGACAGGCGGAAATGATATAGTAATTGACAAGAAAACAGTAAGCGGCTCTCATGCAGAGATAGAGTGCATTAATAACGAATATTACATAAAGGATCTTAACTCTAAAAACGGCACGTTGCTCAACGGTAAAAAACTGACGGCAGAAGAACTGTATCCTATTGAGGATGGCGCGATTATCACCTTTGCAGATGAAGATTACAAGTTTCAAAAATAAATGAAGGTATTTGTATGAAGGATATAATAACAGCCGGCTTTTGTGAAACAGGCCTGAAACGGGAAAAGAACCAGGATTCATACTTGATACGTACAGGTTGCTCGGAGACGGGAATAACCGGTTTATTTCTTGTCGCTGACGGCATTGGAGGCCTTGAGTTCGGGGAAGAAGCAAGCAGGAAAGTGGCTGATTCCCTTGATTACTGGTGGCATAATACCATGCCCGAAAAACTTAAGGATGCGGGCAGAAACGGCACTTCTCTTATGAAGGATATCTCGCAGGAATTTTTGTTTATTGTGAAAACCTTGCATAACGAGATGAAACTTCGGTCCGAAAGAGCCAGGATTCAGTCGGGCACAACACTGTCGCTGCTGTTTATCGCCAATGCGGAATATTGCATTGTCCATATCGGGGACAGCAGGATATATAAATCCGGGTTTTTTTCTTTCAAGCTGTTGACAACCGACCATAATCTTTCAACCGAGAAATACATAACCGGCAAGATTAATAAACACCAATGGATGAATTATAAGGATAAAAATCCGTTACTCCAGTGCATAGGTGCCGGTGATGCAGTCAGTCCCCAGGTTATTACCGGGAAGACCCGTAAAGGAGACAAGTTCTTTTTATGCAGTGACGGAGTGTATAAGTTTATTGACGAAAAGACGCTTGCCCGGCTTATAAAGAATACAGGGACCGAAAAAATAAAGGAAACGCTTGAGGAAATAAGAAGAATAGTATATGGCAACGGAGCGACAGACAACTTAACAGGAATCATGGTGTGTTGCATATAGCCGGGAAAAGGCAGCCTTCATCTTCATTTCCGAAACGGCCTTTTCCCCCGGTTGCGCAGCCTAAGGTTCCGGCAGGAATACTGTTGCAACCTGCTTATATTTAAACTTACAGAAACAGGAGAATGTACCGTTGAAAAAACAATCAATTGGATTCTTGATAGCAATTATTGTAATTATTTGTATTTACCTGTTAATCTCAAACATAGCTTTTGTTAAATACCTGTCGGATCCCATGGAAGCTGCAAAGAGAAGCCTTAAATATTTCAAAGAAGCGGATGCACTGAATATTAATTCAAAAATAGTATTCAACCTGAATAACGATTATGCCGAACAGGTAGTTTTGCTAAATGCAGTGATCCATAAGGGTAACCGGAATGAATGGTTTGAGGCAACTCTTGCAGATTCAGCCGGCATTATGCCCGGGATAAAAATTGAATATACAGGCGGAACACTCAACCTTGAAATCCCTGGTATTGCATCAGAAAGCATAAATATCGGAGAAGGAATCAATCAGCCCGAATCGGATAATACAGCCTTTGATGAGGGGTTTATTGCATTAATTGAAAAATTGGCGGATGAAGGCAAAATTCATGCATCCATTACTTCTTCAGATGTCCTGATTGACAAGCCGGATAAAAGAGACAGAAAAGAATGGGTTATTATGATTCAGCTGGATATGTCAATGTATGATCTGCTGAGTAAAGCCCCCGATCTTTCTATTGCCGGAGAGGCTTTAAATGAAAGCCTTATACCGCTAAATTCAGCTTTTGATATTGATCGGATGAAAAATACAAACATACAGGTAACATTAATTTCAACAACGGATATGCAGCCAAGGTTGTTCGAGATGGCAATACTGGATGAATCAGGGGAGAACGTAATGCTTTTTTCCGGCGAAATTACATATTAGCCGGTAAACTTGCCATTGCCTGTTGCTTTTTTTGCCCGCTCCCGCGTTATCGCGGCAGTATAAAGAAATTGGAATTTAGCACGATGCGGCAATGCTCATGTAACATATTGGAGGTACATCATGAAAAATAAAAAAGTATATATTATCTCAGGGACTGCCGTACTTATCTGCATCATAGCATTAGTTGCGGTATTTACAGGCAGCGGGTCGGTATCTGCCCGGGTAAAAAAACAGATAGATTTAGGTACCAAGTACCTGCTTGAAGGGAACTACCAGGAAGCTGTTTTGGCATTTGAAAAAGTAATCAGGATTGATCCTAAAAATGTTGATGCAAGGCTTGGCCTCGCAGAAGCATACATAGCCCTGGACAGGACAGAGGATGCAA
>DATCKN010000043.1:0-32538 GCA_036562185.1 Thermoclostridium sp.
TTTTAAAGGCCCTATATCCACAGTGGCTGTCAAGTAGATCGTGGAATAAGTTGGCCTGACCCGCAAAGCCTTGCTACTTATGCCGCGAAAGCTACTTGACTGCCGACCTTACAAACACGCTTTTGTTTATGCCGGTGGGTGACCCCATAGGCTCTACCCTAATTTTATCACCCACCCGGCCTTAACTATAACTTAGCGAAGAAACTCACTTTTCCCTCTTATCTTACTTTCATGATTTTTCTCTTGTCGTTACTTTTAACTCGTTACTTAAAAAGCAAAATTATATCTCGAAGGTGACATTTTCATAGAATAAAATTATACTTTTTTAGGTGACATTTTCAAAAGTTATTGACATAGCAAACATGGAAAAATCAAAAAAGGGACAGGTAAGGTTTATAAGTACTGAAAAAACTTCCATTCCGAGTAAAAATATGGTATAATATAATCCAGCATTTGTACCATAGGAGATGATGCAAAGTTATGATATAGAAATATAAAAGCTTGACACCATATCCTTGAATGCTGTTTTTTATGAGGGAAATGAGAAAAAGTGATATACCAGGTAAAAAATTTCAAAAATTTCCTTTTTGTGTAACAAATATCTATCCTGATATGTTATATTATTGAAAGGTCAGATGATTGCATCAGAAAATCCTTTCCGCAGGGGATTGATTCTTATTACCGCATTAGCCGGCAGCACTGGTTGCAGGAGAAACAGGCACAGCTTATGCCAGTAAAGTTAAATACAGATGTATAAACCCGTTAGATATGCTGAAAGGACAGGGATTGCAACAACGATTATTCGCCCATGAAGTCTTTGGTACTACTGAGCATTGTGATGTAACACAGCTGTTTTTTCAATGCTGCTTATGATTCCAGTCTCTTTGTCACATAAGAATATTTAAGCTGAATACTCTGCAACTCAAGACCACAGGACAAATGCATAGCTTAGTCAGGGAAATTTTATTACCGCCCTGATGACGGCACCATTAGTATCCAGGTGTTTATGAACGGGAAAGTTCCAACAGGATAATTACCAATGCTGATATTAGGGGGATGGATATTATGTCGTGGCATGAGCTAGTAGTTGATTATGGTGTTTTCTTAAGCAGTTTTAAAGTAAAACCTAATGGTGCAATGAGTTTTTTAGCCGGCTCGGGTATATCTGCGCAATCGGGGATACCTACCGGCGAGCAACTGGTCTGGGAGTTTAAAAGAGAAATATTCTGCCGTGAAACGCGTACTCACAGAAGTTTGTTCAGCGATTTGTCCCTTAAGAAAAATCAAATGGAACTTCAGGCATATTTTGACGGTAAAGGAGGATATCCTGAACTAAATGCTCCGGAAGAGTATTCATTTTACTTCAGAAAATGTTATCCGATGGCAAGTGACAGAGTATTGTTCATCCAGAATCTTGTCAAAGATAAAAAACCATCGCTGGGACATTTATGTTTGGGGGTTTTGGCGAAACAGAAAAAAATAACAGATATTTGGACTACAAACTTTGATGATCTGATTGAGGCGGGTATGCAATATGTTGGTGCAAGTCATGTACTGATCTCAGATGCAACAAAAATGACGTTATTAAAAACCCGCATGGATATGCCGTATATCTATAAACTTCATGGTGATTTCCGGTATGATTCCATAAAAAGCACTTTAGAAGAAGTACAAAACCTGGAAGAATTCCTGTTAAGGTACTTTTTGTATAAAAGTGAGAGTTCAGGCCTGGTTGTTTTGGGATATTCCGGATCTGATGAATCCATAATGGGCACATTGGAAGCGGCAGTTGATAAGGAAAACTCATATCCTTACGGCATATATTGGACAATTAAGGACGGGCACGAACCTAATGAAAGGGTTGCGAAGCTGGTTAAAAAGCACAGGAGCCGGAACATGGCTTCAGGATTTATAATTATCAATTCTGCAGACTGTTTTTTATATGATTTATACTCCATATGCGGAGAAAAAAATGAGGATATAGAAAACCGTGCTGCAAAACTTCTAAAAATGAAAAAAGTGTTTATGACTTCAAAAGCAGGAAAACTGAAACATTTGATAGAGAATGGATATGGTCCTGTGTATTGATCGTATCACGCCGGGATAAATTTTTTCGCCGGCCAAGAGATTGAAGCGCCTGGGAACTGTGATAATGCAAAATTGGCTATGTTTGAGGTAAATTAACTCGAATGGATGCCTGTCCGGTATTCGGTTTAAAGACAGCGCGCAGTTAATTAGCTTATTGGAACCGGCCAATGAAAATATCTGTCGAAATTTTTGCAGGGTATTTCGATATTTGTGCCCATAATGCTGCAGATGACGTTCAGGTTTTTGGTGAAACTATTCCCATGGCTTGTTTTATACTTAAGGGTATAAAGTATAATATGCTGCCTTTCAGGCAGCTGTTTTATTTCATCTGGTTTTGTCTTCTGTATTGATTTTATTAATCAGAAGCTGGAGATAATTAATTGAATTTCTTTTATCTTTATTCTTATCCGGAATATGGCACCATAATTTCAGGAAATAATCATGAAAAGCATTGACAATGCTTTTTTCAGTTATTATAAAATTCATTTCCGGGTTATTGTTGTCCGCCAGTTTATCATTATTGAGGGTTTCGATGAAAACACCTGAGTTTCTCTTTACCAGCCAGCAAATATTGGATAAACTGATAAAATCCTGTTTGCTTACAAAAGCAACCTCATAATTGTCATATTTTTCCAACATGTTAATTAAATTTTCCAGGTGACATACAATATCTTCATTGCTTATTGTTCTGTTTTCAAGCATATAGTATTCGTCAAACGTATATTTTTTGTTCTTGACCAGCATTTCCAAAGACTCGATAAAGCATATATCCCTGAATTCGTAATACTTAACCTGGGATTCAAAGGATTCAAGCCTTTTTTTATGCATGAATTTCCTGTATGATATTTCCTGTTCTGTCCTGTTTCCAAGGTTTAAATATTTCTCATACAGGTTCAAAGGTATGGTAACCGTGCTTAGCCCATTTTTAAAAACGTACTTGTCGCCTGGAATTTCATCTGCCTCGACAAGCGCTTGCTGAAATTCTGGTGTTTTGTATGACGGGTACGCTTTCAGCAGCGGCTTGGCAAAAGTTAACTGCTGGAAAAAATATGATGTTAACGTGTCTACGCTTGTTTTTTCATGATGCAAGAATGCCCTGTCCACTTGCTGGCCGATTTTTGAGCAAAAGCCTAACAATGCACCGGTGTGAGGTACAATACATAAATCGTTTAAAGCAAAAATATCATCACAGGCTTTATGATAATAATATACCATGAGGTTTCCGTGAGGAAGCAAAACCTGCAGATCCTCGATAATTCTAATGGTTCTTTGATTATTATTGCTCAGCCTGATTAAAAAAATAATATTCCAGCCATGGCTTAATGCGCAATAAAGTGCATGTATACATTTATTTTTTAAATCCATATCATCAAACAGAATACCTGTTTCACTGTTAAATGTAATGAGGATTTTGTCATCATATGAATCAGGCTTCCTATGAGCCTGTTTCAGCAATTTAAGCATAGAGTATATAACTTCCTCATGGCCGGTTATAACCTGGACATTATCATTAAACAGGTTTCCGTTTATGCCGGGATCATGGTTCATTATATTCGCTTTGCCATGATTTTGCTTTGTACCGGTATCAATATTTTTAATGAGGTTTGTGATATTAGGCACACTGTCAATTTTATACTTTTTCTCTGAGATCATTTTTTTATGTAATTTGATTGAGTATCCCTGGGCTTCCTGGAGCCACATCATTATTTTATTTTTAAGGCCGGTATTGCTCATTTCAGACACATTAATGCCATATCCGGACAATAAATCAGTTATTGCTTTTCTTTGAAAGCTGTTGCTGATCTTGTTGGCTATGTAATTACTTATCTGTTCGATATAAGTGGTATCATAAGATGGAACTCTCTCTCCCCGAAGCCACTTATATATCAGAGAAGGATCAACGTTAATTTCTTTTGCCAGTTTACTGCATTTAAGATCCAGAGCATTTAATATAGCAGCAAGACATTCGCCAAAAGTTGAGTATGTTTCCATATCCTACAACACCTCGAAACTGCATTGTATTTTGTAATAAAGATTATATATACCACAATATTCATTTTTATATCATGTCAAACTTTGTCTTTGGATTTGTCAATGAATTGTACCTGACAATTTCGACATAATTCGATATATTTCACATTTTCATTATATAATTTATATATAATACTCTCCACATAAATTTTGTATGTAATTACATGTAAAAATAATAAAATTCAGTAAAAGTATTAAGTGTACAAGGAGTAAAACTTCATGAGCAAATATGAAAATGAAACGTTGCTTGAATTGTTTATTTTTGAAACGCTGGAATTAATAACTCAACTTGAAAACATAGCCCTGGAAAGTGAATATGGGAATGCCATCGGTGAGAAGATTAATGAAATATTCAGGATTGTACACACTATAAAAAGTTCAGCAAGCATGATGAATTTTGATAATATAGCATCTCTTTCACATTCGTTGGAGGATGTTTTTTATTATATACGCGAAAATGAACCGAAAAACGTAAATTACTCGGTTCTTACCGATATTGTCTTAAGAGGTGCGGATTTTATAAAAAATGCTATAAACCAGTTTCAGGCCGGACATGAATCAATCCAGGACGTGTCCGTAATTGTACGGGAAATAAATGAATTTCTTGCTTTATTGAAGAATAATGACACCCCAATATATCCTCAGAGCGGAAATGCTTTTTCACTAAATAACGAAGGTCTTAGTAAAACATATGACGATTCCGGAAAAAACCGTTTTAAGGCCCTTATATTCTTTGAAGACGGCTGTGAAATGGAAAACATCCGTGCTTTTAATGTTTTGCACAGCCTTGAAAAAACTGCTGAAATAATTGGCTATTCGCCGAAAGACATTGTTGAAAATCCAAAATCGGCTGAAGTGATAAGAAAAAACGGATTCAAAGTTGAGTTTTTTTCAGAGCTTGCTATTGACGATGTGAAAACCGTTCTGTCAGAAGTAATTTTTTTGAAGGAGCTAAAACTGGAGCTGGTAGATCCACCCAGCACAGACCGGAATCCTGCCGGTGATAACAATAATGACCAGGAGAGTTCCCGGTCAACGGTAAAGCAAAGCATGATAAGCGTCAGTGTTTCTAAGCTTGATAAACTCATGGATCTTGTTGGCGAGCTTGTTATCTCACAGGCAATGGTTATCCAGAATCCTGAACTGGAAGGCCTTAATTTGGACAGTTTTTATAAAGCTTCAAACCAGCTTCAGAAATTGACCAATGAATTGCAGGATACGGTTATGTCAATGCGCATGGTGCCATTGTCGGCTACTTTCCGGAAAATGCAGCGCGTTGTGCGGGATATGGAGAAGAAGCTTAACAAAAAAATAAAACTGGAGATTATTGGCGGGGAGACAGAAGTTGACAAGAATATCATTGAGCATTTGTCAGACCCGTTAATCCATCTTATACGCAATGCCGCCGATCATGGAATAGAACCTGTTGAAGAGAGGGCAGGAAAAGGCAAGCCTGCAACAGGGAAAATCACCCTGGAGGCAAGGAATGAAGGCGGAGATGTATGGATTTTCGTGAAAGATGATGGAAGAGGCATGGATAAGAAAAGCATACTGCAGAAAGCAAAACAGAAGGGGCTTATAAAAAAGCCCGAGAATGAGCTTACCGAGAGGGAGATATTTTCTTTTATTTTCATGCCCGGGTTTTCCACCAAAGAAGAAATAACCGAATTCTCCGGAAGAGGAGTAGGAATGGATGTAGTAATCAAAAATATAGAGAAAATAGGCGGAAATGTCCAGATTGACAGCATTTACGGGATTGGTACCACCGTATCAATAAAAATCCCCCTGACTCTTGCAATTATTGATGGAATGAAAGTGAGGGTCGGCAAATCAGTTTATGTAATTCCTATAACTTCAATAAAGGAATCTTCCAAGGTTCAGGAATCAGCCATAATACGGGATGAAGCAAACAACAGTGAAATGGTAATGCTAAGAGATACTTGCTGCCAGGTAATAAGGCTTCATGATTTTTTCAAAGTAAAGTCTGATACGGTAAACCTGACCGAAGGTGTAATTGTTGTTGTTGAAAGTGAAGGCAGGCTGGCATGCCTGTTTGCGGATGAGTTAATGGGTGTGCAGCAGGTGGTTGTAAAAGCTTTACCCGGATTTATAAAAAAAGTTCAGGGCATTTCAGGCTGCACGGTAATGGGCAATGGGAGTGTAAGCCTGATTATTGATGTGCCTGGAATGATGAATACTTCGTAATCTATTTAATTTTAATAAATGATTTTGAGATTACTAACAGAATGGAGGTGAGGGTGTATGGCAGAAATGCGTGAAGGAGAAGAAGAAATGGAGGAGGATACGCAAAAGGGCAAATATCTTACGTTTTTGCTTGATAAAGAGGTTTATGCCATAGAAATTAAATATGTAACTGAAATCATAGGTTTCCAGCCTATAACCGAAGTTCCCGAACTTCCGGATTATATAAAAGGCATTATTAATTTGAGAGGGAAAATAATACCAGTGATGGATGTCAGGTTAAGGTTTAAAAAGCAGCCTGCAGAGTATAATGACAGGACATGCATTATAGTAATTGATGTTCAGAACATATCAGTAGGGTTGATTGTCGATAATGTATCGGAAGTTCTGTCCATTTCAGATGACAGCATTGTTCCGCCACCGGAGATAAGCAGAGGAACAGAAAACAGGTACATAAAAGCAATTGGCAAAGTGGAAAACGATGTAAAATTAATACTTGATTGCAATAAGCTTTTAAGTGATAAAGATGTAGAAAATTTAGACCACGTAAATGTCAGCTGAATAAAACGGTCTTCAGGACCGGATAAGTTGAATTGATTGTGTAGGAGGATAAAAATAGTATGGGGAAAAAAGCTGTTAAACAATCTACCATGTTTTTTATTACAGGGGGAATAATGTTACTTCTGTCTGTTCTGTTGGTAATTTTCTCCTTGATGGCGAAGGATTGCTACAATGAGGCTATTTCAGCACATGAAAGACAATTGGAATTAATGCAGATGGGAAACGATTTGGTTAATGCATCTGAGCTGTTGACAAATGAAGTAAGAAAGTATGTTCAGTTTGGTAATAAAATAAACTATGACAATTACTGGAAAGAAGTAAATGAGACAAAAACACGGGAAAAGATTATAAACAGGCTGAAGGAGATTGGTATACCACAGGATGAACTTGACCTTGTAGAACTGGCAGTAAGGAATTCTACTGCCCTGGAAGAAGTAGAAAAGGCGGCAATGGATGCCGTATCAAGGAATGATTTTGATAAAGCCCGTAAACTGGTTTTTGATGATGAGTATGAGGAAAAGGTACTGAGTATTAAAGCTCCAGTAAATGAGTTTATTGAAAAAATGAGCAGTCGTCTTAATGATGAAGTTTCCACAACTGATAAAAAACTTGATGGTTATATTGACCTTGTGGTAATTTTTATCATTTTAATTTTCATATGTGCTGCATTTAATATTGCATACCTGTACATAAAAGTAATCAAACCAGTTATACAGCTGAAAAATACCATGCTGGCCATAGCAGCAGGAGACCTGACACAGAATGTGGATGTACCTGTAGACAGTTCGGAAATTGGCCAGTTATCAGGTTCCATCGTAAAAACAAGGGATAGCCTTAAAGCACTTGTAACAGACACCGGTACACTGCTTAATTCAGCAAAAGAAGGCAGGCTTGATGCGAGAGCGGAGGCGTCAAAGCATGATGGCGACTACCGCCGGATTATTGAAGACATCAATAAGTTGCTGGATACAATTGCCACACCGGTTGATGAGGCAAGAAATATACTTGGCAGGCTGGCAAACAACGACTTTACGATGAGAATGGAGGGAGAATACAAGGGAGAACTGCTGGACCTTTCAAATGCGATAAATGCTGTTCGAGCTCAACTGTTAAGAATAGAGAATGTATTTTTAAGGGTGACAAATGGGGATACAAGCTTGCTTGAGGAATACATCAAAATTGGCAGGCGTTGCGAAAATGACAATATGATTCCTGCATTAATCGGCATGATGAAAGCAATCCGGGATCTGATAAATGAAGTGGACAGAATCACCACTGAATGTGTGAACGGTAATATCAATAATGTGAGAGGCAATGTCAATGCTTTCAATGGCGGGTATAAGGAAATAGTTGAAGGTATCAATAACATGCTGGATGCAGTAATAGAGCCATGCAGTGAAGCAATAAGAATATTGAAAGTGATGGCATTAAATGATTACACATTGTCAATGAGCAATAAATATAAGGGTGATTTTTCCGCATTGGCTAATTCCATAAACGATGTACAGGCAAGATTGTTAACGGTCCAAAATATTGCAGTTAAAATTTCCCAGGGGGATATCAGTGAACTTGAGAACCTGCGCAGGATAGGAAAGAGATCTGAAAATGATCGGCTTATGCCTGCGTTTATCAACATGATGGAAGCTATACAAAGCCTGATAGATGAAACTAAAGCGCTGGCCCGTGCAGCGGCGGAAGGTAACCTGAATGTAAGGGGAGATGCCGCTAAGTTTAAAGGTGAGTATGTAAACATCATAAACGGCATTAATGATATCGTAAGTTCCGCAGCTACACCTTTGCAGGAAGTTAAGAATGTTATGGTGCAAATGTCCCAGGGCAACCTGAGCGCATCTGTTAAAGGAAGCTATAAGGGCGATTATTCAATACTGACGAATTCGGTTAATGAAACAGCATTAACGCTAAAAAATGTTGTAAGCGAAATCAGCAACATCCTGTTAAGGATCGCGGAAAATGATTTGAACATCGGGACTGTACGGACATATAAGGGTGACTTTGCATTAATTTCAGACTCTTTAAACAAAATAATCGATTCTTTAAATATAACGTTGAAAGAATTAAATACAGCGGCAGACGAAGTAGCTGCCGGTGCAGAACAAATTGCAGATGCCAGCCAAAGCCTGTCTCAGGGTACGGAGGAACAGGCAAGTTCTATTGAAGAAATAACGGCTTCGATAACAGAAGTTGCAGTACAGGTAAAACAAAATGCTGCAAATGCAGCTCAGGCAAATGAATTAAGCTTGCTGGCCAAAAACGATGCGATTAAAGGCAACGAACAGATGAAGGAAATGCTGCTGGCAATGCAGGATATTAATGAGTCATCATCCAGCATTTCAAAGATTATTAAAGTAATAGATGATATAGCCTTCCAGACAAACATCCTGGCTCTGAATGCAGCGGTGGAAGCAGCACGGGCAGGACAATACGGGAAGGGTTTTGCCGTTGTGGCCGAAGAAGTGAGAAATCTTGCACAAAAAAGTGCAAATGCAGCAAAAGAGACTACAACGATGATTGAGAATTCAATTGAAAAGGCCCGTGCCGGTACAAAAATTGCAAATGATACAGCCCAGGCACTAAATGAAATTGTTGAAAGCATAAGCAAGGCAGCAGAGCTTGTCGAGCAGATTTCTTCAGCTTCTTCTGAACAAGCTTCGGCCATTTCGCAGATTAACCAGGCTGTTGATCAGGTATCGCAGGTAGTACAATCCAACTCTGCAACTGCGGAAGAAAGTGCAGCTGCCAGTGAAGAACTGTCCAGCCAGGCTGATATGCTGAAAGAGATGGTTAACAGGTTCAAACTCAGAAGTGAAAAAGATATCGGTTGGCAGAGTTTTGAAAGATTGAACCCGGATATTCTTCATGCAATTGAAGATATAATTGAAAAAAGAAAAAAGGAGAAAGAAAGTGTCCTGGCAGAAAATTTGGTTCAATCAGAACCGGACAGCAAAGATAATTTAAAGGGCAGGCAAACCGATTCATCAGAAAAGCATTTGATTTCGTTTGAAGACAGGGATTTCGGCAAGTATTAAAATTTAGCTTTATAAAAGGATAAATCAAATATCTTCATCCCACTGATAAACCGGCCTCCGAATAGTTAGATTTTGGTCTGACTTTTGAAGGCCGGTTTGTATATTGTACTCACCGGCATAGATTACGCCGTTTTCACGCTTTGATAAAACCCAGTTAAGCATTCGGTAATTATTTTAAGAAAAGATAGAAAATAAAAATAGTTCCAGGACAGAAAATGAACAGGTATTTGATATAATTAGATCAGGTAATCATAATTCGCCATTATGTTTCGGGTTTGGGCAATTTTAGCCGGGATGATTATAGCCCATTTATTGAATATCATAACTCAATCAGTAAGGAGGTTTCCATGCGCATATTACATACATCCGACTGGCATCTGGGCAGAAATCTGGAGAATATCAGCCGCATCGATGAACAGCGTGAGTTCATAGACTGCCTGTGCAAAATTGTGGAAGAGCAGAAGATTGATCTTGTCCTGATTGCTGGAGATATATACGATACATATAATCCCTCTGCTGCTGCAGAGGAACTTTTTTATGATGCAATTGACAGGCTCAATGGCAAAGGCAAAAGGGCAGTTGTTGTGATAGCGGGAAATCATGATAACCCTGAACGCCTTTGTGCGGCAAGCCCGCTGGCATATAAAAACGGTATAATCCTTCTGGGATACCCCGGAAGTGATGCCGGCATCTATAAAGCCGGCACAGGAGAGATAAAAATTGCTGATTCCGGGCCGGGATGGCTGGAGATTGGTATGCCATACTGCGAGCATAATGCTGTAATTATAGCACTACCGTATCCTTCGGAAGCCCGCCTGGAAGAGCTTCTGTCACAGCAGGCTGATGAGGAGGTTCTGCAAAAAGCATATTCTGATAAAATTGGCAGTATTTTTTCTTCGCTCAGCCAGAAGTTCAGACATGATACGGTAAATCTGATCGTAGGACATATTTTCCTAAGGGGGGGAAAAGAGTCGGAGTCTGAAAGGACGCTGCAGGTGGGTGGAGCTTTGACGGTAGAGCCTGAAATCCTGCCGGCGAATGCACATTTTGCAGCCCTGGGGCATCTGCACCGCCCGCAGGAAATCAGAAATGCGCCATGCCCGGCGTTTTATTCTGGTTCTCCCCTTGCTTACAGTTTTTCCGAAGCCGAGCACAGCAAAGCCGTGTATATAATCAATGCAAATCCGGGGGAAAAGGCGGATATCAAACCTATTTATCTCGACTGCGGCAAGCCGCTTAGAAGATGGGTTGCTGAAGAAGGAATAGCGCAGGCCATTAAATGGTGCGAAGAAGGCAGGGATTTGAATGCATGGATTGATCTTGAGATAGTGACCGACAGGATTTTAACGATGGATGAGCAGAAAACATTAAGGTCGTTGAATCCCGGGATTATTAACATCCGTCCCAGATTGAAATCTGAAAACGAAAACATTACCAGTTACCAGAGCAGGGAAGGTAAAAAAATAGATGAACTTTTTAAGGACTTCTACAAATTTAAAATGCAGGCCGAAATTCCGGATGAACTGATGAGCGCTTTTATTGAAATCTTAAACGAAGAAGATGAGGAGGACACGGCGGATGAGACCGAAGTTTCTTGAAATAGAGGGGTTACAGAGCTTTCGCGATATACAGAGGATAGATTTCGAAACCTTGGGGGAATTAGGCCTGTTTGGAATTTTCGGACCCACCGGAAGCGGCAAATCCACAATCCTTGACGCCATCACCTTTGCTTTATATGGCAAGGTGAAAAGGGCTGACGGGGGAACGCAGGGCATAATTAATGCCAATATGAATACCGCAAAGGTCGCATTTACCTTCGAATTGGTGAGAGGTGGCAACAGAAAGACTTTCAGGGTGGAAAGGGTGTACCAGAGAAAAAAGGGTACGGTTAATTCATGCGAGCCTAAGATTGCCAGGCTTATTGAAATCACAGATGCAGGACAAATACCGGTATGCGACAAGGCAACCGATGTGAGCAACCATGTCAAAGAATTGCTTGGTTTAAGCCATGAAGACTTTACCAGGGCTGTCGTGCTGCCGCAGAACAGTTTCCACGAATTTCTGCTGCTTAGTAACTCGGACAGGAGAAAAATGCTTGAAAGGATTTTTTACCTTGAAGAATACGGAAAGCAACTGCAGGAGAAGCTGAACCGGAAGATGGCCAGGCTGAAAAGCAGGACCGATGTCCTTGCCGGGGAATTGAAAGGGTACGCAGATGCCACAGGTGAAGCCCTTGAAGAATCCAAAAAAGCATTGGAAGATGCTGTTGCTGAAAGAAACAGGGTGGAAAAAGAACTGAAAAGCCTGGAATCGAAATACAATGAAGCAAAAGAAGTTTGGAACCTTGTCCGGGAGTTGTCGTTTATCGAACAGAGAGAAAAACAGCATTTGGCATGTGGGGCAGAGATTGCGGAAAAAAGGGTGCGGCTCGAGAATGCTGTAAAAGCAGACAGCCTGGTTGAAATGATCCGGAAAAATACCGGGCTGAGTGAAAAACTGAAAGGTATTGAAATACAGCTAAATGAAGTTCTGGGGGTTCTCTCGGGTATCGCGGATGAACTTAATGAAACAAGGCAAAAATATGAAACCGTAAAGAATGAAGCTGCAACCGAACAACCAAAACTGGTGGAACTTAGGACCAGGCTTGTGGATGCATTGGGCATAAAAGAAGAAGTAAAGAAAATAAATGATAATATTAATGAACTCAGGAGTTACGAGGACAAGCTCAAGATTGAGATTACAAGCAAAAGCGAAGTTATAGCAAAGGAAACGGGAGAAATTGAAGAGCTGGAGCAAAACCTTTCCGGGCTTAAGCCGGAAATGGAGTCCTTAAAAACCGATCCCGGATATCGTCAGCAGATCCAGGACGGATTGCAGCTTGAAAACGAAATTGAAACACGGAGAAGAAATATAAAGGACATTGAGGACAAGGTGTCTGTGCTTGCCGGCACCGTTGGCGGGCTTGAACTAAAACTGGAACAGGTAAGAAATGATATTTCACTGGTACAAAAATCGCTGGAAGATCTGAATGGGGAAAAACTTGAACATGAAGCAACAAAACCGGAAGATAAAAATGCTGTCTTAAACTACATAGAAAAGCTTCGTTCAATGCAGGCGCTTTTTAATGTCTTAAGCATTAGAAAAAGTGAACTGGATGAGCTGGAATCAAGAATTGCCAACAGTAACACAAGGCTTAAGGAACTGAAGCAAAAGGCGATGCTGCTTAATGAAGAAAAGGAAAAAGCAAATACAGTCCTTCAGCAATGCAGGACAGAGTTCGAGAATGCAAACAGGGAGAAGGAACAGAATATTGCATGGCTCCTTTCAAAAAGCCTGAAAGACGGCGAACCATGTCCTGTCTGTGGCTCAACTCACCATCCGAATCCTTATGTTCACGCAGAAGGATCAGAACCGGCTGTTATTGAAAAACGTGCAGACCAGGCAAGAGATAGGCTTAATGATGCAGAAAGGACTCTTAAAGACGCTGAAACGGCATATCTTATTGCAGAAGAACAGGTGAAATCACTGGCAGGCCAGATTGAACAGGCTGTACAGGAGTTTAGTGGCAAGGCAGCAGAATATGAAGAGGAAAAGAGGAAACTGCCGGAGCAATTAATGAACCTCGAGCCGGAGCAAATTCGCCTTGAACTGGAAAGAATGAACGCTGCCGCCATTGAAAAACTCAATGCCATTGAAGCATGGGAGAAAAAGCAGGAGGAATATAACAAAGAGGTTCAAAAACTGAATGATATAATGTCAGGATATAAGCTGCTGGAAAACGGAGTCCTTTCAGAACTTAAGGTGAACCGGGAAAACCTGGAGCAACTGAATAAATCATTATCCGATGCAAAGAGGATATTTGATGGGATGCAAAATAAATACATGGATTTTCTTAAGCATCATAAAATAGAAAGCGCTTCTTCCGAACTTGCAAGGCTCTCGGAAAACGACCGCAGGCTGAATGCAATGCAGAAGCAGATGGATCAGTGTCAGGATTTAATCAATAATAAAAGGGTTAATCTGGAAAAACGGAAAGAAGAGCTGAGGGTATTACATACCGACAGCTTCAAAGCAGAAACCGAAATTAACAATCTGGTTATGCAGAAGGAGGACAGGGAAAACAAACTGAAAGGACTGGCAGGAGATGCAGGTATTGAAGAAGAAATCAGGCGGATTGATGAAAAGCTTGAAACGTACGCAAACCTTGAAAAGCAATACTCAGAAAAACTTCAGGTTCTTGAAAAGCGGCATAACGGCCTATTGACCGAAAAATCCCTGCTTATGAGCCAAAAGGAGATTTACTCAGAAAACCTGAAAACTGAAGAGGACAGGCTTAAAAAAGCCCTCATCGAAAAAGGTTTTGAAAGTATAAATGAGGTGGAAAGTTCGGTAATTTCACCTGAAATGCAGAAAGCCCTTAAAGATGAAATAGAAGAATATGACCAGTCAGGGACAAATATCAGGGCGCAGAAGGATATGGTGATGAAGAAACTGAATTCCCGCAGCATCACCGAAGAGGAATGGAACAGGATAAGCAGTTCTTATGAGGAACTGGTATTGTACAAGGAAAAATGTGCTTCTCTCAGCGAGGTTGCAAGGAATAACTTTGAAAAAATAAAAATCAAGCATGACAAATGGGTTGAGCTGACCAATAATTACAATGGACTTAAGCATAAACAGGATTTGTACGAACAAATACAGAAACTTTTAAGAGCAAACAGCTTTATTGATTTCATAGCCGAGGAACGTCTCCGTTATGTTGCCACCAGGGCTTCCGAAATACTTGGGGTTATGACAAAGTATAAATTTGCCCTGGAACTGGATACCGATGCCGGGTTTATAATCAGGGACAATGCCAATGGCGGGGTCCACAGGATGGTAAACTCGCTGTCAGGAGGGGAAACCTTTTTAACATCGCTGTCCCTGGCTTTGGCGTTGTCCGAACATGTACAGCTTAAGGGGCAGAGCCCGTTGGAGTTTTTCTTCCTGGATGAGGGCTTCGGAACACTGGATAATAACCTGCTGGATAACGTGATTGATTCCCTTGAACGGTTAAGCAGGAAAGAAAGGGTTATTGGGCTTATCAGCCATGTACCCGAGTTGCGGTTAAGAATTGCACGAAGGCTGCTAGTTGATCCACCCACATCACAAGGTAATGGCAGCAGGGTAAGAATTGAGAAGGCTTGATAAATATTGGTTTAGCCATAACAGGTTTGGGTTCCAATAAGTTTATACCAGAAAAATTGCCGGACAGGGTTTATTTTTTGCCCTGTCCGGAATTCCCATAACATAATATGCCTTGTCGATTACTCATATATTATTATTCCTGCTTTATTGGCTAAATCCCTTAAGCCCTCTTCAATTTCTTGCCTTGAGAAGTTGTTCTTTTCCAGAAATTCATCATCAAAGCTGTTTAACCTTCGGTAAAAATCTATCGCCACCATTATTTGCCTTTTATCATCGGGATTTAATCTGTCAAAAAGCATGTTTTCCGCTTCGTTGATTTTTCCTTTTGATATTAAGTCCAGCAGCTCTTGATGTAATTCATCGCTTTCCTTGAATCTTTCGTCTTCGGATATTTCGTAAACGGCATTGCTTTTTCCGAATACAATTTTGGCAAGAAAATTTATCATATTTGATATAATGCGCATAATATAGTCTTTTTCATACATCATCATAAAAAATATCAAACCTCCGCAGTTTGAGATTTTGCATTCAGGCAGCTGAAGCTTTGTGCCTGAAATATGTATTGATAAATATATTTTATCAGTATTTTACATATAATTGCTATTATCATTTTATGATGATATATTTCTGTAAACGTTAGTCGAAAAAGGTATAATCGCGCATTCATTCTGGAATATTAAAAAAAATTATTGATACTGCATAAGTTTTGAGTATGATTGTTATCTGGTACTTACTGATTTGTTATTAAATTACTGGTTTGCTTCTGGAAGAAGATAGCTTATACCGGAAACGTTACGGTGATCAAAAGAGAATGCCCATCTTCGGTTGTACCATGGATTTTGCCGTTATGCGCTGAAACAATGGCTTTCGCGATTGATAAGCCAATTCCGTATCCGCCTGTTTGGGAATTACGGGAAGGATCTATCCGGTAAAAACGTTCAAAGAGCTTTGGAAGGCTTTCTTCAGGTATAACATTCCCTGTTGTGTTATATACCGATAAAATGATTGCTCCGTTTTGCCTGCGGACATTTATGGAAATTTTCCCGTTTTCGGGAGAATACTTCAGGGCGTTATCGAGCAGAATGCCCACCAGTTGCCGGATGGATTTCTCATTTCCCTTAAGGCTGAGCATTGGCTGGATGTTACAGGCAAACTCCTTGTTCTGGGTCTGAGCCAGTGCCTGAAATGAGCCGGCTGTTTCACTGACCACATCGGAGAATGGAAACTCCACCATCTGAAGCTGATTGTCGGATTCCTCCATTCGGGCCAGGAATATAAGATCATTTGTAAGTTCGGTCAGCCGTTTTACCTGTTTTTTAATATCATCCAGCCATTCATTTTCTCCAAACTCCATATTAAGAACATCCAAGTCGGCATTTATGACGGTAATGGGAGTTTTAAGCTCATGTCCGGCGTCTGTAATAAACCGTTTTTGCTTTTCGTAACTCTCGGAAATTGGTTTGACAATTCTGTTGGAGAAAAATGCAATCAGTGTGAAAACCAGAATAAATCCCAAAAGGGATATTGTAATGCTTGCCAGTAAAAAACTGCGAAATGATTCCAGTTTTCTGCCGCAGTCAAGGAAGATAACACGTACATTGGCACCTTCTGCGTGTATTGAAAAACGGTAACTTTTTATGAATCCTTTGTTCTGATTGCTTTCCAGGATTTGCTTCGCATATGCAATGGCATCATTCCGGCTTACTGAGATGATCCTGCTTGTTTCAACCTGAACCACCCTGCTTGTTTCCTGAGCCAGAACCACCGAAAAGAATCGGGTCTCGTAAGGAATTTCGGGAGACATATGCGGAGGGAGCTGCCCGCGGCCACCATGTCCGGCAGGAAATGCCCCCCTGTTACTGGACAGTATTGACAGAAGTTCGTCTGCTTCATGCACCACTTTTACATAATTTGCTATGTTAATACCTGCAATGATGACGGTAAGCACAGCAAAGAAAGCCGCCATTGATACCAGGATAAACTTGCGCTGAAGCTTTTTGATCATGATATTACCTCCAGAGAGTATCCTGCATTTCGGGCTGCCCTGATTTGAACGTTTGCATTCAGCGCAGAAAGTTTTTTCCGCAGGTATGAAATATACACCCAAACCACATTAATCTCTGCATCTGAATCAAATCCCCATATCTTATCCATAAACCGTTCTGTAGAAATCAAATTTTGTGGATTCTGCATCAGCATTTCCATCATCTGGAATTCTTTGTTTGCCAGGCGAAAACTGCCGGTAGGGGATGACAGCTCGAATGTAGCGCGATCCAGTTTAATATTTCCAAATGACAGTTTATTGTCAGTTATATGGTACCCCCTGGTCATGGCCCTGATTCTGGCCAGCAGTTCCTTTGTATCAAAAGGTTTTGTCAGGTAATCGTTGGCACCGCTGTCAAGACCCAAAACTTTATCATCTACTTCAGACTTTGCGGTCAGCATTAAAATCGGTATGCTGATTCCTTTTTCGCGAACCTTTTTCAATACAGATATACCATCCATTTTTGGCATCATGATATCAAGAATTGCAGCATCATAGTCTCCTGTTTCGAGGTAAGAAATGGCATCCTCTCCGTTATAGACTGCTTCTGCAGTATAATTATTTTTTTCCAATATTTTTACGAGGGCACGGGCGAGTGAGCGTTCGTCCTCAGCCAGTAATATTTTCATGTCGCACCTTCTTCCCTTTTTCTCTGTATATATCATAGCTGATGAACATTAAGTGGAATTAAAAACATTATATATTTTTTGTATTTCTGATGAAACGTGCTTTTTGTGATTAAATTATGAACTTTTTGTGATTTTAAAGTTCAATTAGGGTTGCCCCGATAAACTTGTTGCTGTAAGGGAGGAAAACTTATGGCATACCAAGCTGTTTTTATGCGCTATGAATTAAAGTATTTAATCAATCCATCTCAGAAAGAAAAGTTTTTAAAAGCAATGGAACAACATATGGCACCTGATAAGTACGGACGCGCTACCATCAGGAATATTTACTACGACACTGACAGCTACCGCCTGATCCGGCGTTCCATCGAAAGTCCCTGCTATAAAGAGAAACTTCGTGTACGCAGCTATGCAAAGGTCAGTCCAGAAAGCCCTGTATTTGTAGAATTGAAGAAAAAATATCAGTCTGTTGTCTACAAGCGCCGGGTATTTCTGCCTGAAAATGAAGCAATTAAATGGCTTGCAGGTGAAGAAGCTGTCAGTAAAAAGACACAAATAGCAAATGAAATTGACTATTTTCTGGCTTATTACCAGACACTTCATCCGGTGCTGTTCCTGTCCTATGAGAGAGAAGCATACTACAGCCTGGACGGAGGAGACTTCAGGGTCACATTTGATGAGAATATCCTGTGCCGGCAGGAGGAACTGTCTCTTAAGGCCAATGTATGGGGTATACCAATTTTGCCGGATGGAAGAGTCCTTATGGAACTTAAATGCTCAGGCGGCATTCCTCTTTGGATGGTCCGGGTAATGTCTGAAGAACGAATTTTTAAAACATCCTACTCCAAATATGGAACTGCTTATCAAGACATTATTTATCCAAAACTAAAGGAGACTAAAATTTATGCATAGTACTATTTTCAGAGGTTTGTTTGATACCGACATGACAAGTATAATCAGCATATCGGATTTTTTGATTTGCATTGGCTGTTCACTGGCAATCGGCCTGATCATGGCATTTGCTTATATGTACCGCAGCAGATATACGAAAAGTTTCATCAGTACCGTTGCTTTGCTGCCGGCAGTTGTTTGTGTGGTAATTATGATGGTGAATGGCAATGTGGGTACAGGAGTTGCAGTGGCAGGTGCTTTCAGTCTGGTCAGGTTCAGATCTGTACCCGGTACTGCGAAGGAAATAACCATGCTGTTTCTTGCGATGGGTGCCGGTCTGATTACAGGTATGGGTTATCTGGCATTTGCGCTGCTTTTTACAATTATTATGTGTGCTTTAATTGTACTCTATAATCAGTTGGATTTTGGGGCTAAAAAGAACGCGGCAACATATAAGACACTGAATATTACCATCCCTGAGGATTTGGATTACACCGGTGTATTTGAGGAAATACTTGAAAAATATGCTTCATCATATGAGCTTGTAAAGGTTAAGACCACGAACATGGGCAGCTTGTTCCGCCTGACTTATGACCTGACACTCAGAGATGAAAAGAAAGAAAAAGAAATGATCGACAAACTCCGTTGCAGAAACGGAAATCTTGAAATTACCGTGTCCAGGCAGGAAACAGCTGCCGCCGAACTGTAAGAAAGGAGGGGTTTAATGAAAAAATTAATTCCGGCATTATTACTGGCAGTTGCGTTGCTGGTTCCGGGATGCAGTCAGAACTACGGTGTGACTCAGCCTGATATCAGTGCAGGTAATCAGCAGCAAACCAATATCGTTAACACGACATCAGACAATAATTCGGCCGATGATTCTTCCGATTTGTTTTCCTCCCGGGATTTTGAAGTAGGATATGATGAAAGTACAAGCGCCATTATTCAGCTTGACGGGGATACAGCAACCAGTACATCCAATGCTGTCAAAATTTCTGAAAGAACAGTTACAATTACAGATGAGGGCACCTATATTATTTCAGGAACTTTCAATGATGGAATGATCATTGTTAACGCTGAAAAAACAGATAAGATCCAACTGGTTTTGGACAATGTTTCCATCCATAGTGAAACATCAGCACCAATATATATCCTTAATGCCGACAAGGTGTTTATAACACTGGCCCCGGACTCCGTAAATTCTCTTTCCAATGGCGGCACCTTTACAGCAATAGACGAGAACAACATTGATGCAGTCATATTTTCGAAGGAAGACCTGACGCTAAATGGCTCGGGAGCGCTTGCAATTAACTCGCCGGCAGGGCATGGCATTGTTTCAAAGGATGAGCTGGCGCTGACAAGCGGCACATATCAGATTAGGGCTGCTTCCCATGGCCTGCAGGGGAAAGACAATATTTGCATAGCCAATGTTGAAATAAACATTACCTCCGGTAAGGACGGCATACACGCAGAAAATACAGATGATACCACACTTGGCTTTGTATATATAGAAAGCGGTGCTTTTAATATTAATTCGGGTGGTGATGGAATTTCTGCCTCTGCCTGCATACAGATTGACGATGGTATTTTCAATATTGTCTCTGGTGGCGGAAGTGCGAATGCGGAAGTAAAAACACCGGATTTCAGGGGCGGCTTCATGGGCGGTGGCCGCAAGGGCCTGGGTTTCAATGGAGGCAATAATGCTCAAGATACAACAAGTACAAACGCTGAGGATGACAGTAACAGCAACAAGGGTATTAAAGCGGGCGGAAATCTTACTATAAATGGGGGTAGCTTTAACATAGACACCGCAGATGATGCAGTTCATTCCAATGCTTCAATTAACATGAATAACGGCACTTTACAGATTGCTACCGGCGATGACGCTTTTCATGCCGATGATACCCTGACCATAATCTCTGGTACGATAAACATTACAAAATGTTATGAGGGATTGGAAGCACTCCATGTGGAAGTCTCCGGCGGCGATATAACCTTGTATGCCGGCGATGACGGGCTCAATGCGGCGGGAGGCACAGATCAGAGCGGCTTTGGCGGTATGCGCGGAAATGACAGGTTTGGCCGTGGCAGGCCTGGCAGTTCTTCGTCAAATGGCAGTATTGTCATATCGGGTGGTAAACTGTATGTAAACGCCCAAGGTGACGGTATTGATGCCAATGGAACACTTACAATTTCTGGAGGCTATACTGTTATATGCGGCCCCATTGTTGGTGATACAGCTACTTTGGACTATGATGTAAGCGGAGTAATAACAGGAGGCACTTTCATCGGTACAGGTGCTGCAGGAATGGCACAGACATTCAGTGATTCCGGACAAGGTGTTGTCGCAGTCAGAGTGGGCAACCAGCCCGCAGGGACTGCCATTACGCTGACAGATTCAAACGGGAAAACAATTATACCATCTTACACACCCGAACTTGATTTCGCGGTTGTTATTCTCAGCAGCCCTGATATTGTAAAGGGAGAGACATATACTGTCACTATTGGGAATAACACCGCTGATTTTATCGCAAATTAATATAACGAAAAATCTGTTAAATTCATTATATTAACGATAACCTCCATCAGTTAAACCTGCCTGGGGCCCATTTATGAGCCCCGGTACGCCTCTTTTTAGGTGGATACCTGTTTTAATCATGTAAAAAGTCATACTATGAAATAGTAATGAATAATATTTATGAAATGATTACGGCAAGTCTGAATTTAGCAAAGGAGATTTGGAAATGGTAATTGTTTACGAATCAAAAACGGGTTTTACGAAAAAGTATGCTGATATGCTTGCAGCAAAGACCGGGCTTAAGGCTTTTCGTGTAAAAGATATTTCAAAGGTAAGCCCGGATGAGGAAATCATTTTTCTTGGCTGGATGAAAGTCGGGAAAATACAGGGCCTTGATAAAATACGGAAATATAATATTGCAGCCGTATGCGGGTCAGGTACAGGGCGGACGGCCGAACCCGACGTGGAAACAATTCTTGCAAGGAACAATATAAAAAACATACCTTTTTTCTACCTGCGCGGCGGTTGCTTGCCTCTGAAAGAGATAAAGGGTATGGACAGGATTCTCCTGTCAATGTTTGTCAGGATGCTTAAGCGCCGTAAAGATAAAGATGAAAGAACTGAAGAATCAATATCAATTATCGAAAACGGTTTTGACGGTGTAGAAGAGGAAAATCTTCAGCCATTGCTCGAATGGCTTAACGCAAGATAAAGCAATGCCATACATTCATATAGACGTCCGAGTTTGCTTTATGTTACATTATTAATAGAAATTTTGCTTGGAGCATGGTGATATACATGGAAACAAAATTCGTCAATAAAGTTGCTATTGTTACAGGCGGAGCGTTGGGAATTGGAAGATGCCTTACCCGTGAATTCGCAAAAAAAGGTGCCAGGGTTGCGTTTATTGATAAGAATAAGGAAGCAGGAGAAGAGAATGTTAAATTCATTAAGGAGTTGGGAGCCGATGCTTTTTTCTTCTGCGGGGACATAGCAGAAGAGAAAGTGCTTAAAGAATTCGCGCAGCAGGTGGTTGAGCATTTTGGCAAAGTGGATTTTCTCATCAACAATGCGTGCATAAGCAAAAAGGGTATTCTCAAACCATGCAGCTATGATGATTTTAACTATGTTTTAACAGTCGGAGTTACTGCTCCATATTATCTGACATACCTGTTCCTGCCACATTTCAGCAGTTGTGCATCGGTTGTTAATATTGCATCAACCCGTGCATTCATGTCACAGCCGAATACTGAAAGCTATACTGCTGCAAAGGGAGGAATTGTTGCGTTGACCCATGCAATGGCCATAAGCCTTTCAGGACGGGTCCGTGTTAACTCGGTAGCTCCGGGATGGATTGATACGGGAAAATATTATGATGAAGGCTATGTTCCGAACCATTCAAAAGCCGATTTGATTCAGCATCCTTCGCGACGGATCGGAGATCCAATGGATATTGCCCGTGCGGTTTTCTTTTTATGTGATCCTGAAAACAGCTTTGTGAATGGGGAAAACATTACGGTTGACGGTGGAATGACAAAACTCATGGTCTATACAGGGGATGAAGGATGGACCCTGAATGTGGATTGAAAAAGCAGAACTTTGATTAAAAAAGAAAATTTGTTCGTATTTAATTTTAACTCACCATAATAATTATGTTATAATTGACCTGAGGTGAGGTTATGATAAAGGATCCACTGGTTGCACCCGTTTTAAAATGGGTGGGTGGGAAGCGACAATTGTTAAAAGATATAGAGAAGCACATACCAAGCCGGTTTTCTACTTACTATGAGCCTTTTCTGGGCGGGGGCGCAGTTTTGTTCGCTCTTCAGCCGGACAAGGCGGTAGTTAATGATATCAGTGAAGAACTTATGAATGTATATACCGTAATCCGGGATAATATTGAAGAATTGATTGAAGACCTGAAAAAACACAAAAACGAAGAAGACTATTTTTATGAAATAAGAGAATTGGACCGGGATAAAAAAAAGTACAGCCAGTTAAGCAATGTCAGGAAAGCATCGAGGATAATTTATCTTAACAAGACATGCTATAACGGCTTGTTCAGGGTTAACCAGCAGGGGGAATTTAATTCCCCGTTTGGAAGATATAAAAATCCCAATATAGTGAATGAGGCAACATTAAGAGCAGTAAGCGATTATTTCAATAAAGCAAAAATAACTTTTTTGTGCGGAGACTTTGAAGACGCTGTAAAAGGTATAAGGAAAGGAAGTTTCGTATATTTTGATCCGCCATATGATCCGGTTTCAGACAGTGCTAATTTTACCGGATATGATAAGGGCGGATTCGGGCGGGATGAACAGATAAGGCTGAAAAAACTGTGCGACAGGTTAAACAGCAGGGGCATAAAGTTTTTGCTTTCAAACTCTGCTACCGATTTTATCCTGGACTTATACAAGGATTATAACATTACAATTGTACAGGCGAAAAGGGCTGTAAATTCCAAGGGGGACAGGCGTGGAGAAGTTAATGAAGTCCTGGTGAAGAATTATGAGTGATACAAAAAATGAAGCCGCATGGAATCAGCTTTTTGAAAAATACAGCATATTAGAGGAAATAGAAAAACACGGGATGTTTGAAATTACTTCAAACCAGATAAATGAGTACAGAGAAGCAAGGCTGATGACTAAATTTGATCACAGGAAGAACCTGCCCGAAATTTTTAAAAAGCATAGGCTTTCCATTCTGCCGATTACCAGGGGAAGTTATTTGATTTCTCAGTTTGAAGCATATAAAGATTTTGAAGAAAAAAACACCGAAGTCGTTAAAGTGCCATTCCCGGCATTTATTGAAAGCATTGACTATGAAAATATAACAAGCGAATCGGCCGCTTTAAACTGTGCTTATGTTTCAGGAATTCTGGCTGACTTTACAGAAGATGACGGGCTGATGCCAACGGTAAGCGGAAGAATGGGCTCTGATACGTTTAAGTTTTCCATTAAAACTTATTCGGGAGCATATGTCCTGGTGGATGTCAACAATTCCCAGATTGAAATAGACGGCGGTTTTGAGGGGATGGAGACTCTTTCTCTGATTGAAGCCAAAAATTCTCTTTCTGATGACTTTCTGATACGCCAGTTATATTATCCGTACAGGCTGTGGAAAAACAAAATCGGGAAAAAAGTTAAGCCGCTGTTCATGACATATTCTAACGGAATATTTACCTTTTATGAATACGAGTTCATGGATCCTTACTGTTATAACTCCCTTGAATTGATTAAGCAAAAAAGGTATAGAATTGAAGAAACCGAAATTTCCGTTGATGACATAGTAGATGTGATGAAAAGGGTAAGAATTGTGGAAGAACCTGAAATTCCGTTTCCACAGGCCGACTCTTTCAAAAGAATAGTAAACCTGTGCGAACTTCTGAATGAGTCGGATTTAACCCGGGATGAAATAACTTCAAATTATGACTTTGATCCAAGGCAAACAAGTTATTACACTGACGCAGGTAGGTATCTGGGACTTATAGACAAGCGGAGGGAAGACGGGCAGATACTGTTTTCCCTGACCGATGAAGGGCGAAGATTATTTAGGCTAAAATATAAACCAAGGCAGTTGAAGCTTGTGGAATTAATTTTATCGCATAAAGCCTTTTATGACACATTTAAATTGAGCATGGAAAAATGCCAGATCCCTTCCAAGCATGAAATCGTGCAGATTATGATGAACAGCAACTTATACAATGTTAAATCCGAAGATACCTTTTACAGGCGGGCAGCATCAGTAGCAGGGTGGATAAACTGGATATTGGAACTTACCAGATTATAAGAAGAAAAAAGCAGGGACGGTTTGGATGAAAGTAAAACCGTCCCGCTGTTTTACTGTCTTTGGGAATGGAAAGATATCGTTTACAATGATATCATGTATTAAACATGTTAATTTCAATTTTCAAAAATTTATATTATACTTTTTTCAGAATGGTAAAGCAAATCAATTAGTGTGGGTTGATAGCAGATGAAGAGGATTTTAATATTGGAAGATGACGAGAATTTGAACAGGGGAATCAGCCTGAAGCTTAGAAAAGAAGGATATGAGGTTTTGCCTGCATACACTGTCAGGGAAGCAAAGGATATTTTTGAAAATGAACATGTAGATCTCGTTATCAGTGATATTACACTGCCCGATGGTAACGGGCTGGATTTTGGCAGGGCAGTAAGGGAGAAAAGCAATGTGTTCTTGATTTACCTTACTGCGATGGATCAGGAAATTGATATTGTAAACGGCTATGATACCGGTGCGGACGATTATATCACAAAGCCTTTTTCGGTGAATATACTGACCTCAAAAGTAAATGCGTTTATGAGAAGGGTAAGCGAAACAGAAGAAGGTGTGCTCCTGTCGGGGGATATTGAAGTATCTGTGAAAAAAATGCAGGTTAAAAAGGCGGGTACATTGATTCCCTTAAGTAAAACCGAACTGCAGCTTCTTATATACCTTCTTGAAAACGCAGGCTGTATTTTATCCAAGGAGAGTATTTTGGATAAGGTATGGGGTGTGGACGGCCAGTTTGTTGATGACAATACTGTGACGGTGAATATAAGCCGGCTGAAAAGCAAGCTCAGGACAGACTGTATTGCAAATGTAAGAGGATTGGGATATTTATGGACAGGAAAGGTAACAAGAAAATAGGCTACATACTTTGGGCACTGTCAGCCGTTTTTTTGGTCATGTCATTCTCTTTTTTCAGTTTCAGGTGCAAAGAAAAAATCCATAGCGACCAATTGAAGGAATTGGTTGTTATATACCCTGACATTGAAAGAGAATTAAAGGATAACTTTTCATTTTACCAGGATCATATTAACCGTTTGGAACTGGCTGCGATGGCAACAATGGTTTCCCTTGTACTTATTTCAGGCGGCATTCTGGTATTGATGGAAAAACGGGAAAAAAGAAAAACCGAAGCGGTATTTAACAATGAATTTGATTTAATATATGAACAGCTTCAAAGATTTATTAAAGGTAATTTTGAAATTCTCCCTTCTCTAAATAAAAAAAGTGCTCTTGAAAAAACCGAAAACGTACATGAGAAACTTAAGGAACTGAGCTATTATTATTCTGATTTGAAATTACGCCTGCAAGAAGAGGAAAACAATACAAAAGCATTGATTACAAACATCTCCCACCAGTTGAAAACACCGCTTGCGTCCATTCGCATGTGCAATGAACTTATTAAATCGTCGGAATTGTCAGAAAACGAGATAAGGGATTTTCTCGCCGCGGAAGCACGTGAAATTGAAAGGATGGAAGTGTTGCTGGGTGAACTGGTGAAGCTTTCACGGCTTGAAAACAATATGATTCAGATAAAGCCTGTGAAGAACAGCCTGAAACCGACCATAAGCGAAGCTGTCAGCCAGATTTTTATGAAGGCTCATGCAAAGAATATTGAGATTTGTGTGGATATGGAAAAAGATATAATTATTCCATGACAGGAAATGGACGGTGGAAGCCCTTGTAAATATTCTGGAAAATGCGGTGAAATATTCTGAACCGGGGACTTCAATTAGTATCAGGGCCAGTTTCTTGCCAAACAGTGTATTGCTTGAAATTGAAGATGAAGGAATCGGGATCCAGGAAGAAGAAGTACATAAGATTTTCAAAAGGTTTTACAGAGGCAGCAGGGCAAAAGAACTGGTCAAGGAAGGAGCAGGCGTTGGCCTGTATCTGGCACGGAACATAATTGAGCAGCAGGGCGGGACGATTATTGCGAAAAGGAAGCCTGAGCGTGGAACCATTTTTAAAATCGTGTTACCTTTCTGAATGCTTTAAAACCCTTACAAAACTGTTATGGTTGTTGTAAGGGTTTTGTAATGTTGCAAGTGTAGGATATGCTCAAATGAAAAAATCTTTACACATGGAGTGAGGAGAGTTCATATGAGTGTGATTGCTGAAGTCCGTGATTTGGTAAAGTATTATTATAATGGCGATAATGTGGTCAAGGCTGTGGATCATATAGATTTGGAAATAGAAAGGGGAAAATTTACCTTTTTCTTATTCCAACCATCGGATATGACATGATTAAGTGCCAACAAGCAGTTATCAATGAAATATACCCTGACTGGCATGCCTTATACAGAAGCGTATCAAAAGAGACGGCAAAAAAACTGGCTGCACATCACTTGGTTGAACGCTGGGGACTTCGCTGTGATGCAGGTTTTTTCGCAGTTGAAGATGCCGATATTGCAATGATATACCTGGATGCCGAAGGATTCGATATGTATAACCTGAAGCTTTCGGAAGGCAGGCTTCCCGAAGCCGAAAATGAAATTGTTGTTTCAAAAGGGATATTAAATGTGCTTTCCCAGTCCGGGCAAATTGGAGATACAATAACTGTACCATACCAGATTCTCAGGGATGGAGGCCTGGATTTTATTCAGAAAAAGGACTTTGTAATTTGTGGCTTAGTTGCTGGCGCAGAGACTGACACAAAAAGCAGATACACTGCTTTTGTATCAAAAGCCTTTATAGAGAGTGAAATTCCGCCTGAACAGGTGTTTTACAGTTTTTTATTCCGGGTATCGGCCGAAGATTCTGTGACCACTGAAGAACTGGAAGAAAGAATCAATTATCTTGCCGGGCAGTTTAATATACCCGAACAGTCGGTAAGAATAAATAAGGATTATTTATGGGCTAATTATATTGATCCGGCCTATGTTCCCGGCATTATTTCTATAATGCTGATTATCGTCGCTGCGGGTGTGATTACGATTTACAGCATTTATTATGTTTCCATGGCAGAACGTGTACAGGAATATGGCAGGATTAAAGCCATCGGTGCCACTCAGTTTCAGCTACGCAGGATTGTGCTTATGGAAGGAATGATTGTGGCAGGGATTGCTATACCTCCGGGGCTTCTCGCAGGAACTGCTTTGACCAGGTATGTGTTTTCGGTCATATTTAAACTATATAAAAATGAGAATCAGATTGTGACGTTGACTAAAGAACTTGTTATGAACGGAAAAGTACAGCTTTACCATCTGTGGATATATCTTATTGCCATAGGTGTTGCTCTGGTAACGGTTTATGTATCTTTGCTTCGCCCGATGAAAACAGCGTCAAAGGTATCCGAAATGGAAGCCATACGCTACCAGGACGGGCAATCTTATAAAGGCGGCAAAAAACAAAGAAAAGGATATACAGACATTACGGTTGGACGGCTTACGAAAATATACCTTGCCGGCAACAAAAGAAAAAGCGCCATTACAATCTGTTCCATGGCAATCACCGGTTTATTCTTTATGGTTGTTGCCACGGTATTGTCCTGCGCTACTCCGGATGAAGTAACTAATAACCTGATTTTATGTGAATATGAGATTTCACCTGTAGTTGAGATTAATAACAAGGAACATCCCGAACGGGAATGGGGAGAAGTACAAAAAAACAATCCGCTTACTGAGGAGCTGAAAAATCAAATTTTACAGATTGACGGAATCATTTCAGTGGAATGTTCCAAAGGAACATATGTAATGTCGGATTCGTTTGACGGGGACAGGGTGTGGATTGCAGGCATCCCGGAAAGCAGAAAAGAGCAGATAGAAAGCGGAATTATTGAAGGAAATGTTACGTATGAGGAATTAACTGCCGGTGATAAAGTTATAATGGATAAAAATATGCTGCACTGGTTTCCCGGGCTGAAAATTGGTGACGTACTGGATGTTATTGTTGAAGATGGGAGAGGAACGCACAGAAGGCAACTGGAAATTGCGGCAATTGGGGATTATCCTCTGGGTCTGACAAATTATTGCTTTCTGATTATGGCTGAAAAAGGACTTGAAACGTTCAGTGACTATAATTTGAATTATTATTATCATATATTTGCCAAAGAGAAATACAATGCAGACGTGGAAGCAAAACTTAATGCAATCGTTGAAGAAAACGGGCGGATAGAGATGAGGACGTGGAAGAATGAATTTGAGGAGTACAAATCGCAAATGGCAGTGACAAGAAGCTTTTGTTATGCCTTTCTTGGTATACTGGGTGCGATATGCATTATGAATATGATTAACACAATGCTCCATAGTGTACACATCAGAAAAAAAGAGATCGGAATACTGCAGGCTGTAGGAATGTCAGATACACAGCTCAGAAAAATGCTTCAACTGGAAGGTTTGTTTTATACAGCAGGAACATTGATTGTTGCAGTTGGCGGAGGAAGCCTTGCAGGTTATCCTGTTTTTCTCTGGGCCAAAGATAAAGGCATTTTCAGTATCAGGAATTATCATTATCCAGCAGAAGCTGCGATAGTTGTTGTACTTGTGCTTGTAATCGTCCAGTCCCTTCTGACATTGGCACTTGGAAAATCAATGAAGAAAGAATCCTTAATTGAAAGGATCCGGTTCAACAATTAAAAATGAACCGAGCAAGAGGACGGTTCTTTTTACTTCCCGGAAAGGGAACCGGTTCAAATTTAGAAGATATCTTATGGCAGATGTGAACAAACCTTTTAGTATAACTTTTATTGTATCCGATGCATATGGAAACTCTGATACAAAAACTATGATACTTCAGACAGAAAATACAATGCATTACGGTTGTACTGTATTTGATTATAAAACGAAAAAAGAAAGTTAATTATAAAAATAAAGGAGAATATTTACAATATACTGATGCTTAGCATAGGAACGGTACCTGAGAGCAGGGTCCGTTCTTTTTTTATAAAAAAACTTGCTGTGTTATTGACAAAAAAATATCAATGTGGTATCACTAAGTTAGGTTTTCCTAACTTAGAGAAATCTAACTTTTAATATTTACGTTCAGATAATTCATGCGGGGGGAGAGGTCAAGTGAAAAAAAGTAAAATATCTTCTGAAACAACTCAGAGTATTTATTATGCTGAGGACAATACCCAATGTATCATTACAGACACACCTGATTACAGCATATTAAAAAGCCTGGGTATTGTAAAAAATGCCAGCGTGAAAAAAGTATTTACCCATAAATTAGGCGGTCCGGTATTAGTCAGGGTAGGATCCAGAGAAATTGCCATTGGCAAGGATATTGCCGTCAGAATTATGGTAGGGGGGAAATAAAATGGCTTCTTGTCATGAAGTAAATGAGGATGCAGAGATTTATAAAAAAGAAAATAAAATTCTGTTAATGGGTAATCCCAATGTAGGAAAAAGCGTATTTTTTTCTGATATGACAGGTATTCATGTAATCAGTTCCAATTATGCAGGAACAACAGTGACTTATACAGAAGGTACAGTCAAATTAGGAGATCAAAACTATACCTTAATAGACGTTCCCGGCACATATTCATTGGAAGCTACGTCAGAGGCTGAAGCGGTTGCCGTGCGATTCATGAACAGTAATCCGGTTGCTGTTATATGTGTATTAGATGCAACAAACCTGGAAAGAAATATTAAACTTGGTCTTGAAATTCAAAAATTTAATATTCCCATTGTATATGCGTTAAATTTGGTTGACGTTGCTAAGCGGCATGGTTATGAAATAAATGCGGGTTTGCTCTCAAAAGAACTTGGAGCACCGGTAATTCCTACGGTAGCTGTAAAAGGCGAGGGGATTAAAGATCTTAAAGAAGCTTTACAGAAAGTTTTAAGCCAGCCAAAAAATATATGCGGCAGTTGTGCTTCTTGCCCTGGATGTAAAGAAAATGAAATGGATGTCTGGGACAGGGCTAAAGAAATTGCTGCCAAAGTTCAGAAACAGGTAAATGGAGAATTAAGTTTTCTGGACAAGCTGGGAAGCAGTATGCTAAAGCCATGGCCCGGTATTCCAATAGCATTATTGGTTATTATCTTGTCAATAGGTGTTATCGTAGGCTTCGGAAAAGTGCTGCAGGATGGTATATTACTGCCGCTGGTAGATGGAATTATAGTTCCTTTTTTCAGAAAATTGTTTTCTTTAGTTATTCCGGAAGGCGTTTTGCTGAATGTTCTTATTGGCGAGTATGGTATATTTGTTATCGGGTTTGAATGGATTATTACACTGATTCTTCCGTATGTATTTTTGTTTTATGTTGTATTTTCGTTCCTGGAAGACTCGGGTATATTACCAAGATTAAGTGTCCTTTTTGACAATATAATGCGTAAATTTGGAGTCCAGGGCGGCAGCATGATTACCATTTTGATGGGCTATGGCTGTGCGGTACCGGCTATTATTGGGTCCAGAACCGCAACAACGAAGAAAGAACGATTGATTATAGCATCTGTTATCTGTTTCGCAGTGCCATGTATTTCACAAACAGGAGCGCTTATCAGCCTGTTTGCCAATTTTTCACCCTTGTTGCTGGTATTGATGTTCCTTTTGTCTTTTGCTGTCATGATGACCGTATCCGGTATTCTGGGACGAGTACTAAAAGGAAAGGTTGATCCTTTGGTTATCGAGATTCCCAATTTATTGATGCCTAATGCAAAGGCATATGGGAAAAAGTTAATGCTGCGAATGAAGAATTTTTTGGTAGACGCTGAAGTGCCAATGCTTTTTTCAATTTTAGTTGCGGCTTTATTAAAGGAAACCGGTCTGTTGAATTATATTGCCGTATATCTGGAGCCCATTGTCAGCGGATGGCTTGGATTGCCTAAGGAAGCAGTAATTGCACTGATACTGGGTATTATCCGCCGCGAGATGGCTGTGGCTCCTCTGCTGGAAATCGAAGGATTAACGGCATTACAGGCATTTGTGGGCGGAACGGTGGCATTGTTGTATTTGCCATGCCTTTCGGTATTCGGAATTCTGACCAAGGAATTCAATTCAAAAGTAGCGCTTGCCATTGCATGTTCCACGGTTATTAATGCTTTACTTGTTGCAGGGCTGATTAACCAGATTGCGCATATGATTATATAACTCAATGTAAGCAGGTTTTTTTGAAACGGTTTATATTATACTATGGCCATAAAGGATTGCGGAAGTATTGCAGTAAGTCGGGATTCAATACCTATAGCCGCATATTACAGCATATAAGGGTTGTAAAGGAAAAGCCCGGTTTAAGCTTTATGTATATGAGGGGCCGGTGCCCCTTCATATGCAAGCTGATGGCAGGAAATTACGGATACGGAAACATAACAAAGTATGTAACCGGTTTATATTCATAAAGGTTTATACTGACTTATTGGCTTCCATATATTTTTGCATGGCGTTTACCGAATCGCTGCTGATTACGTGCTCTATATGGCATGCATCTTTGTCAGCAATATCTTTATCCACTTTTAAAACATCCATTAAAAATTTCTGTATGATTTGATGTTTTTCAGATGTCGATTTGGCTTTTTCAAGCCCGGCGGGAGTCAAAAATACTTCCTTGTATTTCTCGTTAATAACCAGTCCTTTTTCAGCAAGCGTTGCCATAGCGCTGTTCACACTTGC
>DATCKN010000045.1:0-1629 GCA_036562185.1 Thermoclostridium sp.
CAGAAGAATGCATGCCTTTGCACTGGAACATCTTGAGGAAGCAAAGAAGTATTACCACATCGGTGCCAAGGTGGAGAATATACCCGCCCTGGATGAGCTGAAGGATTCAGAGCTTCCCGAGCTTATGAACAAGGATGATTCAAGGCAGGTATTGCATATTACTTACGGTCTTATATTGCAGGCAAAGGATGCAAATGGAAAATCCTTGTTTAAGGATGAATTATACAGTGTTTTATACGAATATGAAGAAGAATACAGAGAGGCATTAAAGAAACACATTGGAAGACATCTTAAGCTGCTTGGAATACAGGCTTAAGACAGTGAACAGGCCTTATCTTATTCACGATTAATACATTAAGTTATAAACCTGTGGCAGGCAGGGGGTAAACTCTGCCTGCCTGGTTTTAGAAATAGTTTTTTGATAAAGGATAAAAATTTACTTATGGAAAGTTTACAAACCTATATAACTGTTTATTTAATATTAATAAATATTACCGGATTTCTTATAACCGGACTTGATAAATACTGGGCCATACATAAAAAATGGAGAATGGCGGAAAAAAGGTTTATGTTACTGGCCGTACTGGGCGGCGGCCTGGGTGTTTACATAGGTTGCCGTATTTTTCATCATAAAACGCGGCATCAAAAATTTATGATAGGCATTCCTGCAATATGCATTATAGAAACAGCAGTTATACTTTTTTTGGCTGGAAAATTTTAACCAGATGTTACCTGCATTTCAGTTTTGATTTTCTGATTCAGATTTTAATTCGGCCTGTGCATTTTCATTTGTCTGCCAATCATTAAGAGAAGCAGACTGTAAAATCAGTGTTGTTCAGCTTCCACAGCATGTTGAAACTTCCGATGGCACAATTGCATCGAAGTGTGACTGGGGAGAAATTTTACCTGAGAAAATACATACTTTTATACATTATGAGCGTGAGTTAAGTGAATTTGAAAAACGCGTCCAAATAAACCTTTGGGATAATTTAAAAGCAGAAAACGCACTGCATAAAACAGCGGGTGATTCGGGTGATTTTGGTGACGCAGAGCAACACACTTCGAAGCTATGCTGCATACCATGTAGTCAAGAGCGTGAAGGCGAACGACCCGTGATATGGAGACCCCAACGTTGGATTAATTTATAATTATGAGCGGGTGTTTTGGCAGGTGTTTTGTTGCTCAAGGAGACAAAACACCCGAAGCACGACCCGCGGATTAAAGCATTTTTGCGAGTTTCGGCTTGCCCAAGCTGAACTGCACAGCTCTTTCAAATGAAGCGACAGTTTCCGGTATTGCACAATAATTCTCCAGTTACCGGAAAGAGATGCTGCGAATTCCGTCAATAAAGCTTCGCATAATTTAAATTATGTGCCATAAGCGTTTTTAATTTTACTTGACAATAGAGAACACGAGTATTATTATGGTATTAATTCAATTGGATATATGCCTGCGGGAGCCGGAAATGAACGGCTGAGAGGGAGTAATCAACTCCGACCGCAAAACCTGATCCGGGTAATACCGGCGTAGGGAAGGGTTACATATTTGACTGTTACCGCCTTTCCCGGCGGTTTTTTAATTATGTAAAATTTGAAACATAATTTTACTTATTCAGGTTATTCTTTAAAA